>CAZYAN010000006.1:0-23842 GCA_964645585.1 uncultured Opitutales bacterium
TCATCGATTCCCGCTCCTTGCCGATCCGTCGAATCTTCGGGGAAGATTCGCTACCCGGAACCCGCATGAGGACTCAAGTTTCATAGAAGAGAGAGAGAGAGCAGCAAGGGGAACGAAGGAAGAAACTTCTTTTCTGCCTGCATGGTTTATGAATTTCTTCATTCGTGTGTATTCGTGTTCATTCGTGGTTAAAAATCTGCTTCATCGAATTCGCGATTACCTCGCGGCAAACTGGCACGGCATCCTCGCCGGTACGACCGCTGGGTTTTGGGGTTTTCTTACCCTCGCCTTTTTCGGCTCAATGATTTGGGCCGTTTCGAAGGATCCGTTCAAGCGCGACTGGTTCACGCTTCGGACGGAGAACTATGGCAAGGTAGAAGGTGTGGCGGTCCTGCCGAAACCGGTTCGGCCGGTCCCGGTGGTTTTCTTCGTTTATGGCGCTGGCGGGAGTATGACCACTTCCGGCAACTATGTCCGGCAACTGGCGGAATTGGGCATGGCGTCGGTGGTGCTCGAATTCGATCCGGGGACGGATCAGAACATTTTCAACGAGCAGTTTCTGGCCCTGCGCGACTACGTGGCCGGGCAGGCGTGGGCGCGGATGGACCAGACGGCGTGGATCGGTCTCAGCCGCGGCGCGCAGCAGACCGGCGCGTTTTTGGTCGAGTACCCGGAAGCGGCTCCGCGGCTGTACGTTCGCGTCGGGGGCGGGGATTTTGAGCCGGGGGATTCGCTGGCGGAAAGCCCACTCGAGCGGGTTCTCCTTGTGCATGGCGAAAACGATGCGGTTTTTCCGCTCCAAATCGTCGAAGAGACACTGAGGCGACTCGAAACGGCGGAAATTCCCTCCGAACTGCGGGTGCTGCCGGGGCAGGGGCACGCGTTCGGAATGGACCGGCGTGTGGTTATCCGGGCGATCGGCGAACATTCGAAGGCGTTTTTGACGCCGGACGATCCGCTGCCGACGCTGCCGGTGACGAAAGATTTTTGGTATTTTCTTTGCGTCTTGCCGGCGTTTTTGTGGGGCGCCTTCTGGTTGTGGTGGCGATGGTATGGAGTGCATTTGACTGGCTTGAAGAGTAGGAAGGGGCTGAAGCCCCCACTCTTGCCTCTGCAAGGAGCCGCTTCGCCATCCGCTGCGCTTTGGGAGAAGGGGCTTCGGTGTTTGGCGGCGGTTTTCGCGATATTGGCGGTGGTGCAAACCGCTCTTCACCTCGGGACGCCGCGGTTTGGGGTGACCGCTGGGTCACTGGGAATCGGGCGTGAATGGCTGATTCCGGAGAAATGGCGCGAAGATTTCGACACGATCGCCTACGAGCCGTATTGGCGAGGCAGCCAGAAATTGAAAACGCTGCTGACGCATGTAGAGCTTTCGAATTACTGCGTGTACGAGCTCATCAATTGGGAGATTGAGAAGGAGATCTACAATCGCTGCGTTCTGTCACCGATTATCGGTGCGGAAGATCTAGAGGACGCTGCGGAACTCGACTGGCGGCGACCGCTGTGGGAGTTTTTCTATCCGCGCATTCGGAAGGAGGATTTCACCGAACGCGCGGCGAAGATCATTGCGCGAAATCTTCGCGAGCGGGTGACAATCATCACCGCCGATTGTCCGGACGGCATCGAGACGATCTGGCGAAACCAGTTAGCCGACGAGCGCGGCTTCCAGCGCATCTACGTGGCCGCGATGCGGTCGGCCGGTGTGCCGGCGCGCCTCGACCATCGCCAGCAAGCAGAGTTCTGGACCGGATCCGAATGGAAATCCGCTCCCGCCCCGGCGATCATCGTCTGGCCGGGCCCCGGGACTGAATAACCTATGGAGGCGCGATGGAAGCGGCGGCATCGTGCCGCTGAAGGGTGGACGGCAGTGCCGTCCCTCGCAGGACTCGGAATTCTCATTCGTCCCCGAAGCACCCATACGCCGTTGTTGTTACGGTCTTGCTTTCGCGCTATAATTAACGGCAACGCGAACCGCGGCGGGACCGAACGCCAAGCGGATCGAGGGAATCCATTGACCAGCCGCCGTATTCCGCAGCGATGCCTGACGAATCCGCCAGAAGCGAACTTGGACGAAAAACCGCAACCGGCTTTGCCTGGCTCCTGCTGCAGACGCTGAGCGTGAAGCTCGCAACGGTGGCCGGACAGATTGTCCTCGCCTGGCTGCTCGCTCCCGAGGATTTCGGTCTGATCGCGCTGGCTTACTCCGTTGTCAGCTTTCTCACGATCTTTCAGGCGTCTGGACTGCGGGAGATTCTGATCCAGCGTGAGCGTGAGTTTTCCCGGCTCGTTTCGCCCGCGTTCTGGCTGTCGCTCCTGATCGGCGGAGCGGTTTCTCTGATGATCGTCGCGGCCGCGCCATGGGCCGCGCGGATATACAACGAGCCGGAACTGCCCGGGCTCCTTTTGGTCCTGGCGGTTTTCACGTTCATTTCCAATCTCGAAAATATCCCGACCGCGCATCTGCAAAACCAGATGCGCTTCCGCGCGATCTCGACTCTCGGCATCTTTCAGGGCGTCGCGCAAATCGCGTTGAGCGTGGCTCTCGCCGCGGCCGGTTTTGGCGCTTACAGCTTTTTGCTTCCGCTGCCGTTCGTCGTCGCCATCAAGGTCGCGATTCTTTGGCGGCTCGCCCGGCCGCCGGTGCGCTGGCGGTTCGGGATTCGCGAGTGGCCGATGCTCTTGAAGTCGAGCGGCCTGCTGGTCGCTTCGGCATTTTTCCTTGGTATCAATGTGCATGGCGCGAGCGTCGTTCTCGGCTTGTTTCACTCCGCGCAGGTCGTCGGAATCTACTTCTTCGCCTGGCACCTTTCTCAACAGGTGCAAACCCTGTTGGCGGTCAATTTGGCGCACGTGCTTCTGCCGTCATTCAGCAAGCTGCAAGGCGATCCCGGTCGCCAGCACGTCGCTTTTCTCCGCGCGAGCAAAATGCTGATGATCCTCGGCGCGCCGGCGTCGTTCGCTGTCGCCGCGGCGGCCGAGCCCGCCATCCGGCTCGTCTTCGATCCGCGCTGGGCCAGCGCGATTCCGGTCGTGCAGGCGCTCGCGATCGGCACGGGTTTTACGATCACCACGATTGTCACTCTCAGTTTTCTCAAGGCGCAAGGGCGGTTTCAGTTGCATCTCTGGGTCTCCTGTTTTCGGGCCGGTGTTTTCTTGGTTCTGATCTCCGCGGCCGCGGCGAACGGAGGCGCGCTCGCGGCCGGCATCGGCGCGGCGGCCGCGATGATCATTTACTCCCCGGCAATTATGTATGCCAGCATCCGGCGGGCCGGACTCGGCTGGCGCGCTGTCTGGAACGTCTACGCGGCCCCGGTCGGCAGCAGCGCCGTCGCGTGCGGGGCCGGCGTCGCCCTGGCGTCGCTTCTGCCGGATATCACTGGCGGCAATCTTCTCCGAGTCGCAGTCACGCTTTTCACAGCAGGTCTTTTTTACCTGCCGCTGATCCGCCTGACGGCGCGCGAAGAGTGCGACGAACTTCTCGAACGGACGCTCGGTTTCCTTCCGGCCCGCTGGCGACGCCTGTTTCCCATTCGTCCGGCACCCCTTGAGAAAGCCGGTCTCCATCGATAAATGGCCGACGGCGCGTCACCTTTCATTTAAACGCCCGGCCGGTCTCATCGATCCGCGCCCGCCGGGAAAAAGCCTCGCCTTTTTCTCCGCGTCCTTTGGCATGCGGAGAACCGAATGATTCCACTCTTCGATAACAATCAGCGGCGCCGGACACCGGTCATCACGGTGACTTTGATCGCGGCCAACGCGACCGTTTTCTTTTATCAGGTTTTCCTGCTCACACAGGGACGGATCGAAGGGTTCGTGCATGAGTACGCGTTTACGCCGGCCCTGTTTGTGAAGCATCCGATAGAATCAGCCGGGACGATCGTGACGGCGATGTTTCTGCACGGAAGCTGGCTCCACCTGCTGTTCAACATGTGGTTTCTCTGGCTGTTTGGAAACATGGTCGAGAGCCGCGTCGGGTCCGTTCGCTACCTGCTCCTTTACCTCCTGAGCGGGGTCGGCGCGACCGTCGCGCAGTTCGCGGTGATGCCATTTTCCTCGATCCCGATGCTCGGGGCGAGCGGCGCGATCGCCGGCGTCCTCGGCGCGTACCTCATCTTTTTTCCGCGCGCGATCATCTTCACCTTTGTGCCGCTCTGGTTCGCCCCGATCATTCCGGTTCCGGCTTTTATTTTCCTCTTCCTCTGGTTTGTTCTGCAAATCTGGCAAGGCATCGGAGCCATGCTTTCCGCCGAACAAGGAGGCGGAGTTGCCTGGTGGGCGCACTTTGGAGGCTTCGTCGCCGGTTATGTCATCTCCCGGCGAATGAAGGCGAAGCGCGGAAGGTAACGGGAAATGTCCGGTTCCCTCCCCGTCGCCGGATGGTCCCCGAAAGGTTGACTCCCGCAGGCGTCCGCCCTGAAAATCGGGCGAAAGCCGATTATGTGGATACGAAGCCTTCTTGCCGCCTTTGCCCTGACTTTTTCCGCGGTTGCCGGACTGACACTCGCGCCGCTCGCGGGACGAAGCGACGATACCGATCCCGCGTCGCAATTCGTCATCGGCACCGACATGGTCGTGGTCGTTCATGATGATCTCTGGCCGCGCTTCAATTGGGCGGCGTTCGATCAGGACAAAGTCGTCAGCTGGGCGAACTTCCAGTACAGCATCTACTGGAACGCGGACAAGGAACTGACGATTGTCCGGCGAAACCTCGAAACCGACCGAATCCAAACGCTGGTTTTTCCGATGTATGTTCTCGGCGCCGGCGGTCCGAAAAATGCCGAGCAAGACGGCCACCGCAATACCGTCATCGGAATCAGCCCCGGTGACGGACGCCTGCATTTCTCGTGGGACCATCACGTCAATCCGCTCCATTACGCGCGTTCCCGGGCCGGGTTTATCACCGACCCGCCGGAAGTTATGACACTCGCCGATTTTGAGCCTGAGCAGCCGATCACCGCGGACGCTCCTCCCGGCGCGACCTACCCGCGGTTCTTCAACGACCGGGACGAAAACCTCTACTTTCTGTACCGAAGAGGCGTGAGCGGAAACGGCGACATCGTTTACTTTTCCTACGACCACGAAAGCGGCACTTGGTCAATGAACCCGGCATACATTCTTGGAAGAGAAGGTGTGTATCCAGATTGGGAGGACAGCCAGTCCCGAAACGCGTATCTGCACGACGTTCTCTATGACAATCGCAACCGTCTGCACCTCACGTGGGTCTATCGGGAAAAATCAGCTTCCTGGGCAAGCAATCACGATCTCCACTATGCGTTCAGCGACGACCGCGGTCTGTCGTGGCACAACAATGCTGGCGAAGCCATCGCCGATACGCGCAAGGGCGAATCGGTCGTAATCGACAGCCCCGGCATTCGGGTGCGGAAAATTCCCGTTTATTCCTGGCTCATGAACCAGTGCGGAATGACCATTGACTCGCGAAATCGTCCGCATATCGCCACGTTCCATCTCGATGAGCCGTTCATTCCGGAGAAACTCGCGCACAATCCCCCGCGCGAGGCGGCGGACCAGCTCCGCTATTACCACTATTGGCGTACAGAATCAGGCGAATGGCTTCGCAGTGATCCGCTGCCGATGATCGGCGGCCGCCGCCGGCCGGCAATCGTCACTGGACCCGGCGACGAAGTCATCATCTATTTCAGCACCGTTCACGGCTTCTTCGCCCACATTGCCTTGCCGGAAGATCAGTATCGCGCGTGGCGCACCATCCGCCTGACAGGTCCGGATTTTCGCGTCAACGACCTCTCGAAACCGGACCGCCGGCGCCTGCGCGAGGAAAACATTCTCTCCTTTACCGCCGACCCGAAAGGGAGGCAAAACGGAAGCGGGTTCGCGTTCCTTGATTTTGACCTCGGACGGATTCTCAATCCGAAATCTGAAATCCAAAATCCAAAATTTTAACCGCCCATGTCCGTCCACATTTACCGGTATGGCGAAAGCGCGAAGCTGCCTGGTCTTTCCATCGGTGTCACTCGGCAGCCGCCACGCGGCGTCCGCAAGGAGGATCGCGCGGCCCGCGGGTATTTTGATCTGTGGCTGCCTATGCTTGGTCCGAGTCGCGAACTCCTGAGTGCATTTCGAAAGAAGGAGATCCCGTTTTCGGTTTTTGCCAGACGTTATCAAGCGGAAATGAAACGGACCGAACCGAGCCAAGTGATTGCCCTGCTCGCCGCGATTGCCCAACGAAACCGCATCAATCTCGGCTGCTTCTGCGAGGATCCGAACCAATGCCATCGCACCCTCCTTCGCGACCTGATCCTCAACGAGCTTCCTTCCGCGCAACCGTCCCAGCCGGAAACCGAGCCGAAAGGCGGCACCGCGCCCTGTTATCTCAACGAATTCTGGGAAGACGGAGACGCCTGACGCCCGAGTACCTGCAGACGGTTCGCAAGCAGCCGTTGCAGCTCTTGATCAATCGATCGAAGTCCCTCGCCCCTCTCCGCCGCCCAACGCAAGTTCTGCCGCTCGCGCAAAGCTGCGGATGTCGGCGATCCCGCGTCCAGCGACAGCAAACGCGGTGCCGTGATCAGGACTGGTCCGGAGATACGGGAGCCCAAGGGTGACATTGACCGCTTCCTCGAATTCCACGGTCTTCAGCGGCCCGAGGCCCTGGTCATGATAAAGAGCGACAACCGCGTCGAATTCACCGCGAATCGCCCGCCAAAAAACCGTATCCGCTGGCTGGGTACGAGAAAGATTTGGATACGTTTCACGCAAGCTTTCAAGCAGCGGATCAATCCAGTCCCGTTCCTCGGTCCCGAGCATCCCGTTCTCCCCCGCGTGCGGATTCAGCCCGCATACTCCGATTCGCGGTTCTTCCTTTCCGTCGCATAAGCGAACGAGTTCCGCCGCCGCCGTGATCGCCCGTTGAATTCGGTTGGCGTCGAGCACGCGAACAACGTCGGCCAGCGGGATATGCCAAGTTGCAAGAGCGATCCGAAGGCGGCGTCCAGCGAAGGCCATTACCGGCTCGCCGCCCCAGCGAGCCGCGAAAAACTCGGTATGACCGGGAAAGGGGAAGCCGGCTTTCCGCAACCAGATTTTGCTGACGGGCGCGGTGACAACCGCATCGGCCTCCCCCCGCGCACACTGTGCGGCGGCTGCCTCAAGCGCTTCCATTGCAATTTTCGCGCCCTCCACCGACGGTTCCCCGGGCACGGCCTCAAATTCCGGCGCCCCCACCTCCACCCGGGAGAATCGAGCGAATGCGTCGCATCGCGCGAGCCAGCGGCGCGGCCCGATCACCGTCACTCGTTTCCCCTGGCACGAATGATCCGCCGCCCAGCGCTCAATGATCTCCGGACCGACACCGGCCGGATCTCCGCAAGTGATCGCGATGCGGCGCTGGTTCATCTCACTCCCGGATATTCGTCGGCCGCGCCACGCCGCGGCGGCTTTCCGAAAAAAATTGAAGAAAACTCCGTCCTTGGGCGCTTGCGGAAAATTCGTTCGATGAAGCCGCCGACGCCGCCGCTGCCTTAGGATTGGAACCATTGGCGTAAACCGTCGAATAGCAGCGCTTGATGTCGGCAATGACTTCTCTCGAAAAACCGCGCCGGCGAAGTCCCACGAGATTCAGTCCGACAAGGCGGTTTCGGTCAGCCACCATCGTGAATGGAGGAAGGTCGAGCGTGATCGCCGCGTGTCCTCCCACGATCACGCTTTCTCCGATGTGACAAAACTGGTGGATGGCCGCGGCACCGCCGAGAAAGGCGTGATTCCCCACATGCACATGGCCGGCGAGAAGGACCGCGTTCGCCAGTATCACCTGTTCACCGAGAACGCAATCATGCCCGACGTGGCAAGCCGCCATCAGAAAGGAGCGCGCGCCTATCCGCGTCATTCCGCCCTCCACACTCGACCGGCTAATCGTCACCAATTCGCGGATCCGCGTGCCCGCCCCGACAATTACCCCGGAGGGCACGGCCGGATCAAATCCCAGATCTTGCGGTTCGCCGCCCAGCACCGCGCCGGCATGAATCTCAACGCCTGTCTCGAGAACCGTTCCCCGGCGCAAGACCGCATGCGGTCCGATCCGGCAATCGGGACCGAGAGTGACGCCGTCTTCAATAACTGAATACGGCCCAATTTCGCAGCCCTCGGGCACGGTGACCGAGTCGCCTACGATCGCGGTTGGATGGATATTCGCCATGTCGATTACGCGGACCTCATTCCGGCCTGTCCCGAAAGAGCTCCAGTTGCGAATCCTTGATCAAATCGTATCCCTTCAGCAATCGGATTGTTTCAGCGATCTCGCAGCCGCCGCCATCCTCGGTCACTCCGATCCGTTCGATCCATTCCACGAGAATCGCTCGAAATGAAAGGACGCCGTCGACACCGTGCTCCCGAAGGAGGTTTCGCGTCTGCGTCCGAAACGGCTCCTTGACCGGGATCCCCGGCATCACCAGCAGACGCGGCCAATCCCCGTCATCGCCTTCGGCAAGCGGAGCGAGGCGGCTCGCGTTTTTCTCCGCCCACCGAAAAAGCTTAGCGCTGCTTCGCGAGAGACCCGGGACCGCCGCGGAAGCTCCCCAGGCACGCACCGACACGACCGCCCGATGGACGAACGGAAGTTCGCTCGCAAACACGAAAAAGCGCGGCGCGCGCTCGCCCCCGGAATACTCCGCGTTTTGAACCAAAAGCTGCGCGCCGTCGTCCGCGCTCTTCTTTCGGTCGCGAGTCGCACGAGCCGGCAGGGTCCGAACCAGAAAGTTGTGCGCCTCGAAATACCGCCGGACGATTTCCTGGTCAACTTTCGCCATCAGCTTCGATTTCGCGGCGACAGGTCAACCGCCCTTCGCGCCTGCCTCCCGCCAAAGGTAAACTGCCAAGTCCGGTTCAACGTCATCCCACGTCGCCGCCTCACCGATTTTTTCCAACCCGACAAAACGCAGCCGGCCGCCCCGGACCTTCTTGTCGCGAGCCATCGCGTCCATCAGCCTCCGCAGCGGCAGCGGCTCGCGCAACCGGATCGGCAAGTCATACAGCTCCGCCAGCTCCCGCACGACTTCGACGTCATGTCCGGAAATCTTCCCGCGTTCCTGCGAAAGGCGGGCCGCCAGGACAAGTCCAAGTCCGACCGCTTCACCATGCAAATAATCCCCATACCCAGCCACCTGCTCAATCGCGTGGGCAAACGTGTGCCCCAAGTTCAACAGCGCCCGCCCGCCGCGCGATGCCTGCTCCTTCTCATCGGCCGCGACGATCTCCGCCTTGATCTCGCAACACCGGCGAATCACCGCGGGCAGGCGCGCATGCCCCGGTTCGAGACGCCCGCCCGCGACGAGTTGCTGGAATAGACCGGCGTCCGCGAGCATGCCGTATTTGATCACCTCCGCCATCCCCGCCGAAAATTCTCGCGGCGGAAGGGTTTCCAAAAGCGACGGATCGATGAAAACCGCCCGCGGATGATGAAAGGCCCCGGCCAGGTTTTTGCCCGCTTTCAGATTGATACCAGTCTTTCCTCCGACCGAACTGTCAACCATCGCCAGCAGTGTCGTCGGCACCTGGATGTAATCGATCCCTCGCAAAAAAGTCGCCGCGGCAAAACCGCCCAGGTCGCCGATCACCCCCCCGCCGAAAACGACCAGCACGCTGCCGCGTTCCAAGTTCTGGTCCGCGAGAAAATCGTAAACCGTCTCCAGGTGGGCGACCGATTTCGTTTTTTCCCCCGCAGGCAGCGTCAGGAGCGCCCGGCCGCCGCACGCATCGGACAAAAAATCCCCGTGGACGCGCGCGAGGTTCTCGTCGGTCACCACCGCCGCCTTCCGTCCTTCCAATCGCAACCGCTCCAGCATCTCGTGCAGCGTCTTTCGACACCGCGCGCCGATCTCAATCGGGTAACCGCGCTCTCCGAGAGCGACCTGCAAGTGCTCGATCATCCCGGCGTTAAAGAAGATTTTCATTCAAATTCCAAATGCCAAATTTCCAAGACCGTCCCCCAATCGCAACCCTTGGCAAGTTCCAAGCGCCCGGCGAGCCCCGGAAATGCGAAACCAGGCGAAATACGCTTGACGCGCGAAAGCCGGAAAAACATAACCGCATCACTATTGAGAACGAATCTCAGTATCAACACGGCTGACAACCGATAACCATGATCAGAAAAAGAATCTACCGTTCGCTCCTTGCCGGCGCGCTGCCCATCGCGGCCACCGCGGCGTTCGCGCAGGAGCCGGATGCAACCAAAACCGCCGAGGAGACGGCCAGCAGCAGCAGCGACGTCGTCGAGCTCGCTCCGATGCATGTGATCGGCTCCAAGGAGAATATCGAATTTCTCCCGGGCTCGGCCGCTTATATCGACACCGCCGACATCCGGACGCATTCCTACGACGATATCAACCGAATGCTCCAGCAGGTGCCGGGCGTCTATTTCCGCGAAGAAGACGGCTACGGCATTTTCGCCAACCTGAGTTTGCGCGGCGTCAATTCCAACCGGAGCTCCAAGGTCACCATCATGGAGGATGGCGTCTTGACCAGCCCCGCGCCCTACTCCGCTCCCGCCGCCTATTACACGCCGACGGCCGGCCGGATGCACGGGATCGAAATTCTCAAAGGCTCCAGCCAGATCATGTACGGCCCGGAAACGACCGGCGGTGTAATCAACTACCTGTCGACACCAATCCCGCAAGGGCGAACCGGCTACATCAAAGGCGTTTACGGCAGCGACGACGACGTCCGCCTGCACGCCTACTACGGCGACGCCGTCAACACCGGCCTTGGCCGCGTCGATTTCCTCTTCGAAAACTACCACCGCACAACCAGCGGCTTCAAAGAGATCGACGAGCGTCCAGGATTCACGGCCGGCAATGATACCGGCTTCACCAAAAACGAACCGATGTTCAAAATCGGCTGGGAACCGAATACCGCCAATTACCAGCGGATTGAATTCAAAATCGGCTATACCGATCTCGATTTCAACGAAACTTATCTCGGCCTCACTGACGATGATTTCGACGCTGACCCGTACCGGCGCTATGCCGCCACGCGATTCGACAACATCGTCGCCGAACAGACCCGCACCTACCTGCGGCATATTGTGGAGCCGACGCCGGACCTTCGTTTGACAACCACCGTCTATTACAACCAGTTCGACCGCAACTGGGCTAAAGTCGACGGCGTCAGCGCCGACGGTATTACCTACACCAATCCCGCCCTCGCAATCGGCGCGGGCGGCCCGGAGCTCGACATCTTGCGGGGCGACAGCGCCGGCTTCTTCCGGGTTGGCGCCAACAAGCGCGGCTACGCGTCCTACGGCATCGAGAATCGCACGGAATACACGTTTGAAGCCGGTTCGGTCGACCACGCGATCAATGCCGGCATTCGCCTCCATGAAGACTACGCGCGCCGCTACCACTCAGCAACCGCTTACGAGCAAAACGGCCAAGGCGCCGTCACCGGTTCCACTGACGCGGGCCGCCGCGATCGGCGCAAAGAAGAAACACGCGCGCTCGCGCTGTTTGTTCAAGATCGTGTCGATTTTGGACGGTGGGCTGTGACGCCCGGCGTCCGCTACGAACACCTCCGGTTCAAACTCCACAATCCGGGTACGCCGATCGAAACCGAAAATCTCGATACATTCGCGCCCGGCATCAGCGTTTCCTACGATCACACGGACAACCTGACGTTCTTCTCCGGCCTGCATCGCGGGATCTCGATGCCCGGACCGAGCGCCCGCGTCTCGAACGGTGTCAAAGAGGAGACGACGCTCAGCTACGAGGTCGGCTCGCGCTACAACAATCGCCGCGGCTTCCGAGGCGAGCTGATCTTTTTCTATACCGACTTTGACGACCTCCTCGTCAGCGACAGCGTCGCAGGCGGCTCGTTTAACGGCAATGTGGGCGAAGCGACGAGCTACGGAATCGAAGCCGTGATCGGCTATGATCCCGGGATCGCCAATAACTGGGGTTTCAACAATCCAAACACTCTGACCTTTACCATCACCGAAGCGACCCTCGACAGCGATTCGACATCGACGAATCCCGAATCGATCTTCAGCGGCGGCGAAAAAGGCGACCGCTTGCCCTACATCCCGCGCTACTCGATCAGCGCCGGAACCGGGCTCGAGTTCGAGCGCTGGGCTTTCTATATCGACGCCTCCTTTATTCCGGAAACCTACGCGTCGGCCAACAATGACAGCGATCCGGTCAACCCAACCAATGGCCAGCCGGATCCGCGATTCGGCAAGATCGACGATCGGTTTCTTGTCGACATCGCCGTCCATTATAAAATGACCGAGAACGCGCGCGTGATCGGCGGCATTCACAACCTGCTCGACGAGGAATATATGGTCTCCCGCCTCCCCTATGGACCGCGTCCCGGCCAGCCGCTGACCGCCCACGTCGGCCTCGAGGTTGTTTTCTAAACCGGAAAATCTCGGCGTCCAAACCCTCCCCTCACGCTCAATCAATCCATTATCGACGACAGTAAGAGGAACAGCTGTTCCTCTTACTGTCGCGATCCGCGGGTTCGAGATCTCTTCGAGATCCCTGACCCGGCTCTCCACAAAGGCTTGAGGCGCCGCGGAAACGTGTGCGTCAAAACGGATTGAACGCTCATCTGGATTGACCCTCCCGGCGGAGTTTTGGATGAAGGATGGCGTGGAAAACAGAAAACTTGTTTTCATCTGCTTCCTCTTTCTTTTTCCGTTAGGGATGAGCCTGGCAGGTGCATCGAATTTTCCTCGTTTGGACGACGCGTTTCGATTAAAACGCCTCGCGCCGCCGGAGGGAAAGGTGCGAGTGGTGCTCGATACGGACACCTACAACGAAATCGATGACCAGTTCGCGGTGGTTTACGCGCTTCTCTCTCCAGAGAGAATGACCGTGGAGGCGATCTACGCGGCCCCATTTCTCAACAGGCGGTCGAGCAGTCCAGGGGAGGGGATGCGAAAGAGCCATGAGGAGATTCTGCGCTTGCTCGAGCGAATGGGGAGGTCCCCGGAGAATTGGGTGTTCGCCGGGTCGGAAGGCTTTCTGGAGAGTTATGACAAACCCCTGGGAAGCGATGCCGCCAGCGATCTGGTAAAACGGGCGATGACCGGGACCGAGCCGCTGTATGTCCTGGCGGTGGGCGCTCCGACAAACGTCGCCTCGGCGATCCTGATGGAGCCGAAAATTATTCAAAAGATCGTCGTCATCTGGCTCGGCGGCAAAGGCCCGCAATGGCCGACGGCACGGGAATTCAATCTGCAACAGGATCTGCTCGCGTCGAAGGTGCTGTTCGATTCAGGCGTTCCCCTGATTCAATTGCCCACGGAGCCGGTCACCTCGCACCTCCTGACAAGCGTCCCGGAAGTTGAGTTTTATTTGAAGGGTCAGAATGCGATCGCTGATTACCTCGTCGAGATTTTCAAAGCGTATTCGCTGGATAGATACGCTTGGGGAAAGGTGATCTGGGACATTGCCGCAGTCGCGTATCTGGTCGATCACCGCTGGTTTTCCACGGAGCTGGCCCATACACCGATCTTGACGGATCAGGTAACCTACAGCTTCGATAACAGCCGGCCGTTCTACCGGTTGGCAACTCATGTACAACGAAATCCGGTCTTCACCGATTTATTCAAAAAGATCCAGCGGATGGAAACTTCAACCGAATCCGATTCATCCTCAAAGTGACGACGGCTGAGCGGAACCGTTTACCCGCTTTATGATGCCTCCAACCTTCTCCCCGATATGAAGAACTCTCTCCGGTTCGTTCACATTTACACGTCTTTACCTTCTTTATCAGCGGCCGCCTGTTGTTTGTTTGGCGCATTCCTGCCAAACGCTTCGGCGACCCAGGAAGATTATGACACCCATCTTCATGGGGGGAGTTTCCTTGACGAGCTCGCCGAGCGACCGCCGGAGCCGGCCGAAGACGTTTTTGAAACCTATCCCGACGGTTCGCTCCCCGAACCGGATGCAGAACCCGCAATCGTTCCCATGGGCGTGTCCGGACCCATCGCGCCGGCAGCCGGGCAGCCGCCTGGGGCATTGACCGGCCGAATCGTCTACACCAGCGGCGGACACGGCTGGATTCAAGATGGCGGCTGGGGCCTGCAGCGTCCGCTGCTTTTGGAGATGAACGAAGATTACGGCAATCTCGACCAAATGACGATTTTTGCCCAATACGCGTTCAACGCCGGTGCCACGGTTGTTCCCTTCCGTCCTGTCGGCCACCAGCCGAATGAAGTCATTATCGACAACGTCGACGCCAATATCATCTGGCAAGGGCAGTGGAATAACAGCTCGCAAACGGTCTACTACGGCAAACCAGGCGAAGTTCCGTATCGCTGGGCGTCGATTTCGGCGGCGGAAACCGCAACAGCCACCTACGTGCCCAACATTCCGCAATCCGGTTTTTACCCGGTCTACACCTGGGCTCTGCACGGCAGCGACCGCACCTCGCAGCTTTACCGGATCCGGCACACCGGCGGCGAATCCCAGGTGCGCATTCCCCATCACATGGTCGGGAGCGGCTGGGTCTATCTCGGGACCTACTACTTCGAGGCTGGCGCATCCGCGGAAACCGGCGCGGTTGTCATCAGCAACCTTCGCCCGACCCCGAGTGTCGGCAGCGTCGTGATCGCCGATGCGATTCGTTTTGGAAATGGGATGAGCAACCATGGCTCGGGCTTTCCGAAGGAGGAGGAGGCCTCGCTCTACTGGGTGCTCAATATGCTCGGAGTTGGTCAATCCTACTCCGGCGGCAACGTTTCCGCGCCTCCGCGCTGGGCCCGCCTAATGAACCGCGAGTCCAACAGTCCGCTGTATAAAAGCATCTATATCGGCTTTCACACAAACGCGGGCGGCGGAAGCGCGCGCGGCGTGCTCGGCCTCCACAACGGCAATCATCCCGGCACTAGCACCCCGAATCAGTTCCGCTGGGCCCAGATCGTCGGCCAAGAGGTCAACGATCAAATGGTCGCCATGAGCCCTTTTCTCGAAGTCCCTTGGCAGCACCGTTCCACGGTCACGCTCAGCCGCAGCGACATCGCTTTCGGGGAGATCAACAACACTTGGATCGGCGGCGAATTCGACGCCACCATCGTCGAAAGCGGTTATCATGACAACACACTGGACGCCCGCATTCTCCGGGATCCGAAGGCGCGCAACTGGATCGCGCGGGCCTGCTACCGCGCGGTCGTCAAATACATGAACGAATTCGACAGCGGCCCGCTCGTCTTCCTTCCCGAACCGCCGCGAAACGCCCGGGCCGCGATCAATTCCTCCGGAAATGCCGTCGTCTCCTGGGACATTCCAACTCCGAGCGCGGGAAGCGGCACTCCGACCGGCTATGTCGTCTACCGTTCCTCCAACGGCTACGGCTTCGGGTCGCCGGTTTTCGTCAATGGCGGTTCCACGACTTCCGTGACGATCAGCAACCTGCCCGAAGACGAGGTCGTCTACTTTCGCGTCGCCGCGCGCAACGGCGGAGGAGAGTCGTTTCCGTCGGCCACGATCGCTGTCCGGCGCTCCTCCTCCCCCGCCGCCGCACGCGTCCTCTTTGTCAACGACTCCGAACGCTTCGACCGCACGATCAATATCCGCCAAACTCCGCAGGCAGGGAACTACCGTCCGCCAGGACACAACGGAAACTCCGGCGTCATCGACCGCGTCATTCCGCGCGCGACCAATTCCTTCGACTACGCGGTCCAGCATGCGGAAGCCATCGCGGCGTTCGGGTTGGGACTGGACTCCTGCCAGCGCGCATCCGTGACCGCTGGCGATGTCGATCTGCATGATTATGATGTGGTCGTCTGGGCAAGCGGGCAGGATTCAACGCAGCAACAGGTTTTCAACAGCACCGTTCAGACGAAGGTATCCAGTTTCCTTGACAGCGGCGGCAGCCTTTTCGTTTCCGGGGGCGACATCGCATACGCGCTCGACCGTCCTAGCGGACCGTCCTCCAGTGACCGCGCGTTCCTTCACGACTACCTTCACGCCCGCTATTCCGCCGACAACTCTGGCGTTTACACCGCGCTCCCGCTCCAGGGCTCCGCCTTCACCGGCTTGAGCGCGGTCGCGTTCGACAGCGGACCCGGCGGCATTTATCCGGTTCGCTGGCCCGACGTGATTCTGCCGAACGGGCCTGGAGCGCGAACGGCATTGAACTACAGCGGCGTCGGCGCGGGTGCGATCGAATACGACGGTTCAGCCGGCGGCGGTCGCGTCATCTATTTGGGGTTTCCCTTCGAAACCATCACCAACAAGGCCGTCCGAAATCAATATATGGCGCGCGCGCTGGAGTTTCTGACGGAACCGCTTGTCGAGGAACCGCCGGCAATCGCTGTCCAGCCGGAAGCGCAAGTCGCGCTCGATGGCGCGCGAATTGAGCTTTCCGTTCAGGCGAGCGGGTTTCCTGCCCCGTCGTTCCAGTGGCAGCGCAACGGTGAAGATATCCCCGGTGCCACCGGGCCGACATTCACGATCGATCCCGCCGATCCGTCCCATTCAGCCGAATATCGCGTGATCGTCACCAACTCGGTCGACACCGTCGTCAGCGATACAGTGACCGTCACCGTTCACGCGATTCCCGAAAAGCCGCGGTTCATTTCCTCCGCCGTCGACGGAAGCGCGGGGTTTGAAAGCGTTCTGATTGGAAATCCTCAGACCTGGTTCCTCGTCGAATCGTCGAACGATCTTTTCTCCTGGGTGCCGTTAACCACCCTTCGTCTCGATTTTCAGCCCGCGCCGCTCCTGGATTCCGCATGGAGCGATTTCGCCCGCCGGTTCTACCGGGCATCGGAAACGGTGGTCGCCGCAATCAGCCAATTCGACAGCCATGCAAGCGGTACGACGGTCATGTTCCAAAATCCGAGCTACTCCGGCACCACCGACGACTTTATCGAAACCGGCGAAACGTTGCCCAACTTCGCCCGCGTCGCCAGCGATCTTCCCGGCGAGACAGAATTGTCGAGCGCCCTCCACGCCTCCTGGAGTTTCGCCGCCGGAGCATCCAATCCGTGGTTGCGCCTCACCACCTCCAATGCGCCGAACCAGCCGAATCCTGCCGTTGATTTCACCGACGGACTTCGCATGGACGTCTACGCCGACCGAGCGGTTTACCTGTCCCTCGGCCTGCGTGAAACAAACACCGCGGCGCCGATCGGCGGCAACGGCGGAACCAGCGGACCAATCGAATGGATCGGCGGGCGAACGGACAATACCGCCACACCGCCGCTGGGCGCCTTAATTCCCGCAGGCAAGTGGACGACCGTTCATTTCTTCCTGCCATTTGAGCCCGCGAAAAGTTTCTCCGAAGGAAACGGTATTCTCGACAGCACGACAGGGAAAGGGGTTCTCGAACATCTCGCGATCGTTCCAGGCGACGGTGCCGGAGTCTACAATCTGTACGTCGGCCAAATACAATCGATCGAGTTGAACCCGTAAGGCGCAACACGCGACCGCTCCCGCCCTGCGGGCCGAACCAGAACCATTGACTCCCGTCAGGCCTCGGCAATAGAGTACCGGCATGCAAACGCACGCACCGAATCGGTCTCCGTTCCGCTTGCTCGCCATCGCCGGCCTGATCAGTTTCCTTCCCGCCTTCGGACTCTCCTCCGCCTCGAGCCAAACGTCACCACAGGACGAATACGAAGAGCGCGAGGAAGCGAAAAAAGCGGCCGATGAGATCAAAGGCATCGTCTCCGCGATGTGGGAGGCGCTTGGCGATCAGAATTTGGAGGCGTTTCATTTGTATTGTTCAGACGACTGGAAACTCTACACCGCCGGCGGTAAAAAGCTTTCCGCCGAACAGCTCTTCAGCCTTCACCGCCAAAACATCCGCAAGTTCACCCTCGTGCCGACTGGCATGGACATTCATCTCGCGGGGACAATTGCCTGGATCACCTACGACGCTGTCATGAGCGGCGAGCTCCGCGGCGAACCGTGGGGCGGCCAGTTCATTATGACCCAAATTTTCCGCCGCAATAATGACGCGTGGAAATGTATCCACACGCACGAATCCAAAAAGCCGGATCCCGCGATTCCCTGAACAGCACCGGAAGCCGCCCGTCAGCGATCGGAATGCTCAGTCGGACCGACCGAGCGCGCTTGCTCCCGCGCCTCCTTCTCCACGGCGCGAATTTTGATCCGGCTTAAGAGAATCGTCCGCCAGATTCGCGCCCCGACCCAGCCAGCCAGTCCCAGCCCGACAACCCCCAGCAAGTAGCCGATTGGCCGCCGGAAATCGTTCAAGGTCTCCCGCCCCGTCTCCATCGCCCGTCCTGCCACACCCGGTTTTGACACGACGCGCGGCACGCCATCAGGCCCGATGATAATCTCGTCACCCCCCAAGATCTGGTCTTTCGCCAAAAGAAACGCGCTCAAGCCAGCGCCGGTCAAAAGCACCTTGGGATGTTCCTCCAGCAGATCCAGCACTCGCTTGGGCGCTTGACCGATCAAATCGAGGAGCTCGGCCTTCCGCGCCGGCGCCGCGTTGGCAATTTCCGGCGCCAGGCGATTGAGGCGGATCACCTGGTCGGTCGTCAGCTTCGGCAGGAGCTCGGCGGCGTCGTCACCAAACGCTGACAAGGCCCGCGGCCCGACGCCTGGATGACGCGCTCCGGCCAGCAGCGCATGGTCTCCGTGCCGCATGATCAGTCCCGCCATCAGTTCGGGTTCGCGCTGAATCGCGTGAACCGCCGCTGATTTCAGTTCCTCAGGCACCTGCTCAAACGCCTCGGCAAAACGAGCTGGAGATCGTCGCGCGCCATGGAGAATCCCGGCACCGTAGGTATCCGAGTGCCGGACAAGTTGATTCACCAGCTCTTCCCCGCCTTCCGCGTAAGCCCTTTCCATTACCTCGCGAACCGCGCGCTCGCCGCCGAGGTGAGCCACTTCCTCCAGTCCCTCCCTGCCGCCCTTCTTTCCGATCGCTTCGATCACCTCTCGCGCCGCCTTAACCGCCGCGCCGGTCTGGCCATGAAGCGGCCCAATCATGAGCATCCAAAGGCTGAATACGAATAGAATATATCCAATAGGTTTGCCCCTGTTCATAAAATCGCCTTCCCGAGAAACAGTGTCTTCATCGTTGCCTCGTGCGACTCGCGAGCCGCGTCGATGCTTTGTTGCAAACGAATCGCCAGCCCGCTTTCTTCATGATCCCAAATCTCCTCCTCGATCCGCGCGAGCAAATCCTCGACTTCCGCCGCAACCTTCGTTTCGAACCGCTGCTCCATCCACATGTCGACCGCAAATCCGACAGCGAGTCCGCAAACCAGCCCGATCGCCGTCCCCACGCCGGGTGTGATGAGTGTTCCGCTGCCCGCTCCGGCCGCGGCGGTCCCGGCCGCCGCCCCGCCCGCTGCCGGGACCGCCGCGCTAAGCCGAACGGCAACAACTCGCACGAGCTGGGTAACGAGGTATCGCGTTGTCTCTTCTGTAACAAAACCGCCGGCGATCGCCAAAACGCCTATCGCCGGCGAGAGCCGCGCACGTTCCGCCAGGAATGCCTGGTCCTCCCGCTCGAATGATTCGGCAAACGCGCCTTCCTCGCCAATTGCCGCCGGCAGCGAAAAGTCGGCGGATTCCATGCGGATAGCCGCCTGTCCGAGCATTTGATTCCGGTTCGCCTCAAGATCGCTTGCGAACCGAGCGACAATCCGGGCGAGATCTTCTTCCATCTCGCTGTCCGACACCACGTGCTCCTCAAACAGTTTCGTCGTGATTTCCCGCGCCTCGTTTGTTTCGGCCCACCAGTCGCCCAAGGTCGCCTTGGCAATGCGATAACGGGTCCCCCAGCTTGTCAGGTCTTCTAAAAACCCGGGAATGCCCGCCTTGTACTGCTGAAAAACCGCCGACAACTCTTGCCTTGCCTGCTCCAGCGCCAAGCGGTTCCGCTCGGCTTCCTCCGCGACCAAAGGAAGGAGCTCCTGTTTCAAAAATGTTTCCCGCTGCCTGTGAAAATCTCCCAGTTCCCGCGTCTCCATCGCCGTGATCTCCGACGCGGATTCCCCCGTTAAAACCGGTTCAGGTTCGACGGGCCGGGTCAGGAAAAACGCTGCCGTCATCAGACCGATGCCTGAGCCCAAAGCGATCAGCGATAGGACGGTATTTTTCACGGCAGCAAGGCCGACACGGCAGGTTCCCATGCCCGCGTCTCGATCCTTTCTCATCTCATTCCGTCCTCGAGAAAATATCAAATCTCAAATGCTCAATCGCGCGTCTCCGTGTCTTGACACGGAAGCCGCGGAGCGTAGGTTCGAAAACGTAATGGCAAAATTCCTGCCCAGCCTGCTCGGAGCTCAGCTCCTTCTAGTCGCGCTAGCCTAAACGGCTGCCAGTGCGATCGTGCAGGTCGTTGTGCGGCGATACGCCGCGGATGATTCAGGAACTTTCTGCATGACTCGCGCTGGAATTCCCCCTAATTCCAATTCACGAGTCAAACGAATGCAAAAGTCACCGATCACAAAATACCGTCCTTTCCCCCAAGTCGATCTGCCGGATCGGCAATGGCCGTCACGAACCATCGATCGCGCGCCGATCTGGTGCAGCGTCGATTTGCGGGATGGCAACCAGGCGCTCGCCGTCCCGATGAATGTTGAAGAGAAACTTGAATTCTTCGACTTGCTGGTGCGAATCGGCTTCAAGGAAATCGAAGTCGGTTTCCCATCCGCCTCCCAAGTCGAGTTCGACTTTTGCCGGCGTCTCATCGAGGAGAACCGCATTCCCGACGACGTTTCCATCCAGATCCTCTGTCAATGCAGGGACGAGTTGATCCTGCGTTCGCTGGAAGCGCTCGAAGGCGCGAAAAACGTCATTTTTCACCTGTATAACTCGACCTCTCCGGCGCAGCGAAACTATGTCTTCGGATTGGACAAGCCGGAGATCATCAAGATCGCAACTCGCGCGGTTGAGCTGCTCAAGGAAAAGGCCCGTCCGCACATCGCGGCCGGGATGAACTTGCGCTTGGAATATTCGCCCGAGAGTTTCACCAGCACGGAGCTCGATTTCGCACTCGAGATTTGCGAAGCCGTCACCGACGTCTGGCAGCCGACGACCGAAAACAAAATCATCCTCAATCTGCCTGCCACCGTCGAATACGCGACGCCCAACGTCCACGCGGACCAGATCGAATGGATGTGCCGCCATCTGACGCGCCGCGATAAAACCATCGTCTCGCTGCACACACACAATGACCGCGGCACAGGAATCGCCGCTACCGAGTTAGCGCTGCTCGCGGGCGCCGACCGGGTCGAAGGCACGCTCTTCGGCAATGGCGAACGTACCGGAAATTTGGATATCGTGATCGTCGCGCTCAATATGTACACGCACGGAGTTGATCCCCGGCTGGATTTCAGCGACATCAATGGTATTCGCGAGGTCTACGAGCGCTGCACGCGCATGGAAGTGCCGGTCCGCCAGCCGTACGCGGGAGAGCTGGTTTTTACCGCCTTCAGCGGCTCCCATCAGGACGCGATCAAGAAGTCTTGGGCCGCGCGGAAACCGAACGAACCGTGGGACGTCTTGTATATCCCGATCGACCCTCAGGACATCGGGCGCAATTACCGCGCGCTGATCCGGATTAACAGCCAGTCCGGCAAGGGGGGCGTTGCATACGTGATGGAAAAGGAATATGGGTTTCAGCTCCCGCGTCCGATGCAAAAGGAGTTCGGCAAGATCATCAATGACATCGCCGACCGCACGGGAAAAGAGATTACCGTTCCCGAAGTCTACGACGCCTTCGTCTCGGAATATATTGATCAAAAGGAGCCGCTCGAGGTGCATGAATATTCCGCGCGGCACGGCAGCGGCAAGAATGGAGAAAAGATTGTCCGCTGCACCGCATCGGTCACGTTGAACGGCGAACGCAAATCGATCGAGGGCGAAGGCAATGGTCCGATCGCCGCGTTTGTCGATGCGCTCGGACGGAATGCCTCGCCGAAGTTCGAAATTCTCTCCTATGCCGAACACTCGCTCGGCAAGGGAACGGATTCACGCGCGGTTTCATACATTGAAATCAAGACCGACACCAACCACGTCGCCTATGGCGCCGGAATCGACACCAACATCGAACTCGCGTCGATCAAAGCCGTTGCCAGCGCCTTCAACCGCGCCCGGTAAACCCTGGTAAGAGCCGGGGCTTCAGCGCCCTTTCTTTCAAGGCGCTAAGCGCCCGCTCTTGCCCGTATCGCGCGCTGTTCAGTCCTCTTCTTCTAGCGGAGCCCGGCAGACGAAATCGAAGAGATCTTTGCGCCGGTCGAGACGGGGTGTCACCGTCCCGGTCGTTCGGCTGTCGTAGAGATCATCGAGATCGACATCGCAAACGAGCAGCGTCTCCTCGTTCGGATCCGCCTCAGCGGCAATCCCATCTCGCGCGAAGGCGAAATCCGACGGGGTCAGCACAGCGGCTTGCCCGTATTGCACGTCCATATTGCTCACATCGGGCAGGTTGCCGACATTGCCGGCGATCGCCACATAGATCTGGTTTTCAATTGCCCGTGCCTGCGCGCAGTGACGCACCCGCAAGTAGCCTTGCCGGTTGTCGGTGCAGAACGGCACAAACAGGATCTCCATCCCGCTGTCCGCAAGATGCCGCGCCGCCTCGGGAAACTCGACGTCGTAACAGATCAAGACGCCGATCTTCGCTTTCGGCGTGTCGATGACCCGCAATGTATTGCCTCCGGTGATACGCCACCATTTTCGCTCGCTGGGCGTGATATGAAGCTTGCGCTGAGAAACGACATCGCCGTC
Source organism: uncultured Opitutales bacterium (assembly GCA_964645585.1). Taxonomy (GTDB): domain Bacteria; phylum Verrucomicrobiota; class Verrucomicrobiia; order Opitutales; family T3Sed10-336; genus DATGSL01. The sequence goes on from CAZYAN010000006.1 coordinate 22,692, forward strand.
AGGCAGGCAGATGAAACTGGTGTTGTAAATCTGGTCGCCCATCTTCACCGGATGACTGCCGGCGATGATTGTCATTCCTGATCGCACGGCCAGATCCTTCATCAAATTCCGGAACTTCGGCGCGAGACCCACCAGGTCGAGTATCCCTTCCTGGGGAGTCATCGATCGCAGGTGCGACAGCAACTGCATCGACACAAACTCGGGAAGCAGGACGAAATCCGACCGGTATTCAGCCGCGACATCGATAAAGTAGGTTACCTGCCGCGCAAAATCTTCAAACGATTTCACTTTGCGCATCTGATATTGCACACACGTGATTCGCACTTTTCGCCGGCCGCGCGGCGCGGGCCGGTAGTCGGGGTTCAGCCACTCCAGGAAAGCGGCATAATCATGACTGGGAGGGTCCGGCAGGTAGTTCGGTAAAAGTCCGCGAATGCAAAACCCTTCGCGCAACTGAAAACTCAGTACCTGATCGCGGATCTCGCCGGCCTCGACTTTGGCCAGATACTCCTCCGGCGAAAATTTATCCGCGTATTGACGAAAATTATACAGGCGGCCGCCCGCGACGATGCGCCGGAGATTCAAACGCTGGCAAAGATTCCTTCGCGCCTCGTAAAGCGCCGCGCCCACGCCTTTTCCCCGGGCCTTCGGACTGACGTAGACATCCGCGCCATATAACGTATCGGCACCCGGATCATGGTTGGTAAAATAGCCGCCGTCCGTGATGCCCTCGAAGGTATGCAAGCGAAGCGGATCCGGTCCGAGATCGACAATCAGCGAGGCAACCGCCCCGACGATCTGGCCGCGGATTAACGCCACGATCTGCCCCTGCGGAAAGATCCGCAAGTGACTGAGGAGCTGCTCGCGGTTCCAAACAATGTTGTCTTCGGCCAAATCCGGGTAGGCCTGACGGTTGAGCTTCATCAAATCCGGAATGTCGGCCCGCGTCGCCTCCCGAATCTCAATTTTCACCTGCCTCTTTTGTTTCGTCATGGACCCCTTCCGTCCGATTTTCCAATGCATTCTCCGCCGCCGCAAGGCCGGAAGCCAAATTTATCCACCAAGCACCAAGTCCCAAACACCAAGCACCAAGCACCAAGCACATCCCGAAGGGATTCCGCACATCCCGAAGGGATTCCGCACATCCCGAA
>CAZYAN010000006.1:23942-100604 GCA_964645585.1 uncultured Opitutales bacterium
GCACATCCCGAAGGGATTCCGCACATCCCGAAGGGATTCCGCACATCCCGAACGGATAAAAAAAGGCCCCGGACGAAAGCGTCCGGAGCCCGGTTGGAAGAAAATCGTTTCTTCGCTGCCCCTTACTGGGGCTTGCAGATGATTAGTAACGGCCGCCTTGACGTCCGCCGCCGTAACCGCCACGCCCGCCGCCGCCGCGGGAGTCGCGCCGGCCGCCGCCGCCGCCGTCGAATCCGCCGCTGCGTGCTTCACGCGGACGGGCTTCGTTGACGGTGAGGTCACGGCCATCGAGGTTCTTGCCGTTCAATGTGGAAATCGCGCGACTTGCATCTTCTGGCGAGGCCATGGTAACAAACGCGAACCCCCGGGATTTGCCGGTAAACTTGTCTTGCATGAGAGCGACTTCTTGAACGACGCCGACCTCCGAAAACAGATCTTGAATAGCAGCTTCAGTAGTGGTGAAGGAAATATTTCCTACATACAACTTTGTGGACATTTGATTTACTTTCTTTAACTGCGAGAAAGAGCACGGATTGTTTCCGGTCGCCGGATTTCAAACTGTCCCTGACAGACGATCAACTGACAATTCACCAACTCCTGACTCTCTTACGCTAACGGTGGGACAAGCTACTGGAGAGGTTTTCTTTTGCAAGCGTCATTTTTTGATTAACTCGACACGCCAGCCCCGCCACTCAGCCGCCCTCGCCGTCGGTCCCGGACGTGTTCGACGCCTCCTTCTTCAGCGATTTTACCGGATCCGGTTCTCCGCGCTGGCGGCGATAGATTCCTGCCGCAACACGAATACCGACAAGGAAAGCAGCCATCAGCACGAGCCCGATGACGGCCTGGCTCCAATCGCGTTCCACCAGGGAATCCCCGAAAATGATCACACCGACGGCGTAGCTCATCGTAATCGGCCAAGAGACAACCAAGAAGAGCTTGAACGGGATCCTCGCGAGACCGAGAAGAAAGCTCTTGAGAAAGTTGGGCGGTCCAGGAGTGATTTTAACGAGGACGGTAAACGCTACGTGGTTGCGCGGCGCGACTTCGGGGATGATGTAATTCGCTGATCGAACCAGCCGTTCCACTGGCTTTCGGAGGTAGCGGCGAGCAACCCAATAGGAAATAGCCAGGTTCGCGGCTTGGCTCGCCGCGGTCCCCGCCAGACTTCCCCACACACCGAAGGTCGCACCGGCGAGCAGGTAGAACGGGGTCACCGGGAATCCCACGACAGGGAGGAGGGCCATCCCCACAAAAAACGGGACCGCACCCAGATCTCCGATGGCTTCAACAACTTCCGCAACCGGGAGCTTGCGCCCGAGGCGGTAAAGAACCACAAGCGCAAGTAATCCGAGGAGAATATAGCAAATCCGGCGAATGCCAGCTTTTCCGTTGAGGAACCCTCCTTGATCGGCCTTTCCTTTCTCCATTGAAATCCCCCTTATAACCCGATCCGTTCAAAAACGGCATTACTAAATTGACCCCCGCCCCATCCGCGTCCGATGAATCGGTCGACAAGGAACGCGAACCGCCAGACAAAAGACATTCTCGCGTTTCTTTTCAGTTGGCAAACGTCGCCTTGCCCGGTTAGCTGGCTGTTTTCTGATTGATTATGAGCAAACAAGGCAAACGTCCCTCGTTCGTCGCGACTTTTATCAAGGACCTGCTGTTCGTGGGCCCCTTCTTCCTGATCAGTTTTCTTGTTCTGAAACCGTCGGTTCCGAGTCACGACCCGTTTTGGATCAACTTCTGGGCCGGACTGGTCGGCCTTGCCATGGCCGGCGGAGGATGGCTGGCGCTCCAAATGTTCAAAGTAGTACTCGCCGACCAGCTCGACGCCAACCGCGCCCGGAGCGAATCCGCAAAATAGCCGCCGCCCGCACCCGGACGCCCAGCTAATACCAAGGCCGGCGCCGGGATTTCGGCCTGCCTCCGCTCATGAACATTCTCGGAATCGACATCGGAGGCTCAGGCATCAAAGCAGCCCCCGTCGATACCGGCTGCGGCCGCCTCCTTCGGGAACGGATGCGCATCGACACGCCGACTCCCGCCACCCCGGAAGCCGTTAGCCGGGTAACTCGGAAGCTGGTCTGCTCTTTCGGCTGGACCGGTCCGATCGGGATCGGCCTTCCTGCCATTATCCGCTCCCAAATCGCTCGAACCGCCGCCAACATTGCCCCAGAATGGATTGGCGTTGATGCCCGTAAGCTTTTTTCCGAAACCACCGGCTGCCCCGTAAACGTGATTAATGACGCCGACGCGGCGGGACTTGCGGAAATGCGCTTCGGGGCGGGTCGCGACAAATCCGGAAGCGTCCTCGTGCTCACAGCCGGCACCGGCATTGGCAGCGCCCTGTTCCACAACGGCGCGCTTTTCCCAAACACCGAATTTGGGCACATCGAAATGCACGGCACCCCCGCCGAAAAGTTTGCCTCAGCCGCCGTCCGCAATCTGGAAGACCTCGCCTGGCCTGAGTGGGGAAAACGCTTCAACGAATTCCTTCAGCGCCTCGAGCGCCTGGTCGCCCCCGATGTCATCATCATCGGCGGAGGCATCAGCAAGAAATTCAAGAAATTTCGCCCTTGGCTGAATACGTCAGCCGATATCCTGCCAGCCGAATTCCACAATGACGCCGGGATCGTCGGAGCCGCCCTCGCCGCGGCCGCTGCCGCCTAGTCAGACTCGCAGGCAGCATCCAATCTTGCAGCGATCCAAGAATTCAAAACGTTCGTGAGATCCCGATCAGCGACATGTGCTGATTCACTCCCGAATTCGGCGAACGAAGTCCGCCGTTCGAATAATGAACGAACCGCTGCTGAAAGGTGATTGCGACATCCTGCCGAACAAACCAATGGACCCCCGCCCCGGCCTGCGGATTGAACTGCAGTTTTCCTCCGAAGGCCGGCTCCCCGACGTCCGTCACCGCCACACCGATTCCTCCCTCAACGAACGGAAGCCAGGCGCCGCCGGTGTCGAATACGTACCGCACGATCGGCGTCAGCCCAAATAAGACTCCGCTGTCCGGTTCATACTGCCGCGCAAACAGAAAATCAGCTCCGATAAACACGCGGCCACGATAAAATCGGTCCGTCGCAAGGAGATCACTGACAGCAACGTCATAGTGCACCTGGCCCACCAGCGCGTCGTGTTCGCGTTTACCGCCCCAGCGAGTATCACCCAGGGCGATGCCCACCGAAACGCCAGCGGTCCTGCTTCCTTTCGTCAGCGCGGGCGCTTCCGCCGACAAATTCGACAACGGCGCCAGTGCTCCCGCGGCCAAAACGCAAATACTCAATACAAGAATCCGTCGTTGCATAACAAGAATCGCGACCCCAATTGTCTGGGTCAAAACGACTAAGAGAACCAACGATAATCTTGGTCACAAGAGTAAAAATACGGTAAGCACAACCGTCACCGCTACCGCCACCAGCAGATTCGCCCCGAGCGACGCGCGCGACCGATCAGCGTTGTAGACGCCGCTCTCTCCGCGCAGCCAGCCCCCCGGATTTCGTCCGAACGCCACCCCGGCCGCGATCAGCCCTGATACGGCCCGCTGCGCGCCGTCAAACACGGCGACCGTCCCATCGACAAAGATCGCTCGATAGAGTCGCGATGGCCGCCGGTAAAACCAGTCGAGATCGAGCACGATCTTAGCTGGCCCAAGCATCCATTTCCGACAGAGCCAGAACACGACAAAGGTCACCGCCTGCAATTGCAGCGCCTTGGAAACCCCCGCCAGCGTGTAAGCAGAAAAATCAACCGGGAAAGGCAGGTGCGTATACTGGACTCCCGGCGCGACCCCATACAGGACACAGAGAAACGCAAGGGTCGCCATGGCCGCAACCATCGTCTTCGGCACCGGCCGCTGCACCGGCGCCTCGCGCTCTCCATGTATCCACGCGAAATACGGAAGCTTGACCCCTACGCTCAAAAAGGTCCCGACCGACGCAAGGTTCATCAGCATGTATCCAAGCGGAAATGACGATGCCGCGTCGGTCACCATTCCCTTGCTCACAAATCCATTGAATAGCGGAACACCTGAAATCGCCGCGCCTCCGATAAGGTAAAGTGCCATAACCCATGGCATCCGCCTCACCAGCCCGCCGAGATGGGTCAATCGCGATTCTCCAGTCGCAAATATCACCGCGCCCGCACCCATGAACATCAGCGCCTTGTAAAGGAGGTGATTGTAGGCATAGGCCGAAGCACCGTTGATCGCGAACTCCGTCCCGATCCCGATCGCCGCCACCATGTAGCCGACCTGGCTGATGATGTGATACGAAAGAATCTGGCGGATGTCGTTCGAGAACATCGCGTAGGTCACGCCGTACAGCGCCATGACGATCCCGCCGATAAACAGGATTTCCCAGCCCGGAAAACAGCGGGCCAGCACGTAAACCGCGGTCTTCGTGGTAAACGCGCTCAAGAAAACGCTTCCCGCAACACTCGCTCGCGGATAGGCATCCGGCAGCCACGAGTGAAGCGGCGGCATCGCGGTGTTTACCAAAACCCCCGCCAAAATCAGCCACGCCGCCCAGTCGCGCGAATCAGCCGCGAAGGCAACGAGATCAACACTCCCCGTCGTGGCGACCTGAACCGCGATCCCCGCAAGCAGCACGCTGCCGCCAACCACATGATACATCAGGTAGCGATACCCGGCTCCCGCCGCGTCTTTTCCGTCGCCAGTCCAAACGATCACCGCCGACGCCACCGCCATCACTTCCCAGAACGCGAGCAGCGTGAAAAAATCGCCCGCGAACACAACGCCGACACCTCCCCCTGCATAGAGAAGCATGCCCAGCTGCTGGCGAATGTCCCGCACGTGCCACGCGTAAACTCCCCCGGCGATCCCTACAATCGCGAACGCAATGCCAAACATCCGCGAAAGACCGTCAACTTCGAACAGCGTGAGCTGGTAATCGAGGAAACCTGCCTCCAAAGTGCTCCCGAGCGGCAGCCAGACAATGCTCAGCAGCGCGAGCACAGGTGCCGCGATGAGGGCGGCCGGGCGAACGGATCGAGGCAGCACCGGCAGCAGCAAAGCCGCGACGATCCAGAACAGCGCCGGAGGAAATTCAACGCTCATCGTAATAACCCTCCTCTCGCATCAGCAACTTCTTCAAAACAAACTTCGCGACCACGGAAAACCCGAGCGACCCGGCAAGCCCGAACAGCAGATAAAACGCCGGAAAATGATGCGGATCTCCCACCGCGGCCATTGCGACCGATGCCGCCGCCACAACTCCAACAGCAATCCAGTGAACCCGCTTCATCCCTGCCCTCCTGTTCCGCTGAAAATCATCTCCGACGCCATCATGGCAAGGTCATACAGGTGGAATACCAGGTTGGGGAAGAGGAAAAAGAGGACCGACAGAACAGCCGTCGTTACCAGCGGAACCACCATGAGCGGCGACGCCTCTCCAAAATGTTTTCCGTCCGCGCTCGCCCGGAAAAACGCCCGATGAACGATCGGAAAAAAGTAGGCCGCGTTCAAAATCCCGCTGATCAGGAAGATCGCCATCGCCAGCGATGTCCCGGCCGACAGGGTCCCTTGCAAGAGAAACCACTTGCTCAAAAAACCGTTGACCGGCGGCAGGCCCGCGAGCCCCATCGTGCCGATCAAAAACGCCGTCATCGTCCACGGCATCGAACGGCCGATCCCATCGAGTTCCGCGATGTCTTGTTTATGCGTGTGGACGTAAATCGCGCCGGCACAGAAGAAGAGCGTGATCTTCATCGTCGCGTGCGCCGAGATGTGCAGGATGCCGCCGGTAAATGATTCCCGTGTCAGCAGCGCCGCTCCGAGCGCAATGTAGGACAGGTGCGCAACCGTCGAGTACGCAAGCCGCTTCTTCAGGTTGGTCTGCTTCATCGCGATCAGCGACCCAAGCAAAATCGTCGCTCCGGCAAACAGCGCCAAAACGACATCCAGCCCATACGCCTCCATCGTCTCTGGCCCGAAGATAAAACCGACGACGCGAACGATTCCGAAGACTCCCGATTTCACCACGGCCACCGCGTGGAGCAGCGCACTTACCGGCGTGGGCGCCACCATCGCGCTCGGCAGCCAGCTGTGCAGCGGCATGATCCCGCCCTTGACTCCGACCCCGAACAAAAAGAGCAAAAAGATCAGACGAACCGCCTCCGGGGAGGCCGACACACCGTCGAAAACTCCCCCCGCCTGAAAGGAGATGTTGCCAACCTGCAAAAACAGCCAGCCGGATGCCGCGACCAGGAGCAAGCCCGCCGACAGCGCGTAAGCCAGATATTGCCGTCCCGCCCGGATCGCCTCCGGCGTCTCCTTGTGTACAACCAGCGGATACGTAGCCAGCGTGAGCGCTTCGTAAAAAATGATAAACGTCACCAGGTTCGCCGAAAACGCGATACCCATTGTCGCGGAGAGACTGACCGCAAAACTCGCGTAGTACCGGGTTTGCTTCTCTTCCCGGTTTCCCCGCATGTAGCCGATCGAGTAAACCGACGTCAGTATCCACAATCCGGATGAAACCAGCGCGAAGAACAGCCCAAACGCGTCGACCCGGAAGGCGAAATCGATTCCCGGCGCGATCGAGAACAGTGTCTGCTCAACCGTGTCGCCTCCGAGAACCGCTGGAAGCAGCGAGAGCACCAGACCGAATTTCACCGCCGCCGCGACCAGCGTCACCGCCTCGCGCGCGTTCGGACGCCGCCCGAACAGCACGATCAGCGGCACCGCGCCAAGGGATACAAGAATCGCAAGAACTGGAGTGTTACTCAGCATGATTCCGCCAGTCACAGCGTCCCCGGCAACATCGGTTCAATGACTTCCTTCACAACGTAGAAATTGCCCAGCCCAAGCACCACGACGCCCACCGCAAGAAGCAGCACCGGCCACAGCATCGACGGCGCCGCCTCCCCGCGCGCCACCGTTTCACTTGCGGACACCTCTTCCGGCGGACGCAGATACACGCGCTCCAGAATCCGGAAAAAGTAAACGACACTGAAGAGACTGCTGAGAATGATCACCGCGATCAGCAGCCATTGGCCCTGTTCAAAGGCCGCGAGCACCAAATACCATTTCGTGAAAAATCCGGCCATAGGCGGCAAACCGATCATGGAAAGCGCAACAATCACCAATGCGCCCATCGTCCACGGCATGCGCACCCGCAGCGTGTGGTCGAAGCGCGTAATCATCCGGTTCCCCGTGCGCTCCAGCACGCTTCCGCTGATCATAAAAAGACACCCTTTCATCATCGCGTGGTTCAACGTGTGCAGAATCGCCGCGATCAACCCGAGCGGCGAGGCGAGGCCGATGCCGACCGCAATGTAGCCGACGTGCGACACGCTGCTGAAGGCGAGCATGCGCTTCAGATCGGTTTGAGCGATCGCCATCAGCCCTCCCCACAGGATGCCCAGCACGCCGAGCGCAATCAGCGCCGATCCGATGATCGTATCCGTGCGCACGAAGTCGGGTTCGAGCACAAAAAAACCAATCCGGATCAGCGCGTAAATCGCGACTTTCGTCCCAACCGGCGCCACCAGCGCCGACGCGGCCGACGAAGCATGCGTGTAGGCGTCCGCCAGCCATCCGTGCAACGGGAACAGCGCCATCTTGATTCCCAGTCCGACGACGATCAAAACGACGCCCACGAGCGTCGCGTCCGAATGCCCCGCCTCGGCAAGAATCGCGGCAACATCGGCCATGTTCAGCGATCCATGCGAGACCAGCAGAAATCCGACCCCAAGCAGATAGAACGACGCACCGATCGTCCCGTAAATTAAATAACGGAACGCCGCGACAGCCGCTCGTTTCGAACCGATCGCCACAAGCGCGTAGGTCGCGATCGAACTGATTTCAAGGAAGACGTACAGGTTGAACAGGTCCCCCGTCATCACAATCCCGCAAAGCCCTCCGAGAAGAAGCAGCGCCGCGCTGTAAAATGGCGCCTCCTTGCCGGGCGTTTCCTTCGCGATGAGAATTCGGCTGTGCCAGAGCACAGCGAGGCCAACGCCGGTGATCACAAGACAGAAAAACGCCGACAGCGGGTCGAGCACCAGCTCGATCCCTATTGGAGGCTGCCACCCGCCGAGGGTATAATGAAACGCCTCCCCCGCGGCCAAGGTCCGGTATAAGCCGACAGCCGAGGCGACGAACGAAAAGCCCGCCGCCGCCATCATCACCGCGTACGACGCCGCGCGACCAATCTTGGCCACCAGCGGAATCAGTAAAGCCCCGGCAAACAGAACAACCGGGATCAGCACTGGAAGGTTCCCTCCCGTCATTCCGCCTCCATCCTCTCCAGCAAGACCGGCTCATCGAGCGTGCCGTAGTTCCGGTAGATCACGATCAGCATGGCAAAGGCAGCGCCGGTCAGCGCCACTCCGACAACGATCGCCGTCAGCATCAGCGTGTGCGGAAGGGGATTGAGGTAATTCTCCGGCTCGGTCACCGGACGTGAAGGGTCAAGAATCGGGACGGTCGCGTTCCACTTGAACGCCATTGTCACAAAAAACAAAATCACGGCGTTCTGGAAGATGATCATCCCGATTAACTTCTTCATCAGGTTCTTCTTCACGATCATGCCGTACATGCCAACCGCCAGCAGGAGCACGATCGCCCAGTACGCGTAGTAGTCGTGAATCAGGTCAACCATCCGGCGGCCCTCCGACCAAGTTGTCGTAGATCGATACCAGTGCCGCGGCCACAGCACCGCCTATTCCGATCTCCACAATCAGAATTCCGTAGTAACGGAGCATCGTTCCGTCGAAACCGAACGGCAATGCGGGATACTCCAAGTAAAATCCTCCGCCCGTTAGCGCCAGCATGCCGGTGACGAGGAAAACCAGTCCCCCCAGTCCCGCGGCCGGCAGCGCCCGCGTCGACGGAAATTCCGCCTGGCTCGCCTGCAACCCCTCCGTCAGCCGCAACAGAATAAAGCCCGCCGCCAGCAGCGCGCCCCCCTGGAAGCCGCCGCCCGGACTGTAATGCCCGTGAAAGATCACATAGATACCGAACACTTGAATCACACGAGCCAGCGCCCGGGTAACAACGATGGCAATAATGCTCCGAATGGGCCCGGTCATCCGTTCCCTCCCCGTTTTTCCCGGCGGCCAAGGATAAAGAAACAGGCGACGGCGGCGGAGAACACCACCATCACTTCTCCCAGCGTGTCGAAGCCGCGATAATCCGCCAAAATGACCGTCACGATATTCACCGTCTTCGCATCCTCGTAGGCATGGGCGATATAATGCGCCGCGGCACCTTCGCTGCCAGCTGGGCTGACCGTCCGGTGCATCGGGGCGTCAGGAGCTCCTCGCGGCGGAAGCTGCATCGTCGCATAAAGCATCGCTGCCGCAAACAGCAGCACAACTCCGATCTGTAAGGCTTTCAATCCTGACTCTTCCTCGTGGTTTGATGAAGCACGGCGATAAAAAAGACTCCGACGATTCCCGCTCCCACGACCGCCTCGGTAAACCCGACATCGACCGCTCCCATCGATACATACAAAACGGCGGCCGCGAAACTGAACGCCGTTGTGGCCACCGCGGCCGCCAGCAGGTTTCGCACACCGAGCGCCAACAGCGCCGCCACGACCAAAAGCAGATAGAGCACGCACTCGACTTGCCAGTTCATGCTACTCGCGCTCCTCCTTCCCGCGATCGCGCGCCGCCCAGGGTTTCACGCCCGCCAGCAGGGCCGCCCTCGCCAGCATGTGGACCCCAACTGGGTTGGTCAGCGCAATAAAGGCAACCGCAAGCAAAATCTTTGCCGCGTTCAGCGTCAGCCCCTCATACACCGCGAGCCCAATGAGCACGAGGATAATGCCGACCGTATCCGCTAAACTGGCCGCATGGGTTCGCGTAAAAAAATCCGGAAGCCGGATGATCCCGGCACTCCCGGTCAGCATCGTGACCAAGCCGACCACGACCAGAAAAACCGCGAGGCTGTTTTGCAGGATTGTCATTCTTTGCCTGGATCCGGTGGCGAGAAATATTTCGCGATCGCCAAGCCGCCGATAAAGTTTAAAATCGCGTAGGCGATCGCGATATCGAGAAACATGTCGATCCGTCCGTAGAGAAAACCGAATACACAAATCAGCGCGATCGTCTTGGCCCCCATCGCACTGATAGCGAGCAGCCGGTCAAACACCGTCGGCCCCGCCCACACGCGATAAAACGGGATCAGAATGATCGTGACGAGGACCACGATCGTTGCTGTCCAAAAGGCCTCCATCAGAGCTTGATCCGCCCTTTCACGATCGCATCGTCGACGACCGGCCGTTCCATCTCGCAGCGAAAGACCCGCGCCACCTTGGCTTGCATGCTGCCGTCCACAAGCCCTTCGCGCGCGTCACGCGAGATGGCATGCACCAGATAAGTATCTCCTCCAAGATGCAAAGTCAGGGTTCCCGGGGTCAGCGTGATCGAATTCGCCAGCATCACCCGCGCGACCGTGTGCGGCTGCGGACTCCGAAATCGCACAACAGCCGCCTCCAGCCGCGATGGATCAATGACGACTTTTGCCACTTGCCACGCCGACAAAACCATCTGCCAGCCCAGCCAAGGAATGTAGGCAAGCAGCCGACCATAGTGGGTAGCGAGGTCGACCGGCGCAGCATCGAGATTCGGACGGCCGAGTTTCCGGTCCAGGAAGAGGATCAGCCCGATTCCCGCCACCCCGACGATCAGGTGAAACGGATCGAACTTCCCGCTCAGCGCCAGCCAAACTACAAGCAGCACAACGGCCTGTTTCCAGCCGATCCGAGCCCCTGGGATCTCGCTAACACCCTTTGTTTTCGAACGTTCCATCGCTCTGCTCCCCCGCTCCAGCCGCATCACAAACGGCCTGAGAGGATGAAAGCGATCACGATGAAATTTGCCGGAAACCCGGTCAAGAGGAAACGGCCCGTCGCGGTCGCCCGCAACGGATTCAACGAACTAAGAAGCTCCTCAAGAGGGGCTTAAACTTTTTAAACCTTCTCGACTTCGACCGATACCGGAACCGATTTGGAGACGACATCGTAGACCGGCGAGTATTTTACATAACTGGCCAGTTCGTCCGCCGGAGCATCGGAATGCACCCGGAATTTCGCGCGAATCGATTGGAATCCCGGCCGGACGTCACTCCGCAGCGCGAAAAGACCCTGCAAATCAAGATTTCCCGAAAAATCCGACTCAATCGAATCGATTTTGGTGCCGTGCGCGGCGGCGTGATAAACCATCGTCGTCGTCATGCAGGCCGAAAGAGCTCCGAGCAAATGCTCGACCGGATTCGGACCCTGGTCCTTCCCCAGAAGAACCGGCGGCTCATCCGCGGTCTCCTGGAACGGCATCTCCCGCGAAACCTCCTGGCCCGCGGCATGAAAGCCGCTGATCTCCGTCCGGTTGAATCCGCCGTCGATCCACGTATTACGCGCGCGGAACTCACACTGGCCGAGTTCCGGCGTCTCACGCACCGCGTCGATTGTTTCCGTCAGTTTTCCCCGGTTAACCCCATTGATATTCTGTGTTGCGATCATCGTTCTTCCCTCCCGCCTTAACGTCACTCCCCATCCGCGCAACCGCAACCCTGCCGGCGCACGGGATCGCCCGTTTTTTTCGACCAGCAAAACACCGTCACCTTCAGCACGCCCTCAGGCAGCCCTGGCTCGCTCCGACCGCATCCAGGCGTCGAGGCTGAATCGGCCGGGCCCCACAAAGAAAAGTCCGACAAAGACAATCCCCATTTCAATCGCGCGGCTCGCTCCGGACCAGCCGTCGTTGTTGCCCAAGTGATACGTCGCGGCCATCACCATCGTCGCGATCAGGAAGAGCAGCGCAAACCGCGTAAACAGTCCGATCAGTAAAAAGAAGGCGCCGAACGATTCCGCGAAAGCCGCCAAAAATCCCCAGAGAACCGGCAGCGATTCAAAGCCGGCCCGCGCGCCGATTCCTTCCCATTGGTCCGGCCCGCCGGCCAGCTTCGGGCCGCCGTGGAAGATGATAAACATCACCCCGAGACCCGCGCGGAGCAGCAAAAGTCCCAAGTCCTGATATTTGGTGTCGAGCAATGTGAGTGCGTACCGCATTCCCTTCCCAAAAGGGAAACACCCCCTGCTGTCGAGATTTTATGTTTCGCCTCGCACAGGCAAATCTGGACCGGCCCGGCGGTGCTGGCCGGCAGTTGCCCATTCGCGCGCTCACGCTGCCAACGCACTTTATACAATAATCTTACAAAACGGAAAATGATCGTCACTCTTACGGCAGTATTATTATTGCGACCATCATGGTATCGATCTTCTGAATACAATCAGTTTTTGAAAAAATTCATTTTACGGTTGCGATCATCACTATGCGTTCCAATATAATTGGGTTTTAACGATACAAACCCGGAGTTCCCATGCCTGTGGCATCGCTGTTTGCGGTATCTGGAGAGCTTCCTGTTCAACCTCGGTCCCATGTTTTGTTTGATCGCCCGAGTTGCTGACATCCGAACACTGATTCTTTTCACCAGTCTCGTTTTTCTTTCCGGCGCTGTTCTGTTTGCGGCTCCGCCGGTACCGGTCTTCAAGTCCGACCAAGAAAAAATCACGCAATCGGTTCCTTACCGGATGGTTGAGTGGACGTTTCCCGCCAGCGAGCAACCGGCAGCGGATCCGCGAACACGTCCGCCCGCGGAAGCCAGCGCACGATTCGAATTGGAAATGGCCGAATCCCCCGACTTCTCCGACGCGATCACCCGTTATGAAGGTCCTGATCGCGCGTCGTTCATTTCCGGCCTCAACGAGGGCGAGTACGCCTTTCGCGTCCGAGCGATCGACAGTAAAGGCGAAACGAGCGATTGGTCGAAGCCTTTGTATCTAACGATTGAATACGATTCGCTCGCCAAGGCACTCTGGCTTTTCGGAATCGGCGGCATCGTTTCCGCGGCCACCGTGGCCCTCGTCGTCGGCGGCGACCGGCGCACTCGTCGCGACGCGGTTTCCGCGGAATAATTACGCCCGCCCATCACCACCTGCTTTTGCTTATGAATTACCAATCAGCGGTTCTACCGGCTGGCATCGGCTGGGCTTTGCTCGCGTTTTTCAGTGTTATCTGGGTGTACCTCGGAATCTTGTGGGGGAAGAAAGCGAAGGATCTCACTGGATATATGGTGGCCGGACGGAATGTCGGCCTCGCGCTCGGCACGGCGACCGCCATGGCGACATGGGTCACCTCAAACACCGTCATGCTCGCCCCTCAGTTTGCGATTCAATTCGGCATCTGGGGCATGCTCGCCTACAGCACCGCTTCCTTCGGCCTTTTCCTATTTGCTCCCATGGCGCGCCGGATCCGGCACTTGATGCCGAACGGGTTCACGAGCGGCGACTTCATTCGCCTCCGCTACGGGCGAGCGACTTGGGGCGTCTTTCTTGTCATCACGATTTTCTACAGCCTGACCTGGCTGATCAGCATGGCGATGGCAGGCGGCATTGTCCTGAACACGATCTCGGGAATCCCCTACGAATTCGGAATGAGCATCATCCTGCTCGTCTGCGTGATCTACACGCTCTTCGGCGGCCTTTATGCCGTCATCGGCACCGACTACATCCAGAGCGTTTTGATCATGATCGGCGTCGTCGTGGTCGGCGGCGCCATGATGGGGCGGATGGAAATCAATGCAATCTACGAAAGCGTTGCCACCAATCAGCCGGCCTTGCTGAACGTCCTGCTTCCCGCCTCGCTGATGGTGATCTTCAACAACCTCCTGTTCGGTTTCGGAGAGATTTTTCACAACAATGTCTGGTGGAGTCGCGCGTTTGCCATGCGAAAGGGCGTCGGCGCAAAAGCGTACGTCCTCGCGGGCCTGTGCTGGCTGCCGATCCCGGTTGCCGCCGGGTTCTTCGCCCTCGGCGCGGCACCCTTCGGCATCAACGTGACCAGTCCCGATATGGTCGGACCGCTGGTTGCCACACAAGTGCTCGGGATGGCGGGCGCGGTGGTCATCTTCGTCGTGGTTTTCGCCTCGCTCGCCTCGAGCATCGACAGTCTGCTCGCGGCTACATCGGACATTGTAACGGAAGACATCTTCCGCAAACTCCTCCGCCCGAATGCCAGCGATGAAACGGTCCGGAAGGCCGCCGCGTTCATCGTCGTCGGTCTCGGCTTCACCGCCTGGCTGATCAGCCTGCCGAGAATCGGCACACTTATGGACGTGCTCTTTTTCGCAGGCCCGCTGGTCGCCAGCGCCATCTGGCCGATCGCCGCCGGACTCTACTGGAAAACAACGAACCGCGCCGGAGCGCTCTGCGCCCTCCTGTTCGGCTCGATCGGCGGCCTCATTGCCTACTTCACGATCGGCGCGTTCGTCGCGGCGCTGATCGGAGCCGCGATTTCCATGCTGATCGTCGTCCTGACGACTTGGCTGGCGCCGCAGAATTTCGAGTGGGATATTTTGAACGAAACACACGAACCCGAACCGGAAAGAGAATGGGCATGATTCTATTCCCCGCCGCTTTTTTTCAAGCGATTGTTCTCGGCGCCATTCTGCTCGTCGGACTCGGTGCCGTTCTGCTAATCGCCCTCCTGATCTTGGATTATAAAAACAAACGTATATGGTAAGATGCTGAAGGATCTAAAACCCAACACGAACACGAAAGCGATGGAGCCCCCGGATGATTCCGAGACGCTCCGTCCCGATCCGGAAACTCTCTTCACCGAAGAGAACATCGATCGGTCGGTCCTCAAGAAACTGGCTGGACGCTCCGTCCTGTCGGCGAAGGATTTCACAAAACAGGAGATCGTTGAGCTCTGTAAGTTCGCCGCGTTGCTCGAGGCGACGGAAATCGCTTCCCACCACCCGCTCGATGGGAAAATCGTGATCACCGCCTTCTTCGAACCGAGCACTAGAACCCGCACTTCGTTCGAGAGCTCGATCTTGCGCCTCGACGGCAAGGTGATCTCGATTCCGGACGAACAGGTCACCGGTGTCGCCAAGGGTGAATCGCTCGCCGACATCGGCGAGATGTTTAACGCCTACGGCGATCTCGTCATCATGCGGCACACCGAAACCGACTCCATCGATCAGATTCGGCAGAATCTCCGCGTGCCGCTCATCAACGCGGGAAACGGTTCCGGCGAACACCCGACACAGGCGCTCGCCGATTGGTACGCCCTGCTGAAATGGAACCCCCTCCTCGCATCGTCCGACGTCGAGGACAAGGCGCGCCTCCATCTCGGGATCATGGGCACTCCGGGAAATATGCGGGCAGTCAAAAGCTTTCTCCTGATGTCGCTCCTGTTTAAAGAGAACTTCCGCCGCGTGACGGTCATCTCGGAAATGGCCGACCCGCTCGGGCCCGAACTCGAAGAGGAGATCAGGAAAGCCGGAATCGAGGTCGAGGTGGAAAACGATCTCCACAGCGTCATCTCCGACCTGGATGTCATTTACATGAACTCGATCGCCCTCCTTGGCGACAGTTACAAGACGATGGACAGCCGGTACAAGCTCGACGGCGAAACCAAGTTAAAATCCGAGGCGGTCATCATGCATCCGCTTGCACGTCGCAAAGAACTGGATACATGCTTCGACCGAACAAGTCATAACCTGTATTTCTCCCAGGCCCACGGCGCGGTCTTCGTTCGTCAGGCACTCCTGATCAGCCTCCTCGACCGCCTCCACACCCTCCCCAAAAACATCCCCCTAAAATAACTAATAACTGACAACTAATAACCAATAACTAACACACCTTCCCGCTTTTATACTTATGTGTGGTATCGCAGGCTTCTGGAAAGCCACTGGACTCTCCGACAACGACCCGAGCCATCTCGACAACATGGTTCGCCGTCTCCATCACCGCGGCCCCGACGGGTGCCGCGTCCACCTCGACGCGCCGCGCGGACTCGCGATCGCTCACGCCCGTCTGTCGATCATCGATCTCCCGGGCGGCGCGCAGCCGCTCTTCCTCAACGGCAAGAAACTGGTTTTGAGCGCGAACGGCGAGTTCTACAATTTCAAGAAGATCCGCGCCGGCCTGATGGCCGAGGGCGCGCGATTCGCGACCAAATCCGACAGCGAGATCGCGCTTCACCTGTATCAAAAGTCCGGACTCGACTTCGTTCACAATCTCCGCGGCGAATTCGCCTTTTCCCTTTACGATCAGAATGAAGACCGGCTCCTGCTCGTGCGCGACCGTTTCGGCATCAAACCGCTTTTCTATCACATTGCCGAAGGGGCCGTGTACTACGGGTCCGAGGTCAAGGCGCTGCTGGCCCATCCGGACATTCGCGGACGCCTCGACCGCAAGGCTGCCTTGCACCAGCTGATGCACACGATGGTTCCCGGCACCAGCGCCTTTGAGGGCATCCGCGCCGTTAAACCCGGACATTTCCTCAGCATCCGGCGGCGCGGCGACCGTTTTGACATTTCCGAAGAGCGCTACTGGGACCTCGATTTTCCCCGCCAGGCCGATCGAGATTTCTCCCGCGCGGCAATCGACCACGTCGAAGCGATCCGCGAAAAGCTGGTCGAAGCGGTCACGCTCAGGCTCGAGGCGGACGTGCCGGTCGGCTGCTACCTCTCCGGCGGTATTGACAGCTGCTCGATCCTCGGACTCGCCAGCGGCGCCCAGCAATCGCCCGTCAAGGCGTTCACCATCGCGTTCGACAACGCCGCCTACGACGAATCGCACATCGCGCGCGAAATGGCCAAAAGCGTCCAGGCCGAGCAGGACATGATCCATCTGAAGGCCGCCGATCTCTACGGCGATAATTACCTTCGGACCATGTGGCACGCGGAACGGACCTTCTATAACACGCTCGGCGTCGCCAAATGGTGTATGAGCCGCCACGTCTACGCGAGCGGCTACAAAACCGTCGTCACCGGCGAGGGGGCCGACGAACTGTTCGGCGGTTACCCTTCATTCAAGCGCGACATGTTCATCCACGGCATCCAGGACGAATCTCCGGAAACCGTCCGTTCCCTGCGTGAAGCCATGGATCGTTCCAACAAACTCTTCCAGGGCGCGATCCTTGCCGAAGAACAGCTCGCGCACCCGGCGTTTGACGAACTTTGCGGCTTTACGCCCTCCTGGATTCAGCCGTGGCTGGCCACCCTCGATCTTGCCCGGCCTCTCTTGGCGGCGGACGTTCGCGACGAGTTGAACGATTACGATCCTATCGCGGAGATCGCCGGTTCGCTCGACGGCAGGATGATCGATGGACGCCACCCGCTCGACAAGGCGCAATACACCTGGAGCAAGACGATGCTCGAAGGGCAAATTCTCAACTGGGGCGGCGACCGCGTCGACATGGCCAATTCCATGGAATCACGTCCGGCCTTTCTCGACCACCACCTCGCGGAACGCGCTGTGCTCGTGCCGCCGGCCTTGCGCATCCATGGCAACACCGAGAAATGGGTTCTCCGGGAAGCGATGCGCGGAATCCTTCCCGAGGTGCTGTACAAGCGCGAAAAATTCGCGTTCATGGCACCGCCGGGACACACCGAGGAGAAAAAGCAAAAAGCCCTGCAAAACCTGATCGATCAGTATCTGGCGCCCGAGAAAATCCGCGAGGCGGGGATTCTCGACCCGGAACGGATCACCAGCTTCCTCGCCGGTTACGCGAACGACACCGACCCGATCTCGCTCACGCGAAAGGACGCTTTGCTCAACCATCTGCTCGGCATCCAGATCCTCCACGATCAGTTTCTCGCCGGCAACGCGCCCGCCCCGGCCTCCTGATCCGAGCGGCGGGCACCCGGCCCTTCGCGTTCTTGCCATTCGTTGAGGCTTCCGCCGAAACGCCCGGCTCCGTCTTCCCGCGTACCCAAATGCTTATGACACCCGCCCCTGTCCCAGTCGGCCCTGCCCGTTCGTGTCGGTCCCTGCTCCGTGTCCCTTCGTATCGCCCCGGCGCGCGACACCTCGCAGTTGACACCCCCTCTCAATCCCTTAGTTTTTTTCCCTTTCCGCAAAATACGCGGGACAAGAATCACCGAAACCAGATACTGGAATGGCAAAAGTAAACCTGAAGAGAAAAGCGAAGCGAGCCGCAACCAAGAGCTCCGCGAAGCGCTCCGTTAAGCGCGTCTATGCGTTCGGCAAAAAGACCGATGGCGACGGATCCATGAAGGAGTTGCTCGGCGGCAAAGGCGCCAATCTCGCCGAGATGTCACGCATCGGTCTGCCCGTTCCTCCGGGCTTCACCATCACCACCGACGTTTGCACCGAGTTCTCCCGGAACAACAATACGTTCCCCGCTGGCTTGGAAGAAGAGGTTCGCGGGGCTGTCGAGGCCGTCGAGGCACAGCTCGGGAAAAAGTTTGGCGACCCGAAGAACCCGCTCCTTTTCTCAGTCCGTTCCGGCGCCCGCGATTCGATGCCGGGAATGATGGACACCATCCTCAATCTCGGCCTCAACGACAAAACCGTCGAAGGTCTCGCCTCCCGTTCCGGAAACGCTCGCTTTGCCTACGACTGTTACCGCCGGTTCATCCAAATGTACGGCGATGTCGTCATGGGCGTTCAGCCGGCAGATGAGCATGCGCATGAGCCGTTCGACGAAATCATGCAAGCGCTGAAAAAGGAGGTCAAAGCCGAAGAGGATACCGATCTCACCAGCGATGACCTCATCGAACTGATTGCGCGTTTCAAAGCGCTCATCAAAAAGCGCACCGGCAAGACCTTTCCGCAGGATGTTCACAAGCAGCTCGACGGGGCGATTGGCGCCGTATTCAAATCTTGGAACAACGACCGCGCGATTCTTTACCGGCGCAAGTATCGGATCCCCCACGAATGGGGAACCGCCGTCAATGTCCAGGCAATGGTGTTCGGCAACAGCGGCGAAACTTCCGCGACCGGCGTCGCCTTCACCCGTGACCCGGCAACCGGCGAAAATGTTCTCTACGGCGAATACCTGATCAACGCCCAAGGCGAAGACGTGGTCGCCGGTGTTCGCACGCCGCACCCGATCGCCCAGCTCGAAGAGGAAATGCCGCATGCATTCCGTGAACTCCAGCAGATCCGCAAGAAGCTCGAAAAGCATTTCAAGGATATGCAGGACTTCGAGTTCACTGTCGAAGACAACCACCTCTACATGCTCCAGACGCGCAACGGCAAGCGGACCGGCCTCGCCGCGATTCGCATCGCTGTTGAAATGGTGCGGGAGCGCCTGATAAACTGGAAGACAGCCGTCTGCCGCATCCCGGCCGAATCGATCTCCAGTCTCCTCGTACCGATCTTTGATCTCGAAGCCCGGAAAAAGGTCAAGGTGATTGGCACCGGCCTCCCCGCAGGCCCTGGCGCCGCCTCCGGAAAGGTCGTCTTCAGCGCCGCGGAAGCGGAGAAGCTGACCGACAAGGGCGAACACGTCGTCCTCTGCCGGGTCGAAACTTCCCCGGAAGATCTCCGCGGCATGCTCGCTTCCGACGGCATCCTTACCTCCCGCGGAGGCGTCAGCTCGCACGCGGCCCTCGTCGCGCGTCAAATGGGAAAAGTCTGCGTCTGCGGCGCTTCCGATATTGTCATCGATTACAAACGGAAAACGCTGACGGCCGGTTCCGTCGTCCTGAAGGAGTTTGACGACATCTCGATCGACGGCACGACGGGCGAGGTCTTTGCCGGATATGTCCCGACCGCGCCTTCAGAGGTCAACCAGGTGCTCAGCGGCAAGCTGAAAGCCGACAAGAGCTACACCTTCCAGATCTTCGATCAGGTGATGAAGTGGGCCGACCGCGCCCGAAAGCTCAAGATCCGGACGAACTCCGATACGCCCGGTCAGGCAAGCCTCGCCATTGCGTTCGGCGCTGAAGGGATCGGGCTCTGCCGCACCGAGCATATGTTCTTCGACGGCGACCGCATCACCAGCATGCGCGAGATGATTATCGCGCAAAACGAAAAGGATCGTCGCGCCGCTCTGAGGAAGCTGCTGCCGCACCAGCGGTCAGACTTCGCCGGCCTCTTCAAGGCCATGAAGGGCTTCCCGGTCACCATCCGCCTTCTCGACCCGCCTTTGCACGAGTTCCTTCCGCATGACGGCACCGCGATCCGCGCACTCGCGGAAAAGCTCGATGTGTCGCAGGAAGTGATCGTCGAACGCGTCAAAGCCCTGCACGAACAGAACCCAATGCTCGGCCACCGCGGCTGCCGCCTCGGCATCACGTACCCGGAAATCACCGAGATGCAGGCGCGCGCCATCTTCGAAGCGGCCGCGCAGGTTTCCAAACTGAAGAACGCACCAAAGGTCGTTCCGGAAATCATGGTTCCGCTGGTCGGCTTCCCGGGCGAGCTCCAGCATCAGGTCGAGATCATCCACCGTGTCGCCGCCGACGTGATGGAAAAGAAAAAGGTCAAGATCGACTACCTCGTCGGCACCATGATCGAAGTGCCCCGCGCTGCGATCGTCGCCGACGAGATTGCCGAAACAGCCGAGTTCTTCAGCTTCGGCACAAACGATCTGACCCAGACGACTCTCGGCATGAGCCGCGACGACTCGGGCAACTTCCTCCGGCTCTACCAGAACCACGAGATTCTGCCGGGGAATCCTTTCGCCTCGGTCGATGTCGAGGGAGTCGGCGAGCTGATGAAGCTCGGTATCGCCAACGGCCGCAAGACCCGCAAGAAAATCAAACTCGGCATCTGCGGCGAACACGGCGGTGATCCGGAGTCCGTAAAGTTCTGTCATCAGATCGGACTCGACTACGTCAGTTGCTCGCCCAATCGCGTGCCGATCGCCCGCCTCGCCGCCGCGCAGGCAGCGCTCGAAAAGTAAGAGCGATCCAATCATTCAAACACACAAAAGCCCCGGGGTCATTCGCCCCGGGGCTTTTTGCTGCCTGTCCGCCGGCTCACACCGGCGGCCGCCAAACCACTCCGCCCCTGGCGACCCCTCTCCCAAACTTTGTGAAAATTAGAGCTGTTCGTGGTCAACCTTCCCGAACACAATCCAGCTGCCGGTCCTTCAGTCATTCAGCCGCCTTGGGCGCTCCCAGAGCTTTGCTGTAAAATCCTGACCGGTCAAAGCAGCACACCCGCCGCTTTCCAGCAGCAAGCATCTCGCATCCGTTCTTGATTCGACGCGCCCGCGTTTCCGGCCGCTTGGCCGATACGATCCACTGTACCCAGTCTCTTCGGGCAGCTGGTGTGATTTCCCGCCACATGGCCCGCGCCTTCGGATTCGCCGCTAGCGCTGTCCGAAAATCCGCGGGCACCCGCGGCTCCGGTTCCTTCTCAACCGGCTTAATCTCCAAGGAAACGATGTCTCCCGCAACTGCGCCCGCGGCTTCCCGCATCTTCCGACTTACTTTGAGCCAATGACTCCGCTGACCATCCGGCTCTAAAGTTGCGCGAAGCGGGCAATCGTTGATCGTCCCTTCCACTGTCACCATCGCACGAGTCGGAAGTTTGGCACTGGCCTCCTTGGGCAAGATCAGAAAAGTCCAGTCCCCGCCCCTGCCAGGTTCCGCAGGCCGCAGCAGCTTCGCTTCAAAGTGGATCGCAGCCATCACCTGAATAGAATAAAAGGCTGATCGCAGCCGACAAGTTCAACATTCGAGACCGGTCACTCCCGGGAGAGCTGCCGGTCTTTTTGATCTTTCGCCGCGCGCGCATCGTTTTCATAGTATGGAAATGGAATACGACTTTCTCGTAATCGGCGGCGGCAGCGCCGGCTACGCTGCCGCGCGAACAGCCGCCGACGCAGGTCAGCGTGTCGCGGTTATCGATGGGGCGAAAGAACTCGGCGGCCTCTGCATCCTCCGGGGCTGCATGCCTTCCAAAACACTGCTCTACGCCGCCGAAGTCTTGCATCTCGCCCAGCGCGGGAGGGAGTTCGGCCTCGACATCCCCGATGCGAAAGCCGACATGCCCGCCGTCGCCAAACGAAAACGGGAAATCATCGCTGATTTCGCTGACTACCGGCGAAGCGGTCTCGAATCCGGGGCGTTCGACCTCTACCGAAGTCTTTGCCATTTTACCGATACAAATGAAGTCGAGCTCGTCGACGGGCGTCGCCTTCGCGGAAGAAAGATCGTGATCGCGACCGGATCCGAAGTGAATTGTCCGCCGATTCCAGGGCTCGATGAGGCACCGGTTTGGACGAGCGACGATGTGCTGAACCTCGATTTTGTACCAGAATCCGTTCTCATCCTCGGAGGCGGCACCGTCGGGTGCGAACTCGCTCAGTTCCTCCGGCGAATCGGAAGTCGTGTGACGCTGATCCAGCGGAGCCCGCATATCCTGACTGCCTTGGCCGACGACCTTGCGGAAGTTGTCGAATCGGCGTTTCGTGACGAAGGAATCGAACTGATCACGGAAACCAACTTGATTCGGATTGAGGCGAAAAAGGATTCCATAGCCGTCACCCTCGACTGCCGCGGAGAGCGCATGACGCGCACGGCCCGGCATTGCCTAAACGCCCTGGGGCGCCGGCCGCGCACAGCGCTGTTGCGGCTTGATACCGCGGGTGTTCGCACAACACCCTCCGGGCGCATCGCGACCGACGGTTTTCAACAGACCAGCAATCCCCATATCTATGCGGCCGGCGACTGCTGCAGCCCGCATGAAATTGTCCATATCGCGATCGCCCAGGCGGAGGTCGCCGTGAAGCACGCGCTCGGACATAAGGTTGAGCCGATCCATTACGATCATTTGCTCCAAGTCGCATTCACCGATCCGCAAATCGCGACCGCCGGGTTTTCGGAAAAGCAATTGCGACAGACGGGGCGAAAATTTCTGAGCGCGTCGTATCCATTCGACGATCACGGAAAATCCATTCTGATGGAAGCGAAACGCGGATTCGTCCGCGTGTTCGCGGATGCCCAATCCGGCAAAATCCTCGGAGCGGAAATCGCGGGAAAAGACGCCGGCGAATTGATCCACTGCTTCTCCGTCGCACTCACCATGCAGGCGACCGTTTTCGATCTCATGCGCGCCCCTTGGTATCATCCGACGCTAGCCGAGATCCTGACCTATCCGCTCGAAGAAATCGCCGAGTCGATCGAGAAAGCCCGCCGGGACCCACGGGCCTAAGCAGGCATTTCCTGAAAAGTGCGGCATTAAAAGGAACAGCTGTTCCTTTTACTGTCGCGATGAAATGGGGCCGGGTGTTTTCCAGATCGCGCCGGCAGCGGTCTTCGAAATGCGCGAACGCCTCCCCTTTTTTCGAGAATCGAAACAGGCGGCAGGCTAAAAACCGAAATCCTGAAACCGCCTCTTGGCGCTTGCCCTCAGACGCGGGCCAAATGGATCAAATCATCGAGCTCTACTTTGCCTTCATAGAGCGCTTTGCCGACGATCACTCCGGCGAGGTTCGGATGCGTCTTCGCCAGCTTGGCCAGTTCGACAATGTCCTCGCGGCGCGCGACGCCGCCCGATGCGATCACCGCGCACGGAACCGCCTCGAGCATCTCCTTTTGCGCCTGAAAATTGGGGCCCGTCAGCATGCCGTCGGTGCTGATATCCGTGTAAATGATTGTCTGCACACCGATATCCGCCACGCGTTTCGCCATTTCGATCGCGAGCATCTCAGTCGTGTCCACCCAGCCTTTAATTGCGACCTTTCCGTCTCGAGCATCGATCCCGACGGCAATCCGTTCGCCAAACTGTTTCACCGCCTCTTGCACAAAATCCTCGCTCTCGAATGCCTTTGTGCCGATTACCACCCGACTCACCCCCGCCTCGACCGCCTTGGAAACGGTCGCTAGATCCCGGAAGCCTCCGCCGGTCTGCACCCGCACTCCCAAGGCGACAATGCGCTCGATACTGTTCCAGTTG
This sequence comes from uncultured Opitutales bacterium, assembly GCA_964645585.1. Classification (GTDB taxonomy): domain Bacteria; phylum Verrucomicrobiota; class Verrucomicrobiia; order Opitutales; family T3Sed10-336; genus DATGSL01. The sequence goes on from CAZYAN010000006.1 coordinate 47,651, forward strand.
GCCGGCAGGCCGGCAAAAGCGCCATCGAGATCGACGACGTGAATCCAGCTCGCGCCCTTCTCCTTCCAGAGACGCGCCGCCTCCACCGGATCCCGAAAATATTCGGTTTCGGCGTCCGCCCTTCCCTGCAGCAACCGAACACAGCGGCCGCCGCGCAAATCAATAGCAGGAAAAATTTCCATGATCACTCAAATGGCTTTTCGCCCAAAGGCGCAAAAATACTTTTCACCGAACAGGGGCGGTCGTCGTTAATGCCGATTCGTTCAAAACATACGTTTCCAGATATGTCGCGATCGCATCGGCCAGCTTTCGCGCCGTTTCTCGCCGGATGTTCGAGCGACGATGATTCCGCCCCACCTCAAGCTGAATAGCGTCGATGCCGTCTGTATGGTGACTTCCATACTTACGGATAATATAGCCGTCTAGAAAGATTGTTTCGCCCGCCGGACTCTCCGGTGCATCGTTCACCGGCGGCAGCACGGGAACTTCGTTTGCGGCCAGCGCCCCAAAGAAGCTATTCGGCCCGATCAGCGCCTCCAAGCCGTGGCGTTCAAGAAGGCCAGTCACTGTCATGCCATTGACGGTTCCGCGAATCATGTGATCAGGCTCAGCCGATTGCCCGTGGAGATCAATTAAGAGTCCGGTCCCAAAGGTTTCACGAATCTCATCGACCGCTTTGCGCAACGCGTCGTGATAAGCATCGTAATACTTTTGGGAAATCGGTCCGCTGTACGCTTCGTCCGGACTAAGGTCCGGTCCGCGGTTCACGTCGACAAAGTGACGGCTGAATTGAGCGAGGACGACGTACGGCTTCCTTCCGAAACGTTTGGTCAAGAACGCAATCGTCATCTCAGCAAGGTCGATCGTATGCAAATCACGCAGCGTCGAACCTTTTTCTTTCTTTTCGCCGCCAGGAACCGCAATTTCTCCGCCATGCGGCACCGAAATCACAATCGGCAGCGTCCCTTGCGTCACCCGCACCAGATTGCCGCCGTCAGAAGCGGGGACCGATCCCTCAAGAACGAGTGGTAAAACCAGCGGCACGATCCAAGGAAGAAGAAAGGCCGCGCGGCCAAAGTCTCTTTTCCCTATTGGCAGCATTGCCGGCAGATTGAACAACCCTTCACAAAAATCAAAGCGGCTGGCGTTCGGGCCCGGTCAAAAGGGTTTAAACATCACCGCCCAGATCGCTAGCACAACTAGGACGACAGTGACTAACAACAGAGGCGTGCGAAGTTTCGGGCGCCGGTAGGCCAATCCACTAAACGCGCTGATGCCCAGCCAGGCGAGCAACTTGATAATGACCCACCCAGGAAAGGATCCTCCGAGCATTCCGAATCCGGAAACCAGCACGACTAAGCTGGCGATCCCGCCAAGGCTCATCACCCACTTTTTCGTTTTCGCATTCGGGCCGGCAAACGCATAAAACGTAAACGCCACCAGCAGAATCACGCCAACCAAGTGGAGGAACAGATAAAATGTATTCGACATCTCCCCTCTCTTCTAGGGACAAAACGCGATCCGTCACCCCAAAAAGCAGTTCTCACCGCGCGAGGCCCGGATCTCTCCCTGAAAAAAGCGCCAGCGCACGCGACAAAACGCAAATATCTTGAGCTGCGACAATTCCTGCCATTGAATGATCGGGTATCTTGACCGTGCAATGGAACAGAACAGCAAACATAGACAGTGCACCGCGCAACGGCTCAAAAAGGCCGCCGCGCTCGCCCTGCTGGTTCTGTGCGGTCTCAGCCTGAATCTCCACCTGTTCGTCCTCCAGTTGTACGGCTGGTCAGGCATGTTTGCGGAAGCCCGGCAATCAACCGACTCCTGGTTCGAGGCGGCAACCCAAACGATCAGGGGTGAAAAACCGTGTGACATCTGCCGGCAGGTCGGCAAGGCGATGATCGCCGAGCGTCAGTCCGGAGCGCCGGACGAGCCTCCCATGGTTTCATCCTTCCCCTTCCAGATCCTGCTCTTCCTTCCGCTGGCCAAACGATTGCAGACGCTGAGTGCGCCGAGCAGTCATGCAACGCTTCTCGCTGCTTCCTCGCGACAACCCCGTGATTTCGCTCTTGCCCCGGCGGCGCCCCCGCCGCGAGCGATGTTCAGTTGATTCCGCACCACGCTCGAATTGAGCGCGAATCCAACCGCGGTCTCCCGGCATCCTGAACGCCGGCCCGCCTTATCGGCAGCCAGCTGAATCGATCCAAATCCACGGTCGCTGCCATTACGTATCCATCAACTGAACACATTTGCGTTGCGCCGCTCTCTCAGGAACAGGGCGCGCGCCTTTTCGCCATGGAATCTTGCCTTGTCACGAAACCCGCCGCATGCGCATCCGCCGCGTCCGGCACCAAACAGCATCGACACGCGTTCACGCTCGTCGAGCTTCTTACCGTAATTGCCATCATCGGCATCCTCGCGGCTCTGCTGACACCAGCGGTATCGACGATTAAACGCCGCGCGCATGCCGCCAAATGCGTCAGCAACATCCGTCAGATCTCGCTGGCTTCCTACCTGTACGGCCAGGATCACGGAATCTATCCCGGCTGGGATGGAGACAGAGACCGCAAGGAGCTCTTGTATCCGTATCTCGATACAGGACAGTCGAACCGCGATACCGCCGATGACCAGATCTGGCATTGCCCCGCCAATGAACGGATCGATCGCGAAGCGAGCTACGGAATCAATACCTACCTCAACTGGCAGCCGTTCGCCCGCATCCGTGAACCGGCAGCGACGGTCGCTGTCGCCGACGCCGGTATTACCGACGCTCGTGAATCGACCCTCGCCACTCACCTGATGCCGCCTTCGCGCACGACGACCGCCAACATTGGGCGGCCGAATCCACGGCATTCCGCCGCCGGACAGCCCGCTGCCGCCGTCGCGTTTGTCGACGGGCACGTCCGCTTGCTTCCGATGGACGAGCCATTCTATCCCGGGCCCGCCGGGGAATGGACCGGCAACGGAGTCACCGATCCGTTTGACCCGGCCTACAAAGATGAATGGTGGGATCTGCGATGATTCAATGCATTCCACCATCGTGATCCGCGTATTCACTGTTATGTTACGAAAAAGTTTGCTCGTGCTTCTTGTCGCGGGATCCGCGCTGACTGTCATTTACACCGACGGGCTGACAGCGGGATCTCCGGACGGCGCTCCGTCCGACTTCTCGCGGGGCGAATCCTTTGATGTCGTCGCCAGCGGGAGCGATGTCTATTTGCTCTTTGGCCAGACGCTTTCGCCCGGCGGGGATTTGCGGCTGTTCTTCACAAGGTCAACCGACAGCGGCACCACGTGGAGTCAGCCCATTCCAATTCCAACCGATCACGCTCCGCCGGGAAGGCACCAGCGCGGCCATGATCCTCAATTGGCAATCTCCGGCAATCGCTTGCTGGCCCTCTGGACGGCTCGCGGAGACGGACCTTGGGGAAGCGGCTCACTGGCAACCGCACGTTCAAATGATGGCGGCCGAACCTGGAATCCTGGGCCGCCGCCCGTTGCTGACCTGGACGAACCGGCAGGGTTTCGTTTTCCGGCCGTTACAGCGAGCAAAGATTCCTTTCATGCCGTCTGGATCCACGCGCGCGGTGACGAACGAAGCCTGCGCCACGCGCGGCTCGAACAAGACGCCGCCACCTGGGCGCCTCCAACCATTATCGATCCCGACATCTGCGCCTGCTGCTGGAACACGCTTGAAGTCGGTGCGGACGGACGTTTGTTCGTACTGTACCGGGATCAGGATCCCAGTGATATGGCGCTTGCGGTCTCCGATGATTCAGGCAGTCACTGGCATCGCATTGGTTCTGTCGGCGCGTTCGGCTGGCATTTCAATGGATGCCCCCATGTCGGAGGCAGCTTATTACTCCCGGCGGACGACGCCGCGCTCTTCGCCACTGTCTGGACCGGCGACCCCGCCGCACGCGGCGCCTATCGGCTCGTCAGCCGGGATGGCGGTTTGAGCTGGAACGCCCACCCGCTTCCGAACAATGAGATCCCAGGCAACGTCCACACCGACAGCGCCCGACTCCCCAACGGACAGACGGGGATCGTGTGGGACCGGCATCCGCTGGAAGGGAGTCGCCGGACGATCTACTTTGCCGCAAGCCCCGGAGATCTGGAAGCCTCCTGGACAGAACCCAAGGCCATTTCCGATGGTTCCCGGACGGCCTCCCATCCGCGAATTATTTCGCTCGATGACCGGTTCCTGATCTTATGGACGGAGACGGCCGATGGAGAGAGCTTCCTCCAAATGGAAAGCCGTGTAAAATGAGACTACTCCCTGTGGTCGCGTTTTGCCGGTGCCTCGTCATCGAGTTCCCAAAGATCTTCGCCACCGAATTCCGGGCAGCATGAACCAGGGATCTGATAACATTCTTCGCAAAGGTTTTCGTCGCCCACGCGGATGACAGCTGGGCGGCCGCACCGGTCACATGTTTCGCCTGCCGGTTCCATCGATTCCGCACTCATCGCACAAAAAACCTACGACGAGGCCGGCATCGGTGCAAGCCAGGCGCTGCGTTGCGGAATCCAGGGGCCTTCTCTCGCGGGGTTAAATGCCGCGCTTCGGCTTCGGCTTCCGCTATTGCGCGGCTGGAGCGAAGGATGGGATATCGAACAGCGAAGGGTCGAAAGCCTGGTTTAACGCGACCTCCGTGAAACGAATTTCGTTCATCTTTTCGCCGTCTTTACTCATGACAATCTTCTCCGGAAAAACGACGCCATTCACCTCGATCTTTCCGCTCTCCCGGATCTCTGAGCCGTCGCGGGTGCGGGTCATAAGCAGGCGTCCCGTTTCGATGTCAAAAAAGCGAACGAACTCGATGTCTGACGGATGACGAAACACGAGCTCAACTGCCTGGCGACCGTCGACCTCTGCGAGTCCCCTGTTTTCAATGCTCCCGCGCCGCTGCTCGATCCCTTGAAAAAAGTTCAGGTTTTCCCACGTATTCGCCTGGAGTTCCCGGATTTTCTCAACGTCGAGCAGCGTGATTGACCATCGATCGGCATTGGAAGCGTCGTAGGTCTTCCGCCATGCTTCGAAATCGTTTAACGCGGTCACCTCACCGATATTGTCCCGCACCACCGTCACGCGCTGCATCAGCGGCTTCTGGAAAATAATCTCGATGGTGCCGGTTCCTCCATCAGCGGTTTCAAATTCCCCGGCGTAGCGGATCGATTTCACCTTACTCAGAGCGTCGTCGCCGCCCAGAAACTCGCGCGCCTTGGTGATAATCTCCGCCGTTGCCGGCTGCGCTCCCGCGGTGGCGGCGGCGAGCAAACAGGCGAACCCCGTGAAGAAAACAAATCGTGAAAAATTCATGGCGATAAGCGGTAAACGTTGAAAGCTATTCCCACTCAATGGTACTGGGCGGTTTCGAGCTGATGTCGAGCACAACCCGGTTAACCCCTTTCACTTCGTTGATGATCCGGTTCGAAATCCGTTGCAGCAATTCATGCGGCAAGCGCACCCAGTCGGCGGTCATTGCATCGACACTCTCGACGATGCGAAGGGCGATCACATGGTCGTATGTCCGCTGATCACCCATGACGCCCACCGTACGCACCGGCAGAAAAACCGCGAACGATTGCCAGACCTTGTAATAATAATCCGCCGCGAGCATTTCCTCCTGAAGGATCGCATCGGCTTCGCGGAGAATTTTCAAGCGGGGGCGAGTGATTTCACCCAGGATGCGGACCGCGAGGCCGGGACCCGGGAATGGCTGGCGCCAAAGGACCTCGCGCGGCAGACCGAGTTCCGCGCCGAGCGCTCGAACTTCATCTTTAAACAACTCCCGAAGCGGTTCGAGCACCTTCAGGCGCATCCGTTTCGGAAGACCGCCGACATTGTGGTGGCTTTTGATCACCGCCGCCGGGCTGCCGTCGATCGCCACACTTTCGATGACATCCGGATACAATGTCCCTTGCGCCAGATACTCGGCGTCGCCGTTTTTCTTGAGGAATTCTTCAAACACCTTGATGAACGTGTGGCCAATGATCTTTCGTTTCCGCTCGGGATCGGTAACTCCGCGCAGCCGCTCCAAGAACAGCCGGCCCGCGTTAACGACACGAAGGTTCATTTTGAAGTTCCGTTTGAAGAGATTGACCACCGCCTCGCGCTCGTGAAGACGAAGCAAGCCGTTGTCCACAAAAACACACACCAGCTGATCGCCGATCGCCTTGTGAAGGAGGGCTGCGGCAACCGATGAATCCACCCCGCCGCTCAGACCGAGGATCACTCGCGCGCCGCCGACCTCCTGTCGAATCGACTCAATCGCCTGGTCGAGATAATTGGCCATCGACCAATCGCCCGTGCAGCCGCAGATGTTCTTAATGAAGTTCTCGAGAACCAGGATGCCGTGTTCGCTGTGAGAGACTTCGGGATGAAATTGAAGGCCGAACAGTTTCTTCTTCGGATGCTCGATCGCGGCAAAATCCGAGTTATCCGTAGACGCGGTCGCCACGAAACCTTTGGGGAGCTCGATCACTTTGTCCCCATGTGAATTCCACACGCGCAATTGGCGCGGCAATCCGTCCAGCAGCTTCCCATCCTTGATGTCGAGCCGGCTGTGTCCGTACTCCCGGCGACTGCTCTTCTCGACCTTCCCGCCCATCATGTGGGCGATCAATTGCAGGCCGTAGCAGATTCCGAGTACCGGCACACCGAGCTTGAGCACCGCTGGATCCGGACGCGGCGCATTCCGAGCGAGGACGGACGCGGGACCGCCGGACAGGATCACCCCGCACACATTGTGCTTCTTCAAAACCGAAGCGGGCGTGCGATACGGAAAAATCTGCGAGTGAACGTTGCATTCCCGGATGCGCCGGGCAATGACCTGGGTGTATTGAGAGCCGAAATCCAGGATGGCGATAGTCTCGTGCATGAACGGATTCGTGTTGGTTTGGGCCGATCGCGCGGGCCGACGAGGCATCGGTGAAGCGCGCTTCTCCGTGAAGCGCGGACAGTGAGCGCTAAAACTTCAAACGAGCATTGTTAAATTGACAGCGAGGACAAGGCGCAACCTCGGTGCCCTGCCGGCTGGTGTAGATCTTGTCGCATTTAATGCAGTGAAAAATAACCTTCTTGCGTTCCGCCTCATACAGGTTTTTGTCGCGCAGATCTGAAAACAGCCACAGGCCGATGAGGAGAGCCATCGCGCTGAAAATATAGATCAGCGCACCGACTGTGAGATCAATGACGAACATGGCAAAACAAAGAAGCGCGCCCCCTTCCATTGAAGAGACGCGCTTCCGAAACTCAATCTTTCCCGCGTTGGACGGGCTGGCAAGAAACAAGGTGATCGTTCAGACGTGCCAGAGATCATCCGCGAGAGGCACCGTCGATTTTGCAAGTTGAGCATCGTGGCTGCCGCCGCCCATGTGTACCGTGACCGGAGCTTTGCCGGCGATGGCGCTCTGCCAGGCGATGAACTACTCGGCTTTGTCGCTCTTCTCCTTTTCCTCGCCGGCCTCTGGCTTCTCCTGAACAGCTTCAGCATTCGCCTCAGCTTCAGGCTGCTCCTGTTCTGCCGGCTCCTCGCTTTTCGGCTCCTCAGTCGCGGCGGCTTCGCCGGCCTCAGCGGCAGCTTTCGCCGCGGCCGTTTCGTCGGCAGCGGTCTTGTCAGCCTTCTTGGCCTTTGGCTTTCGGCGGCTCGAACGGTAGCCCGGATCTTCGGCGGTCACCCACTCGATAATCGCGAGCTCCGCGGCATCCCCTAGACGCGGCGTTCCAAGCTTGTAAATCCGTGTGTAACCGCCCGGCCGATTGACAAACTCGCCGACGAGCTCGTTGAAGAGCTTCGTAACGGCCGCGCTGTCACGAAGTCTTGCCATTGCGAGACGACGGTTCGCGATGCCGCCTTTCTTCGCGAGTGTGACCAGTCGTTCCGCGAATGGACGGAGGGCTTTCGCCTTCTTCAAGGTTGTCTGGATGCGACCCTCGCGGATCAGGGCGGAAGCAAGATTCGCCATCAGGGCGGCACGGTGCTCCTTTTTGACGCCCAGTTGATTGCTGTGTTTCTGGTGGCGCATGAACGGCTTTGATGAGAGTGATTAACTAACGTAAACTCAGAATTCGTTCTTTCGATCGAGCAGACGCTCGTCGATTTTCATCCCGAGCGAGAGACCGAGCTGTTCGAGCTTTTCCTTGATCTCGTTCAGGGACTTCTTCCCGAAGTTGCGGTACTTGAGCATCTCCTGTTCGGACTTCATTGCCAGTTCGCCAACGGTGGTAATGTTGGCGTTGTTGAGGCAGTTCGCCGCACGCACCGACAGCTCAATTTCGTTGACGCTCATGTTGAGGAGCTTGCGGAGCTTGTTCTGCTCCTCGCTCACTTCAGCGCCTTCGCTTTCGAACTCGACCTGTTCTTCCGTTACACGATCAAAGACGTCGAGGTGGTGCTTCAGAATCGAAGCGGCCTGCTTGAGCGCCTCATCCGGTGTGATGCGCCCGTCGGTCCAGATCTCGAGATTCAGTTTGTCGTAATCCGTAATCTGCCCGACGCGGGTGTTCTCGACGCTGTATTTGACCAGGCGGACCGGGCTGAAAAGAGAATCGATCGCGATCACGCCGATCGGCTGGTCTTCCTTCTTGTTGTCCTCCCCTGGACAATAACCGCGGCCCACGCGGACCTCGAGCTCCGCATAAAAGCGGCGCGGCTTGTCGAGCGTGCAAATCAGCTGATCCGGATTGACGATCCGAATATTAGCATCCTCGGAAATATCCGCCGCCGTTACGGGCCCTTCGCGGTTCACGTCGATGTGCAGCCGGATCGGTTCGCGCTTGTGCGAAATGATCAGGACCTTCTTCAAATTCAGCACGATATCGGTGACGTCCTCCAGAACGCCTTCCACGCTCTGGAATTCGTGGTTGACCCCATCGATCCGAACCGAAGAGAACGCCGCTCCTTCGATCGAGCTCAGCAGAATCCGCCGCAACGAGTTCCCGATCGTATGCCCGTAGCCCGCTTCGAACGGCTCCGCAATGAACTTCGCGTAGGTGTCCGTTGCTGACTCCTCCACTTTGATCAGCCGGTTGGGCAACTCGAATTTACCAAGTCTCTTTGCCATATTCAGTCGTTCTGTAAAAAGGAAAAATCCGGCAGGGAGCGATTGCGTTGTTCCCGCCAGATGCGATGCTAATGGAGAGTATGAATCAGCGGCTGTAAAATTCTACAACGAGCTGCTCGTTAACCCCGGGATCGATCTCCTCGCGGGCGGGGAGACGATTGACCGTCGCCCGAAGAGCATCTTCCTGGAGCGTCAACCAGCCTGGAACCGGACGCAGACGGGTCTCATCGAGCATCCGGGTGGCCAACTGCCGGGACGACGTGCTGCCGCGCACTTCGATCTCGTCGCCGCTCTTCACCGTGTAGCTCGGAATATCGACCTTCCGGCCGTTGACACGAACGTGCCCGTGGTTGACAAACTGCCGGGCCGCCTGCCGCGATTTCGCGAACCCGAGCAAATAGATAATGTTGTCCAGACGCGTTTCCAAGAGTTGAAGGAAACGGTCGCCCGTAATCCCGCGCTCCCGTTTCGCCTGCTCAAAGAGGCGGCGAAACTGCTTCTCTGAAAGGCCGTAGGTATAGCGAAGCTTCTGCTTCTCATTCAGCCCGATCGCATAATCACTGAGCTTGCGGCGCAGGCGGGGCCCATGGACGCCCGGCGGATACGGCTTTTTCTCAAACGATTTGTTCGATCCGAAAATCGGCTGACCGAAGCGACGGCTGATGCGTGTGGTAGGACCAGTGTAACGTGACATCTCGTAAATCTGTTCTTTCTAGTGGCGAATCCGCGCGATCGCTTATACCCGGCGGCGCTTCGGAGCGCGGCAGCCGTTGTGCGGAACCGGAGTGGTATCGATAATCGCTGAAACTTCAAGCCCGATCGCCTGGAAGGCCCTGACCGCGGAGTCGCGTCCGAGACCCGGACCGCTCAGATGCACTTCTATTTCCTTAAGCCCGTGGGCCATCGCGGCGCGGCCGGCATCCTGCGCAACCACCTGTGCGGCGTACGCGGTCGACTTCCGGGAGCCCCGGAAATTCATCTTGCCGGAACTGGACCACGAAATGACGTTCCCGCGCGTGTCGGTAATGCAAATCTTGGTGTTGTTGAACGTCGCGAGAACCTTGGCGATGCCGGTCGAAATATTCTTGCTGCCTTTGGCCTTGCGAATCTTGATCGCACCGATCTCGTCTTTGAGAAGGTCCTGCGCGGTAATCTCCTTCTTCGGAGCTTCCTCCGCACTTTCAGCTGCGGGAGCTGCCGCTTCAGCCTCGGCGGCCTTCGCCTGTTTTTCAGCTGGCTTCGGCTCTTGCTGGCCGGTCTGTTCCTTGACCTGAGCCGCCGCTTCTTCCACAGGCTTCTCGTTCTCCGGATTCTCGTTCGCGTTTGCCATTTCTTAGAAAATAAAAATCAGATACCAATCAGCCGGTTATTTCTTGGCGAACACACCGACGGTCTTGCGGGCGCCCTTGCGTGTCCGGGCGTTGGTGCTCGTCCGCTGGCCGCGCACCGGCAGGCCGCGCCGATGGCGAAGACCGCGGTAGCAGTTGATCGCCTGAAGCCGCTTCAGCGCGGCCGCGTTCTCACGGCGCAGATCTCCTTCCACCGCAAACTTGCGGTCGGTGATCGCCGTTGTCAATTTGTTCAGATGCTCCTCCGTCAGCTCGTGGGCGCGAATATTCGGATCAATGCCGGCAGCTTCCACGACAATACGCGCGCGCGACGGCCCGATCCCGTAAATATAGCGGAGGGCATATTCGATTTTCTTATTGTTCGGGATGTCGACCCCAAGGATGCGTGCCATAAGTTTTTGAAAAAAGGCTGATACGAGCGGTAAAAAGTAATCTTGGCAAAGAAAAAAGCAACAGAGCAAATTATTTTTTCGGCCGCGTCAAGATTTCCGGCTCTCCTTCCGTAACCAAAACGGTGTGTTCAAAGTGCGCCGACGGTTTACGGTCGGCCGTGACAACGGTCCACCCATCCGGCAAAACCTCCACATGGGGCCCGCCCAAGTTGACCATTGGCTCAATCGCGAGCGTCATCCCGGCCCGCAGCCGCGGTCCGGTTCCTTTCCGCCCAAAATTCGGAATCTGCGGCTCCTCATGCATCGACGCGCCAACGCCATGACCGACGAACTCGCGGACGACAGACAGCCCGCGCGATTCGACATAGCGCTGAATCGCGTGAGAAATGTCGCCTACCCGGTTGCCGTCCCGTGCCTGTTTAATGCCGGTGTAGAGGCTTTCTTCGGTGATTTTCAGAAGCATTTCCACTTCCGGTTCCAGCTTCCCAACGCCGATCGTGGCCGCGTTGTCGCCGACATATCCGTCGTAAGACACCACAATGTCGAGCGCGATGATGTCGCCTTCTTGAAGAACGCGCTTCAGCGACCCGATCCCATGAACGACTTCCTCATTGACCGACAGACAACTGTAGCTCGGAAAGGTCAAGCGGCCCACCTGGTAATTGTGACAGGCGCTTGTTGCCCCCATCTCCCCGATCAGCCGCTTCGCCTCCTGGTCGAGGTCGTACGTGTTTACACCCGGCGCGACCTTCGCCTTCAGCCCTTCAAGCACGGCTGCGGCAATCCGGCAGGATTCCCGCATCTTTGCGATCTCTTCGCTGGTCTTGACAGGGATCATGCGAGACTGCAACTCGAAAGGGTTTTGACCACATCCCCGGAAACCTCGTCAGCTGGACGGCTCGCGTCAAACTGCAGCAGGAGGCCCCGCGAACGATAATAGCTGACCAGCGGGTACGTATGCTCCTCAAAGAGCCGCCACCGGCGTACCACGGTTTCCTCGGTATCGTCCGATCGCTGAATCAGCGGTCCGCCGCACAGGTCGCAAATCCCGGCGACCTTCGGCGGATGAAACGCAAGATGGTAAACCGATCCGTCCTTCGGGCAGACGCGGCGCTGCGAGATTCGGACGATCGCTTCATCGCGACCGATCTTCAGGTAAAGACACGCGCCCAAAGTATCACGCCGCGTCTCCAGCCATTCATCCAGCGCTTCAGCCTGAAGCAGGTTTCTCGGAAATCCATCCAGCAAGAATCCGCGATTTTGCTTTCTTGCGAAATACCATTTCCGCATCACGGATAGCGTCAGCTCATCAGGCACAAACTCGCCTTTGGCAAGAGCCGACGCAAACGCGTCTCCCAGCGCTCCGCCCCGCGCGGCCTCCGCCCGAAAAAGTCCGCCGGAGGAAACGTGTTCCAGGTTCAAAAAACGAAGGCTCGCTGCCAGCGAGCCTTTTCCCGCGGCCGGCGGCCCGAGCAAAAGCAGATTTGGACCCGGACGCCCAAGAGCAGGTTGTTCGGCGGAAAGAGCGGACACGCGTACAGGGTTTAAAGCCGGTTTACAGTTGCCGCAGGACCCAGGCGGATATGCCGATCAGGAAAAGGGCGCCGAGCACCGCCCAGAGAACAGCGACGTTCTTCAAGCCGACCGTGTCCACCGAGGAGGGAACGCGCGTCGGACTTCGGCCGCGAATCCGGCCTTTACGCAGGAAGCCATCGTAATGACGCTGGAGCAAATAGGTTTCAATCTGCTGCATCGTCATCAGCACAACACCGACCGTAATCAGCATTCCAGTGCCGCCAAAGAAGATCGCGATGCGACCGGGAACCCCGTACTCGAAGAGTAAGACGTCTGGCAGTACCGCGATTACCGTCAGGAAAATGGCTCCCGCGAGCGTAAGACGGGTCATGATGAAATCGAGGTACTTCGCCGTCGGCGCGCCAGGCCGAACTCCAGGGATATACCCGCCGTATTTCTTCAGGTCATCCGCGATCTGAATCGGTTTGAACATCACCGAGACCCAGAAATAGCTGAAGAGCAGGATCAGCGTGGCCATGACCGTGTAATAGGTAACGCTCCCGCGGTTCAGGCTCTGCGAAAAATCCGAAAGAAACTGCCACTCCATCGCCGCCCCGAGCTGCGAAAGAATCTGCTGCGGGAAGAGAAGGATCGCACTGGCGAAGATCACCGGCATAACGCCGGCGTAATTGACCTTCAGCGGCAGATAGGAACTTTGGCCGCCGTACACCTTCCGCCCGACAACCCGCTTCGCATACTGTACCGGGATTTTGCGCTGCGCTTGAACGACTGCGACGATGCCGGCGATCACACCGATCAACAGCACAAACATCAGGACGCCCTCCCCGACTCCGAGTCCCTCGACACCGATCGGCGTGTTAAAGAGACGGTAGGTCGCAGCGGCTGCGCCGGGCAGGTCCGCCAGAATACCGACCGTGATCAACAGGGAAATACCGTTCCCGATTCCCTTTTCCGTGATCTGCTCGCCGAGCCACATCAGCAAAACCGTGCCAGCCGTCAGAAGAATGGTGCCGTTAAACAGGAACCAGCCGGGCGAAGCCAAGACGATGTGACCGTAGGTATTGACGTCGTAACCGGGAAACAGCCGCTCCGGGTTCTGCAGGGCGAGGATGAGGAGAATGCCTTGGATCAGGCAGATCCCGACGGTCGCGTAGCGGGTGTACTGCGAGAGCTTTTGCCGACCGACATCCCCTTCCCGCTGCAAACGCGCAAGTCCTGGAACCACCGCACCCAGCAGCTGGAAGATAATCGAGGCACTGATATACGGCATAATACCGAGCGCGCAGACCGCGCCCATCAGCAGCGCGCCCCCGGTAAACATATTGTAGAGCCCGAGAATGTCGCCCGCGCCTGTAGCCGCCTGCTCCTCAAAGAATGTCTGCAACGGCGTCGGATCGACACCTGGCAGCGGAATCGTTGCGCCGACGCGAGCGACAAAGAGCAGCGCCAGCGTGAAGAGAATGCGGTCCCGAAGTTCCGGGATTTTGAAGCAGTTCGTAAAGGCGGAGAACATCAGGAGAAGTCCGGGAAAGGTCAGGACGACGCAGCGTCGTCACTCGGCGAGGGAGCCGGCGCGATGACTTTGCCTCCGGCCGCTTCGATCTTGGCCTTCGCCGAGGCGGAGAACTTGTCGGCGGTCACGTTGAGAGCCTTCGCGACCTCGCCGTCGCCGAGCACCTTGACAAGACCGGCATTCGAACGAATCAACCCGTGTTTGACCAGCACCTCGCGATCGATATCGGTCGTGTCCTCAATCCGGCTGAGGTCGGCGAGATTCACGACCGCGTAGTCAGTGGTGAACCGCTTGTTGTTGAAACCGCGACGCGGCAGTTTCCGGTACAACGGCATTTGGCCGCCTTCAAAACCCGGGCGAACGCTGCCTCCGGAGCGAGCGGTCTGGCCCTTGCCGCCGCGTCCGCAGGTTTTCCCGCGGCCGGAGCCTTCGCCGCACCCCACCCGCTTGCGCCGATGAACAGCGCCCGGGACATTTTTCAAATTGTGTAGTTGCATGACAAATATTTCTCGATACGCAATGCGCCCGATCACTCGGCGGCGCGCAGTTGCTTGATCTCTTCGGCCGAACGAAGCTTGCGAAGGCCGTCGAGTGTCGCGTTGACGACTGCCACGTGGTTGTTGGAGCCGAGCGACTTGGAAAGAACATTCTTGATGCCGGCCGCGACGAGAACCGCGCGAACGCCCCCTCCGGCAATAATTCCAGTCCCCGGGCTCGCGGGACGCAGCAGCACGCGGCCGCCGTCGTGCTCACCGATCACTTCATGGGGAATTGTCTCCCCATCCATCTTGATCGTAACCAGATTCTTCCGCGCGCGCTCCGTGCCCTTGCGAATCGCCTCGGGCACCTCGTTGGCTTTTCCATAGCCCACGCCAATACGGCCTTTTTGATCGCCGGTCACAACAAGGGAGGCAAAGCTGAAACGGCGACCGCCTTTGACAACCTTCGCGCAACGGTTGATATGCACCACCTTGTCGGTGAACTCCTGTTCGACCGGTTCAGCCGGGGCTTGTCTTCTCTGGGAAAAATTTCTCATGGGCAAATCTGACGGATATTAAAACTCGAGCCCGCCTTCGCGAGCCGTGTCGGCGAATTGCTTGACCCGGCCGTGGTAGAGACGACCCGAGCGGTCGAAGACGACCTTGGTGATCCCGGCCGCCTTGGCCTTTTCCGCAAAAGCGCGCGCAACCGCGGCGGCGCCTTCGAGGTTATTCTTCACGTTCTCGCCGCGGAGGGCTTTGTCCAAGGTCGAGAGGAAAACGAGCGTACGCCCGGCTTCGTCGTCGATGCATTGGGCGTAAATGTGCTTCCCGCTGACATGGACAGCGAGCCGCGGCCGCTCGGCCGTACCGGAAATCTTTTTGCGAATGCGCCAGCGCCGTTTCTGGCGCAGCATGGCTTTTACTTCGGTCTTCATGATGCCAACAACTTCTGATCCTGCTCTGTTTCTCCTGCCGCGCCGTTACGAAACTGTCTTGCCCTCCTTGCGGCGGACCTTCTCGCCAACAATCTGAACGCCCTTGCCCTTGTACGGCTCCGGCGGATAGAAGCGGCGGATATCCGCAGCCACGGCTCCGACCACCTGCTTGTCGATCCCCTCGACCTTCACCTTGGTGTTGTCGGTGACGGTCACGGTGACATCTTCCGGCACCTTGTAATGAATCGGGTGCGAGTAGCCGAGTGACAAATCAAGAATATCTCCTTTCAAAGCCGCGCGGAAACCGACCCCGTTAATCTCCAGGTTCTTGATGTATCCTTCGGTGACGCCGGTCACCATATTGGCGATGATCGAGCGTGTCGTGCCGTACATCGCGCGGGCCTGGCGGGAATCATTGGCCGGAGAGACCTGAATGCCTTCCTCGCCGGTCACGATAGTTACGTGCGGCGAGAAGGTCTTCGTCATCTTCCCTTTCGGGCCTTCAACGGAAACGGTAACGCCTTCGATCGCGACCTTGACCTTGTCGGGAATGGCAACCGGAAGTTTTCCAATTCTGCTCATAGGTGCTGCTCCTTCTTACCAGACGCTGCAGATCAGCTCGCCGCCGACCTTGTTGCGCCGCGCGTCCCGATCGTTCATGATCCCCTTCGAGGTCGTCAGAATCCCGATACCAAGGCCGCGCAGGACGCGGGGAATCTCGGTCGATTTGAAATAAAGACGGCGGCCGGGTTTGCTGACATTCTTGATGCCGCTGATTGCGGGCGTGCCGTTCACGTATTTCAAAAACACCGCAATCTGCTTGTGACCGCGCGGGTCTTGGCGCTCCTCGAATCCTTTAATGAAACCCTCTTCGCGAAGAATCGTCGCGATGCCAAGTTTCAGCTTGGAATATTGCGCCACACACTCCGGTTTGCCAGCGAGGCTGGCATTGCGGATGCGGGTCAGAAAATCACTGATCGGATCGGTCATTTTGTTGGATGGCTCTGGCTGGATGATATCCGGACGTCCAGCGGCCGTAATAAGGTTTCTCGTCGTACGTTATGCGTTGATTCTGCCGCGCGCGGCTCTTACCAGGACGATTTGGTCACGCCGGGAATCTTGCCCGACAAGGCCAGTTCGCGAAAAGTGATGCGGGAGAGGCCGAAACGGCGAATGTAGGCCCGCGGCCGGCCGGTCATGGCGCAACGGTTGCGAACACGCACCGGCGATGAATTGCGCGGAAGCTTGGCAAGCTTCCGCTGCGCCGCGAAAAACTCCTCGTCGCTCGTCTCAGGGTTGGCGAGAATCGCTTTCAGTTCGGCACGTTTGGCGATGTGTTTCTCAACCAGGCGCTGGCGCTTCAAATTGCGTTGAATCGATGATTTCTTTGCCATGGCAAAATCAGGTCAATAATAAGGGAATCGAGTATCACGCCTCGGCCGCAACGGGCGCGGCGGCGCTCTCCGGCCGCCGGAACGGCATGCCGAGCAATCGGAGGAGATCGACGGCCTCCTCATCGGTTTTGGCCGTGGTCACAATCGTGATGTCCATGCCGGTTGCGCGCTTGACGTTCTCGATCGAGATTTCGGGAAAAATCGTGTGATCGTCGATACCGAGCGTGTAGTTGCCGTTTCCGTCCAGTTTCTTGGAGACACCGCGGAAGTCGCGAATCGACGGAAGCGCGATCGAAATCATCCGGTAAAGGAAATCATACATCCGGTCGCCCCGAAGGGTGACTTTCACGCCGACCGGCATGCCTTCGCGAAGCTTGAAATTCGAGATGCTTTTTCGCGCCTTCGTGATGACCGGGCGCTGGCCAGCAATCATCCCGATATCGCGAACAGTATCGTTAAGCGCCGCTTTATCAAGAGCCGCACTGATACCGCTGTTGATCACGACCTTCTCGACCGCGGGAACCTGATGCAGGTTTTTATAACCGCGCAACGTCTTCAGCTCGGGAACAACCTTCTCAAGATAATGTGTTTTTAGAACGGGTTTCATGACTTCATGACCGCCGGATTTCCGACCCGGCGGCGCAAAAATGAGGACAAAGGATCATCAAGATTCCGGACCCGCCGTTTGGCAAGCCGGAAGATAAACTTTCCCAATCAGTTCCCCTGGTTCCTCCTTTCCCGACGCGCCTCGAATTTCTCGAGGGTCATCAGGTTCGATACGTGAATGGAAGCTTCGCGCTCAATAATCGCGCCCTGCGGGTTGTCCTGCGTCTTCCGCTCGTGGCGTTTGACGAGATTGACTCCCTCGACGATCGCACGATCTTTGCGCGGCAGAACCTGCAGCAATTTTCCCTGTTTGCCCTTGTGACTTCCGCTGATAACGACAACGGTTTCGCCAGCTTTTAAACGACTGCGAGCCATGGTTACAATACCTCCGGTGCGAGAGAAATGATCTTCATGAACTGCTTCTGACGAAGCTCGCGAGCAACCGGCCCAAAGATGCGGGTGCCCCGCGGGTTGTTGTTCGCGTCGATAATGACAATCGCATTGCTGTCAAATCGCAGATAGCTGCCATCCGAGCGACGGATCGGCGCCTTGGTGCGCACGACGACCGCGCGGACGACGTCGCCCTTTTTGACGGACGCGTCCGTGGAGCTCTCCTTAATATTGACAACGATGACATCGCCAACGCCAGCGGTCATTTTCAATTGGCCGAGGCGCCGAATCATCGTCGCTTTTCTAGCGCCGGTGTTGTCGGCGACCGTGAGTCTGCTGAGAAGTTGAATCATCGGGAAAAGCTCCTCTTATTTGTTCTCGTCCGTCTCCCGCGCTTCGGCCGTCGCCGCGGCGACTTCCTCCACAACCTCAGCCGACTCGACCACTTCGATGATCCGCCAGCGCTTGAACTTGCTGAGGGGACGAGTCTCCATGATCAATACCTTGTCGCCAGGCTTGCTCTCGTTCTTTTCATCGTGCGCGTGAACGACCGTCTTGCGGTTAATCACCTTCTTATAGCGCGGGTGCGGAATCTTGTAGGCGATCGTTACCTTGACGGACTTGTCCCCTGAACGGCTGGTGACCGTCCCGACGAGAGTCTTGCGCTTGTTTCGCGTTTCGTTGCTCATGGTAGAAATGTCTCCCGGTTAGGAACCCTTTTGCCCGGCGTTTTTCTTCTCTTGGAGAATCGTCTCGCAGCGGGCGATCTCCCGGCGCTTCGCGCCCAGTTCGTGTGTTTTTTCGAGCTGACCGGTCTGCTGACGGATGCGCATGTCAAGCAGCTCCGCGCGGCTGTCGCGCAGTTTCTTGCCGATCTCCTCAATCGAAAGTTCTCTGATTTCTTTGGCCTTCATGATGGACCCGTAACGTGGCGTGGTGTGACGCAGCCACTGCTGGCTGCCGTTTCTTTAAATCGAATCCTCCCGGCTGATGAAGCGGCACGAGAACGGCAGTTTCGTGTCGGCCAAGCGCATCGACTCGCGCGCAATCGTCGCCGAAACGCCGGATACTTCAAAAAGCACCGTGCCGGGCCGGATCACCGCAACCCAGAACTCGGTGCTGCCCTTTCCTTTACCCATCCGGGTTTCAGCCGGCTTCTTCGAAATCGGCTTGTGCGGAAAGACGCGGATCCAGACTTTGCCTCTCCGCTTCATGTTGCGGGTGATCGCGACACGAGCGGCTTCGATCTGGGCGGCGGTCATCCATCCGCGGCCGAGGCTCTGGATGCCGTATTCGCCAAAGGCGAGCGTCGTGTTGCCCTTGGCATCGCCGGCCCGGCTGCCCCGGTGGCTCTTGCGGTATTTGGTTCGTGATGGAAGTAATGGCATGGTCGCGGCGGGGTCAGCACCCCCTGTTAATCAGTTCAAAAAACCTGGCCCGGCTCGATCGCTCACACGGTTTGCTGCGAGAGCCTGGCGAATCCTCAATCCTGTTCCTTTCTGCAAATCCAGCATTTCACGCCGATCACCCCGTAAACCGTGCGGGCTTCAGCGAATCCGTAATCAATCTCCTCGCGCAACGTGTGCAACGGCACCCGGCCGGCACGCTGCTTTTCCTGACGGGCGATATCCGCACCCCCAAGACGGCCCGAAACCTGGAGACGGATCCCTTCCGCTCCAAGGCTCATCGTCATCTGGATCGACTTCTTCATCGCCCGGCGGAAAGCGATGCGGCGTTCGAGCTGGAGCGCAACATTCTCCGCCACAAGCTGCGCGTCAAGCTCCGGCTTTTTCACTTCCTGGATATCCAGAAGAATCTCGCGGCCGGTTGTGCGGGCAAGGTTCTCCTTGATCCGGTCGAGCTCTTGTCCTTTTCGGCCGATCACAATCCCGGGCCGGGCGGTAAAGATCTTGACGCGGACACGGTTCGACGCGCGCTCAATCAGAATGCGCGGGACGGCGGCGAAGCGCAGTTTTTCAAGCAGATCCTTGCGGATCAAATGGTCCTCGCGCACGAGTTTGCCGAAGTCCTTTTTGTTGGCAAACCAGCGAGACTGCCAGTTGCGGCGGACAGCGAGACGAAAACCGATTGGATTAACTTTCTGACCCATAGGAAGTGAATTATGCGTTTGGGCTATCGGTGAGAATGATGCGAATGTGGCTGGTTCGCTTGTGGATGCGCTTCGCGGAACCGCGGGCGCCGGCACGGAAGCGCTTAAGCGTCGGACCGGCTTCCACCAGGGCGCGGGAGACGATGAGGCTGTCGGACGAGAGATTGTTGTTGTTCTCGGCGTTAGCCACCGCGGAGTGCAGCGTCTTCGCGACCAGACGGGCGGACTTGCGAGGAATGAAGCGCAGCAAATCGAGCGCATCGGTCGCCGGGCGGCCCTGGATCTCTCGCGCTACCTCGCGGACCTTCTTCGGAGACATCCTCACGTATTTCGTTACAGCTTGAATTTCCATTGGAATCGAAATGTTAAAAGCGAATGACTTTCACCTGCACAGTGTGACCGGGCTCGATCACTTTTCCCTCTTCCAGCCCGAGAATCAGCGCCGCCGCACACGTGTCGCGAACGCCGGCTAACAAAATCTCCCCGACCAGCGTTCCCTGGTCCACCACTTCGCAAATCATCCCGTCGCGAAGCCCGGTATCAAATCCGCCGCGAACCAGTACAAGGTCCGCATGGCGGGCTTCGTACACTCCGTAAACGGAGCCGCGGTTGTCGGCGTAGAACGGTTCGAACAGAAACGGCGGAAGACTTGCGGGCGCCGCCGCCGAGTCAACAGCAGCCTCTGCCGGTTCCGCTTCGGCGGCCGTCCCGGACAGGGGCAGCGCAGCAGATGCTGCGATGGCCAGACCCGTCCTGATGAAACAAGAGCCCGCGAATCCGCCCACGCGCCGCCCGCGGCAATCGGCCTTCCGCTTGGAAGAGGCGCCGAATGCGCTTCGAGACGCGCGGTTCTTGCTCCTGTGGTTCATCGGTTTCTGTTTCGAATTCTTGAAGGAAAGTCCCTAACGGCTACTTCTTCGTATGAGAACCGTGTCCCTTAAAGGTGCGGGTCGGAGAAAACTCGCCGAGCTTGTGCCCGACCATGTTTTCTGTGACGTAGACCGAGACGAAGGTCTTCCCGTTGTGAACGTTGAACGTGTGTCCGATAAAATCGGGCGTGATCGTCGAGCGGCGGGACCAAGTTTGAATCGGCTTTTTCGAGTTCTCACGATTGGCCGTGTCCACCTTGTCCTGCAGAGAGACGTCGACGAAGAATCCTTTTTTAATTGAACGTGCCATAGTAGCGGATCAGCTTTTCATCTTCTTGCCGTTGCGACGGACCAGAATTGCGGAATTCGACGTTTTCGTCCGGCGCCGCGTCGGATAACCCTTGGCGAGCTGGCCCCACGGCGAAACCGGGTGGCCGCCGCCGGAGGTCCGGCCTTCACCGCCGCCCATCGGATGGTCGACCGGGTTCATCGCAACACCGCGAACGCGCGGACGCTTCCCCTTCCAGCGGTTGCGCCCGGCTTTCCCGAGAGAAACGTTCTGGTGTTCGCTGTTGCCGACTTCGCCGATTGTGGCGCGGCAGCGCGAGTGTACCACGCGGATCTCGCCGCTCGGCATCTTCAAAATTGCCCGGTCGCCTTCGACACTGATCAACTGGGCGGAGGTGCCGGCTGAACGGCAAATCTGCGCGCCGCGCCCCGGAACCAGTTCAATCGCATGGACGCGGGTCGCCGGCGGCATCGAGCGCAGCGGCATCGCGTTCCCTTCATTGAAATCCGCCTTCTCCGCGCTGATCACCTTCGCCCCGGCCGACAAGCCGCGCGGCGCGAGAATATAGCGCTTTTCGCCATCGGCATAGGCCAGCAGAGCCAAGTTCGCCGAACGGTTCGGATCGTATTCAATCGCCTGAACCGTGGCTGGAACGTCGAGCTTGTCTCGCCGGAAGTCGACGATGCGGTAGCGACGTTTGTGGCCGCCGCCGCGGCGCCGTGTGGTCATCCGGCCGTAAACATTGCGGCCGCCGGTGCGCTTTTTCGGCTTCACCAATGCCTTAACCGGCGCGTTCGTGGTGGAAATCGCCTCATTCTTATTGGCGACATGATAGCGCTGCGTCGGCGTTAGCGGTCTGTGTTTCTTAAGAGCCATCGGAAAATCCTTTCTCTACGCTGGTCTGAACCGTCACGGTCAAACGACTTCGATCTTGTCTCCCTCTTTCAACGTGACGATCGCCTTCTTCAAGCCGCTTTTCCTCCCGACCCGGCCGGTGCGGAGACTGCGTTTTTTGCGCGGCTTGATGTTGATCACATTGACGCGCGTCACGGTCACGTTGAACACCTTCTCGACCGCTTCACGAATCGAGTGCCGATTCGCGTCCGGGAAGACCTCAAACGTGTACTGTCCAAAATTCGAGGAAAGCTGGTTCGATTTCTCCGTCAGACGGAGATTTTTGATGACTTGATCAGGCGTTTTCATTTGGTGCCTCCATTCAAACGCGCGCCAAGGCGCTCGAGGCCGCTGCGCGTAATCAAAATACTCCTGTAGCCCGCGAGGTTGAGGGTGTTGACGGTCGACGCTTCGAACAGATCAACCTCTTGAAGATTCCGGCAGGCGCGGCGCACGCTTTCGCTAATACCATCGTCGATCACCAGCACACGTCCCTTCGGCGCAATGTTTCGGATGATTCCATGCGCGAGCCGGGTTTTCGGTTCAGCGAGCTCCAGGCTTTCCAGCACGTGAATGTCGCCGTTGGAAGCGCGGTCAAAAAGGATTCGCCGCATTGCCAGAAGGCGAACCTTGCGGTTGATCTTCTTCGAAAAATCCCGCGGCTTGGGCCCGAATACGACACCGCCTCCAACCCAGAGCGGCGAGCGGTTGCTGCCGGCGCGGGCGTTTCCAGTCCCCTTCTGCCGCCACGGCTTTCTGCCGCCGCCGGAAACTTCCGCTCGCGTCTTCGTGCTAGCTGTACCTTGGCGCGCGTTTGCCTGGTGGGCAACGATCACCTCCTTGACAGCCTGGAGTCCGCGTTTGCCTTCGAAAACCTCGATCTGGGAAAACTCGTCTTCTCCGCTCGCGGAACCGTCCTTGTTGTAAACTTTCAACTTCATGTCCCGAAAATCCCTTTACTTCTTTGCCTTCTTGGCGCTGCGAACAAGAACATAGTCTCCGTTCGCACCCGGGATGCTGCCGCGGACGAGCAACAGGTTCTTGTCCTCGACCACCTTCACAACGGACAGATTCTGAACCGTGCGGCGGCGCCCGCCCATGCGGCCCGGCATCTTCTTGTTCTTGAAAACGTGGCCCGGCGTCTGACGCTGGCCGATGGAACCGCCGCGGCGATGAAACATCGAACCGTGCGAAGCTGGCCCGCCGCTCATGCGGAAACGCTTCACGACGCCTTGGAAACCTTTTCCCTTGGTGACGCCGACCACGTCGATCATTTGCCCCTCACTGAAGAGCGAAACGGTCAAAATATCACCAGGCTTCTCGGCGGGAGGCTCACTGGCACGCACCTCGCGCAGCTGGGATACCGTTTCGACACCGGCTTTCTTGAGGTGACCGACTTCCGCCTTGCTCAGCCGGCTTTCCTTTTGCGGAGAGAATCCGATCTGGACCGCGTTGTAACCGTCCTTCTCCTCCGTCTTCACCTGCACGACAGGACAGGGTCCGGCTTCGACCACCGTCACAGGAACGAGGCGGTTGTCGCCATCGTAAACCTGTGTCATGCCAAGTTTTCTGCCAAGTAATGTGTTGCTCATGATTCTAAGCGGTAGGTGGAGGCAGGTGCCTCCGATTACCGGTTGTGACCTACTTTAGAAAAAAATTCGGGCTGAAGGTCATCTCGATCCCGGAGGGCCGGAAGACGCTTCAGCCGCGTCAGACTGTTCTCTGTTTCTCCGCTAGACGTTAATCGTAATATCTACCCCCGCTGGAAGATTCAGCTTCTTCAGCTCGTCCACGGTTTGCGCTGTCGGCTCGATGATGTCGATCAACCTCTTGTGCGTGCGCATTTCAAATGCGTCCATCGACTTCTTATCGACGTGCGGCGAGCGGTTGACAGTGTATTTCTCGATACGAATCGGAAGAGGCACGGGCCCCGAAACACGCGCGCCCGAGCGCTTGGCGGTCTCGACGATATCGTGCGCCGACTGATCGATAATTCGATAGTCGAAGCCCTTCAGTTTAATGCGAATTCGTTGATCCTTCATTGGTCGAAGTCGGTCGGAGGCAAATTAGGTGCGGGCGGGCGCCCTGGTCGAGGTCTCGACGATTGTCGCGAGAATATTCGCCGGAACCTGTTCAAAGTGCGACGGTTCCATCGAGTAACTCGCGCGTCCTTTACTGAGTGAACGCACGTCGGTGGAATAACCAAACATCGCTTCGAGCGGGACCAGAGCCGAAATGACGCAAGTCGCGCCCTTGGTCGACATGTTCTGAATACGGCCGCGGCGGCGGTTGAGGTCGCCCATGATATCCCCTTGATATTCATCAGGCGTCGATACTTCCACTTTCATGATCGGTTCAAGGAGGATAGAACCCGCCTTTTTCGTCACTTCACGGAAAGCGAAAATCCCGGCCATCTTAAACGCCATTTCCGATGAGTCGACTTCGTGATAACTTCCGTCGACAATGCGGACTTTAAAGTCGATCACCGGGTAGCCGGCGACGATACCATTATTGGCCGCCTCCATGATCCCCTCTATCGTCGGCTTGATAAACTCCTTCGGAATCGCTCCGCCGACGATTTCGCTGACGACTTCGATGCCTTTGCCGCGCTCATTCGGTTCGATCTTGATCACGGCGTGACCGTATTGGCCCTTGCCGCCCGACTGCCGGACGAACTTGCCTTCGCCTTCGGCCGGCTTGGTGATGGTTTCGCGGTAAGCGATCTGCGGCTTCCCGGCATCGGCCTCGACCTTGAATTCCCGGAAAAGACGGTCGCGAATGATGTCGAGGTGAAGCTCGCCCATGCCGGCGATGATTGTCTGTCCGGTCTCCTGGTTGGTCGTGACCTGGAATGTCGGATCCTCTTCCGCCAAGCGCGAAAGGCCGGTCGACATTTTCTCCTGGTCGGCCTTGGTCTTCGGTTCGATCGACATGGAGATAACCGGCTCTGGAAAAGTCGGCGGCTCGAGGCGCAAATCGAGATTCTGGGCGCAAAGCGTGTCCCCGGTGACGATATCCTTGAGCCCGATCACGGCACAGATGTCGCCAGCGTGGACAACATCGACATCGTCGCGCGCGTTCGATTTCATCACCATCAGGCGGCTGACGCGCTCAACCCGGCGTGTACGGGGATTGACCAAGGTGTCGCCCTTCTTGATTGTGCCCGCGTAGACACGGATAAAGACGAGTTTCCCGACGTACGGGTCGCTCCAAAGTTTAAACGCCAGCGCCGCCGGCTTTGCGTTGTCGTCGGACTGGATTTGCACCTCGGCGCCTTCGCTGTCGACGCCCTTGATCGCGGGGATGTCGAGCGGGGACGGCAGATAGTTGACGACGGCGTCGAGCAGGCGCTGGACGCCTTTATTCTTGAAGGCGGAACCGGGAATTACCCCGACGAAGTTG
This sequence comes from uncultured Opitutales bacterium, assembly GCA_964645585.1. GTDB lineage: Bacteria > Verrucomicrobiota > Verrucomicrobiia > Opitutales > T3Sed10-336 > DATGSL01. The sequence continues at coordinate 72,881 of CAZYAN010000006.1, forward strand.
AGGGAAATTGTCGCCTTCCGGATCGCTGTTTTCAGTTCGTTCTCGGTCAGTTCCTCGCCGGCGAGATATTTTTCGGCAATCGCATCGTCGAAATCGGAAGCTGCTTCCACGAGCGCTTCCCGGTACTTTTCCGCCTGTTCCTTGAGCTCAGCGGGTATCTCGACGATATCGTATTTGACCCCGAGCGGGTCCGACTCGTCATACACATAGGCCTGCATCGTCACAAGGTCGACAAGGCCTTTGAAATTGTCTTCCGCCCCGATCGGCAGGTAGAGCGGATGGGCGTTGGCGCCGAGTTTGTTCCGCATGTCGTCAACCGCGCCGAGGAAGTCCGCGCCGGTGCGGTCCATCTTGTTGACGAACGCGATACGCGGCACCCGGTACTTGTCGGCTTGCCGCCATACTGTTTCCGATTGGGGCTGCACCCCGGCGACCGCGCAAAATACCGCGACGGCGCCGTCGAGAACGCGCAGCGAACGCTCGACCTCCGCGGTGAAGTCAACGTGGCCGGGCGTGTCGATGATGTTGACACGATGCTTAATGTCAGCGTACGGGCCAGTCACGTTCGTCCACGAACAAGAAATCGCGGCCGAGGTGATCGTGATGCCGCGCTCCCGCTCCTGCTCCATCCAGTCAGTCACCGCCGACCCCTCGTGCGTCTCGCCGATCTTGTGAACCACGCCGGTGTAGTACAGAATTCGCTCGGTCGTCGTGGTCTTGCCCGCGTCGATGTGCGCCGCAATTCCAATGTTGCGGGTGAACTCCATCGGATACTCGCGATCCTTGGCGTTGGCGGGTGAAAGATTCTTTTTGTCTGCTACTGACATAAAAACAAATTACCAGCGAAGGTGGGCAAAGGCGCGGTTGGCCTGTGCCATCCGGTGTGTATCGTCCTTTTTCTTAACGACACTTCCGGTATTATTATAAGCATCAATGATTTCAAGCGCGAGCGCCTCACGCATCGACATGCCCCGGCGTTGCGCGGCTGCGGCCACCAGCCACCGAAACGCGAGACTCTGCTGCCGCTCGAACGAAATTTCGACGGGGACCTGGTAGGTGGCGCCCCCGACCCGGCGGCTTTTCACTTCGAGACGCGGACGCACATTGTCCAGTGCGCCGGTCAAAAGGTCGACCGGATCGCCCTTCCCGATCTTTTCACTCACCCGCTCAAACGCTCCATACACGATCTTTTGCGCGATCGATTTCTTCCCCTCGCGCATGATAATGTTCACGAGATGGGAAACGAGCGTGCTGTTGTACCGAGGATCGGGAGACGGTGTGCGTTTTTCAGCTCTGCGACGACGTGACATACGGCAAAAAAGTTTACTTGGATTCCTTCTTCGGGCGCTTCACCCCGTATTTCGAACGGCTCCGGCGCCGTTTCTCGACGCCCATCGCATCGAGCGCCCCGCGAACGATATGATAACGAACCCCCGGCAAATCCTTCACGCGGCCGCCACGCACCAGCACGATACTGTGCTCCTGAAGATTGTGACCTTCGTCGGGAATGTAGGAAATGACCTCCGTGCCGTTCGTCAGGCGGACCTTGGCTACCTTCCGAATGGCCGAGTTCGGCTTCTTCGGCGTGCGGGTCATCACCTGCACGCAGACGCCGCGCTTGAAAGGATTGCGTTCCAAGGCCGGAGACTTGGATTTGGCCTTCACTTCCTTGCGGCCTTTCCTGACTAGTTGATTGATCGTGGGCATGAAATGTCTGCGTTCGTTTAACTGGTGAAAAGGTGAGGAGCCTAGGCCGAAATAGAACCCCCGCAAGTCCTTTTTTTACTTTTTTCAAGTAAAAATCGGCTTGCCCAGGCGGCTTAGCTCCTCCCGCGCCTGGACCCGCTTTCAAGCGATCGGCTGGATCGCCGAGAGGGAATGACGGTTTCCTCCTAACCGGGCCCTTGGCAGCTGAAAAACAAGATACTGAATTCCGCGAAACGCGAGCGGAATTTCGCCTTTTTCCTCATTTTTTTACCGGAACAGTACTCGGCACCCGGTTGCGGACTACGCTCACTGCTGCTTTTGCCCCTCGGTTGCTCCCAGCATTTCCAGCAGCGGCTCCAGTTCCTCCGCCAGTTCCCGCTGCAATTCCTGCCGTAAGCCTTCCCCTTTCCGCTTCCGGATCCGGGCAAAGATCGCCCCGATCCGGCGTCGCCGCGCATCCGGAAGCGCCGTGACGATTCCCGACGGCTTGCCCGGCGCCGCCGTCAGCTCCAGCGGATCGCGTTTGCCATGGGCTCGATCGCGGACGCGCGTATAGTGCAACAGGGCGCGATCCAGAAGAATCCACGGAAAGTTGGGACTCCGGTGCGGCCCGATGACAAGCCGCCGCCCTCCCTGCAGGTAACGCAGCAAATCACCCGCCCGCTCAAACCGCGCCGCTCCATAATAAAGAGCCGCTCCCCCGCCCGCGACCGCACCGGTCAGGAGACCCGCACCGAAAAGCGTTCCTCCGGTGGCCACATCGAGCAGTCCGCCAGCACCCGCGCCCGCCGCCGCGCCTACCCCGACCAATTGCGGAAGCGACAGCCCGAGCGTTTCCCAGGTCTTCCGGGAAAACAGGTCTTCATCGAGGACCGGACGCGAAATCGGCGATTCACGCCGCACGAGCGAACGATGCAGATAGAGCGCCTCGATCTCACGACGGCTTTCCTCCTCAAGCTTCCGCAAATCGTCGTGAAACCCTTCTTCGATCTCCCGCCGGCGCGCCTCGATCGACTCCCCTTCCCCGACCGCTACGCTCCGCGTGTGAAGCAGCGCCTTCGTCAGCATCCGCGCAATCACCCGCGCCGACTCCCGGCGCCGCCGGGCCCAGTCCTCTTCCAGCGCCCGGATCGCCCGGTCAAACGCCGGACGCCACCGCTCGTCGATTTCACGCATCCCGCGAAACAGGCCGATCCGTTCGGCAAACCCGGCCTGGTGCGCGTTGAAAACCCGAACGATGCTGAAAAACTGCCCGAGAGCCGTTCGCCATTCATTGGTGTGATCACGCTCGCCCGTGCGGTTGATCAAAGCGATCCGCGGCTGACCGGTCCAGCGCAGGATCTCCATTTCCGCCTCGTAATTGCGCCGGTACGGATGCGAGCCGTCAACGACATACAGGATCGCGCCGCCATCGAGGATCGGACGGAGCAGTTTGCATTCTTGCTCGAATTCACCGGTTCCCGAAAAGTGGCGAACGAATGCCTCAACCACCTCCCGCCGGCTGGCCGCCGATTCTTCCCGTTCCTGCAAAAATCGCAAAGCCCTCGGCGCGTCCTCGAATCCGGGCGTGTCCACCATCTGGAACAGCGGCTCCCCGTCCACTCGCAACGGATAACGATGCACCTCGCGCGTCGTCCCCGGTTCAGGCGAAATCCGCACGCTGTCATCTTCCGCCAGCGTCGAGAGGATGCTCGACTTCCCGCGATTGACACGCCCGACGATGACCAGCGCCGGGAGCCCTTCGCCTGACTCTGCTCCCGCACTCATCCTTCCCCGCTCCCTTCCGCGAACAGCAAAAATGGATCCCCCATCTCCCTTACCGACCGCTCCCATACCTGCCGTTCATCCGGCTCGGCCCCGCGCGCTTCACTGTCAGCGAACTCAACCAGCACAACCAGGATCGGGGCGTCCGCGCCCAGCCGTTCCCGCAACCGCTCCAGGAAACGGCGCGCGTCCGCTTTCGGCGGTTCAAACGGTTCAAAAAATACCGCCGCGCCCGCGATCTTTCCTTCCGTCTTCGCCTCCTCCAGCAGCGGCCATAGCCCTTCCTCACCCTCGAGCGTTCCCGCCAGATGTTCGCTCACCAGCCTGGCATCAAACTCTTCCCGCAACAGCCGTTCCGCGACTCCTTTCGGCGGCAAGGCGTCATACGCCCAAAAAATCCCCGCGAGATCGAGCCCGCGGGCCGTCGCCGATTTCTCGCTTCGCGACACCGCGGCGGCCTCTCCGCCCGACGGGCTTTCCTTCTCCGAAGACACCGTTTCTCCGCCGACGCGCACCAGCGGCGTCCGCAGCCGCTCCTTCAGCGCCCGCACTTCCAGGCTCCGCGCGATCGCCTTCCGCATCTCCAGCCGCAACAGCAGGCACCCGAAAGCCAGTGCGAGCGCCCGCGGCAAAAGCCCGTAGGTCAGCGTCGCCGCCATCAAGAACGGCCACCATCCCCCCGCGCGAAGGCCGGCCGCGACGTCCCGCGCCTCGCTGACATATGTCCCGTTCAATCGCACAAAACGGGTCGATTCAACCAGCTCCAGCGTCGGCCGCGCCTGCGGCAGCCATTCCCCCCACGGCAGCGCGAGCGCCGTCGTCAGCCGGTGTATCTGCTCCGGCGCGACTTGCAGCGTCGTCCCCCAGGAAAAGGCGAGATCGGTGAAGAGCACAAAAAAGAGAAGCGTTGCCGCCACTCCTGTATTGAAAGCGACACCAAACACCTGGAGCACCGTAAACAACAGGAGCGGCCGCACCCGGCGGAAAAAGGAGTTGCTCGCCTGAAGGCGCCCGAGTTCCGCCCGAAGTTCCGCGGCCGCGCCCTCCCTGCCTGTCGACGCCGCCCGCGCCAGCGCGTCGAGCGCCTTCTCAAAAAGAAACGCGGCCAGCGCCCCGATCAAACTCCGCCCGCGGCGCAGCCGCCCGCGAAAGAACAGCGCGAGAAGCAGCAGCGGCAGAAAGAGGATCTGGACGCCGACAATCGCCGCGAGGAAAAAGAGCACATTGATCGGCTGATCGCCTTCGTAACGGAGCAGCCCGGTCGCTGCCCCGATCCCGAGAAGAAGTCCGGCAAGCCCAAGCAATCCAACCGTCCACCGCAGCGCCGCCGCCACGAGCGTCCCGGCTGTCGGTCCCGCCGGCGCCTCCACCTCGTTCTTCCACGCCACCAGCAGTTCTTGGTCGGTGGCCGCGCCGCCGCCGCTCAGCGCCCGGCCGATCCTCCGGTCGCGCTCGAGCCGCTCGACAGGTTTTTCCGCGCACGGGTCGAGGTGAAGATGACGGTCGATGTCGAGGAAATCGCCGAAGTTCATCAGCCTGAAGCGCAACCGCGCGGAACTGGAAGTCGGTTTCTCAAGTTCAAAAGCCTGTAAACGTAGCCGCCGTCGGACACGATAGCACCTTTTTTTTCATGGGAATCGCACGGATCAGATCGATCGGACAAATCGACCCGGCACCGTCAGTTGCAAATTTTCTTTGCTAGCCTCTTTTTTCCGTGAGTAAGTAACCCGCCAGAAATGAATTTCTCCCTCGACAGTCGCCGTTCCTTTCCTCCACTCCCGTCCATCGACTTCCGAGCGGAGCTGAACGACGAGCAATACGCCGCCGTCACCGCGCCTCCCGGCCCGGCTCTCGTCCTCGCCGGCGCGGGCTCCGGAAAGACACGCACGCTCACCTTCCGCGTCGCCTGGCTGCTCAACGAGGGTTTTCGCGCGGGCGAAATTCTTCTCCTGACGTTTACCAACAAGGCGGCCCGCGAGATGCTCGGACGGGTCGAGGAGCTCACCGGTGTTCCGGCCCACCGCTTCTGGGGCGGCACGTTTCATCACATCGGCCAAAAGATTTTGCGGATCCACGGCGAGCTGGTCGGCCTCGGCAATCAGTACACGATTCTCGACGCCAGCGACGCCGAATCGTTCATCGGCGAAACGGTCCGCCAGCTCAGTCCGGCTTTTTTCAAGGACAAAGCCAACCCGAAGGCGCGCCTCCTCGGCGAGATCTTCAGTATGGCGCGCAACACCTGTGTCGAGCTGCCGGCCGCGATCGAGCGTTTCTATCCGCACCTCCGATACGTGACCGACGACGCCGTCCGATTCTTTGAAGCCTGCCAAAAGCGGAAACTAGAGCAGCAGGTTGCCGACTACGACGACCTGCTCGAATACCTGCTTCGCCTCCTCGAAGAGCATGAGGATGTCCGCAAGTATTTTCAGGAACGCTTCCGCTACATCCTCGTCGACGAATACCAGGACACGAATCACCTCCAGGCGCGCATCGTCGATCTGTTCGCCGCGCACCATCAGGTGATGGCTGTCGGCGATGACGCCCAGTGCATCTACACGTGGCGCGGAGCGGACGTCACCAACATCCTCACCTTTCCCGACCGCCACCCGGGCACGAAGATTTACAAAATCGAAGTCAATTACCGGAGCACGCCGGAGATTCTCGATTTCGCGAACGGGATCCTCGTCACGCAGCCGGCCGGCACCGGCTTCCGTAAAGAACTGCGCGCCGCCCGCCCCGGCGATTGCCGGCCGTATGTGATTCCCGCCATCGACACGCGCGAACAGGCGGAATTGATCATCAGCCGGATCGGCGCCTTGCTTGAAGAGGGTTTTCAACCGTCCGACATCGCCGTCCTGTACCGCGCGCATTATCAAGCCGTCGATCTGCAGATGGAGCTCTCGCGCAGGCAGATTCCCTTTCAGATTACCAGCGGAATCCGCTTTTTTGAACAAGCGCATATTCGCGATCTAACGGCGCAGCTCCGGTTCGCGTACAATCCCAAGGACACGATGTCCTTTCAGCGCGTCTCGTCGCTCCTCCCCAAGATCGGCGAAAAGACCTCCCAGAAGCTCTACCGCCTGGCCGCGGAATCCGCCGAGCAAAAGGGGGTTGCGATCGTCGAGGCGATGCTCGACCCGGCGATCGTCAAAAAAGTCCCGGCCGCCGCCCGCGAGGAATGGCCGAAACTGATCTGGTCGCTGCGCGATATGGCCGACGCGTGTTCGACCAAAACCCCGGCGGAAGTGGTCCGGCTCGGCCTCGACGCCTGGTACGGCGACTATGTTCGCGGCGCGTTTTCCAATTACCTTTCCCGAATCGACGACCTCGAGAGTCTGATCGCGTTCGCGTCGAAATTTGAAACCATGCAGGAGCTTCTCGCCCAGCTCGTGCTGCTGAACTCGGAAACTTCGTCCGACTCCACCGAAGAGGACCGCGAACGCCTGCGCCTGACCACTGTCCACCAAGCCAAGGGGCTCGAATTTCCGGTGGTGTTTCTGATCGGCGTCGCGGACGGCCTTTTCCCGATCCGGCGCGCGATCGAAGCGGGCGATATCGAGGAGGAGCGCCGGCTGTTCTACGTCGCGGTCACCCGGGCAAAGGATCAGCTTTATCTCGCGTATCCAAAACTCCTCGACCAAGGCGCGCCCGTGCGGCTTCAGCCAAGCGTCTTTCTCCGGGAGCTTCCCGAACACCTCTATGAAACCGTCCAGATCAACCGCTCGCGCTGGTAAGCGGCGCGCAACGACCGCAGCCGGCCCGCGCACACTCGCCTTATGGATCGCCTTGGCCGCTGTCGCGATCGCATCAGCCGGCTGCCGGACGGTCCCGGTCGACAACGAAGTCAAACGCGCGCGGGCCGAGTTTCGAGAGGATCAGCAGTTTTACCGAATCTCGGAATTCTTCACGGAACGCGAAAACACCGGCGGCGCGGTGATCGTCCGTTCTCAACCGGATGAACGCGCCGGTTATTACTTTACCGTCCGCCTCGCGCGCTATCCCTATCACAAAAAAACCGTCGAAGAGGCCGTGCGCGTGCAAGTCATCGTGCCAGGTGAACTGGAGCCGCGTTTATATTCGTTTCCACTCGGCCCCGCGAAAAAGAAAAACCCGCTGCTGCTCATCGGACTTACCGGCAGCGACTGGCCCGACCGCAGCGTCCGGCCGCTCGCCTGGCACCTCGCGTTCCACAACGACGAAGGAGAACGGATCGCCACCGCCCAGAGCTTCCTCTGGAGCATCGAAGAAGACCGGTGATTTACTTGTTATTGGTTATTGGTTATTGAGGGAGCAGCAAAAGGGCCACCGGGTTTTTCTCAATCAATGAAAATTGATACTTTAAAATAATAAATGATCGATGAACGGTTCTCTCCCGCTTGTCTTGCCGAGCTGCTCGATGGCGGACAGGCGTTTCGCTGGAATCAGCAGGCGGACGGGAGCTGGCTCGGCCAGTGGGCCGATTGCGTCTGCCGGATTGTTCGCGGAGAAGATGGGAGAATTCGCTGGTCGGTGCCGGCCGGATCAAAAAAGGCCGTCGCCAAAAAGTTCGAAAAGTATTTTGGCCTGGACCAAAACTGGGCCGATTTGCGCGACCAGCTTCCATGGCGAAGCGACGCGCACCTCGCCCGCTGCCTGGAGCAGTTTCCGGGTCTGCGAATCCTTCGTCAGCCGTTCGGAGAAACGCTCCTCTGCTTCCTTTGCAGCGCCACCAAACAGATCGTCCAGATCAAGCAAATGTGTGAAAATCTCGCGCGGGCGTTTGGACACGAAGTCGCGCCCGGGTTCCGCGCTCTGCCGGATTGGAAACGCCTCGCCCTGGCACCCGAAGCCGACTTGCGCGCCTGCGGTCTCGGATTTCGCGCCCGCTACATCCGGGCGACCGCGATGATTCTCGCCGAGAACCCCGGCCGGCTCGCGGAAATCGAAGCCATGCCGTACCCAGATGCTCGTGACGCATTGATGCGGCTTCCAGGCGTCGGTGAAAAAGTCGCTGACTGCGTGCTCCTGTTCAGCGCGGGAAAACTGGAGGCTTTCCCGGTCGATGTCTGGATCCTTCGCGCGATGGAAAACCGCTACGGCCTCCGCGGCTGGACCAGCTCTCAAATTGCTCACTTCGGAAGAATCCATTTCGGCCCGCTCGCCGGCCTCGCCCAGCAATACCTCTTCGCATTCGAACGCCGCCGAAACACGTTTAAAAATGGGAACAATAAAATATAGAATATAAGAAAGAACCGATTACAAATAACCCATGACAACCAGCCTCCCGCTCTTCTTCCTCACTCTTCTTCTCGCCGCAACCTCACTCGCAGCCTCCGCCTCGTCCTCACGCCCTAACATCCTCTGGGTCACCGCCGAGGACCACGGTCCGCTCCTGGGAGCGTACGGCGACGAGTACGCGCATACGCCAAATCTCGACGCCTTTGCCGAACGCGGCTTCCGCTACGATGTTGTCTGGTCCAATGCTCCTGTCTGTGCTCCCGCCCGAACAACAATCCTCACCGGCCTCTACGCGACCACCGTCGGCGCGCAGCACATGCGCAGCGATGTGCGCCTCCCCGCCTATATCAAACCGTATCCGCAGCTCCTGCGCGACGCGGGTTATTACTGCACAAACGACGGGAAGGAAGACTATAATGTTTCCGGATTCGGTAAAATCTGGGATGATTCTTCCCGATCGGCACATTACAAAAACCGTCCCGAAGGCAGCCCGTTTTTTGCCTCGTTTAATTTTGCCGACAGTCATGAAGGGCGCCTCCGCCAGCGCACCGACCTTCCCTATCACGATCCGGATCAAATGCCCGTCCCCCCCTATCATCCGGACACACCCGAGGTCCGGCGCGACTGGGCGCAGCATTACAACGGAATCAGCCAGGTGGACGCTCGCTTCGGTGAACTCATGCAAGAGCTGGAGGCATCCGGGCTCGCCGATGACACGATCGTTTTCTACTACGCGGACCACGGCAGCGGCATGCCCGGCCACAAACGCTGGCCGCACAACCGCGGACTTCACGTCCCCCTCATCATTCACGTGCCCGATAAATTCGCCCACCTCGCCCCCGCCGAATACAAACCGGGCGGCAGCACCCGACGCCCCGTCGCGTTTATCGACCTCGCGCCGACTCTCCTCAGTCTCGCGGGCGCGCCGCAGCCGGAATGGATGCCGGGAACCGCAATCATGGGGCCAGCCGAAGGAGACCCGGGTCCGTGGCTGTTTGGCTTTCGCGGACGGATGGACGAGCGTTTCGACCGGGTCCGTTCCGTTCGCGGCGACCGGTATGTTTATATCCGCAATTACATGCCGCACCTGATTTACGGCCAATACCTCGCTTATATGTTTCAAACGGAAACCACCCAGATTTGGGAACGGCTCTACAGGGAAGGGAAACTCGATGCGGCGCAGCGTTACTTTTGGGAGCCGAAGCCCGAGGAGGAATTGTACGACCTGGTCAGCGATCCTCACGAAATCCACAACCTCGCCAACTCATCCGAACACCAGGAAATCCTTGGCCAGATGCGCGCGGCCCTCCGCCATCACATTGTAAAAACCCGTGACACCGGATTCCTCCCGGAAGCGGAAATGCACCGGCGCGCCGGTCAGTCGACGATTTACGAAATGGCCCAGGATCCGAACCGATATCCGCTGGAGCGCATTCTGGCGATGGCCGAACTCGCCGCCCGACGAGATCTGGATTCCATTGATCAACTGCGTTCCGGTTTTACCGACAGCGACCCAGCCGTCCGCTGGTGGGCAATTACCGGCATTCAGATCCGGGGTCCTGAAGCATTTGCCGCCGTTCAAGACGATCTCCGCCGCCTCTTGGACGATCCAAACCCAAGCGTTACAATTGCCGCCGCATCAGTTCTCACAAAATGGGGAACGAACGCCGACGTCGAAAGCGCGGTCGATATCCTGCTCCAGCTCGCCCCCGCCGACACCAACGGCGCATACGTCGCTCTCGCGGCTGTGGCCGCCCTGGCCGATCTGCCGCCCAAACACCTCGAGCGGATCAAGGAGCCCTTGCGCAACCTCCCGCTCATCGATCCCAACGCCCCGAAGCGCCCAAACGACTACGTCCGCCGCCACGTCTCGACCATCCTCAGTGACACGAAAAGCCGATAAAATCCGACAGGAATCGAATCGCCCAAACATCGAGAAAATAAAAAACGATAAAGGGCTACTGACAGGGAATCATCTGTCACTCCGCGTTCCGCGCGGCGATCTCCTCCAGACGCTCGGCAATGGTTTCGCGCGAATACCATTTTCCGCCGCGGATGACGCCGGCGATTCGGGCGGCGTTGGCCAGATCGGCGAGCGGATTGCCGTCGATCAGGATCAGGTCGGCACGCATGCCGGCAGCGACCATTCCGGCATCGTCTTCCTCAAAATACTGTGCCGGCCGAACCGTTCCCATTTGCAGGATCTCAAACGGACTCAACCCGGCTTCCAGCAGATAGCCCATCTCCCGATGCACCGAAAATCCTGGAACGTTCAAAAACTGCGGCGCGTCCGATCCGAGCAATAAACCCGCGCCTTCATCGCGCAGCGCGAGGATCAGCTGTCCGCGCACACGCATGAATTCGACGGCCGCCTCCCGGTCATAGGATGGGTCCGCGCGCCGCCGGTTGACCGCCTCCAGCCAGCCATCGACCACCCGCTTAGGCATATAGCGAAACTCTGGGCGCGTCTCGCGGACATTCTTCAGGTCAACGGTGAGCACACTCGCCATCAGACTTTCAGTCGGCACGACCCAAACACCGGCCGCCCGGGTCGCCCGAGCGATCTCACGCATGCGCTCCTGCTCGGCGAACGGCGCGAGACGATAACCAAAAAAGCCGCCGTCGATCCCAGCTGTCTTGTCGGAATCGACCAGGGCTGGCATGTAGGCGTCTAGATGATCGATGCTCGCTTGACCCGCCGCGATCGCGCCGCGAACGCCAACCGCGGCCGGCACATGTCCGGCAAACCGCATAGTACGCCGTTTCGCCTCGTTCGCCATCGCCTCATACGCCTCGGGCGAACCCGAGATAACTTTAATAAAATCGTAACCGGCCTCAGCCTGCTCCTGCACAAACTTCACGGCGGCCTCCGGCGTGGGCGCCGACCGGCCGTTGAAGGACGGTCCTGCCGTGTAGAGGCGCGGGCCGTCGATATCGCCCCGCGCCAGCTGCTCCCGCAATTCCAAATGAACCGGCGCGCCCTGCATGCCGCGGATCAGCGTTACACCGTTGGCCAGATAAAGAAACAAAACGTCGCGGCGATATTGCTCCTCGTCGCTTCCACCCGGGACGTGCGCATGCATCTCCGCCAAGCCGGGCAGCAAGAACTTTCCGGACCCGTCGATGACTTCGGCATCCGCCGGAGGCGCGGCTTCTTCGTTCGCTGTTACCTCTTGAATGCGGGCGCTCACAATGGTCACCGTCTGACCAGGCAGGACGCGTTCTTCATCCATCGGCACGACGTTGACATTCCGAATCACCAGCGGCTGGGCAGAAAGCGGAACAACGGCAAACAGAAAGACAGACAACAGGATCGAGAAAGAGTGGTGCATATCGGCAATTTTCGGGTTCGTTGCGAAACCGGCGCCATCACCGGCTTTAATCGGGACGAGCGTACAGGAATTCAAAATATCGGACAAGCACGAAGGCGAGCGCGGACCCGAAGTCATCTCCGCGTGCGACCCGCGGCGCGAGCCTCCGAGCTTGCGAAACCGTCGGCTGAGATGGTCCGCTGATCGCGAACAGCTCAACTTCAGAGAGTCGATTTGTTGCTTTTCGCTTCCCAATCTCTCTTTTCCTTTCTAAACATTCTGGCATGGATCACTTTACGCCTCCCGTACTCCGCTGCGTTTGCTTCGCGCTCACTGTGCTTGCCTCCGCGTTTTCTGTTTCGCCCGCGCGTGCGGAATCCTACCTGCTCCAAGCTGGACCGATGATCGGTCACGTCAGCGATTCGTCCGGCGTCGTCTGGCTGCGAACGAAGATGGGCGCCGCGGTGTCGGCTGTGGCGCGACAGGGGGATGAACATTTTCACCCGTCGCGTATCGAGGATCTCAGCCTCGGCTTCCAGCGTATTCATTTTACCGGTTTGGCGCCCGACACCTTGACCGAAATTGAACTTCATATCAATCGCACCGGAGATGCCGCTGAGCACGAAAATCTCGCCTTCACGACCGCGCCAAAACCTGCCCTCACCGGCAAAGTCCGCCTCGGGTTCGGATCATGCGCGAAAGTCGGACAGTTCGACGGGGCGCCGATTTTCAATGCGGCCGCGGATGAGAAACCGGATTTCTTCGTTTTTGCCGGCGACAATGTGTACTTCGTTGTCGGCGATGGAAAGAAAAGACACTTCAGCACCACCGGTCCAGCCGGTGATTGGAGTTCCTATGAGCAGATGCTGGCCCGGCACATGGAAACGCGAATCCACCCTGACCTCGACCGTTTGCACCGAACGATTCCAGCCTACGCGGTTTGGGACGACCATGATTACGGTCACAACAACGCCGATACGACCTTTCCGATGAAAGAGGAGGCGACGCTCGCCTTTACCCAGGTCTGGGCAAACCCCGGTTACGGGACCCCGGAAACCGGCGGCATTTTCAGTTCGTTTCGCCGCGGTCCAGTCGAGGTATTTTTGATGGATGACCGCACCTTTAAGTATTCACCGTTTCGGTACGATGATGTCACCCCCGAGACCGGACGAATCTGGGGGCAAGCCCAGCTCGACTGGTTAAAGGCGGGACTCCGAGCCAGCACCGCTCCGGTCAAACTGATCGTCAACGGCACGCAGTTCCTCGGACAGGATTCACCCGAACGAGCCGAAGGCCATGCCCGCGAAGCGCGCGGCGAACGGGAGGAACTGCTGACGTTCCTTGCGGACGAAAGAATCGGCGGGGTCGTTTTCCTGACGGGCGACCGCCACCACAGCGCGGTCTACCAGCACGCGCAGCCGGATGGAACTTTGGTCATCGATCTCACGAGTTCGCCGCTGCAGCAGAATCAGGAGATCGCGCCGTACACCGGCGACACGCATCCAGAGCAGCTCTGGAACATGCGCGGGAACAACTACGGACTTGTCACGATCGACATTCCTGAAGAAGGCACCGGAACGATCCGCTTTGAAATCCGCGGCGAGGACAACTCTGTTGCGGTAGTCGATGGAACCCCGCGAACCGCGGCTTGGCAGCTCGACCAGCTCACCTACTGAGCGTCCGGAAGAAGGGGGCGGGTACAAAAAAACAGGTTTCCGATGTAAATCAGCGAGTTGGCGTCGTTCGCTTGATTCCTTCGCATTGCATTCCTACCATTGGGCGCGGAGTGTAATGGTTGCGGAAACCTGATTCAATATCGTTCACTTCAATCAAAGTGCAAGCGGTGCCTGCTGTTTTTTTGTTCTTTTAACCGGCATGTCCATAGCCTGACTCTTACCGGGCGGCCGGAGGATTACCGGGCCGGCTCGGCGGCGTGCGAGGGGGAATCGCCGCACCGGGAGTGGCAACCGCGCTCCAAGCGGAGAGCACTTGCACAAGAAGTCCAACGATTACACCGTTCCACATGGCGCGGTAGACATCGCCGAAATCCAACAGGAACGGCGACACCACGAGCCAGATCCCGAGGAGAAAGCTTAACCAGCTCAGTGTCTCCGCCCGATCCGGCGCCGCAATTCGGGCCATCGCGAAGACCGCGATCAGAAGCCCCGCAATAACAGCATTCCATGCGGCATTTCCGACGGCTGAGAAACCGAGGAGCCACGGCGACAGCAGCATCCAGAGTCCGGCGAGAAGATTCAGCCCGCTGGCAGTGCGCACTTGCGCGGCGGGGCGATCATAAGTCGTTGCCATAACTAATTCCTGATGAGGGGTTGCGATTGTTGATGCTCGGAACAAACAGCGACTTTCTACTTTCTCCATGTGTCCCGCACCGAAAAATAGTCTACCTCAATCACGAGGCAGACGCAATCGCGGGTTCGCTCTCGCGAAATTTCCGGTATCCCGGTAAGAGTTCGGGCTTCAGCCCCTTATTTCAGAGGCGCTAACGCGCCCGCTCTTACTCTCAAAGCGCCTCGACGATCCGGTCGATCGCCACGTTTTCGAGGATCAGCTTTTTGATCACCGGAATTTTGTCGTCGTCCTCCGGCTGCGTCTTGATCGTCATCTTATTAATACACGCCGCAACCTGGTAACTGTCAGCGGCCGCCGCGATCACAGGAATATTCGTCTGAGCAAGCAGTTCCATGATCTTCGGATGCGGCATGGTATCCCGCGTCAGGATGATGCCCGACACCACTTTCTTCCCGGATATTCCGGCGGAAGCGATGGCGGACAAAATAATATCGTCCCGGTCGCCCGGCGTAATGATCAGGCTCCCCGGCTGCAAGTAGTCAATCATGCCGCGGGCGGTCATCGCGCCGATCGCGAATCGGTGAATCCGCTCTCGCAAGCCCTGGGCCTTGCCATTGATCCAGCGCCCATCGACTTGTCCGACCACTTGAGAAAGGTTCGGCGCCGAAAGCATTTTCTGGACCGGGAGGACACCGAGCAGGGGGATTCCGAGCCGTTCGAGACCTTTGCCCGCGTATTCGGTGACAAGCGGAATTTTGTCGGCCTGAACTTTATTGAGAATCGCGCCGATCACCTCGACGCCTTCCTGATCAAACAGCGCCTTGTTGAGCGCGATCTCATCTACCGGTCTTCCGATCCCGCCCTGGGCGACGATCACCACCTTAGCCTTTAAGAGCCGCGCGACCCGCGCGTTAGAAAGATCGAAAACGGAACCGACGCCGGCATGACCCGTGCCCTCGATCAGTGTGACCTCCTTTTCCCAGGAGACCCGGTCAAACGCGTGACAAATCCGATGGATCAAGTCGTCCCGCATGGCATCCGGGTCTGTGAGATAGCGCCGGGTGAACGTCCCGTCGACGGCGATCGGACTCATCTGCTCGATCGGGACTCGGACATTGTAAATCGTGTCGAGCAGGAAGGAATCCTCGTCGATGTTGTGTCCCTCGACTTCCACAAACCGCTGACCGATCGGCTTGATGAAGCCGACGCGCTCAAACAGCGTCTCAAGCGCGGCGAACAAGCCGAGGCAGGTCGTGGTCTTACCGTCGTTCTGGCGTGTAGCGGCGATGAATACCCGTTTGGTGTGCTCGTTCGCCGGTTGCGTCAGCCGAACGGGCATTTGAACCGGGGAAACAGCCGGCCGCGACCGGGAATTGGAAACCTTTTTCGCGCTCATCGTAATAAAAATCCGGCGTGAATGATCACGTCAGAGGAAAGTAAACCGCCATTTCGCGGCCGCTGGCGCGAGCCGGTGGAGGGAGCAGACCCCTGCAGACCCTCGCCCGCGATCACCGCACGGCCTCGGACTCGGCTTCATCGCCGTAAAGAAGGCGGTGGTCGATCGCCTGACAGCCGACGATCGTGGCGGTGCCAAAGATATCATGGGCGCTCGCGCCGCGACTGATTTCGGCCGCGGGCTTCCGCAAGCCGGTAATGATCTGCCCGAACATCCGCGCGCCGGCCAGGATCTGGACCATTTTCACGGTGATGTTTCCGCTGTTAAGGTCAGGAAAAATCAGGACGTTCGCCCGTCCCGCGACGCTCCCGCCGACTTCCTTTGTGGCTGCCACCGCCGGATCGAGCGCGGCGTCTACCTGCATTTCGCCGTCGATCTCCATTTCGACCCGGGAATTCCTGGCCTTTTCGCGGGCCAGCTCCGCGGCGGCCCGGATGCGCGCGATCGACGAGTTGCTGGTCGAGGGGCTCCTCGTCGCGTAGCTGAGCATCGCCACTCGCGGCAGCGCGTTCGTGAGATGATGCGCGATCTTCGCGGTGGTGACAGCGATATCCGCCAGCTGCTCGACCGTCGGTTCCGGAATCACCGCCGAATCCGCCAGAAACAAGGTGCCGTCGATGCCGATCTTCGGCTGGTCCAAATCGAGGATCAGCATGGACGAGGCGGTCTGCACGCCCTCCTGCCGCGGGATGATCTGGAAAAGCGGGCGCAAGGCGCTCGAGGCGGTCGCGGTCGCGCCGGAGACAAGCGCGTCTACTTGGTTGGTCGCCAGCATCATCGTCGCGAAATAGCTGTTGTTCTTCATCGCCATCCGGGCCTCTTGCCCCCGGATTCCTTTGTAGCGGCGGAGAACTTCAAAGCGCTTGACGAACTCCTCAAAATCGTCGCTCCGCTCCGGTTCGACCAAGCGCATTCCTTCGAGACTGATATCCAGGTGCGCGGCGGTTTCCTTGATGTGGAGGCGGTCGCCAACGAGAATCGGCACGCCCATCCGCCGGGTGGTGAACTGCCGGGCCGCCTGGATAATGCGCGGATCGGAGCCTTCCGGGAAGACAATCCGCTTCGGATGGCGTTGCAGTTTTGCGATCAGTTTCTGAATAAATGACATGAGCTTTGGAAGGCCCCGAGCCTGTCGAAAATTCTCCTTTTAGAAAAGGAAATAAAGACCCATAAGGGAGAGGTGTCGAAGAGCCTGGAGCGCATTGGGATCGTGTCGGTGGCAACCGTGCTGTCGCGCGTGCTCGGGCTGTTGCGCGACATGCTGACCCTTGCGGTTTTCGGCGTTTCCGGGGTAAGCGCGGCTTTCTTTTTCGCGTTTACGCTTCCCAACCTGTTTCGGCGTCTCCTCGGCGAGGGTTCGCTCACAGCGGCGGCGGTGCCGGTCCTGACGGAAGAACTGGAAAACGGCGGCCGAGCGCGGGTGTTCACCCTGGTGAACCAGGTGTTCTCGTGGCTTTTTGTCGTCACAACCTTCCTGACGCTCGCCCTGATCGCGGTTTTCTTGCTGATCCCGCTGATCGACGGCCTCGAAGAACGCTGGTATCTGACCTCCGAACTGGCTGTCTTTCTCTTCCCTTACATGATCCTCGTCTGCCTCGCGGCGGCTCTCGCCGCGGCGCTGAATGTTCTAGGCCGCTTCGCCGTGCCGGCGCTCACCGCCGTCTGGCTCAACCTCGCGATGATCGCCGGCCTCGGGGCCGGCGCTTTCTTTTTCGCGGAATCCGCCGAGGGGCGCGTGCTTTTTCTTTGCTTCGGCGTCCTCGCGGGCGGTTTGCTGCAACTGCTGATTCCGCTGATCGCCCTGGTGCGGGAAGGATGGCGGCCGAAGCCGGACCTGACCCTTTCCCCGCGGTTGCGTGAAGTCAGGCGGCTGATGATTCCCGGCCTCGCCGGCACCGCGATCTTCCAAATCAACGTCCTCGTTTCCCGCTCACTCGCGTTCGGCGTCGACGAGGCGGGCGTGTCGGTGCTCTACCTCGCCAACCGCCTGATGGAATTTCCCCTCGGCATCTTCACGATGGCCGTGGCGACCGTGATCTTTCCGCTGCTGTCCCTCCATGCGGTCCGCAATGACGCGGCGAGCTTTGGAGAGGTTTACCGCAAAGGTTTGCGACTGATCCTGATGATCTCGCTGCCCGCCGCGGCCGGAATCGCGTTTCTGAGCGATCCGATCCTCGGCCTGCTGTTTCAGCGGGGCGCCTTCGAGGCGGGCGCGACGGCGATTACAGCACCGGTCCTTGCCATTTACGCCGTGACCTTGCCGCTCTATTCGATCGCGACGTTCGCCACACGCGGCTTTCACTCCCTGAAAAACACCGCAACGCCCGTTCGGCTGGCCGGCGCCGCGTTTCTCATCAATCTTGTTTGCAGTCTTCTTCTGATGCGGCCGCTGGGTATCATCGGCCTCGCGCTCGCGAATCTTATTTCCATCCTCGTGCAAAGTGCCTGGCTGCAAGTTTCCCTCGCCACTGAGCAGCGCCAGCTCGGTTTGCTGAAGCTGACGGCGGATGTCGTCAAAATGGCCGCGGCCACCGCGGTGATGAGCCTGCTCCTCGTGCTCCTGCGGGAACCGCTGCTCGCGGCGGGCGGCGGCGGAAAAGCCGGCCAGGCCGTTGTCCTTGGATTGCTGATCCCGGGAGGCGCGGGCTTCTATTTCCTGTTGCTCTGGGTGCTTCGTGTGGAAGGCCGCGACGAGGCAAGCGCACTCCTGCGCCGCATGGCCGGTCGTGACCGGGCCGCGCGCGTGCTTTCGAAGGAGGCTGTAAAAAAATGACGGATGTCCGATGATCTCCTGGCTGACGAAAAACTGGTTCCTCGCCGGCCTGGTGATTGCGGTAATCGCCGCTTTCCTGTTTCCCGAAGCGGGCATGTCGGGAGGATGGCTGCGGAGCGAAATCACGACAAAGCTGGCGGTCGCCCTGCTGTTTTTCATTCGCGGCGCCCTTCTGCCGCTCGCGGAGCTTCGGCGCGGAATCTTGCAATGGCGGCTCCATCTGCTGATGCACGCCTACATCTTTCTGGTGTTCCCCCTCGGCACGCTGCTGCTCGTGACGATCCTGGAACCGGCCGGCTTGCTCCCCCCGGAGGTGCGCGTCGGATTTCTCTTTATGGCGACGCTGCCCACGACGGTTTCCACCGCGGCGGTCTTTACCTCGCTCGCCAATGGAAATACCGTCGCCTCGGTGTTTAACGCGACCCTTTCCAACTGCCTCGGCGTGGTGATCGTGCCCGTCTGGATGGCCTGGCTGCTCCAGCGGGAGGCGGAAACCGCGGCGCTCGGACCGACGATCTGGCAAATGTTCTGGCTGGTGATCGTCCCGCTGGCGGCAGGGCAGTTGATCAAACCGTTTGCCGGCGGGGCACTGTGGCGGCGGAGAAGAGCGCTTGAAGTCGCAAGCACCGTCCTGATCCTCTACGTGATCTTCGCGGCATTCGCGAATTCGGCCGCCAGCGGACTGTGGCGCGACCATGGCTGGAACGTGTTCGCGGTCGCCCTGGTCCTTTCGCTCTTCGTATTCGCCGCCGCCACGGCGGTTGTCGCCGGCCACGCGCGGATCGTGAGGATGTCGCGGAGTGATTTTATCAGTCTGCTTTTCTGCGCGCCGCAAAAGACACTGGCGGGAGGCGTGACGCTCGCGAACGTCCTTTTCGCGCGCGACCCCGGGCTCGGTCTCATTCTCCTGCCTCTCCTCCTTTACCACTTCATCCAGCTGTTCGCGGGCGGAATTTTCCTGCGGCGGCTGCAGGACGGACACGACGACGGAGAGAGATAACGGCCCGGGGAACCGCACCCTCCCGCGATACCGCCGCCGCCAGAACTTTTGCAATCATTACAAGAATGGTCAGCATGGGAAACGGGATGAAGGAAGCGCCGGATAAAACTGTTTGGCATGCCATGGGAGCTGGCGAAGTCCTGACCCGGCTCGGCAGCAGGCGCGACGGTCTCACGGAGAGCGAGAGCGAAAAGCGCCGCGAGGAATTCGGCCCCAATCAGCTCCCTTCGCAAAAGCGCCAGGGCGCCTGGCGCCGCCTGCTCGCCCAGTTCAACAATCTTCTGATCGTCGTCCTCTTGGTATCGGGGGTGGTGACGCTCTTTCTTAACCAATGGATCGACGCCGCGGTGATTTTTGCCGTCGTCGTCATCAACGCGCTGATCGGGTTCATCCAAGAAGGCAAGGCCGAGCGGGCGCTGGAGGCGATTCAGGGGATGCTGACCCGTCAGGCTCGCGTGCGGCGCGACGGGAAACGGCGCACGGCACCGGCCGAAGATCTCGTTCCCGGCGACATCGTGTACTTGAAATCTGGTGACGGAGTTCCGGCCGACCTGCGTTTGCTGGAGACCAAAAATCTGATCGTGAATGAAGCCGCGCTGACCGGCGAATCCGCACCCGTGGAAAAAGCGACCGAGGCCGTCGATGCAAGCGCGCTCCCCGGCGACCGTTACTGCATGACGCATTCCGGCACGACCGTTTCGGCCGGCCGGGGAATCGGTGTCGTGGTCGAAACCGGCGAGCGCACGGAGATTGGACGCATCAGCGGAATGGTGGCCCGCGCGGAGAAACTGACGACTCCTTTGCTCCAAGAAATCGGCCGGCTTGCGCGGCTTTTAACGCTGCTGATTCTCGGGCTGTGCGTCCTGACGTTTCTCGCCGGATTCCTCTGGCGCGGCATGCCGTTTTCGGAAATCTTCCTCGCGGCGGTCAGCATCGCGGTCGCCGCGATTCCGGAAGGTTTGCCCGCGATTATCACCATTACCCTTGCTATCGGCGTCAGGGAAATGGCGAAGCGCCGCTCGATCATTCGCCGCCTTCCGGCCGTCGAAACTCTTGGCTCGGTGACCGTGATCTGTTCCGACAAAACCGGCACCCTGACGCGGAACGAAATGACCGTAAAAAAAGTGCTTACGGCGGACGGCGAGTATGACGTGACCGGTGCCGGTTACGAGCCCGACGGAGAGATTCGGCCGACCGCCGGATCCGCGCCGCCCGATAGCGGAGACTTGGTTTTACGCGAACTCCTGCTGGCGGGCGCGCTCTGCAACGATTCCGTCCTGCACCATGACGAAAAAGGCTGGCGGATCGACGGTGATCCGACCGAAGGCGCTTTGCTCCCGCTTGCGCGGAAGGGCGGAATCGACCTCGACGCCGAACTCCAGCGCCTGCCGCGTCACGACACGCTCCATTTTGAATCCGAGCGGCGCTTCATGGCGACGCTTCATGCGACCGGCGATAGCCGCTACGTCCTGTATGTAAAAGGCGCGCCGGAAAAAGTGCTCAAGATGTGCGACCGGCAGTTGTCGGCACAAGGAGAAGCAGCCATCGATCCCGAGTGGCCGGCACGATTGCAGGCGCTCGCCGCGTCAGGTCACCGTTTGCTGGCAGCCGCGTTTGCCCATTTGGACGCTCCGCCCGAAGGATTTGAATCAGGAGAGCTGGACGTTCCGCTGATTTTGCTCGGCGCCTTCGGGTTGATCGATCCGCCGCGCCCCGAGGCGGTCCAAGCCATACAAGAGTGCAAATCCGGAGGGATTCACGTCAAGATGATCACCGGCGATTTTGGTCTGACGGCCAAAAGCATCGCTAGCCAGCTCGGCATCGGCGAAGATGGCGTCGTGCTGGAAGGCAGCGACCTCGAAGCTGTCTCTGACGAAGATCTCCCCGAGCGTGCGGCCGCCGCCGATGTCTTTGCCCGCACCAGTCCTGAGCACAAAACCCGTCTGGTTCGTGCGCTGCAGAGAAAGGGGGAAATCGTCGCGATGACCGGCGACGGCGTGAATGACGCTCCCGCGCTCAAGCAGGCAAACGTCGGTGTTGCCATGGGCATCAAGGGGACGGAAGTCGCGCGCCAGTCGGCCGAGATGGTGATCGCGGATGACAATTTCGCGTCGATCGTGGCCGCCGTGAAGGAGGGACGTACGGTTTACGACAATATCAAAAAGGCGATCCTGTTTATTCTGCCGACTAACGGCGCCCAAGCGCTGGTTCTGATCGCCGCGATTCTGGCCGGATTTGAACTGCCAATCACACCCGTGCAAATTCTGTGGGTCAATCTCGTTTCCGCCGTCACCCTCGCCTTGGCACTCGCGTTCGAACCATCCGAAAACAACATCATGAAGCGCCCTCCCCGCAATCCGCGTCAGCCGCTGATCAGCGCGTTTGGCCTCTGGAGGATTTCGTTCGTATCGATTCTCCTCCTCGCGGCGGTTCTGATTATGTTTCAATGGGCTCGAGGAAATGGGAGCGAGGAAACGCTCGCCCGCGCGCGAACCGTTGCCGTTAACATGCTCGTCGTCGGTGAAATCTTTTATCTGTTCAATGCCCGGAGGCTCTTCGAATCGACGCTGTCAGCGGACGGTTTTCTCGAAAACAAAAAGGCGCTCCTTGCCAGCGGCATTCTGATCGTCCTGCAGGCGGTTTACACCTACGCCCCACCGGCGCAGGCGCTTTTCGAATCGGTCGCGCTCCCTGCGAGCGTGTGGCTGTATCTAATTCTGGCGGGTTTCCTGATCTACCTGGCGGTCGAAGCGGAAAAATGGTTCCTCCGCCGAAGGTTCATCTTCAAATCTGCCCGCGTGCAGCCATGACGCCCCCGTCCCCGGACAGTTTAGAATAACTCGCGAGCCTGAGAACCCATCTCGTCGGCCAGATTCCTCACCAGCACCTGGAGTTCGCCGAGCGCCTGAACCGGAGTCGCCATGTCGAGATCGTGAACCTCCCAGTAATGCACCCGATCAGCCCAATCCGGAAATCGCTCGAGTAAAAGCGGCCGGTGCTCCGTTTCCTTAACCGCGATGACGCGCAAGGACTGTTCCAAGTCGAGCCGCGACAGCGAAATCGGATTCCGGTGCTTCGACGGGATTTCCACTTGCAGCGACTTCAGCGCCGCAACCGTATGCGGCGAGATCGGTCCGCAACCGTCAACCAGATGCGTCGCCAGTCCGCGAGAGATCGCGCGCAAGTCGATCTGCCGCGCCGCGGCATGATGGTTGAACAGCATCTCCGCAAACCGGCTGCGATAAAAATTTCCCGTGCAAATAAAGAGGACTTGATTGGACATGGCTATGGAGAGCGGGAACGTTTGAAAGTTGGAAGGTCTGAAAGGGCGAAGGTGAAGAAAGCAGAGAATATCCCAAGAAAATTTTCCGTGTATTCGATGGATTCGGTGGTTCCTTACCTCCCCGCCTTTGCCCTTTCCCGCTTTCCCGCCTCATTTCGTTTACTGAAACGCGCGCCGGCCCTCCAGCGCGCTTTTCAGCGTGACCGCGTCAGCGTACAGCACGCCGCCGCCGCTCGGCAGACCAAAGCCGATCCGGGTCACTTTCGTGGGGGGCTGCACCAGCGACTCCGTGATGTAATGGCAAGTCGCCTCGCCTTCGACGTCATTCGCCAGTGCCAAGATCAATTCCCTGACCTGCCCCGATTGGAGCCGCTCCCCCAGGGAAGCCAGGTTGAGCTGTTCGGGGCCGATTCCATTAATCGGCGAAAGTTTCCCGTAAAGCACGTGATAAAGCCCCCTGTAAGCACCCGCGCGTTCGAACGCGATCAGGTCGGGCACATGCTCAACGACACAGATTGTCTCCCTCTCCCGGCGGGGGTCCGTGCAAATCGCACATTCGTCCCCCTCGGCCAAATTGCCGCAAACGGAACATCGCCGGATCACCGCCGCGGCCTCCTGCAACGCCGCGATCAGCTCAGGCGTCGTCTCCGGATGCTCGACCAGCAGATGAAGCGCCACCCGCTCCGCCGATCGATAGCCGAGACCCGGCAGCTTCTTCAGGACCTTTTGGACCTGCTCAAAGGCCGAAGTCATGGGAGGCTGGGTTATTGGTTAGTGGCTATTGGTTATTTGTTATCGGTTATTGGTTAATCGGTTCTTCAAGCAGTAACCACGAGCCAAGAACTAAGAACCAAGAACCAAGAACTAAGAACCCCAATCACATCAAACCAGGGATATTGAAGCCGGCGGTCGCCTTCTGCATCTCGCTTTCGCTGAAAGCCTTCGCCTTGTCCGTGGCCTCCTGTATCGCCGCCAGAAGCGTTTCTTCAACGAAGGCCTTGTCTTCCTTGAGAAACTCGGGGTCCAGCTGCAGCGACAGAAAACGCCCATGGCCGTTGACCTTGATCTGGATCGCGCCGCCGCCGCTCGAAACATCAATCTCCCGATCTTCCAGCTCTTTCTGGATGGCGCCGATGCGCTGCTGCATCTTTTGCGCCTGCTTCATCATTTTTCCTATTCCGGCCATCTCTGTCCTTCTGTTCTTCTCGATAAATTCTTGGTTGAAAACGAAAGGTAGAACGTAAAACCGAAATGGCAAAAGTTATTCGTCCCCCGGTGCTCGTTCCTGGTGTTCGGTGCTTCGTTATTCGTTATCGGGTGCCGAGACGGTGCTGGCTGTTGGTGATTTCCGCGGGGCGGAGCGCATCGTCCACCCGGTGAAACCGTAGAGCAGCGACACCAGCGGATTCAACAGGTTAAGGAAGGCAAACGGCAGGTAAGCGAGCGGAAATACCCCGAGTGTCGCCCACATAAAAGCGCCGCATGTGTTCCACGGGATCAGCGGCGAGGTCAGCGTGCCGCTGTCTTCCAAACATCGCGACAGGTTTTCCGGCGCCAGTCCGGCCTTCTCAAACGCGTCCCGATACATCCGCCCCGGGATGACCAGCGAAAGATATTGATCCGGTGCGAGCACGTTGACCCCGACACATGTCCCCAAGGTCGCCGCGACCAAGGATCCGGTTGATCGCGCGGCCCGGAGAATGCGCTCCGCGAGCACATTCAGCATGCCGGCACGGTCCATAATACCGCCAAAGGCCAGGGCGCACAGAATCAGCGCCACGGTCCACATCATCGCTTCGAGCCCGCCCCGGCTCAAAAGTTCGTCGACCGCCTCGTTTCCGGTTTCCATGACAAATCCGCTGAACCCGGACGTCAGCACTTGCCCGAGACTCGCTCCCTGAACCGCGACCGCAACCACGCCGCCGAGCACTGCTCCGCCGATCAAGGCCGGCAGCGCAGGTATCCGCCGTGTCACGACAACGATTACAAGCAGCGGCGCCAGCAGCAGCCACCATCCAAGCCGGAATTGCTCAGGCAGCACACGGATCAGCGTCTCCAGTTCTCCCGTGCTCGCGGCGTCACCCGAGGCCATGAATCCGAGCGCGCCATAAAGAACCAGCGCAATCAGCAGGCTCGGTCCTGTCGTCCAAACCATGTGGCGGATATGCGTAAACAGCTCCGAACCGGCGACGGCTGAAGCCAGATTGGTCGTGTCGGAGAGCGGCGACATCTTGTCGCCAAAGTACGCGCCCGATATGATCGCCCCGGCAACCAGCGGCAACGGAAGGCCCAGCCCTGCCCCGACCCCCATCAGCGCCACACCCACAGTTCCAACTGTCGACCACGAGCTGCCCGTCCCGAGCGAGACAATCGCGCAAATCAAACACGCGGCCGCGAGAAAGACCGCCGGCGACAGGAGGAGCAATCCGTAATAAATCATCGCGGGAACGATTCCGCTCAGCATCCACACACCGATCAGGATGCCGACCACCATCAAAATCAAACAGGCCGGCACGGCGATGGCGATCCCCTCCACCATGCCGCGCTGCAAATCATCCCACTTAAATCCGATCCGCTGAGCGATCGCCCCCGCGACCACGGTGCCTCCAATCAGCGGCATGTGCGGATCGACCGAAACGCGCAATAGACTCCCGACCAGCGGCAGCTTCGCGAGCGCGTCCAACAACGGCGAAATGAT
The DNA here is from genome assembly GCA_964645585.1 of uncultured Opitutales bacterium. GTDB lineage: Bacteria > Verrucomicrobiota > Verrucomicrobiia > Opitutales > T3Sed10-336 > DATGSL01. Next base: position 98,400 of record CAZYAN010000006.1, read on the forward strand.
CGCCACCCGCGGCATCTCCTCGACGTTGATGACGCAGAGGCCAAGGAAACCGATCAGGAAAGCGACCGGAATCAGCGATTCCGTCAGGGTCGGCGCACGCGGCGCCTGGCGCGCGTTTGAAAGGGAGGGCCGTTGCTCGGTTTCCATCTAAGAGTTAAGAAATTAAGACCCCGAATCTTCTACCGCGGAATCTGCGGAACACACGGAAAATTCAGCCTTCATTGCCATCGTTCTCTTCTCTGTAAAACACAGATGCAAGGCGCCAGGTTCAGAGTCACTCCCGCGAAGGAAACCGCTCCTCGTCGCGCCAAACCACTCGGCCGTCCACCACAGTGAGCACGGTTTTCACGTGCTGAATTTCAACCGGGTCGATTTCGAAAATGTCTTCGGACAAAAGCACGAAGTCGGCGAACTTCCCTGGCGATATTGTCCCTTTTTCATCCTCCTCAAACTCGGCATAAGCCGATCCGATCGTGTAGGCCCGAACCGCCTCTTCGACCGTGATTTTCTCCTCCGGAACCCAGCCGTCCGGATTCAGCCCGTCGAGGGTGCGGCGGGTGACCGCTCCGTACACGCTCATCATCGGGTCGAGCGAGGCGACCGGCCAATCGGTCCCGAACGCGAGTTGCGCCCCGGCATCGATCAGCGACCGGAACGGGTAAGTCGTGCGCGCCCGCTCCGGCCCGATCCGTTTCTCCGCCCAGCGTCCGTCATCGATGGTGTGGTACGGCTGCATCGAAGCGATGACGCCGTCGTCAGCAAACCTTTGGATCGCCTCCCGCGTCAGGTGCTGCGCGTGCTCGACCCGGAACCGCCGCTCGCGATCACCCCCGTTTTGCTTCCGGACCTCGCCGAACATCTCCAGCAACACATCGTTCCCGCGGTCGCCGATCGCATGGATCATTAACTGGATCCCGGCCTTGTCCGCGCCGAGCATCCGTTCGAGCATGGCGCCTTCCGGGTACATGCTGTCGGAAAACAGGCCGCTCGTATCCGGCTCATCGAGATAGGGTTCGTAAAATACGGCCGTTGTCGACCCGAGACTGCCGTCGACGAAATCCTTGACGCCCCCGATGCGCAGCATGCCGCCGCCAAAGTCGGCCTGCACACCGGCCGCGGCGAGGCGGTTCCACGTACTGAGGCTGCGAACCGCGTAGACGCGCGTCTTTAATTCGCCGCGCCGCAAGAGTTCCTGGTACACCGGCAGCTCCGAACTGGCCGACATATCCTGCACACTCGTCACCCCGACTTTCGCGGCCAGCTCGCTCGCCGCCCGCAACGCTTCGAGCCGCTCATCGAAACCGCGTGCCGGCATATGACGGGTCACAAGACCGGCCGCCGATTCACGCAAAATGCCTGTCGGTTCACCCGTTTCCGGATCCCGGACAATCGTCCCCCCTTCCGGATCGGGTGTGTCGCGCGTGATGCCGGCAATTTCGAGCGCGAGGCTGTTCGCCAAAATCATGTGACCGTCAATCCGGGGAATGGCGACCGGGTTTTCCGACGTGACCGGGTCGATCCACTCGCGGCGCGGAAGCGGTCCGCCTTCCCACTTTTCGTGATCCCAGCGCATCCCGCGGATCCAGCGTCCGGCCGGCGTCTTTTCCGCCTGCCGCCGAATGCGGTCGACAAATTCCTCGGGCGACTCCGCGTCGCGCAGCTCGATCGTCGCAAGCCCGTAGCCGCCGGTGGACATATGGACGTGGGCATCGTTAAACCCCGGGAGAAGCAGCCGCCCGCCGGCGTCAATCGCCACCGTGCCTTCTCCGGCGTAAGCGGCGATTTCCTCATTCGAGCCGATCGCGGCGATCCGGCCCGCGAATACTGCAATCGCCTCGGCACGCGGCGCCTCAGAATCAAGCGTGCGAACATTGGCGTTGGTCACAATCATGTCCGCGCGAAACGGCGCGGCGACGACAGAGGAAACAAAAAGAGAAGAGAGAAGCAAAAAGAGAAGAATGCGCATAGGGTTGCAGGTATTAAAATGGCGTGTTCTAACTGCGGAATACAGGAAACACACGGAAAAAACACGCGAGACCATCAAATCAATTTCCCAATTTCCAACGGCACCAGCGAATCTTCCGCGAAGATTCGACCGGACCAGTAGCGAATCTTCCCCGAAGATTCGACCGGACCGGCGACGGCGGATTCGACAGTAGCGAATCTTCCCCGAAGATTCGACCGGACCGGCGACGGCGGATTCGA
>CAZYAN010000006.1:100704-106222 GCA_964645585.1 uncultured Opitutales bacterium
GTAGCGAATCTTCCCCGAAGATTCGACCGGACCGGCGACGGCGGATTCGATGAATGCGTGGCTTCATCGCTACAAAAACATTGTCTTATTCAACGAAAGTAAACGCCGCCGATTCAAAATCTCTTCGCCTTCTGTCCAACCTTCGCTTCCTTCGTTACCTTCTGTTCATCTCTCTCCCGATCTACAATCTAAAATCCAAAATCTACAATTCCTTGCGCCTTTCCGACCTTGATTTCGACCTTCCCGAACGGCTGATCGCCCAGGTTCCGGCCGACGTGCGGGACCAGAGCAGGCTGATGGTGGTGAACCGCCGCGCGCGTTCGTTCGAGCACCGGACGTTCGCGGAGATTGGGGAGTTTCTTCCGCGAAATGCCGTGTTGATGCGCAACAACGCCAGCGTTCTCCCGGCACGCTTGCGCGGGTTTCGGTCGACCGGCGGAGGCGTCGAACTTCTCCTCCTTCATCCAGCGACGAACGCGCGGGAATGGTGGTGCCTCGCCCGACCGGGCAAAAAACTGTCGGTCGGCAGCCGGTTTGGACGCGACGGCGAATGGCGCGGCGAAGTGATCGACATCGGCGAAGACGGCCGGCGCCTCGTCCGCTTCGAAACCGTCCGCGACGAGGATTTCCTGGCGCTCGTCAACCGGCTCGGCGAGATGCCGCTGCCTCCCTACATTCATCGCGAGCCGGGCGACACGCGCTTCGAAACCGACCGCGAGCGCTACCAAACCGTCTACGCCGCGCCCGATAAACAAGTCGCCGCCGCCGCGCCGACGGCCGGGCTGCACTTCACGCCGCGCCTGACGGACGAACTCCGGCAAGCGGGTTTTTCCTTCGCGGACCTGACTCTGCACATCGGGCTTGGAACCTTTCAGCCGATCAAAGCCGATCGAATCGAAGAGCACGCGATCCACCGTGAAATCTATGAAATGCCTCCGCCTGTGCGCGAACTGCTCCACCGCGACCGTCCCCCGCCCCGGGTCGCTGTCGGAACGACCGTCACCCGCGCGGTGGAAGATTACCTTTGCAAAGAGGACCAAAACCCGGCCGGCGCGCGGACCCCTTTTGTGGGAGAAGCCGGGATTTTCATTTACCCGCCCTTCACCTTTCGCGGCGTCGACGCGCTGATCACCAATTTTCACCTTCCCCGCTCCACCCTCCTCTGCCTTGTCGCCGCCTTCCTCTCCCCCGGCGGCACCGATGGTCTCGCCTGGCTCAAAGCACTCTACGCCGAAGCCATCCGCGAAAACTACCGCTTCTTCAGCTACGGCGACGCGATGCTGATCGTGTAGGTTCGGCGGACGGAGGGCGGAAGTCGGAAGTCGGAGATCGGAGGGCAGAGATCAGAGGTCAGTGCATCTTGCCCCTGGCATGCCGGGGTGCATCTCTGGGGAGCGAATTTGAGAATTCTTCCCCTCGACAGAAACCGGAAAAATAGCTTTGATCGACCGACCTTCTTACCGTTGAGGTGAGACTAATTCACGATGATCCACGTTTGACCCATGAAGTTTCGTTCTCTCTCCTTCCGATTCCTCTGCCTGTTAGTCGCCGCATTCCCCGCCGCCTCCCTGTTCGGAGCCCTCGGTGATACTTGGGAATGGATGAATCCGCTGCCGCAAGGGAACGCGCTCCGCGGTGCGGCAACTGGAGGCGCGGTAACCATTGCCGTTGGTGATAACGGAACGGTCATTACTTCAAGCGACGGTGCAACCTGGTCGGTCAATTCAGCCGGGGTGTCGGAGAACCTTCATGACGTCGCCTGGGGAGAAAATCAATTCGTGGCCGCAGGGGAAAATGGCGTCATCGTCACATCACCCAACGGATCGACATGGACGCCGCAGACGAGCGGAGTGACTGAGGAACTTAACGGAGTCGCGCACGGCAGCGCCGGCTTCGTCGCCGTCGGCGTGAATGGTACGATTCTGCACTCGGCCGACGGTTCGGAGTGGGAAACACAATCATACGATACGACCGCGGCGCTCAACGCCGTGGCATTCGGGGATGGTCTCTATGTCGCAGTCGGAGCGTCAGGAACGATTGTCACCTCGCCGGACGGCACGACTTGGACGGATCAAACCAGTCCAATCCCCAATGGACTAAACGGTGTGAATTTTGTCACAGTCGGTGAGAACGAACCTCTTTGGGTCGCTGTTGGCGCCGCTGGAGCCTTGTTGACCTCACCGGACGGCACGACGTGGACCCAGCCCCAACAGGCGACGTTGCTCAATCTTTGGGATGTCACCGCCATCGGCGAAAAGTTTGTCGCGGTCGGCGAGCTCGGGCTGGTCGTTCGCTCAGAAGACGGCGTCGAGTGGTCGCAAGCCACCTCCGGTTTCAATACCGACCTCTATGCCGCGGCACAAACGGATGCCGCCGTCTTTGCGTTCGGTATCGGGGGAACCATTCTAACCTCCGAAGACGGGACCGACTGGACGAAACTTTCCGAGGGGCACGACGCTTGGCTGCTCACCGTCGGCCTGGCAGGCGACCGTTACATCGCCGCCGGAACCTTTGGACGCCTCTACGTTTCGACCGATGGAACAGAATGGACCCAGCAGTCCGCCGTGACCAGCCAATCCCTGTGGGACGTTGCCCATGGGACAGTGACCGTAACCCAGAACGAGATCGAGGTAGATGTCGGCCGCTCGGTCGTCGTTGGAAACGGGGGCACCATTCGCTATTCTGATGACGGAGGATCGTGGAACACAACAACCTCCGGCACGAACCATCACCTTTCCGGCCTCACGTTCGGCAACGGCGAATTTGTAGCGGTCGGCCGATCAGGAACAGTTCTCTATTCCGCCGATGGCCAGACTTGGCTCTCGTCGGACACCGGCGACGTCACCGATTGGCTGGAGGACGTTATTTATACCGACAAGTACGTCATCGTCGGCCGGGGCGGCCAGGTGCTCACCTCCACAGATCCAACGACCGGCTGGACAGAACAAGTCTCGGGCGTTTCAACCACGCTTCGCGGCATCGCATTTGGCGCCGGGCTGTACATTGCCGTGGGAGACAGCGGCACGATTCTTTCGTCAACCGACGCCGAAACCTGGCAGCCGGAAAATTCGGGCGTATCCATCGCGCTCAACAACGTCGTTTTCGGGAATAATCTCTTCGTAGCCGTCGGCAACGGCGGCACGATTCTCACGTCTCCCGATGGCATCACCTGGACCATCCGCCATGCGGGGACCAGCACGGATCTGTGGGGAATCGCCGCGGGTCCAAATGCGTTCATTGCCACCGGTGACATCGGCGTGGTACTTCGCTCGTCCGAAAGCCAGCCCGTCGACGGCATTCTGTATAACGAGTGGACGGTCGCGATGGGCATCCCTGCCGGGAAACGCGGCATTGATGATACGCCGGCGGACGACGGCATTGCAAACCTCGTGAAATTTGCCCTCGGTCTCGATCCGCTGGTTTCCGAGCGTCACGCCTTGCCGCAACTCCAGGTCGTTTCCAATGGCGGTGGACAATCGCTCGCCCTGCTCCTGACCCAGGCGACCGACATCTACGGCGCTGTCCTGGCACTGGAGGTATCGACCGATCTCGTCACTTGGCAGGAGACCGCTCACACGCTTGAGGTTGTCGAGAATGTTTCCGAAAACCTTCGACTCATCCGTCTCGTGGAAAATGCCGTCTTCCAAGATGGCGATCGCCGCTTCATCCGCTTAAAAGTCACCTTGGATGAAACGCCTCCGGCTGAACCGGAACCGGACACGTTTGAAGGCTGGGTGACTCTCCACAGCCTGCCTGCCGGTGAATCGGGGCCGCTCGACAATCCTGCCGGCGACGGCGTCGCCAACCTTCTGAAATACGCCATGGGAATTGATCCCTGGACCTACACGAACGGCGCGGGCCTGACCACGCAGACGGAAGTGATCGTCGGCGACGACAGCTACATGGCTCTTGTATTCGCGCGGTCGACGACAGCGACGGGGATCGAATTCATCCTGCAAGGCTCCGACGATCTAGTCAATTGGGTGGATCTTTCCTCCACCCTCTCCGTCTTGGGACCCTTGGGCGGAGATCGCGAAGAAGTGCAGTTGACCGACACCGAACCGAAGATCTCGTCCCGCCGGTTTATCCGCCTCCTCGTGCAGCAGGTTCCGTAAGGCTGTTCGAGCCGTCGCTCGCTCAGAAAGGTTCCTGCCCGGGTTCAAACCGGGCGGGACTTCCCTTACGATCAAATACGGATGGCCGGACAGGTTCGGGCTTCCGGCCTCCTCTCACAGAACCCAGCCTAGCCTATCATCTTCGTTTCCTTGGTTGCCCCTCCGTTCTTCGCCAAGGAGAAGGTTCCGCACCGCTCGTTCTAGCAACTCCCGAAGGAACCCGCGATTCGGCGACGCAGAGTGGTTGCAATGTCATCGAATCGGTTGAATCGTTGCCCGCGTACGCGGCTGCCATGATTAAATACGCATCCCTAAGAACCCGTCACAGATCGCCCGGGGTGAGCCAGCGGAAATAGATGACCTCAAACCGGCGCCCAAATGGACCGGATGGGGCAATTGGATCGTCATTCGGATCGAACGTCGCGGGAACGCGCTGGACCAACGCCTCGCAATAGGCGCGAGCCAATGTTTCCCCTGTTGCCGGATTGTGCGAATCGCCGTACGCACGGACTAAAAACGTGTCCGATCGCGCCGCCATAAACGGTGCCAAGTTTGTGATGATATCCGCCTGAGTCACGAACGCGGGAGACCAAGGGGGTATCGAACCGCTTGCACTTTGATTGATTCCCGCATTCGTGAACGGGACGACCGGATTTCCCGGTGAAGGGGTCTGAAAGTCGCAATTGTCGATTGCGGTCTGAATAATCCCGGAATTGACAAATTCGCGGAGGGTGAAAAACGGTTCAGGGTTCTGCCGGTGCCGGAGCTGGTAAACAATCTCGTAAGCCAGCGCGTAAATCTGATCTTCCGTCAGCTCGCGCACTCCCTGCAGGTACGAATCGCTCGGCGAACCCTGTAAGCCAAAATCATCCCGATACGCGGTTTGGAGAAGATGGCCAGTATGAGGGAACCGGAATACCGCGCTTTCCAACTGCTCAGTTCCGACCGCATACTGCCAATCCCTGGATTGCGGATCAAAGCTGTACTGCGTCGAATCATCGCGAATGTTCAAGCCGCCAAGGACACTCCGCCACGCGTTGATCGAGGTGGAATTGATATTAAAACTTCCCCGAACAAGCAGATACTGAGCGGAATCCGCATCTTGCAGGTCAGCGGTTGAAGGCAAGGAAGTCCCCGCCACCGGATCGACCCAGCGATACGGAACGAGCCGCGTGTTTGGCACCGGAAAATCCCAGCTGCCGCCACCAGCCAATGGATCGCCGGCCCAAGTGCCTATTTGAGGAATGCCGGAGAGGAAGAAACGGTCGAATACCGAGTTTACCGTACCGCCCCAGTCATTCCCCAACGAATACGCTGGCCGGCCGTGATGATAGACATGCTGCAACGCGCCCATATTGACGGCATCCTGGAGCGGGAATTCGAACAGCTTTACTCGGGTGCCA
>CAZYAN010000007.1:0-103804 GCA_964645585.1 uncultured Opitutales bacterium
CGGAATCACTGATCAAGTTCCGCCAAGGGATCGGCCGCCTGATCCGGAAAAAAACCGACACCGGGGTGATCACGATCCTCGACTCACGCGTCCTGATCAAACAATACGGTCGCTTTTTCGTCCATTGTCTCCCCCGCCCCCGGTATGAAGTTCTCACCCGCGAAACCCGACACGACCGGTTCGGATGAGAGAAGCTCGCAAACCGGCCGCGCCCGGCGAACAGCATTGAGTGAAACTTTGGAATCCGGTGAGCTCGCAAGCTCGGAGGCTCGCGCTACGAACGCAACCGCGTTTCTTCCGCGAATTGTCCGCCACAAATATCCTTGGCGTCTCCGCGTCTTGCGCGAAGCGGGCGTGCGAACAGGAAAGGCGCCGCACAGATCTCACCGCAAAGGACGCGAAGAGCGCGAAGGTTCTGGAATCGCTTATCTTCGTTACTACAAGAGCTCCCCGACCTTGCCAAGCCGCAGGAACACTTCCCCTACTCCACTTCGAGTTGAACAACCGATGGGCCGCGCTCGTGCTGCAATCGTTTGGCGACCGCTTCCGCCTCCCGAAAGACGCGGAGGAAATTGTTTCCCAGGAGGCGACGGATATTGTCATCGCTCCAGCCGCGCCGCAGCAGCTCCACCGTCAAATCCTTGAAGGTCGAAACATCATCGAGGCCTTTCGGAAGGCGTCTCAGTCCGTCGAAATCCGATCCAATCCCGACATGATCGATACCGGCGACATCGCGCACGTGCTCGATATGATCGGCGACGTCGCTCAAAGTCGCTTCGCGCGCATTCTCGTTCACAAACGCGGGCGCGAACGCGACCATGACGATGCCTCCGTTATCCCGGACCTTCCGCAGCACATCGTCCGGCACGTTTCGCGGGTGCGCGGTCCTTTCGCGGGCGGCAGCGTGTGAAAAAATTACCGGCGCCTCGCTCACCGAAATTGCGTCGCGCATGCTGGCGGAACTGACATGCGACAAGTCAACGAGCATCCCGAGCCGGTTCATCTCGCGAATCACTTCTTCCCCAAACGGCGACAATCCTTTTCCGCCCTCCTCATCGACATTCGCTTCAACCCAAGCCAGCGACGCGTTATGCGTCAGCCCCAGGTAGCGCGCCCCCAGCTTGTAATACATTCGCAGCGCGCCGAGATCGTTTTCAATCGCGTGTCCGCCTTCGATCCCGATCAGCGAGGCGATCCGGCCTTCTCCGTGAATCCGCACGATGTCAGCGGCGGTCAATGCCAGCTCGAAGATATCATACCGATCGGTCAGACGATGGATCAGATCGATCATCTGAAGAACCCGACGCGCTGACTTCCCTTCTTCAAGGAACGGCACGGAAACATACGCCGACCAGAACTGCGCGCCGACTCCACCCTTTTTCAGCCGTTCGATGTCCGTGTGAATCTCAGGCTGCGGCTGGTTGATATCAAGCTTGTCCAAGTCACCGTCCACCCGGCGGAGAAGCTGGTGCGGCAGATCATTGTGACCGTCGATGAGCGGTACTTCCCGATGCAGCCGGTCGGCCCGCGCGCGCAGGTCCGCGTCATCGGCCATGATATCGGACGGAAATCTGGCCATTATCCCAAGAGCAAGAGCACTGAGAAGAAGAAGCCCGCCCCGGAACGGACTGAGGGTAGTTCGTTTCATTCTCCGCCATGATTCGCCCAATCTCTTTCCTTGTCAATCCGGCCCGATTGCCCTTTTCAAACACGGCCCAGAACGATAAATCTTTCCGATTACCATTCGGAAAGAACCATTATCAGATTGAGTGAATTCGATCAGTCATCCGGCGACGGCGGCGCTGCCGCCCGGCCCGGCCATCTTTATCTGGTCGCGACACCGATCGGCAACCTCGGCGACATCACTTCGCGCGCCGCGAGCTTGCTCGCCAGTTGCGACTTGATCGCGTGCGAAGACACCCGGACCTCCGGGATTCTACTGGGCCGGCTCGGAATCCGCAAACCGACCACTTCGTTTCACGAGCACAACGAGCGGGAGAAAACGCCCCAGGTCGCCGACGCGCTCGAAGGGGGAAAGTCGATTTGCCTCATTTCCGACGCCGGCAGCCCCGCGATCAGCGATCCGGGGTTCCCCTTGGTGCGAGAGTGCCGCCGGCGGGGAATTCCGGTCGTGCCCATTCCCGGCCCGTCCGCGATCATCGCCGCTGTCAGCGCGTCGGGCTTGCCGACGAACGGCTTTTTCTATGCCGGTTTTCTTCCGCCAAAATCGGCGGCCCGTCGACGCTTTTTGAACGAGTATCAGAATTTTCCTTACACGATTTGTCTCTATGAATCGTGTCATCGGATCGTGAAACTGATGACTGAACTCGTTGACGTCCTCGGACCGGACCGCACCGTCTGCCTGGCCAAAGAAATCACCAAACGCCACGAAACCTTTCTCACCGGCAAGGCTGGAGACATCGCGGCAAGGCTGGAAACACTGAGCAAAAAAGGCGAGTTCGTGCTGCTGATCGCGCCGGCAGGCTTCGAACTCTGACAACCGGACTGGCTGCAAGGGAACGGCGGGACCGGGAAGCTTCATGCATTGCTACTCACCGGCGCGCTCGTTGTGGAAGCTCCTCTGAAAGTTTCCGGTTGAGAGGAACCTCGCGCCCGCGTCGCTGAAGACACCAAGACGCGAAGGATGATCAGGTTTTCCTTGGCGGCTTGGCGGCTCAGCGTGAGCTTTTCATCCTCTTTCGAGCGACCTGCCGCATCCCTGCTTCGCCGGTGACACGTTATCAGACAGCGTTCTCCACGGGGAGCGATAAGGAGACTCCTGGGAGCGTCCAGCCCAACCGCCCATCAGGGGCGCCCCGGGTCATTCGGCAGGTTCTTCCTTCCGAGCCAACGGGAATTCGCTCTACTCCCGGAGGGCGTGAAGAGTGCTAGCCTTAACTCCTCTCTCTTCCCGTCATGAAAAACATTACTCTCCGCCTGGCCGCCTTGCTGCTTTTGGCCGCAACCACCTTTTCGACTACTGCCCTGTTTTCGAGCGTCTTCGTACATGTGCCGGAAACCGTTGAGCAAAACTACCAAATTATCTACGAACTGAATATCCCGCGCAACGGACAGTTCCGCAATAGTTCCCCCGTCCCGTATTCAATCGACAACAGCGCGACCGCGCCGGAGTTCGATCGAATCGCTTATTATCTCCAGCTCACCGATGGCACCGGAACGCGATGGGTCTATGTTTCCATGGATGCTTTTACCGACAACGCCGCGGAAATCGGTTTGCCTCACAATGTCGATAATCCCGTGGTTCACCAAGGGCCAGTCTCCAACCTCAATATCGCTTCCAACGTCACCGGTGTTGTCACCGGCACTTTCCTCGACAGCGGCCATATCGAGATGTGGCCGAGCGATTACTGTTCCGATGATGAATACGGTGTCCTCGCCTCCGACAATGATCTGTACGATTGGGGAGACTGCGGCGCGTCTACCGGCAGCGGCTATGGCTCCTTTCAGGTGCACAATCCTGTCGCACGGCAAACCGTTTTTGCCTACAACCGCTGGGGGCGCGGCGACGATGTTGATGACGATCTGGGAATCGGAAATTTTCCCGGCGCCAATCCCGACTGGACCTTCGCGGCAAACACAGGCACATACACGGCGCGGAAACTCGTTGTGCTGGTCCGGCCCCGCACCTTCGATGTTCAATTTACCGAACTGCCGCGGAACCGTCAGTTGTATTCGCGCAATCTGGAAACCAACCTCGCAACGGTCTCCATCGCCGGTGAAGAAAGATTCGGCGGCTATACCGGCATCGTTCTTCGCCGTTATCGCAACGGCCACCTTCAATCGCAAACCAGTCAGCCGCTCACCTACACCAGCGGACGGGCGCCATTCTCCTTCCAGTCAGAAATTCCCGCGGAACTCGCGCATTATGAGTTTGAGCTGCTGCTCGATGACGGAAACACACTGAAAAAAGTTAAACGCGTTTACGACGTGGTCGCGGGCGACGCTTATCTCGTTTATGGCCAGTCAAACGCCGAGGCGATCGACTGGGATCCCGACCGCAGTGCCAACGAATATGCGAGTCAATGGTTGCTGACGTTCGGTCAGAACGGCGACGATGGCACGCGCGCCAAAAACATTCTCGTCTGGCTCCAGGCGGAAGGGGATTCTTTCCGGGACGGACCCGGCGCGATCGGGCAATGGCCGATGGTCTTCGGTCGCCAAATTATCGATACGCACGAAATTCCAGTGGCCATTCTTAACGGGTCACGAAGCGGACACGGCATTCGACGGCTGCAAAAGGATCGCGACGATCCCGACAATCTCTACGACACTGCCCACGACGACACGCGCCGTCCCTACAACCGGCTCCGCTACCGCGCGATCCAAGCCGGTGTCGCCGATACGGTCCGCGCGATGCTTTACTACCAGGGCGAAGGAGACAATGAAAAGGCGGACCGCCACGCTGAAGGGTATCAGGGCCTTCGCGAGGACTGGGCCGTTGATTATCCGAACATTGAGCGTTTCTACGTCACCCAGATACGGCCGGGATGCGGTGTGACGGCAAGCAATGTTGCCTTGCGGAATACCCAGCGAAAATTTGTCGATTGGTATCCAAAAACCTCGGTTATGGTCACCAACGGCCTCGACAATCACGACGGCTGTCATTTCCTTTTTACCGACGGATACGAGGATCTCGGCTGGCACTTTTTCGGCGTGATTTCCCGGGATTTATATAACGGACCGGACGGTCCCGACATCGACCCGATCAACCCCGCGTTTGTGCGTTTCACCGATGAAGATCGGGACGAACTTCAGATCGTGCTCCGAGATCCGGCGACCCTTTCGTTTCCACTCGAGGCGCTCGATGATTTTCATCTCGTCGATTCGCCGGCGACAATTACCGGTCGAACCGTCGACGGAAACACGATTAAACTTCAGCTGAGCGAGCCGGTCCCCTACGGAACCGTCCTCGAATACCACTCCCACCTCGAAGAAGGCGCATGGGTGACAAATGCCAACGGTCTCGGACTGCTGACATTCGCCGAACCGGTTACCGCGATCAGTATCGGCCCAGACGGAAGTCGCCTGAGCGGCGTCGATTTGACGCGAATCTCCGACGGTTCCGAAGCCGCCACGCTGCGAGTGCAGTTGCGCGATGAGCATGGCGAAAACCTTCACATCCCGGGGGTGTCCATTGTGTTTGAGACCGATCTCGGAAACTTCCCGAATGGCCGCCAAACCAGCAACCCAGTCCTGACCAACAGCGACGGCTGGGCGGAAATCACACTGACTTCCACCGCCGCTGGACAAGCAACCGTATTCGCCACCGCGAACGGAGCCTCGGTGGGGAGCGGATCGCCGGTCGCCGTTACCTTTTTGCCAGGACCGATCAGTTTCGCCGGAAACGGAACTCAACTGTCGGGCGAAAATCTCACCCCGGTCGCGAACGGCACGGACGGCGCCACCGTTCACGTCCAACTCCGCGATGCCTTGGGCAACCCTCTTCCCCAGGCGGGAGTCGTTGTCGATCTCATCGCGACCCATGGCCAGTTTGCCGGCGGCGGCGCGACGATTGCCGTTTCCACCGGCGCGTCAGGACTCGCTACTGCCACGCTCCACGCGGTCGTCGCCGGACCATCGCAAGTCACGGCGGCCATTGACAGCCAATCCGTCACGAACGGCAGTCCGCTGCCCATTGCCTTCGTGCCGGGCCCGCTCAGCTTTGGTGAAAGCGGAACGTTCCTCAAGGGCATCAACTTGATGCCGGTTGCCGACGGATCCGATCCGGCGATCATTACTGTTCAACTCCGCGACGACTTCGGAAATGATATTATCCAAGCCGGTGTGATGGTCGAATTTTCCACAACCCTCGGTCACATCATCGGCGGCAACAGCACCGCTTCCTTTGCAACAAACGCCGCCGGTCTCGCCACCGCGGTTGTCACCTCGACCGTTGCCGGCGAAGCGAACATCACCGCCTCGATCGACGGGCAAGCGGTCACCAACGGAGCAGTGACGATACAATTTCGCCCGGGACCGCCCGCCCAACTGCACATTGAGGTCCAGCCGGAGGGCGGACCGAATGGCGCGCCGCTCATCGTCCAGCCGGTCATCAGCGTACGAGACGCGTTGGGCAACCTCGTCCACGAGGACAACGCGACCGTGGTTCAAGTGACGATCGTCTCCGGCTCCGGCGGCTCGCTGGGCGGCACCCTCGCATTCACGGCGAACGGGGGACTTGTAACCTTCACTGATCTCACCCTCACCGGGATCGCGGGAGAAAATTTTGTGCTCGAATTCTCCGATCCGATCGGCCGCCTCGCCTCCATTCAATCCGTGCCGATCCAAATCATTCCCGGCGCCGGTTTTACCGCGTGGGCTGAAGCGCTTCCGGAGGGCGAGCGGGGCGAACTCGACGATCCCGGCGGATTCGGGATCCCGAATATCCTTCGCTACGCCTTCGGCATGAATCCGCTTCAACCCGACCGAGGCGCCTTGCCTCGCCTCAAATGGACCGAAGACGGCTCCGAATCCCGCCTTCAGATAACCTTCATTCGGCGCGTCGATGATCCGGAATTGATTTACACGGTCGAAGGCTCCGTCGACCTCGTAGTCTGGTCGGCCTTAGTGGATCCCGTTCTCACGAGCGCGCCGATGGACATTGCCACGGAAACCGTCACGGTCACCGACACAGTTGCCCCCAGCACCATGGCTCGGCGCTTCCTGCGAATCAGCGTTTCGCGGCCGTGATGCGGCGGCGCCGGCATCAGAACAGCTTTCGATAGCCGTGACAGTACGGGACGCCCCCGGTTCTTGTGTAATAATCCTGGTGGTAATTTTCCGCCTTCCAAAAGGTTCCGGCTGGAGTAATCTCCGTCGCGACATCATAGCCCTTCTCCCTCAGGAGTGCGACGAGCTTCTCCGCGACTTCCTTCTGCTCGTCGTTGAGGTAAAAGATCGCCGAGCGGTATTGCGTGCCGATGTCCGGTCCCTGCCGGTTGACTTGCGTCGGATCGTGCGTTTCAAAAAATACCCGGGCGAGCTCCTCGTAGGAGACTTTTTCTGGATCGAAAACAACCTGCACGGCTTCCGCGTGACCGGTTTTCCCGGTGCAGACTTCTTCGTAGGTCGGATTCTCCTTGGTGCCTCCCGTGTAGCCGGATTCGGCCGAAATCACACCATCCAGCTTTTGCAAAAAGTATTCGGTGCCCCAAAAGCAGCCCGAAGCAAAAATCGCTGTTTGCGTCTCCGTGCCGGCCGCCTTCGCGCCGGACGCGGCCGGAATGAACTTCATGGAAATCGAGTTCACGCAATGCCGCGTGTCTTTCGGCGTGAATCCTTCCCCGAGAAAAACGTGTCCGAGGTGGCCGCCGCAATTGGCGCAAATGATCTCGGTTCGCATGCCGTCAGGATCCGGCACACGCTTCACCGCCCCTTCAATCTCGTCGTCAAAGCTCGGCCAGCCGCAGTGCGACTCGAACTTGTCCTCCGAGCGGTAAAGCGGCGCGTCGCAGCGCCGGCAGACGTAGGTCCCCGGTTCTTTGTTGTTGAGATACTCGCCGGTAAACGGGCGCTCGGTTCCTTTGTGGAGAATGACGCGCTCTTCTTCAGACGTCAGTTCATTGTACTGCCGGTCATTTTTGGGTTCGCTCATAGCCTCAGGAAAACATGCCGCGAAAAGCGGGAGAAGGAATACCGCGACCCAAGCCACCCTCGCCCGCCTCCAGCCTGGCGATCGGCCGCAGGGATAATCGGTGCTGGTGACAGAGGCGCGATTCATCGGTTTTTGTTTTCCGCAACCTACCATGATTCTTTGCAAAACGCACGACGCGATTGGCAATTGGCCGATCGTTTGCCAGTTTTTCCAGGCGCGCGGCCGTCCGGACGATCGGCTGGCCCGGCACCGAGAGATTTTGCACGATCCGCCGGTCTGTGCCAGTCTTCTTCGCGGATTGCTTGTTGACGATAGAAAGCTTTCCCGCTTGTTAAGTTTGTTTACGCCGGACCGATCCCATGCAGGTACAACTTGTAAAATCAAAGATTCACCGGGCCGAAGTCACCGACTCCAGCCTGAACTACACGGGCAGCCTCGCCATTGATCGCGAATGGATGGATTTGACGGGTTTGCGGCCTTACGAAAAGATCCTCGTGGGGAACATCGCCAACGGGGAGCGGTTCGAAACGTACGCGATTCCCGCGCCGGCCGGCTCAAAGAAAATCAGTCTGAACGGCGGCACGGCGCACCTGGGCAAAATCGGTGATTTGATCACGATCATGGCATTCGCCTGGGTCGACGAGGCGGAGGCCGAAAACTGGAAACCGCGGGTCATCGTACTTGGCGACCAGAACCGCAAGATCATCCGACAGAGCAATAAATAAAAGACAGTCAAATTCTTCCGTGAGCTACAAACTCTTCATACCCGGGCCGGTCGAAGTCTCCGCGAAAACCTACCAAGCCATGACCACTCCGGTCTTTGGCCATCGCAGCAGTAACTTCGTCGAACTTTACCAGTCGATTCAGCCGGACCTGCAAAAGCTTTTTTACACCGCTGATCCCGTCTTCCTGAGCACCAGCAGCGCTTGGGGCGTCATGGAAGGCGCCGTGCGCAACGTGAGCACGAAGCGCGTCCTCAATTGCATGAGCGGCGCGTTTTCCGACAAATGGCACGACGTTTGTCAGCGCTGCGGAAAAGAGGCAACGGCCCTCCAATTCGAGTGGGGCCAGCCGGTTGACCCCGACGCTATCCGCCGCGAACTCGCGACCGGAAAATTTGACGCCATTACCCTCGTCCATAACGAGACGTCGACCGGCACGATGAACCCGCTTCCGGAAATTATGGCGGTCATTCGCGAGTTCCCGGAAGTGATGTCGATTGTCGACACAGTCAGCTCCTTCTCGGCCTTGCCGATCCCGAAAGACGAACTCGGCATCGATGTTCTTTTGACCGGCTCCCAGAAAGCCCTCGCGCTGCCGCCCGGGCTCGCGCTCTTCTCCGTGTCCCAGCGAGCGCTCGATCGCGCGAAGAATGTGCCGGGGCGCGGGTACTACTTCGACTTCATCGAGTTCCTGAAAAACCATGAAAAGGGGATGACGCCGAGCACGCCGACGATTCCGCATATCTTCGCGCTTCGCTCAAAGCTCGCGGACATCTTCACCGAAGGTCTCGCCAACCGCTATGCGCGTCACAAGCGTTTAAACCAGCGGGTCCATGACTGGGCGGCCGGACACGGTTTTGAACTTTTTCCCGCCAAGGGTTTTGCATCCGTCACGCTGACCTGCGTCCGCAACAACCTCGAAATCGACGTTGCGGGCCTCAACAAGATTTTAAAGGAGGAGTTCCATTGCGTCATCGATGGCGGCTACGGGAAAATCAAGGGGAAGACGTTCCGCATTTCCAACATGGGCGATGAAACCGATGAAACAATGCAGGAACTGCTCGGACACCTCGATGCCGCACTGGAAAAGCTGAAAGAACGAGCCTAGGCGCGACCCGGGCGCACCGTTGCCCCTCAATTATCATGAAGAAATTGATCATAGCCGAGAAACCCAGCGTCGCCCGCGACCTCGCCTCCGCGCTGGGTCGCGTGCCGAAGAAGGGCGACGTGTACGAAAA
Organism: uncultured Opitutales bacterium; assembly: GCA_964645585.1. Taxonomy (GTDB): domain Bacteria; phylum Verrucomicrobiota; class Verrucomicrobiia; order Opitutales; family T3Sed10-336; genus DATGSL01. Next base: position 9,576 of record CAZYAN010000007.1, read on the forward strand.
CGACGAATACGTCATCTCTTCGGCCGTCGGCCATCTGGTCGAACTTTTCATGCCGGACGATATCGACAAGAAGTTCAAGGCATGGAGCCTGAAGACCTTGCCGATCATCCCGGAAAAATTTCAGCTCAAGCCGATCGAGAAAACAAAACCGAAGTTTAACGAGCTCAAGAAGCTCCTCCGGCGCAAAGACATCGAATACGTCATCAACGCCTGTGACGCCGGGCGAGAAGGCGAGCTGATCTTCAGCTACATCTACGAACTTTCGAACTCGAAACTTCCCGTCAAGCGCCTCTGGATGGTGTCGATGACGCCATCCGGCATTCGCGAAGCGTTTGCCAATATCCGCGACGCCGAGGAAATGCGGCCGCTTCAAAACGCGGCCCGCTGTCGAAGCGAGTCCGACTGGCTGATCGGGATCAACGGCACCCGCGCGCTGACAAAACGGATGTTCGGCATCCAGAATGTCGCCACCGTCGGCCGCGTGCAAACCCCCACCCTGGCCTTGGTTGTCGACCGCGAGCACGCGATCCGCGCGTTTGAACCGCGGACATTCTGGCAGGTCAAAGCCACCTTCAAGATCGCCGAAGGCGAATACATCGGAATTTACCAGCGGCCCGATTTCAAGAAGGGCGACGATCCGCACGACCGCGCTGACCGCCTCTGGGAACGCCAGGCGGCCGAAGCGGTTCGCGAAGCTTCCTCGGGCAAACGCGCGGTCGTCACCGAGGAGAAAAAGCGCACCCGCCAAGCGTGCGGCCGCCTCTACGATCTCACCAGTCTCCAGCGCGAAGCGAACGGCCGCTTCGGCTTTCCCGCCGGCAAAACCCTTCGCGTCGCGCAGGCTCTTTACGAACGTCACAAGGTTCTGACCTATCCGCGAACCGATTCGCGGGCGCTGCCTGAGGACTACGGGCCCACCGTTCGCAACGCCCTCGCGGCCTTCGAAGGAGAATTGGCGCCCTTTGCCCGCCGCATCCTCGAGAACGACTGGGTGAAGCCGGGCAACAAGCGCATTTTCAACAACGCCCAGGTCAGCGACCACTTTGCGATCATTCCAACCGGCGTCTTTCGCTCGTCGCTCAACGACGACGAACGGAAGATCTTCGACATGGTCTGCCGGCGTTTCATCGGCATTTTCTTTCCGCCTGCCGAGTTCGATGTGACGACTCGGATGTCGACGGTCGGAGAGCACGGTTTCAAAACCGAAGGCAAAGTCCTCGTCGTGCCGGGCTGGCTCGAGGTTCAGGGAAAGTCGACGACCGACGCCACCCTTCCCCCGCTCACAGCCGCCGACGGCCAGCCGCCTGAAGCCGATGTCCTTTCCGTCGAGTGCGAAGAAGACACAACCCGGCCGCCTCCGCGCTACAACGAGGCGACCCTCCTGGCCGCCATGGAAACGGCCGGCAAGCTGGTTGAGGACGAAGAACTTGCCGAGGCGATGAAGGACTCGGGACTCGGCACCCCGGCGACGCGCGCGGCAACAATCGACCACCTGATCAACGAAAAATATCTCCTCCGCGAAGGACGCGAACTCGCACCGACACCGAAGGCCGAAGAGCTGATCGAGTTTCTGCGGACCGTCGGAGCAAACACGCTCACCAGTCCGACGATGACCGGTGAATGGGAGCATCGCCTCCGCCAGATGGAGCAAGGCAAGCTTTCGCGATCAGAGTTCATGGAGGGGATCAAAAAGCTGACGAGTGAACTCGTTGATCGCACCCGCGGCTTTGAGGAACGGGATGAGGATCTTCCGGAAACGAAGTTCATTTCCCCAACCGATTCGAAACCGATGCGTGAAGCGATGCGCTTCTATCGCTCCCAGGACGGCCAGTTGACCATCTACAAAAACATGGGCAACCGGAAACTCCAGGACGAGGAAATCGAAACGCTCTTGCGCGACGGCCGGGTCGGGCCGCTCGACGGTTTCCGCTCCAAGCGCGGCAAACCGTTTTCCGCTATGCTCGTCCTCGAGAACAACAAGGTGAAGTTCGATTTCGGCCAGAATGGCGAAAACGGCGAAGACGGAACGGCCAACATCGCCGATTACCCGGTGATCGCCACCTGTCCGCTCGATGGGGCGCCGGTCCATGAAACGCCGACCGGGTATGTTTGTGCCAATTACAAAAACGGCGAAAACGGGTGTTCGTTCCGCATCGGCCGGACGATTCTCGGCCGGCCAATCGCACCGGCGGAATTCAAGCAGCTGGTTGAAAACCGGAAGACGGAGTTGCTCAAAGGCTTCCGCTCCAATCGGACCAAACGGCTTTTCGACGCGTTCCTGGTTTTGAAAGACAACGGAAACATCGGGTTCGAGTTTCCGCCCCGGCCGCCCAAGAAGGAACGCAAAGCACCCGCCGCCAAAAGCAACCCGAGCTAGAACCGAAACGAATCGCCAGACTTGTGATTCAATTCGAGTTCTTCTCCTTTGTCTCCTTCCTTCCCTTCTGTTCTCCTGTATCCGCTTTTCCGTGAGTTTTTTGATATTTCCTGAGGATTCGATCTTACAATCACAAATTCCTGAATTTTGAGCACGGAAGATTCACAGCAGGCCAAACCGTTTTCCCGTCCCGATAACCGCCGGGAGAACGAGCTTCGGCCGATTCATTTTCAACCGGATATCGCTCCGCATGCGCCGGGCTCTGTACTGGTGAGCTTCGGGATGACGCGAGTCATCTGCGCCGCCAGTCTCGAAAAGCGCGTCCCATCCTGGATGCGCCAGCAGAATGTTCCTGGCGGGTGGCTGAGCGCCGAGTATTCGATGCTCCCGTACAGCACGCTCGACAGGAAACAGCGCGACATCAACCGCGGCAGACTCGATGGCCGCACCGTCGAGATCCAGCGCTTGATCGGACGCTCGCTCCGGGCCTGCGTTGATTTGCAAAAGCTCCCCGGGCAGACCCTCTGGCTCGACTGCGACGTTCTCCAGGCCGATGGCGGGACGCGCACCGCCGCCATTACCGGCGCCTACGTCGCCGCTCGAATTGCTGTCGAAAAAGCAATCATCCATGGCGAGATTCCCGAAAATCCTTTCGTCGATTCCATCGCCGCCGTCAGCGTCGGAATCTATGAGGATCAAGCGGTTCTCGACCTTAATTACATCGAAGACAAAGACGCGAGCGTCGACTTCAATGTCGTCATGACTGGACAAGGCCGCTACGTCGAAGTGCAGGGTTCGGGCGAAGAAGCGACGTTTTCGGAGGAGCAGCTCGCTCAGCTTCTCGCACTCGCCCGCGGCGGCATCAAGGGAATCACGCGTAAGCAAAGCGAATTCCTCGAAGCCAATCTTCCGAAAAAACCGCCGCCCCCGGCTTCAGATTCCAATTTCAATACGCTTCCGCTGTAACAGGCCTGCAAACACCGGGCGGCACAGTGACACTGGCAGTTACGACCAGCGCAAACGGCGCCAGGCGCGATTGAGTAGATAGGTTGAGACCACGGCGACGATGGTAAACACGATTGCCCGCGCGGTGTACCCGTAAATCCAATACCCAGTGCCAAACATCGCGCTGTAGACCGCGACGCAGCCGAGCACCATGCAGAGGATGCCGGCGGGAACGTTCCAGTCATTCTGGACACCCTCCGCATCCAGCTCGTTTTCTTTCCCTTGCGCGCGCGCCTCCTCAATCACCTTTTGCCAGCCGGGGCCGCCGGGACGAATCCGGCGGTAAAAGGAAAGGAGCTTTTCCTGATCAGTCGGTCGCGTCAGATACATCGCCGCGAACCATCCGGTCGTCGTGATCGCGACACCGAGCACCAGCTTCTGCCAACCATCGATAGCCGGCAGTGGAAGAAGCGGATGCACGTATTGAAAATAGACAGCAACACCAAACGAAACCGCCATTGCGGCGATCTCGGCGATGGCGTTGATGCGCCACCAAAACCAGCGAAGAATGAAGATCAACCCGGTTCCAGCACCAACCTGCAGAATGATCTCAAACGCGTTCACCGCGTCCTGCAGCGACAGCGCAAGAAGGATCGCCAGCACCATCAGCAAAACCGTGCTCACCCGGCCCGCGAAGACCAGCTCGCGTTCGGTCGCCTTCGGATTCCAGAAACGGCGATAAAAGTCATGTACAAGGTAAGAGGCGCCGAAGTTGAGGTGCGTGGAGGCCGTGGACATGTACGCCGCGATCAGAGACGCCATGACTAATCCGAGGAGACCGGGCGGAAGAAATGTCAGCATTGCCGGATAGCCCAGATCATGACCGATCAACGCGTCTGGCAATTGCGGAAACCGCTGCCGAATCGATTCGATGTCGGGAAAAACCACCAGCGAACAGAGCGCCACGATAATCCACGGCCACGGTCGCAGCGCGTAGTGTGCCACATTGAAGAACAGGCTCGCCTTCGCCGCGCCTTGCTCGTCGCGCGCGGCGAGCATTCGTTGCGCCTGGTAGCTGCCGCCGCCCGGCTCGGCACCTGGATACCAGACGCTCCACCATTGCACCGCGAGCGGGATAATGAAAATCGTCAGCGCGAGTTCCCAATCCCCGAAATCGGGAAAAATCGAGAGTTTCCCCTGGACGTTTTCGTGTGCCAGCAGACTTCCGAGACCACCCACCTCCGGAAGTCCCACGACCCACCACGCCGCGCCGACCGCTCCGGTCATGGCCACGATAAAGAGCAGAAAGTCGGTCAGCAGCACACCGCGCAATCCGCCGGCCGCCGAGTAAATAACCGTCACCGTTCCCGCCAGCAAACCGGTCTGCCATGGACTCCAGCCCAGGAGGATGTTGGCAATTTTCATCGCCGCGAGCGTCACGGACGCCATCACAAGCGTATTGAAGAAGAGCCCGAGATAAACAGCTCGGAAACCTCGCAAGAACGCGGCGGACTTCCCGCTGTATCGCAGCTCATAAAACTCAAGGTCGGTCAGCGCCTCGGACTTCCGCCAAAGCTTGGCATAGACAAACGCGGTCAGCATGCCGGTGAGCAGAAATGCCCACCACATCCAGTTTCCCGCCACACCGCGCTCCCGAACAAGCCCCGTCACCAGATTCGGCGTATCCGACGAAAACGTCGTCGCCACCATCGAAACACCGAGGAGCCACCAAGGCATGCTTCGTCCCGAAAGAAAAAACTCTTCCGCGCTCTCGCTCGCCTTTCGCGTCACCGCCAAACCGACGACAAGCGAAATAACGAAAAACCCAACGATGAAAACCCAGTCGATAACGTGCAGCTCCACAAGCCGAAGTCAGCCAACCAATTCCCTTCGTGGCAAGAATGGATTCCGCACTCCGCCCGGCGCACGACCGCCGTTTCTCCGGTTCGCCCCGCCGCCGGGAACGGGCTCAGCCTCATTGGCCGAATCGCGGCGCCCGTGATATTGTCACCGGTAAAGTGAATTTTCCCGCAGATACCCTCAAAGGTAAAACCGCGTTCATCACCGGCGGCAGCTCGGGCATCGGGCGGGCAACGGCCGTGACTTTCGCCAAGGCGGGGGCGCGGGTGGCGATTCTCAGCCGGACGCAGGACGAGCTTCGCGATGCCGCCGATGAGATTGAAAAGGCCGGAGGGGAAGCGCTGGTCGTTGCCGGTGATGTTTCCGACGCTTCCTCAATCGAAGCAGCCGTCGATCAAATCGCGAGTCGCTGGGGCCGGCTGGACATCGCTTTCGCCAACGCGGGAATCAACGGCGTCTGGGCACCGCTCGATGAACTTTCCTGCGCCGACTGGACGACCACGATCGCGATCAACCTCACCGGCACATTCATCACGATCAAGGCGAGCCTCCCGCTGCTGAAAAAGCAGGGAGGCGCCGTGATCATCACATCGTCGGTCAACGGAACGCGGATGTTCAGCAATACCGGCGCGTCCGCCTATGCGACTTCCAAGGCAGGACAGGTCGCGCTGGGTCGGATGCTTGCGCTTGAGCTGGCCGCGTTCCGCATACGCGTCAACACCATCTGTCCCGGTGCCATCGCCACCTCGATCGACGAAAGCACCGACGCGCGCGATCTCGAACACATCCGGCTGCCGATCAAATTCCCGGAGGGAAAAATTCCGTTAACCCATGGCGAACCGGGCACCGCCGAACAAGTCGCGGAAACTGTCTTGTTCCTCGCCTCGGACGCCGCGAGCCACATCACCGGCACCGAAATCTTCATCGACGGCGCGCAATCCCTTTTTCAAGGCTGAGTTGCCAGCCAGTCCCGATTCGTTTCCTGGAGCCTTGGGTTCTCAGCGGAGAAGATCGTCAACCGCGACGGCCAGGTCAACCAAGTATTCGTCGCCTTTCGGATGCTCGGTGAGCGCGACGAGAATGTAATGGCGGTTCGGGCCGGTGATGATCGCGGTGTCGTGCAGCCAGTTTTTCCAAGAACCCCATTTGCGCAAAAGTTCGACATCGCGATCCGCAAGCGCTTTCACGAATTTGATCTTGTCGTGCGGCAGGTCGGGAGATCGGAGGAGATCTTTCATCAGCGCCGAAGCCTCAGGGGAAATCAACTTTCCCTGCTCGAGCAACAGGTAGAAGCGCAGGAGCTGGCGGACTGTGGCGCCATGAGAATTGTCACCAACGGGATCACCGTAGCGCGGTTCAGCCAATCCGTAATGCTTGCCGACCCACAGACCGCCCCCGCGCTCCGCGTTGTAGAATTGATACGAGTCCAGAACCTTCTGGATCTTTTTCAAGCCGAGCTCCTGTGAAAACCGTGCCGCCATTTCGTTGCTCGACTGCTTGACCATCTGGCCGAGCGCGAGCCGCGTTTCCGGCTCCAAGGCGGTGATCGCTTCCGGCTTGAGCTGAAAGTACGCAAGCATAATCCCGATCTTCGGCACGCTTGCCGCGTACTCGATTCGATCCGGGTTGATCATGGCCAGGCGCAGCGTTTTCAGATCAAGGACGCCTGCCGCGGTATCCTCGGGCGACATGCCGTGGCGCTCGCGCAAATTGCGGTCAATCTCTACAAGACGCGCCTGCAAGGCTTCATCAACGGGGGTGGTATAATCGATCGTATACTCCTTCATCGCATCAGGGGCGGCGGCCAGTTTGAAACTTGTAAACAACATCGCCGCGGAACAAAGGAAAGCGGTCGCGCTTTGCCGTGCGCGGGTAAGCGGGGCTTTTTTTGCGAGCAACATGCGTATTCAACAGAGAATTACTGCGGAAAAATATGAGCGAGCCCTTCCCTGACAGCCCCGGCGCCCGGAGTTGCGGGCGCCGAGGCCGTCACGAAGGAGCCTTATCAGGAAATCGGAAGCGTGCCGTAGCTGATCGGCTCAATTTCGCGACCGTCGCCGGTCGTAATTTTCCGTGTCTTCGCGTCGAAGAGGCACATCACGTTCAGACGCTCCGACATTTCCGCCAGCGCCAGGATGACCTGCTGGCGGATGGCCAGTTCCGGCCCCGCGATCGGGTCTTTGTTGGAGCGGATGCTGTCGTACCAGTTCTGCAGGTGGGCATTCATATCGTTGCCCGGCGAAAGCTCGAACACTTCAGGGTCGATCTCGTCGGCAAACGGACGTTCCGGGTTCAGTGTCACCCGGTTTCCGCCGATCGTAATCGTCGCATGGTGTCCGCGAATCATATCTTGGAGGCCCTGCTCATTGACGGTGCTGCCGATGATTTGGAAGGCAAAGCCCGACGGAAACTCCGCGACGATCTGAATGTTGTCGCAGACATCGCGATCGGTCTGGATCGCGCGGGTACCGAGCGAAACGACGCGGCTCGGGAATTCGCTCGTCGCCGTAGCCAAAAGCATCGGACTAAGCCGGTGCGGAATCAGGTCGCCAGTGATGCCGGCGCAGTAAGGGAAGTATTTCCGCCACCGGAAATAGTGGTCCGCGCTGAAGGCGCGATTGGGCACCGGTCCCAGCCAGTCGTTCCAGTTCAGAGAATCTTTGTTGAAGTCGGGATCGATGGTGTAGTTCCACTCCCCCTTCGATCCGGAATTCCGCATGTAGGAGGCTTGCGCGAGAACCAGCGGGCCGACACTGCCGGATTTCACCAATTCCGCGCACTGCGTCCAAGCGGGATTCGACGCGCCCTGTGTCCCCAGTTGCAAAACCTTTCCCGTGCGCCGGGCGGTGTCATAAACGTCAAATGCCTCACCGAGGTAGCGGGTAAACGGCTTTTCCAGGTAAACATGCTTGCCCGCTTCCATCGCGTCGATGGCAATCCGTGCGTGCCATTGATCGACGGTGGAAATCAGAACCGCGTCAATGTCCGGCAGTTCCAGCACTTTACGGTAATCGGTAAAGCAGCGGTCGGCGGGAAGATTCGCCCTCTCCCGCGCCGCCTCCGCCCGCTTGGACCACAAATCACAGACGGCAGCAACTTCGACGTTGGCTTTCTCGGCAAACCCGAGGATCGAACGCATGTTCGACGCGCCGCGGCCCCCGAGACCGATCATCCCGATTCGGATGCGTTCTCCGGAGCCGATCGCGGATCCCGGGGCCGGCGCGGCAATCGGCCGCGGTGTTCCCGCCTGCGCGGAGGCGGAATGGCGGAAAAGCGATCCGCCGATCAGAGCGCCGGCAGCCGCCGCGGCACCCTTTTTAATAAACGAACGGCGCGTTTCAGCCGCGCCGACAGAAGGTATGGAGCGTTTTTGGTTCATAAAGTTCATTCATCGGAAAGTTCGCGCTGGTGGAATCGTCAAACCGCAGCCTACCGCTCCTTTTGGCCTCGCGGCAAGGGTTATCCGCTCCGCGGATGTGCATGGTGCCTGGTGCTTCGTGTTTTGGCTGCCTGTGCCGCGCATCCGGATGATTCTCATTCCTTCGGGCCTTCCTTCACCCGGATTTTGACCTCCCGGCGACCGCTGCCTTCGAGCGAGATGAAGGCTGGAAGCGGCGCCAGCCGGACGCGCAGTTCCTGTTCGCCTCCGGCGTTGCCGCTGCCGGAAACCGGCCAGGAGACGGGAACCGTCGGAAGGTGGGTCAATTTCGTCACCCGCGACCGCGGCCCGGTAACGCGAACGGTCAGCGGTTCCACCGAGAAAGCCAAGACATTCGCATCCGGGAGATTTTGCTCTGACCAAACGACCTCAACCGGCACATCCCGGCTGATCTGCGGTTCGAGGTGCATCTCGACATTTCCCGGCAAGACTTGCTCGATTTCCAAACCCGGCGGCAGCCGAATATTCTCTTCACTGATCGGGATTGCATGACTCCCGTGCGGCAGCCCCGCTAAATCAATAAACGCCGACACCTGGGCCGGGCGAAGGGCCTCTACCAGCGGATTTTTCCCGGAGATCCTCACCACAAATACCTCGTCGAAATCGTGCGTGACCACCGTGTTTTCCGGAACATTTCGAAACTCCACCGGCACGCGGAAACTGACCAGCGAATGGCCGGCGCCCAGGTAGAGATTCCAGAGCACGCAAACCATCAGAAACGTGAGCGCAAGACCGCCCGCCTGCCGCAAGCCCTCGACCGGCAGCGTCTTCCGGTTCGATTTGACGTCCTGCTTTCCCAGCAGCTCGCTCAGCCGCATACGCAATCCCGCCCGATCCTCGAAGGTCTCGATTTTTCCCCGCTCAACCAGCGAAACCTCCCGACGCTCCTCTGAGACGGCCACAACGACGGCATCACACCGTTCGGTCAATCCGAGGGCGGCCCGATGACGCGTGCCGAATTTCTTCGGAAGGTTTCTCTGGTTGGTCAACGGAAGAAACCCGCCAATCCGCGTGATCCGACCGGCTCGGACAACGATGGCTCCGTCATGCACCGGACTGCCTTTGGAAAAGATACTTTGGACAATCGCCGGACTGAATTGGCCGTCGAGATCCGCTCCTTCCTGCAGGAATTCAGCTACATTGTCGCGCCGCTGGAGGCAAATCAGCCCGCCCACCCCCTCAGCCGCGAGCCGAAAGGCCACCGATGCAACCTGCTCGGGATCGATTTGCGCCGGCGAAATCGGCTGACCGAGGAAGAAGCGCATCGGGTTGGTATGAAGGAGGACCGACCGGATCTCCCGCCGGAAAACGATGATCAGCGCGATCGCCGCCACAGCCGCCATCGCTTGAAAAAAACGGGTTGTGAGAACAAGACCCGCACTCTCCGCCGCAAAGTAAAGCAGCCAAAGAAAAAAGAAACCCACGGCGACTTGGAGCGCAGTCGTCCCCCGAAAAAGCAAATACAGCCGATGCAGCAGGAAACTGATCAGCAGAAGATCTAAGAGTTCTTTCCAGGAAAAGGGAACGAAGGGCGTCATCTCGGGATCGCGGGTTGCGGCTTTATCTTCCGCCTCCCGTTATGGGAACCCTTAACTGCCCCGACAGTTCCTTTCAATTTAGAAGTTTTCCGGCCTCAGGTGCAGCGCGATTCCATCTTCCCCTTCCTGTTTCCGATTTCCAATTTCCTCTTTCTCTTCCCTTTTTACCCGTTCGCGGCGCGCCCGGCCGGTTCCGAGACAAAGCGGAGAACTTCAGCCGCTTTGTGTTCAGACGTGTGCCTCGCGATGTCGGCCTGGGCGACCATTCCGCAAATCTCGCCGTTTTGGTCGACCACCGGCACGCGCCGGATCTGGTTTTCCTCCATGATGTCGCAGATCTCGTCGACAGTTGTGTCAGGCGTAGCCGTGATTACGGTTTTGGTCATCACATCTTCCGCCCGCAGTTCCAGGGGATTTTTCCCTGCCGCTACCGCCCGGCAGACAATATCGCGATCCGTCACGACCCCCACCGGCCGCAACCGGTCGCGGCTCTGGACAATCGGCACTTCCCCGCAATCGTTCTCAAGCATGATCCGCGCTATCTCTCGAAGCTGCGTCTCAGGCGTGGAACAAACCGGACGGCTCGTCATAATCTCGCTCACCTTCATTGGGTTCTCCTCTCCTTCCATGATTCTCAGTTCTCGTTTCTGTCTCTTCGCTGCTTTTCTATTACGGTAGAGCCGGCGCCCTGCTTTCGCGAAAACTCCCGCCCTGAACCGGAGCTCGGGTTATTCCTTATTTGATCGGGCGACGGAGGATTTTCAGGAGCGGCGCCCGTTGCAAGGCTCCCGGGTGCGTATTACGTTTGGAAGAACAACAAGAAACTTTTGCGGAAGGAAAAAACGATCATGAGCGAGAAGAAACTGGATGTAATCGATACGACGGTTCAAAAGACATACGAGTGGCTGGGCGATATCCGGGAGGAACTTCACATCCCTGATTCCCAGACCGCTTACCACGCTCTTTCGTCCGTGCTCCACACCCTTCGGGACCGCCTGCCAGCTGAAGACGTGGCCGGGTTTGGCGCTCAGTTGCCAATTCTGATCCGGGGCATTTTTTATGACGCGTGGCGCCCGGCGGGCAAGCCGCTCAAAATACGGAGCCGCGAGCAGTTTCTCGACTTGGTGGCCGAGCGGTTCGGCGGCATCGCGGTCGTCCAGCCGGAACGCCTTGTTCATGCGGTGCTGACGGTCGTGGAGAAACATGTCTCGCCCGGCGAGGTTGAGAAGCTCCAATCGACGCTGCCGCGCGACATTCGAGAACTATGGACCCAAGCGGCCTGACCCGGCGTATCCAACAACCGAACACAAAAGACAAGCGGACCGGAGACTTCTCATCCGCGACCTATTCCGGCGCCCCGAGGATCGCGAACAGCCGCTGAAAGAGCGTGTCGACCGTGCGCCGATTTTCGGCAACCTGTTTGTGAAACCGCTCTCCCGTGACAGCCTCGTCGCGGATCCCGTTTGCATAGTTGTCGACAACGCAAAGCGAATTATACCGCAATCCAGCTTCGCGGGCGAGGTCAGCCTCGCTCGCCAGCGTCATTCCAACCACGTCTCCCCAGTGACGGATGATACGGACTTCCGCGCGTGTCTCAAACCTGGGCCCGCGCGTCTGAACGTAAACCGCTCCTGTCTCGATCGGCACACCAGCCGATTCCCGAATGCCAGGTATCAGATTGTTCGATACAAAAGGGGCTTCGTAATTCCCGGTTTCATCATCGAAGGTTGCCGGATGGAAACTGACGTAATCGCTGCAGGAAACGACCGTGCCGGGCGGGAGATCTTCGCGCAGGGATCCGACCGAACTCACCGCGACGATATCCTCGAATCCAAGATCGGCAAACGCCTGAATGTTCGCGCGGTGATTGATCGCGTGGGGAGGCGTCAGCCCGCGGCATCCATGCCGATTGATGATGGCAAAAGACTCCCGTCGCCGCACCGTAACGCGGCCGTACTTGGTTTCGATTAGAGTGGACTCCCAGTGATCGAATAAACGGGAGTGGAGAATACTCGTCCCGCTGATAAATCCCACCTTCATAACGGATGGTGGTCGCTACAGAACTCGAATCTGTGACCTCCTGCGTGTGAAGCAGGCGCTCTAACCAACTGAGCTAAGCGACCTTGATAAGGCACCCGGAAAGCAGGCCGCCGCAAGGCGCACTGCCCGGTCATCCCTTCCTAAAAGATCGCTCCGTTCGATTGTGTCAAGAATTCTGCTCGGTCAAGTTTCGCCGTCGCGAGCAATCCGTGACCGCCAAAACTCCTTCTTGCGCTACAACGAAGACGGCAGTTCGTCCGCCGCGGGGCCCGCGGCTTTTCCGGACGTCCGTGGATCGTGCGCACCGATAAAGGACTCCTCCAAGCGGCCGACAGCCTGCGAAAGGCCGATCCCTTGGACCCGCCTGATCTTGTGCCCCCGCTCCTCGAGTTTCTCGATCAGTTCATTCGAAAAGCTTTCCTCGATCCGGAGCGTGTTGGGAATCCATTGATGATGGAACCGCGGCTGCGCCAGCGCTTCGCCCGCGTCCATGCCGAGGTCAATCGTGCCGACAATCGCCAGGACGGTTTGCGTGATAATCGTCGGACCGCCGGCGGCGCCGACGGACAGCACCGGCTTCCCGGCAGGATTCAGCACAATCGTTGGACTCATCGCCGAGAGAGGCCGCTTGCCTCCTTCGACTTTGTTGGCCTCGCCTCCGATCAAGCCGAACGCGTTCGGCACGCCGGGCTGTATGGAAAAATCGTCCATCTCGTTGTTCAAGATCACCCCCGTTCCCGGAACGACGACTTTTGACCCGAAAGCGGTGTTAATCGTCGCGGTGATCGCGACCCAGTTTCCTTCGGCATCCGCCGTGGAGAGATGCGTCGTGTGACGGTTGAAAATGTTCTCCTCCCAGCCTGGCGGAACGCTGTGCGACGGCACTTCGATGGCGCGATCCATCTGGATTCGCTTCGCAAGCGCGGCACCGTAACCGGGATCGGCCAACCCTTTCGGCACATTGACGAAATCGGCATCGCCCAGCCAATAGGCACGGTCGGCAAACGCGAGCTTCATCGCTTCAGCCATCACATGGACCCGGTCGACCGGGTCCATCGCGGCGATGTCGAATTCTTCAAGAATGTTCAGGATTTGCGCGACATGCACACCACCGGAACTCGCCGGAGGAAATCCGAAAATCGTGTGGCCGCGATAGGTGGACTGGATCGGTTCGCGCATGATTGCCCGGTAGCTCGCGAAATCCTCCTCGGTCATCATTCCGCCATTCGCCTTCATCCACGCCGCTGTTCGCTTGGCGACCGGCCCGCGATAAAAATAATCCGGACCGTCCGCCGCGATTCCGCGATACGTTTCCGCGAGATCAACCTGACGGAAAATATGACCTTCCGCCCACGGCTTTCCTTCTCCATCGAGAAACAAAGCACGCGATCCCTCAAAGCGACGGAAAACATCCGTGAACCGCTCGATTCGGCGGGCATACGAAGCGGTCAGCGGATAGCCCTCCTCCGCCAGGCGCGCCCCCGGCTCCAGCAGATCCGCCAGCGGCTTGCGTCCGAATTTCTCAACAGCGAGCGCGTACGCCGCGACCGCGCCCGGCACACCCGCCGCCAGCGCTCCCGTCTGACTCAGGGAGGTGTCGCCTTTCCCGTCGACAAGATACATTTCGGGATGCGCCGCGGCCGGCGCTTTTTCGCGTCCGTCGATCGCAAAGATTTTCCCGTCAGCGCGGTGGATCAGAATGAAACATCCGCCGCCAATCCCGGCCGCCGCCGGGTCGACCACACCGAGCGTCAGCCCGGCCGCTGCCGCGGCGTCGATCGCGTTGCCGCCGTTTCTTAACACCTCGACCGCGGCATCGGTCGCCGCCGGATGAACGGTCGCCACCATCCCGCCGTCCGCCCGGCCGATAGGTGCGGCGCCGGGTGCGGCGACCGGCGCAAAAAAGAAAGCGGCCGCGAGCGAACCGACAGTTGCTAAGACGCGGGCAGATGAGAACGGGGTCAGGCGGCGCAATGTCTCCATGGCCCGCCGATCGTACCGGCCGTCGGCGAAGGATCAATTTCGATTTTCCTCCTTCCGCCGCAAAAGACCCTCCGCAACAAAACGAAAGATCGAACAAAAATAAAAAATGAAAAAGGATAGATAAAAAATGAGAAATGAACCTGAAACTCTCGACTGGGGCGTTCTCCCGTACCGCGAGGCATGGGAGCGGCAAAACGAGCGGCTGCGCCTGCGCCACGCGGGCCATGCGCCCGACGCGCTGATCTTCGTCGAGCATCCGCCGGTCTTCACCATTGGCGTTCGCCGTGGCGCTTCCCAGCACCTGCTTTGGGACGGCGAACGGTTGCGCCAGCAGGGAATCGAAGTCGTCGAGACGAACCGCGGCGGCGACATCACTTACCACGGTCCCGGCCAAGTTGTTGGCTACCCGATAGTCAGCTTGGACCATTGGCGCGACCTTCACGGATATCTGCGTCTCCTCGAACAGGTTTTGATCAACACCGTCGGCTGCCTTGGGCTGGCGGCATCGCGCCGGCCCGGTAAAACCGGTATCTGGCTCAGCAACCGGAAAATCGCCGCGATCGGCGTCGGTGTAAAACGCTGGATCACCTTCCACGGTTTTGCCCTCAATGTCACAAATGACCTCGAACCGTTCAACGGTATCGTTCCGTGCGGGATCACCGACGGTTCCGTGACGTCGATAAGCCGCGAATTGGGGATTACCGTTGATCCCGCGGAAGTGAAGTCCATACTCGCGATTGAATTCTGGAAACTCTTTGCCGAAACTAAACGAGGATGACTGATCGCAAACCGAACTGGCTGCGGGCCAAACTTCCGAACAGCCCCGCTTACAAGCAGGTCCGCAATATCGTCGACACCAATTCGCTTCACACCGTCTGCCAAAGCGCCCAATGCCCCAACTTGGGCGAATGCTGGTCGCGCGGAACAGCGACCCTGATGATCCTCGGCAACATCTGCACGCGCTCATGCACTTTCTGCGCGATTCAAACGGGGAAACCGACCGAACTCGATCTCGGTGAACCGGCCCGCGTCGCCGAAGCGGTCCGCAAGATGAACCTCAAACACTGCGTGATCACATCGGTCACCCGCGACGAACTCGCGGATGGCGGCGCATCCGTCTGGGCAGCAACCATTCGAGCGATTCGCCACCGCAATCCCTACACTGCCATCGAAGTCCTGGTTCCCGATTTTCAAGGAAAACTCGATCTCCTCGACACGGTTCTGGACGCCGAGCCGGATATTCTCAACCACAACGTCGAAACGGTCCGCCGCCTCCAAAAGAAGGTCCGCGTTCAGGCGCGCTGGGATCGGTCCGTCTCCATCCTTCGCCACGCGAAAAAGCGCAACTTCGTCACCAAAACGAGCCTGATGCTCGGAGTCGGCGAGACAAAAGACGAAATCCGCGAAAGTCTCGAAGAACTCCGCGAAGATGACGTCAACATCCTGACGCTCGGCCAATACTTGCAACCGACTCCGATGCACTTGCCGGTCGACCGGTGGGTGACGCCGGAAGAGTTTGCCGAGTGGAAGGAGTTCGGCCTCTCGATCGGATTTGGGGTCGTCGAATCGGGCCCCCTTGTCCGCTCCTCCTACCGTGCGGATATCCAGTCGGAAAAATACGGCATCCGCGCCCGTCCCGTCGCCAGCGCTTGATTCGCGAGCCTGCGGGAAGAAACGAAGGCTTGAACCCGCGCGGTCCGCAGCCGCAGAATGGCAAAATCAAAATTGGCCCAGCCTCCATCTTTCCTGCCATGCCGCGACTCACCAGAATCAAATTCTTCCCGCGTCTCCTTGGCGCTTTGCTCGTCTTTTCAATCGGCTTTTTCAGCTTCATCGCTTCCGCTGCAGACCGGGAAGAGAAAATGAGCGACATCCTCGAACTCCGCGGCTACACGCGGATCGGCGGGGTTCTTGAGTTCAGCGTCTACAACAAATCGGAAAAGAGGAGCCGCTGGCTAAAAGTGAACGAGGAGTACGAGGGGTATAAAATTGAGAAATACGACGGCAAACGAAACGAGATCGTCATCCAGTTCGATGGCCGTAAAGGCCGCCTCCCTCTCCAAGCGTCCCAACTTGCTGAATACAAACCACAGCCGCCCGCGCCGGCACCCGCGCCAGCGGCAGCGGCGACTGACCAGGCCGGCTCAAACAACACCGCCCGTCCCGCTTCCCGCGGCAACGGCCGGCGAGGCCGAAATCAGACTCCTGGGTCAACCGGCGAAAGCGACTCCACTCTAGGACGCGGTGGAGACGGCACAACCGGGGGATGGGTCGGAAGCGGACGAAACCGCGGCGGTCCTCCGACGCCCCCGGATCCCGGAAATGACGGAAATGACGGCGACTCGGGCGGCAACAACGATGACAGCGATTCTGAACCACCGCCGTCTTGGGACTCCGTCGGCGACCCACCGCCCGTCCCCGTCCTTCCTCCGCCGAGCTACACGCCGCGGGACAACACGGACTGAGGAATTTTTATTTTTTATTTCTCAGCTTTCATCTTTCCGTTCCCTTTGCCGAGGCGGTGGAATGGGATATTTTCCAGTTCTCACGGTTTCGCAAACGTGCCAAGGGGATCTTCACCGCCAGGTAGGTCCCGACGATGGTGACCCTCACGAACCAGGAATCGGTAACAAAGAGCATCAGGGAAGCGGCTACAAGGAGGACGCCGAGGAGAAATCGGGCCGCGTGTCTAGCCCAGCGGGGCCACCGAAATCCATGCGCGAGCAGGGTTGGCAAAAGCAGCCCGGCAAAGATGACGGCGGTTTGGGCCGTGCTGACATGGTGCAGCCATCCTGTGAGAACAAAAAGCACGATCCCCGCAACCGCACCGCAGAACGTCATCACGCATCCCTTGCAAAAATACAACCCGCCGATCTTCCAGACATGGTCCCGAAAAGAGGGATCGGCCGGATGGTGTGAAAACAGGTGAGGATCTTTCTCCGCGACAAATTGCCAGAGACTCTGATCGCCCTTCTCCCGCGGCCGCGATGCGTAAGCACGCAGGAGTGACTGCAAACGGTCTTTCATCTAGGCGCCTTGGCGGACGGTAAGAATGGCGGCTTTACCCCGTTCGCTGGAGACGCTAAAGCGCTCGACGTAAATTCGGCGGTTATCATGGTTTGATGATGCACCTCCCTCAACGGGTGAACAACGACACCGGGGCATTGTTTTTGAAACTCCTTGAATTCGTGTTTATCCGTGACCATTCGTGGTTTCTCAACCGCGGTGTTTAGGTTCAACTTTTTACCCTGGTACCCCTGCGGAACTTCATTCGCGCACCTTAGACAAATTTCCCGTCGCGCATCGTCAGCCGCAAATCGCACCGTTTTGCAAGATCGTCATTGTGGGTAACAATCACGACTGCGCGACCCGGCTCACGCGCCAGCTCAATCAAAAGAGCCCCTACCGCCTCCGCGTTCACCAAATCGAGGTTCCCAGTCGGCTCGTCCGCGAGCACGACTGCCGGCTCATTTGCCAAGGCGCGCGCGATGGCGACCCGTTGCTGCTCGCCGCCCGACAGACGATGCGCCCGCCGCTCAAGTTTTTCACCGAGCCCAACCCGTTCGAGGAGGAAAGCCGCCCGATCGGTCATCTTTCCGCGAGAAAGTTTTCCGAGCCGCAGCATCGGCAACATCACGTTTTCCAACGCGGAAAACTCCGCGAGCAGAAAATGGAATTGAAACACGAAACCGATTCGTTCGAGGCGGATCCGTGCGCGCTTCCTCTCGTCTCGGACCGGCACTTCAACACCATCCACTCGAACGACACCGCCGTCCGGATGGTCGAGCAGCCCGAGCGCGGAAAGCAAGGTGCTCTTCCCGCAACCCGAGGGACCGAGAATCGCGTATGATGTTTTCGGATACACATCCATCGAAACGCCGCGGACCGCATGGACGGCAGCCGCACCGGTGCCGAGCCGGCGCTCGAGATTTTCACAGGCGAGAACCGGCGCCCTTTTCGGAGTCGCTCGCGGATCGCTGCTCACCTGATCGGGTCCGGGATTCATAAAGCAGCGTTTCGAATGATATCACCCGGCTCCATGCGCGACGCGCGGCGGGCCGGCAGCCAAGTTGCCAGTAACACGACGACAGCGGCGATAAGCGCGGCAGTGATGTAATGAGCCAGCGACCAGTGAACAACAAACATATCGGTTGAAAAAATCCCGCGAATTCGAATCGGTATGCGTGAGACCCCCCAGGTTAACGCTGCGCCTAGCGCCCAGCCGATAAGCACCCCTGCCGCAAGAACGAGGACTCCTTGCCAGAAAAAGACGCGCATCAAATCGCCCCGCTCGAAGCCGACCGACCGCAGGATCGCGATCTCCCGCGTTTTCTCCATCACAACCATCGCCAATGTGTTAAACATCGCGAGGCCGGCGATGACGATGATTGCCGCGACGGTCAAACCGGAGGAAATCCGCAAGGCCCGAAAAACTTCAAGCCAGGCGCGCTCCCGTTCCTGCCAGCTGAATACCGCATGACCGAGCACCTCTTCCATTCGCTCGGCATCCGCGTCGGCCCGCGAGGGATCGCGCAAGCTGACTTGCAAAAAAGAGGCGCCGTAGGGGCGCTTTAGAAGAGAACGGGCCTCGCCAGCGTGCAGATAGATTCGCGCCTCATCTATCTCGCGCACTCCCGTCTCATAGATCGCCGAAACACGGTAGCGCCGACTCTGGTCCGGCGTATCGAGCAACACCGAATCACCAACGCGAATCTGAAGGCGATTCGCAAGCGGCATGCCGATGAGGATTCCTTGCGGCGAATCCCGAAAATCACTCAGCTCGCCCAAAGCGGTTTGATCCGCGAGGGCGCTGACCCGAAGATGATCCTCCAGCCGCACTCCGTACGCATAAATCGATGCTTCGTTTGTCGATGTGCGGATACGAGCCGGGCCTCCTACAATCGCGGAAACTCCAGAAACATTGGAAAACTCGAGCAAAGCGCCGCGAAGCGCTTCCGGCTCCGACACGCCCGGCAAATACTGTCGCGCTTCCCGGTGCGCCACTTGGAAAAACGCATTATCCCCTTCAGCAGCTTCCATCCCTCGCAAGGTCCGCTGAAAGCGATCTCCGACTTGGATCGCTCCGCTCGTGCCGAGCACCGTCCGAACATAAAAACGCTCAAAGCCGCTGGTCTGCGCCTGGGTCAAGATAAAGAACGCGACCCCGAGCGCGATCCCCGTCACGCACATCAGCATTGCCCGCTTCTTCGCGAGGAGGAAGCGAATCGCAATTTGAAGTTCCGTTCCTGGCATGGTTCTGAGCCCGTCAAACAAGCGGCGCACCCTCCTCAGAAGCTGACGCGGTCTCCCTCCTGAATGCGATCCAGGTTCTCGACGGCGACGGTGTCGCCTTCACGCAAACCGTCCAGGATCTCCACCGTATTCAACCCGATGAAGCCGATCGCGACAGGCTGCCGTTTTGCCATCCCCTCCTTGATCAAAAATACCTCACGACCGATAAGCGCGCGGCGGGGAATCAGAAGGGTGTCTTCCCGTTCCGCTAGCAAAATGCTCACCTCTCCCGTAATGCCCGGGACCTTCATCTCGTCAGGCATATCGACTGCCAGGTGGATCGTGTAACGTTGAGTCTCCGGATTCGCGGCGGGCAAAACCTGCGCAACCCGACCGGTGAACCGCTGGGACCCGTAGCTGAGAAAGCGCACCGTCGCGGGCTGCCCCGGCGCCACGCCGGCAAAGTTTTCCTCACTCAAAGTCGCCTCAATGATCCGGTCATGCGACAGCAGTCGCGCCACCGGACTCCGCACACCCAGAACCTCTCCGGGATGAGCGAATATTTCGACAATCGTTCCACTTTCCGGTGCGCTCACTACTGTCTTTTGCAGCTCTTCCTCAAGATGCGCGAGCTCGTTCCGCAGCGAATCGAGCCGATAGTCATCGCGAATTTGCTGAAGCGCCAGCTCGTCCTCCAAACGGGCGATCTTGCGTGCGTGCCGATCAAGTTCCCGGCGCGGCAAGCGACCGTCCGCATAAAGTTCTTCCTTCCTCGCCTGTTCCTCGCGCAACTCCTCAAGCTCAAAACGGAGCGGCGAACCGACCTTTTTCAAGGCTTCTTCCGTCTGAATTTCCAGTTGAACCCGATTAATCTCGTGCCGCAGTGTCGCGTCATCGAGCCGGACAAGCAGATCGCCTTCTTCCACCTCCACGCCGAGCTCAAGACGACTCTCGACAAGCCGACCCTGAATTTCCGACCGCAAATCAATGGACCGGCCTTCCCGGACACGCACGACTCCCGGCACGGCCTTCACCGCGGTCCCTCGCTTCGCCTCAGCCACCTCGACCTCTGTACGAAGCAGCCGGTCAGCGGAGAGATACAGTCCGCCGCCAGCCAACAGGCAGATCAGGATAATCGCGGAGAGGATTTTCATTGGTCATCTACCATTTCTTATTTGTCAGTTTTACTGGGATCCGGGGGCAATGAACAGAGTGGACCAACGGGGAAATGAAAGATGAGAGATAAAACTTTACACTGAAAATTTTCTTAGTCCCGCCCGACAAAATCCGCGAATTTACCAACGACCGGATCCGTTCCTCGCGCCGAGGCGAGTTCCGCCGCGGCAAGCAGATACTCACCCCTTGCCTCCGCGGCTGCAAGATCCCGTTCGCTCAGCTCCAGTCGAGCTGCAGCCAGAGCTGTCGCAGAAATATCTCCTTCGGCAAGGTCCGCTTCCCTCTGAGACAATTCCCGCCGCGCAAGTTCCCAACGCTGCTCGGCAATCTCCACTTTCCGGGCAACCCATCCCACGGCTTCTTCCAGCCGTGCCACCTCCTCCGCCGCTTCCCGTTCCAGACGGCGATACGTTGCGCGCTCAAGACGCATCCGCGTTCGTGCTGCATCTTGCCGGGCACGTGACTCATGGCCGTCAAACAGCGTCCACGTCAGTTCTACGCCGCCGAAATAAATGGTGCGGTCAATATCGGACCGATTTGAAAGAGCGATCTGATCCTGAGCGATGCCGGCAATTAGGTCGATCCGCGGCCGGTTGCGTGCGCGCTCAACAACCAGTTGCTGTTCCGCCTCCTCGATCCGAAGCTGGGCCATCTCCAACCATGGCTGGAACGGGCCATCCGCCGGACCGTTCGAGGGCTCCGCCCGACCCGCGAACGACGGGATCTCCTCCGGGATCCATGCCTCTCCGGACGGTTTAAATCCAGTAATACGCAAGAAGCGCTCCATTGCATGTTCCCTTTGGCCGCGCATTCGTTCCAAGTTCAGCTCCGTTTCCTCCCAGGCCAGCTTCAAGCGCATCACCTCCTCGTCCGTCGCTTCGCCCTGAGCCAGCCGATCCCGTCCGGCCACAAGCTCTTCCCGTGCGAATGCCTCGCGCCGCTCGGCGACCTCGATCGCCTTTCCCTGAACGATTAGGTCGAGGAAAAGCGCCCGAATCGTGAGAGCGAGTTCCCGGTACGCTTCTGTTCGATTTTTCGCGGCCAGTGCGGCACCCAAGCGCCCAATCCGCTGAGTTGCGCGCAGGGCTCCCCATTGATAAACCGGTTGACGGGCGATCAGGCTCCCCTGGGGATGATAGTAGCTGTTCGTTCCCGCAAGATCCTCCCGATCTTCGATCCGCCCGAGATAGCGCAGCGATCCCGTCAAGAATGGTCGCAACGCTGCTGCGGCGGCGTCCGCTTCGGCGCGCGCCTGTACCACTCGAAACTCCTCCTCAAGCATCTGGGGAGAGCGTATGCCGGCAGCCAGCAGAACCTGCTCCAAAACCGGAAAAACATCTTCGGGAAGCGGCGGTTCAGCTACCGGAATCCCGTTCCCCGACACCAAACTTCCAGCGAACAAAAATCCTGCCAAAGAAGCCAAAAACGAATGACGGCCGCATCGTGTGATGCCGCCAACACCAAAAACCCTCTTTCCTATTCTTCTGAACATCCGCTATCGGGAAGACCAACCTCACCGTCGGACGCCCGCCGTGGCAATACAAATGCCTGGCTTCCCTCCGTCCGGACAAAAGGAGCCGGTCACCACGAAAGATGACCGGCTCGTCTCGTGCGGAGTTTTCAATATTCAAGCGCTGCTATATCAGCTCAGCGCCGCCTGTTTTTTCAGGTGCCTGGCGGAGGGGGAATCTCCTCGCCGGGCGGCTCCTCCGGAGACTCACCTGGATCCTTCGGTGTGCCGCCGCCTCCGCCGCCGCCGCCTCCGCCGCCGCCGCAACCGGTGCCGAGCGAAAGAACCAGACTGAACAGGCCCAACATCAAAAAGAACGTATTCGAAAGTCTTTTGCGTTTCATAAGATTTATTTCGAAAGATAACCTTCCATTATCGAGCGACATCGTAGATCGGGCTCCAAGTGCCAGCGGCCGAATTGAACCACTGGAACTGGCGCTTTGCCGGCGTTCCGCCATGGCGGTAGAAGATCCATCTTTGGTCGTTGTGACTGTAGAGAAGCGCTCCAGCGGGCGAGTAGTTCGAATAATTCTGCGGTGTTGTCCACAGCCAATCCCGCTGAATATTATCCCAAACCCACGCCCCGATGACCGCGCCATTCTCGTCAGTCACCACTGACGTCGGCCCAAAATAGAGCCAATCGTGTTCCTTGTGAACGATCCATCCGGAATCACCGGCATAATTGAAATGGCGATCATAGTAATCCCCAAGCCACAGGGAGCGCTGGGAATACATTGTACTGACGCTGCTGGGCGGCACGAACATCGGTTTCAGGTAGGAATCGCTGTACTGTTCCGTGAAATCCGGCCGTCCAAACAGAATATTCGACGCCGCAATGATGCTGTCGGGCAGTTGATTGACCTCTCCCGGGATGACTTCCCGGTTCAACATCAGGAGGATAACCGCAGCCCGGCGCGCCAATCCCAGGTATCCGTCGAACTTCTCGGCGGTAATTCTCGCAAAATAACCGGAGCGGCCCTCATTGCGAAGCTCGGTAAGACGCCTCTGGGTCTCTGGATGCGTTTTTCCTTCGTACACCGCCTTCAGCAACTCCTCGTCTGTCATCACGTCGGCTCGCCTGCGGTGTTTGATCAGGAAGGTATCCGACTGAAGAACTTCGCTGACAAGCGCCGGCAGGAACAAGGGAACACTGGGTCCCAAGTCCGGTTCATCCTCCGGATCTTGGCCTCCTTCGTCGCCTTCGTCCAAGGTGAAGAGCCCGTCGCGCAACTCGTCGCGAGTCGGATACGAGTCCGTCAACGTCAGATAGGTCGCGATCACCCACGGCACATTCTGGAATTCCGGATACCCAGTCATCAGTTCTCGTATGAGATGTCCTCGGGTCCATTGTCCGCTTTCGAGCAAGCGGAGGTAATGCCGGCGCAATTGCGTACTGGGCATTACATCGTCACCGAGCAGGGCATCGAACGCGAGTGAAATGAACGCCTCGTGTTCATTCGGATCAGCGGGATTCCGCACCACGTGACCCGATGGGTGAATGACGATCTGGATGACATTCGACATCGACGTATTACCCGTCGAATCGCGCGCCACCGCATAGAAGTTCCAAACGCCGGTGAAGAGCGCGAGGCCTTCCCACTCGTATGGCCGTTCGGTATCAGGATTATTAAAATCCGGATAATCGACAAAAGAACCGCTCGCGAACAGCCAAACCTCGCCGTTCACGTCAATCTGGCCCTGCGCGCTGTCAACCTGAGCCCGGAAACGCGTGAACTCCTCGCGGTTAAACTCCCGACGGTTCGACGTCAGGCGAACCGTCGGCCGGTCAAAAACTCCGGCCATAACCAGGATCGGCAAGGCTTGCGACGAGAAGTGATTGCCTTGCGTATCGCGTGAAACCGCGCGAACCGCGTAATATCCCGGGGGCAGCCCGCTCGGCGCGAGAGGCGAGTTTGCGAAGTCGAAGTTCAGACGCCACGTGGATGCAGGCACGTTATCCGCAGTCGGTTCGGCAACCGCCTTGCCCATCGACACACCGCCGAGATTGCCCGTAATGGTGTTTTCCTCAACTTCGACAGGTGTAAGCTCGCGGATAAAGAACTCGACTTCCGCAACGGTGTGATTCCCCGACGCCACTCCCGCCACAAATGGCCACAACGAGCGATTTGTGAGGACAAAGGCATTGTCCGGAACAAGTTCATCTTCAATCGGCGGATTGATGACATCAATGACCGGAGAAATTCCTTGGGTTCTCGTCGCCGAGATTTCCAAAACATCCGACATGGGCAGCTCACGTCCGCGAGTGTCAATCGCAACCGCCGTGATGTGATAGGTCGTCGGAAGCGGCGGCGCCCAGCGTGCGACAAACCGGTTCGTATGCCGAATGGCCGGCTGAGTCGCCACATCAATCAGTGAGCCGTTGGCAAAAAACGCGACCAAACTCACTTCCCGCCCTGGTTCCAAACCGCTGACGTCCGCAATGATGTCGACCGGAACGCCGGTGGTCAGCGTGTCCACAGTCAGTGGATCGTCGTCGTAAACCACGTCTGGCAGGCTCACCTCAACGAGGCCCGGCAGCGGCTCCAGAATAGTGTCAAAACGCCGGTCGTGCAGGAACACGTCACGCCGATGGTTATCGTCGATCGGATTTCGATTGGTAAATGTATGGGCGAGGCCGCCGAGAATAATCTGGGCGTCACCTTTTCCACCGCGGTGAGTGGTAATCACCGGTTCCTCGTCCGATTCGAACGCGATGTAACGGCCGTCGAAGTTAATCGCGGCACCGCGGCTCGAGCGAGGGGCGCCTTGGACAATCCATACTCGGCCTCCGACGCCGTTCTCACCAAACCGGTTCACGCTGACCCGCGTGTTGACGCCGGTTTCACGATCGCGAACGTAGACGTCCGAGAACGAGTCGACGTCGGTGAAATTAACGATCTCGTCGGACTCAAGCGCCAAAGGATCGTTCCGGTTCGGGAAGACCTGACCATCCGAACGAACAATGGTGCGCGGTTGCAGATCGTTCGCCATCGTCCGGAAGGCTACGAACTTCCCGTCGCCGCTGATCGCCGGCTCCATGCTGGATTCGTTCCCGGGCAGACCGCCCTCGGTGATACTGATCAATTCAAGGCGCAGTTCACCCGGCTCGTCAAAGACGCCGTTGCCGTTCGAATCCCGGTCCACGAGGTACACCTGGCTGAAGCCGTTGCCAAGAAATGCGCCGCCGCTCATGCCGCGAACTGTAAAGGACGGATTCTCCGAAAGGACAACGATCGGCACGTTGCCCGCCGGACCCGGAATCTCCTGCACAAGGAAGACCGCTGGCGCGCCGTTCTCAACTCCTTCCGTGACCCGGATCTTGAGTCCGGAATCTTTGATCGCCGCGACAATGGCGTTACGAACTGCGATCCGGTCGTCACCCGACGCTCCAGGCGTTGGAATGGCGATGTTGCCCGGATCGGCGTCTGGATACCCCGGGCCTACGAACTGGAAGATCTTCGAATTCCCGGTGGCGTCACCGAGGCGGAAAGCATCGCCGGGAACCGGATTCCATCCGCCGAGATCAATCGTCTGAATGACAAGCGGACCCAGGCCCGTGCCGCTGGCAATCTCACCGACCACGCCGCGGTTAGTGTTAATCAGACGTACGACAAGGAGGTCGTCGCCGAAGACGTCCTCCAAAGGTTCGCTCGCATCCTCGGCGCGAATCGCAAGGTGGTCTGTCTGGTTAATGGCGTTGATGAGATTATCCCGCGTGAGAGCCCCGACAGGTGCCAGATCAACCGGAATAAAATCTTCATTCGAAACCGATCCGTCGAAGGTGAATTCGTAGGTGACCGGAGGATTCAAACCGTCGTCCAGCGTGAGGCGGCCGCGGTGGAAGGGATTGCGGACCTGACCCGGGACGGATGCAAGAGCGACAAAGGAATCCGGATTAGTTGCGTGGAAGTTGAAGCTGACCGTTCCGTCGGCGGCGCCGATGATGCTCCGAAGGCGCACGGTTGGATCTTCAACGTCATCCGTCCCTTCCGCGACGAGCCACGGAATGCCGCTCCGATGAATAGCCGCGAGCAAGTTCCCCTCGGTCGTCGCACCAGTAAATCCAAGAGGCACCGCGAAGTCGGCATCCGGACTCACATCGGCGATATCGAAGACGAACTCAAAAACCACCGCCGGATGCAGAAGATTCTCTGGATAGAAGACGAGCCGATCGCCAAAAGCCGGATTCCCGTCGTCGCCCCCGGTCATGCCGTACGCGTCAGCCCACTCCGTCAGAACGGTATTTGGCGGAGGTGGCTCTTCATCTTCCTCCTCTTCATCGAGCGGATTGATTGTGATTGGAACATTGCCAAACGCCCCAACCCGGTTGTTCAAAAGGATAATCGCATCCCGGTCCAGCTCGGCACTGAAACCAACGCTGACGGCGAGGTCGAGATAGGAAGCTTGAATTGCCCCAATGAACCGGTTGGTGATCTCGGCCAAGGTGATATCGTTGATCAAGTATACCCGTGCGAGACCCGGGCCGATAATTTCAAAGGGCGGGACCTGTGTAATTCCTTGATCTTCCTCCTCGTCGGTAAGATCGCGTTCATTATCGAAGCGGAACGTCGTCGTGGTGATGCCGTCACTAATCGTAATCGAGCTGCCGTCTTCCGGAACTTCCTTCAGGGCAACGGCGCCTCGAGCCGGCGCGTCCGAATAAGTCAGGCCAAAGGTGTAATCGGTGCCGTCCGCGAGAATAGTCGCCGGAAGGGGGGCAAAAGGAATGCCAAGGGCGTTAATGGCCCGAATCAAGTTGCCTCGCGTTTCCTCAGGAGTCAGCCCGATCCGAACAAACTGCGGATTTAACGGATTGAACTGAGGTCCTTCATCGACAAAGACAAAAGTAGCTTCAACGTAGTCCGGATCGTCCTCATCTTCGCCACGGACAAACGTATACGAGGTTCCGTGTACTGGATTCACCATCAAGGGAGGCAAGAGATAATCCGGGAGTGCCGGCATATAATCGGCGTCGAATTCATGATAGCCTAAGCCTTCGAACACCTCTAAAAGATTTTTGCTGGTGCCCTTCGGGGTGTTGCCGATCTGAACCCCAATGATCCGTGAATCGACATCGGTCGGATCAGAGTCACCGGATGCAAAGAACTCAATCGTGACAGGCGCCGTCCGCCCATGATCGATCTCGAGCTGGTCACCCGATTCCACTCGCGCGACAGGTTCACCCGCGCCGTCCATGCCTTCAGCCACCAAATTCGGCGCGTCAACCACGTTGATCGGCTGATTCGCGGCCGGCGGACCGAATTCCAGGTTGGTCAGGACGATCGCGTAACCGACAGCCTGGCCGTCGACACCGATATTATCCGCGGGGGTGGCAAGGATCGTTCCCGGGTCCTCGCCGACCATCCCGAACGCCTTGTTGACAGCAGCCAGGAGTTCGTCGCGGGTTGTGCCCGCATCGCCCGTGATGATCACCTGAATGTTGCCGGCGCCAACACCGTCCGGGTTCGGCCCGTCGAACTCAAAGCGGGCTGAGTTAACACCGTCTCGGATCTCGACGATTTCCCCATCGACGGGATTATTGAGAAATCCAATCGCTCCTGTGGCCAAATCGTTCGATGCAAAGGTAATTGTTCCAAAGCCGGGCGTATTTTCGTTCCAGCTTACCGTGGCTTCCGCAGCGCGGCCCGGGAGAAGAATCGCCCCCTCGGCCGCCTTTGACGACAGCTGCGTCGCCTCGGAATGAAAGACGACGTAACGGCCGTCGTGACTCAGGTCGGAAGCATGGCTGTCACCGTCCGCAAAGAGAACATTTCCATTGGCGTCGTACGAGACACTCAGGCGCCGGGTCGCGATTCCGCCCGGCTCGTCAAAGACAGGTACCAAAACTTCCTCCTGGTTCTCATTGAGAACGGTCTGATAAGTCTCGTTGGCGTTGCGGTCGTGAACATAGATCTCCCACAAACCAGTCGGACTGTCGGAGGTCAGGTTTGTCGCGCGCGATTCAAAGGTGATATGGCGTCCATTCGCGCTAATCCGCGGAAATCGACTATGACCGCCGCGCGCTTCCATTCCATCACTCGTAACATTGACGCGCCGCACCAGCTTCCCGGCCTGCGCGTCGTACAGAAAGATATCAGCCACTCCGTTGATATCGTCGCCGGTAAGGTTGGTTGCTTCCGACTCGAACACGATCCAGCGACCGTCAGCGCTGATCGAAGCGTTTTGACTGTTCTGATTTCCCTGAGCGCCGTTGATTCCGACGCTGACGCGGCGGAGCGACCCAGTGTGCCGGTCTTTCAGGAAGACATCCGTGCTTCCGTTCGAATCACCGGGAACCAGATTCGTCGCATCTGAATGAAAAACAACCCACCGGCCATCACCGCTGATTCGAGGGCGAAAGCTCGGTCCATTCGCATCGGTGCCGCCCATCGGAACACTGATTCGCTCAATCTCGCCGGTCCAGTGGTCCTTAACAAAGATGTCGTAGAAATTGTTTCCGATCACACCGATCGGGTTGTCATCGTCGTCGGTGATCGGTTCGCCGTTCTCGTCGAACTGAATCCCGAGCAGAGTCGTGGAATCCGAAGCGAAGGCCACAAAACGGCCATCGTCGCTGATCGAAGCCTGCTCACTGTTGCGGTTTCCCTGAACTCCAGATTCGGCGACACTGATGAGTTCGGTTTCCGGGTGCGTCGCCGGCGCCAAGGTAATTCTCGCCGTCGCAACGTCTGACTCAAATGCCAGCCGGGATGGCGGCGTAGTCATTGCGGGCGTGGAGGTCGGGTGGCAGGTGGTAACTTCGGCGTTTACGAAAAACGTGCCAGGAAGATTGCCCGGCATCATTTGCGTCCAGGTGTGAACAACGGTTTGTCCCGGCCCGATTGAACCGACCAGATAATGCAGCAAATGGTCGTTGCTGTCCCGCCAAACGGTATCGGGGGTCAGATGAACCTGGACATCGTAGCAAGCCGGATCCGCGTCCAGATCGGCGGTCGTATTCGTCACGGCGAGCATGATTGGAACCGGATCGCCTGGATAGTAGGTCCCCTCCTCCACTTCCAAGGCGGTAATGACGAGAAAGCCGCCAAATGCTTGCGGGACCGCCGCGAAACACACCATCGCCGCGCCGAGCAGCCATCGCGCGAAGGTTTTTTCCACAATTGTTCGCCCCAAAAAGTTTAAGTGGTTTGCCATCATGTTCTTGTGTTATAAATTCTATCTGCGCCCGCGCGCCCCTCAAAGGAGCCTCCTCCTTTTTCCCGAAAAAGAAGAGCTTGTATTCCTCGTTGAAGCTTTTCGGCTGTCAACGCCTTTTTTGGGCCTCCGCCCCAAGCGCGACGTGCTGGACTGAGAGGATTCTGAAATGAGAAAGATTGGTTGATCGGACTCTGACAGGCCATAAGACAGGGAACGCTATTCGACATGCTGCACGCGCAGTCGGAGGAAGTAGCGTTCACCGCTGTGAGACGCTGCATGAGCGGGACGGAGTCGGACTTTCTGCAGGGTGCCTTCCGGTTCGCCCACGGCCAGGATGTCAGACTCGACTGCCGTCCAAGTGTTCAAATCAACTGAGGATTCGAGCTGATAATCGATCGCGGCGGAATCGAGCGGAATGTAAAACTCCAGCGCCGGAATCTGACTTCCTGTGGCGCCAGCCTCAGAGCCGCCATCCATCGCGATGCGAATGCTTGTCGGGTTCTCCATCACCAATTTCGGCAAGGCCGCAGCAGGATTCTCAAACCGGTCAAGCCCAAGCGCGTAGCGCAGAAGGACATTGGCAGAGCTGTCTGCTCCGGATGACAAGACGTATTCCTCGAAGGAGACAACCGGCGGAAGCACGGCGACAATGCCCGAGTGAGAAACAGCCTCGCCAGCGGTGTTCTCTACGATGACCGTGTAATTTCCTGCATCGGCCTCCTGCACATTCGAAAGAGACAGAGTCGGCCCGGTTTTTCCGGGAAGGGGAACGCCGTCCTTGTGCCATTGAGCGGCCACCGGGTAGGTGCCGACCCATTCCGCACGCAGCGTCACACTGCCGCCTGCGCGAGTAACAGCAGATTCCGGATGCAGCACGAATTCGGGCGCAACAATTTCGCCGTCCACCTGAATCGTCACCGGCAGGGTCTCAGCTATCCCGTGGCTGTTGCGAACATAACCGACATACATCCCGGCGTCGCTGTCCTGGATATTGTCTAAAGTCAGGGTCGCGCCGGGGATATACTTGTTTCCCTTCCTCCAGAAGTATTCCAGGCCAGGCCCCCGGGCCTGATAGTCGAGCGTGATGCTGTCGCCGCGGACAAAGGCGAGGGTTCCCCAATGCGATTGCCCCACAATCAACGGATGGACGGATTCGAAATTAACCGCCCGCAATCGCAGAAGATCTTCGCCGACGCTGTTGCCGCTGTCCTTCTTGTAAATCCAGGTCAACTGATGCGTGCCGGCAGGCAGCTCATATTGTCTCGGAAGCCATCCGCTGGCGCCGGAAAGGGGGTCGCCTTGCAGGACTCCGTTGATCCGAAACTCGCCGAAATCGTAGTCCTTTTCCGAAGAAGCGTTCCACTCAAACGTCAGCCTGCCGGGGCCGGTGACCATCGCGGCGAGTTCAGAAAATTCCCCGTGGCTGACAGCCCCGCTCCTGGCCCCGTTTTCGCCATCGGGCACCCAGCCAGCTGCACCGCCGGTTTGCCAGGCAAGATACGGAGCGCCGAGCGCGGTGCCCAATGCACCGCCAATTTCACTCGGTGATACGTGCCGCACCTCACCCATGGAAGTGCTTGTTCCAAAGGCGCTGGTTATTTCGAAGCGGTAATTCCCCGGTTGGGCGGCCTCGAAGTCGAAGGCGAGCGGACCGGTTGGATCGGTTGCCAAGGTGCCGGAGGAAGCCTC
Source organism: uncultured Opitutales bacterium (assembly GCA_964645585.1). GTDB lineage: Bacteria > Verrucomicrobiota > Verrucomicrobiia > Opitutales > T3Sed10-336 > DATGSL01. The sequence goes on from CAZYAN010000007.1 coordinate 40,523, forward strand.
AACTCCATTGTAGAACCAGCGATAGGCATCGCCCGCGCTCAGACCGGAGTGGCTGACCTTTACCTGCAAGTGGACGGGGCCGCCCATTACGATTTCAAGATTCTCGTCGAGCGGCTGATAAATGAGCGGTGCCGGATCCAAGGCACGCGCCAGGTTCGCGCGGCGGCCCTTCTGACCCAAGCCCGCCAGTTGAGGCTCGACATCCGCCCGTTGGAGCAGGCGCTGGATGAGCACAAAATAGGGCTCATCCGGATATTCAGCCTTCAAGACGGCGTACAGCCCGGCGACGTGCGGCGAAGCCATTGAGGTTCCGCTGAGAATTGCATACGTGTCGATACCGAACGCATAGGTAGAAACGATGTCGGTGCCGGGTGCGAAGATTTGCACGTTCTCGCGACCGTAATTGCTCCCGATGTCGACATCGATCACGGGATCCCATGGCAAAAAGGGAATCAGGCGGAACCTTTGCCAGATCGAACGGTTGCCGCTGGGCTCCATGGAGCCGACATTGACAATATTGTCGGTCAGGTTCTGATAGCTGGGCGGATAATCGGGATAGATGTCGACATCCTCGCTCTCATTGCCGGCAGCAGTTACAAAGATGGCACCGGCGTTCCGCGAGCGCTGGATCGCGCTGCTCAGGGCATTTGAGGGCCCCATCCCTCCAAACCAGCGACCATAGGCGTCGAATCCCCAACTGTTGTTGAGAATGTGCGCCCCGTTCTGCCAGGCGTAATCGATACCTGGAATCGAGTCAGAGAGAACCCCGCCGCCAAAAGCATTGAGGAATTGGATCGCCATGATTTTGACATCCCAGGCGACACCGGCGACACCGACACTGTTGTTGCCGATCGCTCCGATCGTACCGGCGACGTGCGTGCCGTGGCCGTTGAGGTCCATTGGGTCGCCGTCGCGGTATTCCAGGCTGATCCCGTGGATGTCATCGACATAGCCATTGCCATCGTCATCGTGGAAGTTTCCCGAGGTCTCATTGGGATTGATCCACATGTTTTCCACGAGATCGACATGCCGGTAATTCACGCCGGAATCGAGAACTGCGACGATGACGTAGTTTTTCTTCCCGACCTTTCCCGGCTCCGCTGCACCGCGCCAGAAACCGGCGCCAGGAGTGAGCTCTAAATTCTCTTCGGAAACCCCATTCGCGAGCTGGCGCTGGCGTTGCAGCTCAATCTGTTTTGCCCAGCCATCGACGGCTTTAATATCCTTGCCGGGTACTCCGCCAGCTTGCCCGGTGTTCCGCATGCCCCACAGCATATCAAAAAGCGGATCGTTCGGAATCGGCTCATGCGATCGGGCGGCAACGACGAAATCCGGTTCGGCGTATTCGACCCAGGCGAGGTCGCGCGAGAGGGTATCGACAACCTCCGAAACCTGATCCGCCTGCTCCAGTTCAAAACCGAGAACATAAAGGCCGTCAGCACCCACCTCACGGCGAATGGTGAAACCGCGCTCAGAGAGTGCATCCTGCCAATTCGCCGGTGCGCGATCCGTATCGATCTGAGCGAGAACATGGTCCGCAACCATCGACCGGTACCCGATCACTTCTTCCTCGCCGGATTTTGGATTCGGGTGGAGAAGTTCAACTGTTTGCAGCAGCGGGTAATGAAAGTCGGTTTTCAGAACGCGCGCCCTGCGGATCCCGTCCGGTCCCGGTGTCTCCCGCTCAAACAAAACCTGATCAACTTGTGAAATGCCCGCTGGCAGCCTCGCCAACTCCACACCCGAAAAATTCTTGGGAATGACCCTCCGCGGACGGACAATATTTTCCGGCTGATCAACCTGCTCGGCGAGATCCGGCACGTCTGCCTCGACATACTCGGCATCAGCCAAAGCCCGCATCCGATCTTCACGCGTCGGCTTCCGCACGTCGCTTGCGGCACCCGGAACTTCCGCGACCGGCTCCTCGCGCGCCCGGTCTTTTTCGCCCCAATTCAGCAGGAAGGCAAGAGAGAGGATCAGGGGAACCGTGAGGAGGAATATCCGTTTCTTCATACGACAGGACAACGTTCCGGAACGGCTGGCCGACACCACGCCGACTCGACCGCACACGGGCCATTGATGTTGGTTAAGAAAAACTGCAAATGGTTAGTATAAAATGTGTTACAGGACAGCAAATGGCGGCTGCCAACAGGGCCCTGCGAATTGCTGCCCATAACGCCCAAGAAAAACTCGGGTGTCAAGAGTTTGCTCGGAAAATTTCCCGCCTCGATCGCCTCTCATTGGCTTATGTATGCGGAAAGAAAACGGGTTAAAGCAAAAAGCTCCGGCGGATTTTTCTCCTCCGCCGGAGCCCTTGTCTACAGCAAAACGATCACTCGACCACCTCGACTCGCAGTCGCAGGAAACGCTGGCCGCCGCCCTCGTCGAGCGTCACTCCGTCCCGCGCGACGACCGTCTCCAAATTGCCATTTGCCGTTACGTCAATGCTTCCGCCGCCCGATTCGATCGGTTTCCAGTCAATCAAGTTTGATGAAGCCTCGACGATATAGAAAACGTCTTGCCTGCTCGTTGGCCGAATGTATTCCAACGCCAAGAAGGGCTGAGGTTCCCACAGCACCTCCATACGCGGTGTATGACCAATCGAGTCAGGACCGTCGATCCCGAGGGCGTAGCGCAGAAGATTCGGCAATCCCGTTCCATCCGGATCGGCATCGGGGCCGCTTACGTCAGGATCGACGGTTTGTTCAGGCGAATACCGCTGAGCCACCCACGTTGCATAGTTTGCCGGATCCGACACAGTCACGGTGCCGTTCTCCCCGACAGCCGCAAAACGGGTTCCATCAAATACGACATCCAGCAAGGCAGGCGGGACGGGCGAACCCGTGCCGAGGTCAACCCGGGATGAAGTCCAGTCCACTCCATTCGCGGAGACCGCGACTTCTCCCCAGGTTCCGACGGCGACCCATGATCCGCCCCCAAAGGCAACGCCGTGCAGAATGCTCGGAATATTTGTTCCGCTAAGAGTCCAATTAATGCCGTCCGTCGAGGTCAGGATGCGCGCGCTGTCGCTTCCCTCGGCCCAGCGGCCGCCTGCCGCTACGAACCGCCCGTTCGCATAGGTGACGTCGTATAGCGGCGCGGAGGTTCCCGCTGCTTGAGGGGTCCAATGCTCGCCGTCGATCGAAGTCAAAATGGTGCCGTTGTCACCGACGGCAACAAATTGAACTCCGCCTCCCCCGCCCGGGCGATGGGCGACAGCGTTCAGGTTCTCCGCCGTGCCGGACGCGCGATTCTCCCAGACGATTCCTAGAGCGTCCGGATTCGAACTGTCGCGGGAAATGCGGATGACTCCCGCCCGTCCCACGGCAACAAAGAGTTTTCGTCCGGAAGCTTCACCATACGTGACCCCGAGGAGCCGGCGAGGTGTTCCCGATGGCACAGCTTGCCAGCTCAGGCCATCGTCATCGCTATAGACGATCCTCGCGTGATTATCGTCACCCGTCGCGATATCCCCGACCGCGATGGTGATGCCATCGCCATACGCCACGGAGCGCAAGGACTCCTCCGAAGCGGAACCGCCGCCGGACCAGTCAAAGCCGTCGCTCGAGCGTCGGACAGCCCCGGCGTCACCGACCGCAACGAGGCGGGACCCGGCCTTGGTGACCCCGTTCAAATCAAATGCTCCCGCTGCTTGCGGTTGCCAGATAAACTCCTGCGGGATTGGCGCCGGAACGACGAGAACGGCAACGGCGGGCACCGGCAGATATTCCAGAACTTCCGCGTCCCACACCCGAGCCGTGATCGTATGGAGACCGAGTGTTGAAGGCGTCCATTGCACCGCATAAGGCGCGTTCAGATCGGTCGCAAGGAAGGTTCCATCGACGGCAAATTCCACCCAGCCGATCGATACCGCCCCCGCGACAACTTCCAGCTCTATCGAGGTGGGCTGGTCGAGATCGACGCTTTCCGATACATCGAGCCGGAAAACCGCTCGCCCAACGTCCACGCGCCGCGAATCGGAAACATCGAAGTTCCCCGCCGCGTCAGTACCAACCGCGTACAAGGTCCAGATGCCCGGTGACGGCAGCTGGCCTTCCCACATCCAGCGTTTCCCTGGCTGGAAATCGCCCACGAGCATGGTCATCGGTCCGATCGGTTCTCCATTCCCGAACAAGACAACACCCTGCATCGGAGGAATCGGATCCAGGATTTCCACCTCCACCCGAACCGTCTCCGTGAGAGACATCGCGGATTTGCTCGCGGAAAAATTCACCAGTTGCGGACGGTCGGAGGCGGCGGGCGCGACGCTGATCACCACTGGATCGGACCGCCCGATGTTGCCATTTTCGTCGCGCGCGACCGCTGTGACCGAATAGGCACCCGGCGGAACACGAGGAACAAAAGGCGCCGCCGCGCCGAGTGCCGCAAGGTCGTTCAGGTCGAACTCGATCTGAAAGAACTCTTGCCCTGACACCCCTCGCACCGCTCCCATAGAGAGACCTAATCCGGTCCCCCCTGCTGGGTCCATGAAGAACTCGACGGTATGAATCTCGCTTTCAAGCGAGGTCGCGTGTGCGACGAAGGGCCATTCAGACCGGTTCGTTAGCTGGAAACCAGACGCGGGATCAATGATCCTGACAACTGGATTCACTCCCGCACTTGTTGCCGCGGCGGTAACGCGCGTCACATTCGACAGCCGTGACCGAAGATCGTTTGAATCGACCGCGATCGCCGCGATTGTGTACGTCTTGGGGTTCGGATTCCCCGGAAGGACGGGTATAGTCCAATTCAGGATATACTGGCCCCAGAAGTCCACCTGCCCCGCGGGAACGACCCCCGCAAGCTCGTTGTTTACGTAAAACTCAACCCTCTGGATGCTTCCGACAGTGGTGCTTGCCCGGGCGGCCAGCTGCATCCGCTGGCCCGCAACAGCCTTCAGGGTGTCAGGCATGAGCAGCGAAACTATTGGCAGATCTTCCGGGAAAGTGAGGCCCCTCTTTAGATCGAACAGGTAAATATCAGTATTCGTGCCGTTCGTCGCCGAGTATATATAATTGGTCGCCCCGAAAATCAGGCCATGGTGTCCTTTTCCGTCACTGCTGAACGCGATAAAGCGGCCGTCCGGACTGATGGCCGGGCGCCGGCTCACGGTCGGATAGCTGCTCACCGTGCCAGCCTGATAAGTGAACGGATTGGTTCCGAAACCAAAACTGCTCACGGAGGCTCGATGAATCACAGGCGCCTGGAGGTCGTCGGTAAACTCATAAAGGTAAACATCGGCGGCGCCATTGTGGTCCTCGTAATTGTATACCTCGGCCGACAAGGATACGGTGAGGTCCAAGTTGTGAACCGGAATCGGCGGCAGAAGATTGCTTGCTTCGCTGGTATACGCGATCAGCTGTCCGTCATCCGAGATGCTTGGCTCATAAGAACCGAGATCGAGTGCAAACTCGGATAACTCGGGGAACATCGGGCCCGGCTCTGTGCCCAGCGCCGTGTTTAAACGCGCGATCTGCGTAACTTCGCCACCCGCGATGCGGGCACGAAACACGTGCGGAATCGGTATTTCATATGTGTCCATCTCCGGATCCGTCATATTTTGCGCCCGCGAGGCGAAGGCGATATAGGATCCGTCTCCGCTGATCGCCGGGTACCCGCTATGGTTGTCACCGAAAATCGACGGGGCGCCAAAGGCGATAGAAACCACGACAAACTCTTCTTTGCCGCGCTCCCAGCGAACGATCTGGTCAAACGGAGAGGAACCCCCGAGAATAGCAGGGTCGCGGGTAACAAAGGTCACGAAGTTTCCGTCACTGGAAATCCGGGGCGTCGACGACGGCCAGATCGAGGGTTCGCCCCCGGCCTTGCTCACAAGAGTGATGGCCGTATTTCCCGGCAGATCGAATATTTTCGTATCCGCGACATCGCGATCGATCAGAAAAACCCGCCGAACCCCTGGAGACAGCGGTTCTCCCTCCATGAGGTTTGTCGCGGTCGATTCAAACACGACGAACCGGCCGTCCGCGCTGATGCGAGGCAGCTGACTCCCGTGGTTGGGCTCCGCGCCGGTGCGAGGGTTCAGAGAGAGCCGGGTCGTTGTTCCCTCCTGCCGGTCGCGGACAAAGATATCTGAGTAGCCGTTGCTGTCGTTAGCCACCAGGTTGCTCGCGTTTGACTGGAAGACAATATAGCGTCCATCCGCCGAAATCGCGGGATTCGCACTGTGACCATTTGCCGGACCGGCCAGGCCTACAGAAACCAGACTTGTAGCCTCGCCGACCACGTTTCGGAGGAAGATATTGCGGACATTGGAATCAACTCCGTTCGCAAGCTCGCCAAAACTGTCGAATGCCACGTACCGGCCGTCCGCCGAAACAACGGCGTTATCGCTCGGCCCGTCCGATTCGTCTCCGTCGCTGGAGAGACTTGCACGAACGGTTTCGGTTCCCTGATGAGGCAGAATCGTCAAGCGCTGGCCAACCGTGGCGACCGTCGTATTGTTGCCCCAAACCGATTCGTCGCGGCCTTCAGGCTCGAAACCCGTGCCATCGGGCCCGCCCGCGGAATTGATCCGGGCGAGAAGGTAATAGGTGCCTTCAAAATTCTGCGGGAGCATCATCGCGCCTTCCACATCGATCTGCTGACCGGGAAGGAGCCGGTTGCTCAAACCGTTTCCGGAATACGACTGTTCCCAGACCAGAAAGTCGTCTTCGTTTCCATATTCAGGATCGGCGGAAAGGTGAATTTGCAGTTTGTATCGCTGATTATGCGCGACGGACGATGCTGGATTCTCCGTGTTTATATGCACCGTGTTATTCGCGAACGCCGCACGAAATTGAATCGCGTCTCCGCCGCGGTACGTTCCGTTCGGATAAATAATTCCGCGTATGGCAAGATCGGGAGTTGTATCGATAGTGAAATCAAGATCCTCCTGTTCCTCCGTGCTGTAGCCAGGAAGGATCTCGAGCCTGTAGGCGGCGCCATTCCCCATTAAATTTTGGGGGAACTGAAAGCTGGTGAACAAGTCACCGGAGTCCTCATCTCCAGCCAAGCCCGGATGCTGCTCGATCCACTCGAGAATGATCCTGTCATTGTTGCCTCGATCCACCAGTCGAAAGAGCGTGTCAATCGGAGCCGGCGGCGGCGCATCATCCTCATCCTCCTCGTTGTTCAAGCGATAACGCACGCGGCGGGTGGAACCAGGGAATTCCGGTGCGCTCCCGACTAACTCAACGCGATCAATGCTGATTTCCGCCGAGTTTGTCCCCGCCGGAATGATCGAAAAGGGTACGGAAGCTTCCGTAAACGTCTCTCCGTCCAGGGATGCCAAAATAATTTCATCATCCCCGATATCGATGAATGTCAGCTGAGCTGACTGTGGATTCTGGTGCATGTAGTCACTTATGCCGCCGAAGCCTATTTCAACCGCCGTCGGCTCAAGAAGACCGTTTGATGATTCCAAGAGGACGAATCCGCGAAAACCGGCAGCCACCGTCACAAGGTCGGCATTAAGAGCGCTCACGCGCGCCATGACTGGGCGGTTAACCAAGATGTCGTGTGCCGACAGCGCCTGGTCGCCACCGACATAGGTCACTCGGAAACCAGCGGGATCGATGGAAAAATATCCAGAGGCATTGTCCGTTACGAGGTTTCCATCGGTCACGCGAAACCGCATGATCCCGGTTCCCGCGTAAAACGGAATCACCTCGACAAACTCCGCGACGCCATCGAGGAATTGGTCGGCCGGCACGTCCACCGTCACGACCTGGCCGAACTGTCCGTGGAGTTCCAGTGTCACGTCGCGATTGAACGCCGTGTACGGCTCGTCAATTGGCGCACCTGCCTCGAAGACCGCGACCCGCACCTCGAACGGCTGCCCCGCGACGATCGGCACCGGAGACTCGCTCAACGGATCATTGGTGCCTCCCTGGGTGACGCGAAAGTGATGCGTCTGTCCGACAGCCGTACTCGTTGTCACGAGGCCAAGTAGAGGAACAACAGCCCGGAGCAATGCTTTTCGAAAGGAAATTCGAAGTAGGTTTCGTAAAAACATAGATGGTTATGGTGTGAGAGACTTTTCTGTCGGTTCTTATTACTGAATTTTTAAATGGTGGGGATTGCGAGGAGTCACTGCGGCCCGGTCAGATCGATCTTAAGGCGGATGAAGCGACGGGCGGCGGCGGGCTCGTGCCGATCGTCGACTGTCACCTCCCGGAAGTTCTCCTCCTCGACCAGCGCGACAACCGCCTCCTCGCCGAGCGGGGTCCAATCAACCAAATCGCTCGAGACTTGGGGCTTCACCTGAATGTCGTCCGGATGAAGGGATTGCCGATAGATCAATCCAAGCCGGTTGTCCGCCGTCCGGATCATTCTCGGAAGGGCTTCGATAGAAACCGGCTCCCGCGGATCGATGCCGAAAGCATAGCGCTCGAGGTTCGTCGTAGTACCATCAACGGCCGCTTCCGGCAGCACGCGGCCTGGATCCTCGATCTCGTTCGCGTTCAGCCCTCGGCCAACCCATTCACCGTAAGAGCTGGCGATCCCGCCGGGTTGTGTCGTCCAAACCTGTCCGGATTCGCCGAACGCGGTTAGCAGGCCCTCGTGATCAACAACTCCAAAGAAGGCGAGCAGCGTTTCCGTGATCGACGAGGTCCAGCGAACACCGTCGTAGGAGCCGAGAATTGTCCCCCGGTCGCCCGTCACGATAAATGACTGATCGACAAAGGCGGCACCGCGCAGGATCTCGCTCCGGCTCTGGGGCTGCCAGCTTTCCCCGTCAAAGGAAAGAAGAATAATTCCTTCGGTGACGTTATCATGCACAACGCGTCCGCCCACAGCGACAAACGTGCCCTTTCCAAATGCAATCCCCCGCAAAGCGATCGTTGTCTGAGCTGATTGCGCCGTCCAATCGGTTCCATTCTCCGAGGTGAGAATCATTCCCGCCTGGCCCACCGCGATCCACCTGCCCAGGCCATAGCTCAGATCCCACAAGGTGTTGTTGGTATCCGGGGAATTGGCCCGGTGCCAAACGGTTCCGTCGAGCGAATACAGGATGATTCCCTGATCGCCGACAGCGTGAAAGAGACCGTTATACCAGCGGACCGACCGCAGATGACTGTTCGTACCGCTCGGAATTTCCTGCCACAGAATCCCGTCCGCGGACCAAGCAGCCTGACCGGCGTCGCCCACGGCCACATAAACTCCATTGCCGTAGGACAGTCCGCGAACCGTGAATGGAACCGGCTGATTTGCCCAATCGCCGGTTTCCGCGTCAAAGATCCAGATTCCTTCCACGCCACCGAATACCACACCAGCTTCGCCGCCAACGCCGGCGTAGAGATTGCCGGACCCGATTACGGCAGAATCGGTCGCCTCCATCGGCGTTCTCCCGATAACCTCAGCGTAACCTCTGCCGACCGCTTCATTTCCGGCGCCATCCATTGCCCGAACCTCCACAGAATGTTTCCCTGGTATGTTCAGGAAGTGCTTGAATGCCTGACCGAAGCCGATGGCACCATCCAAGGGGGCTCCGTTGATCCTGTATTGCACCTCAACTGCCTCCCACGAGGTCGCGTTTGTCTGAGCTTCGACCGTGATCTCACCGCTCGACAACAGGATCCGCGGTTCAACCTGAACCAAGATCACCGGCTCTTGCACAGACACCGGGATCAGTCGCGACGCGACGGTGCCGCTTTCTCCAGTCACCGCAGCCCGAAATTCATACGTCCCCGGATGCACCGGGTTCCACGCGGCTGTGAACGGCGCTTCATCGACTCTCGAAAATACCTCGCCATTCAGCCAGTATTCGACGCCAGAAATCGTTTCATCAGACGATACCAGGAGATCCACGCTCTCCCCGAGGGTTATCGAAGGCGGTGACACAGTGAATTCAAAAAAGAATTCTTCCGCCTCCACGACAGAGATCATCCGAGTTGTCGAAACTTCGATGCCGTCGACCATAGCCACAGCGCCGATTTCGTATTCGCCGGGCACCATTGGCCTCCACACGACTGGCTCGGCGGCATCGGCGGGCTCCTCGAGCACCTCGCCGTTGATCGAGTATTTAAGAGAAGTCACATAGTCGCCAGTGGTCGCGATCAACAGATCGGCAGCGCCGCCAAGAACAACCACTTCGGGTGTGACTTCGATATCGAATTCAGCCACTTCCCCGGAAAAGACCCGAACGTCAATCGACCGCGTTCGAATGAGGATTTCATCAGCATCAAACGCGGTCGCATAGACCTCAAACAGACCGCTCTCCTCCGGAATCCATGTCATCGCAAGGCTGGCATCCAGCATTCCAGCCGATTCCCCGCCAATAAAAATCTCGCCGGGCTCGAGCGGACCGTCGCCCTCGGCGCGCTGCACCGAAAAGTTAATCGGCTCGCCCAAAAACACCTCCGCCGGCTCTGCCGCCAATACGATCTCGGGCTCGACAAAACGAACCAGCACCGGATCGGAGTAAACGATGTTGCCCGCCTCATTTTTCACCGCGGAACGAAGCTCCATCCGGGCGTCTGGCCATCCCGTCGCCGGGATCGACAGCTCGTAGATTCCGTCGCCAACCTCTTCCGGTATTCCGACGGAGTCGCCGTCGAGCAAAAGATCGACACTGGCAACAGGGCTCGCGGTCGCGTTCGCGCTCATCCGCACGGTCACCGTTCCTGCCGCCAGCAGCCGGACTTCGCCCTCAGGGTTCTCCGTGGAATATGGCGGTTCGGGACTGAGAACGCTGGTCGAAAGCTGACCCCGAGTGACGACCACATCAACATAAGCATTCGTTCCGGTTCCGCCCCGGCGAGCCGCTGTGAGAATCAATTCGTTCTCCTGATCGACGTAGCTCTCACCGACACGCAGAGGAGCCTCCTCCGCCGACGACTCAGGCCACAAATCAGGGTTCAGATTGAGGAGATGGCTTCCGCGGTCGGTTCCCGGAGCGTCGCCCCATTGAACAACCACCCCGTCCATCGCCCGCTCCGAGGATGTAAACAGCTGGCGGAAATCCACCCAATAGTCCTTTAGCGGCGGCAACATGCTGTGGTTCTCGGTCAGGATGCGCAGCGAATACACGCGGCCCGGAACCTTCGCCGCGCCGCCGTCCAGCCGGAACAGACGATAGCTGCCGGGTTCGGTACCGGGGCCGATCTCGGCGATATCTTCCGTGGTCAACCACTGAATAAGATGCTTAAAATTCCCGCTGTAATGGTTGTTCGGAAAATTATCCGACACTCCCATCACATCGAAGACATTTCCATATTCGATGAAACGCGCGTTCTCGACGGGGTACGTCCCCGCGCTCTGGGGCCCAACAGGCGCCCAGTAGCCCGAATGATGCAAACCAAAGTTGTGCCCCAGTTCATGAGCGATGACGCCGGGATGGAAAATCCCCTGAATCCAGGCCTCCCCCCGTCCGAGTCCCCCCAAACCAGCCCAATCAAATCCGATATCAGGAAACGCGACGAGAACGAAGTCGTATTCCGATTCATATCCCAAACCTTGGGCCGCGGTTACCGCATCCCTCAACAGTGTGAGGTATCCAGGCTCGTCCTCTCCATCCGCCAAATAGGCCGCGGCAGTACCTGGCATCCGCAATGGCTGTCCTGCGGTAACGTGGATCTGCCGAAAGCGGAACTGTCGATACGACGCCTCTTGAAGAAACCGGCTTACCTGTTCCATGACAGTGTACGCCGCGGATTCCGAAACCGGCGGATCCGGCGGAATTGTCGGCTCCTCAGGCTCCTCAGGCTCGTCGGGGTCGTCGGGTTCTTCAGGCTCCGCAAACTCAACGCGGACCACCAAAATCGTCTTCTCGCCCAAACTGCTGTAAGTCGCGGTCTCGTGATTCAGCGGCTGACGGTTCACCGGATCGTCCGTAAACGCCAAGTAGTGGGCGGCGCAGCAGAACTCAATGATTCCGCGGGCTGTTTCGGCAACGACAGGATTTGCATCCGCCGCCTCGTGCTCGCCCATCTCAGGAGGACAAGGGATGGATGGACCGCCAAGAGCCTCGATCTCACGCGCGCCCAGAATCCGTGCGGGACTCTCGGCAACCGCCAAATCGCGTTCGATAGCGATTCCATGCGCAAAGATATTATCACTCACCGGCACGCCCAGCCACTCTCCGGATACATAGGCGTCGTAATGTTGCCCATTGATCTTGAAATCACGCTGCACCAAACGCTCCGGCACTTCCCCGTTCAGCTTTGGCACGACGCCGGACACGTACAAATCGCCACGGCCGCTCACCGTCTTTTCCAAATATGGATGGATCTCCGGGGGCAGCTCCTCGCGAAGATCCGCCGGCAGCGCGCGCGCGATCGCCTCTCGAGGATTTTCGCGGATCAGCATCTTCATGACAGTCTGACGCTCTTTTGCCGCCTCGATTCCTTGCTGGATCATAGCGGCATCTGCCGGGGAAGAACTCGCTGAGCGATAGCGGTCGATCCATTTATGGAAAGCGGCATGGGGATCGGGATCGTGTTGCGAAACGTCAACTCGCGCAAAATCGGCACCATTGTTCGCGAGCTCGTGGATGACGAGTGACTCCGGTTCCGCGCGCGAATCCAGAGGCGTCAAATTTTGCGATTCCCGGGTAAGCCAGACAAAGCTGAACAGAGCCGATAATAGGGTGACAACCAAAAGCAGTCGCTTCTTCATCGCGTGTAGTGGGTTCAACAAGTGCTGATTGAATGCCCGCCGGACAGAATGGATTCGGAACGCCGGTTTTGCCCTGAATATGGTATTTGCATGCAGGCTCCTAGGGCTGCGGATGCTCCTTTCCGCCGGCGGCACGTGCTTCTGTTTCGTCGCTGCCTTGGCTCGATGGATTCACAGATTCAGGCTGCGAATTCAGATCGTCGAAGATCAACTGGTTCACGTAAGCCGACAAACTCATGCGCCGGGATGCCGCTTGCTCCTTGGCGGCTTTGAGTAAGGGCAGCTCAAAGCTGATTCCTTGGGTAGCTCGGCTGGGTTCGGGCTTCATGGTTGCGCCATAGTTGCCAACTGTTGTCATCGCTTGCAAGCCCTTCTTGCAAAAATTTAGAAAAAATACTTTCCTTTCCACGTGGCGCGGAAAAAGAAGACGACACACGGGGTTTCGTTCCCCGATCCAGAACTGCTCACGGCCGCGAAAGCGAAGGCCGCCTCGATGCAGATCAGCTTTTCAACCTACATCAACCAGCTTGTCCGAAGGGATCTCGGCTGGAAAGGTGTCCATGACTGGGTGGAGCCGCAGGCACCCTTGCCGCCGTCCGAACACCGGCAGAAATCAGGACGTTTCAAGGAGCCGGCTCCGATTGTCCGTCGGAAAGCTCATCCAGAATAAGGGCGCAGGTCGTCTCCGGATGGTGGCGCAGCGGCGGGGATATTCCATACTCGCGGAAGACTTTCCGGTGGTCCTCCAGTTCATCGAGCAAGGTCAATGCGATCTCTCGCAATTGTATATTCGTCGCCCGCGCAATCGCCCGGCGATAGAAAAAGGAACAATGAAAACGGGGTTCCGGGTTATCAGGTTCTCTAAGCGGCAACTTCAGGGGTTCAATCATAGAAGACGGATTACAAGGAATAGCTGGAGGTAAAACAAATATAAATTCTGCCCCTCGCAAAATTTATTGCTTCTGGGCTTTTCCCTCGATCCGCCGGGGCGGCGGATTTCAATTCCGCTGGACTGCTGAAGCCGCGCTTGTACCGAACCCGAATCTTCCAGGGACGATTCGCTAGTTCGCCTTTTCCAAGAAACGGTCGATTCGACGTAACACGCGCTCCCGTCCAAGGACGCGCAAGAGTCCGTAAAAGCCGGGGCCGACACTTCGTCCGGAAACCGCCAGGCGACAGGCATGGATGTATTCGCCCGTTGCTACTTGGTGTTTCTCCGCCAGCGTCTGGACCAGCGCTTCCAATTCCGGCTCCGAAAATTCGCCGGCTCCGGCCAACGCCTCCTTCAGCTCGTTCACCCGCGCCACCGGATCGCCTTTGCGAAAGATTTTCTGCCAGGCTTTTTCGTCATACGCGAAATCATCGTCGAAGAAATAGTCGCAAAATTCCGGCAGATCCTCGACCGATCGCAGCTTTTCCTGGCAGATTTCCAATACGGCGTCGACGAATGCCGCATCGGTCTCCTCCGCGATCGTCCCCGCTTCCCACAGCCGCTCGCGCCCGATTTCCCGGAATCTCTCCGCCGGCAGTTCGTGGAGATAACGGCTGTTGATAAATGACAGCTTCTTCTCGTCGAAGCGCGCGTTATTCTGATTGATCTGCGGCAGATCGAATATCCGAATGATCTCCTCGATCGGCATCACTTCACGGTCATCCTTCGGCGACCAGCCAAGCAGACAGAGATAATTGCGGACCGCTTCAGGCAGAAACCCGCGCCGCCGGTAGTCTTCGATCAGCGCCCCTTTGTCCCGCTTGCTCATCTTGCCGGGACCGTCTTCTTTCAAAATCAGCGGGATGTGCGCAAACACCGGCAGCGGCGCCCCAAAGGCTTTGAACAGCTCCGTGTGCTTGCTGGTGTTCGAGAGGTGATCTTCTCCGCGAATCACGTGGGTGATTTTCATCGTGATGTCGTCGACGACGTTCACGAGGTGAAACACCGGCGATCCGTCCGATCGCACCACGACGAAATCCTTCTCCTCCGTCCGCTCGACTCGGCCGCGCACAGCATCCTCGATGACCTGCGGCTCGCCGGAAATCCGGAAATACCCGGCACCGTCTTTCTCATAAAGGCGGCCCGAGTCCCGCAGCTTTTGGATGAATTGCTGATAGATGTCTCCCCGTTCGCTCTGAAAATACGGCCCATGCTCGCCGCCGACCTCAGGTCCTTCATCCCACTGCATGCCGAGCCAGCGCAGGCCGTCGAGGATCACCTGGAGCGCTTCCGGCGTATTCCGCTGCTTGTCGGTATCCTCAATACGCAACACAAACCGGCCGCCAGTGTGCCGGGCGTAAAGCCAATTAAACAACGCCGTCCGGGCGCTTCCGATATGGAAGAAGCCGGTCGGACTCGGAGCAAATCGTACGCGAACCTCGGACATAAACCGTCACCTCAAAATGAATACTTCAACACCCCGCGAGATGGAAGAACCGAAACACCCCGGCCGAGAAACCACAACGGGCCACCGCAGTAAAAATCCGCGACTATCGCACCCAGTCCCGGACCTGCCGTTGCCCACCGGACTCTATTCCAGCGCCGCGACACCAGGGAGCGTCTTCCCTTCCAGAAATTCGAGGCTCGCTCCGCCGCCCGTGCTGATAAAGGTCACCTTGTCGGCCTGCCCGCTCTTCCGCAGTGCCTTGACCGAATCGCCGCCGCCGATGATTGACACCGCGTCGTGGTTGGCCGCCACAGCCTCCGCAATGGCAAAGGTTCCTTTGCTGCAGGCCTCGATCTCAAAAATTCCCATCGGCCCGTTCCAGAGGATCGTCTTCGCCTTTTCAATTTCGGCCCGAAAACGCTCAACGGTCGCCGGTCCGATATCGACACCTTCCCAACCGTCCGGAATGTCTTCCCCTTCCTGGGTAAAACGGCTGTTGCCAACGGTTCCGCCGCCGAAGTCGATCTCGTCGACGATCATGTTGTCGGCCGGAAGAAGAAACTTCACCCCGCGCTCCTCCGCCTTCTTCAGCGCGTCTCTGGCCGTGTCGACCTTGTCCGGCTCCGCCAGACTCTTTCCGACCTTCCGCCCTTGGGCGAGCTGGAAGGTGTAAGCCATTGCGCCGCCGATCAAGATCGCGTCGGCTTTCTCGAGGAGACTGTTGATCACGTTGATTTTGTCGCTGACCTTGGCCCCGCCGAGAATCACAACGAACGGCCGAGCCGGGTTCGCCGTCTGTTCCCCGAGGAACTGGAGCTCTCGCTCCATCAGCAGCCCGGCCGCCTTCGTCTGAAAATGCCGGGCAACTCCCTCCGTCGACGCGTGCGCCCGGTGCGCCGCGCCAAACGCGTCGTTGACGTACACATCGCCCAGGCGCGCAAGCGCCGCCGCCATCTCCGGATCGTTCTTCTCCTCGCCCGGATAAAAACGCAGGTTCTCGAGCAAAGTGACCGACCCTTCCGGCATCTGCGCGATCGCCTCCTCAACTTTCTCCCCAAAAGTTTCGTCGAGAAACAGCACCGGCTTTCCCAGCAGCTCGACGAGCGCCTGACCGACCGGCCTCAGCGAGTATTTCGGGTTTGCCTGCCCTTTCGGACGCCCGAGATGGCTCATCAGAACGACCCGCGCATTCCGCTCGAGCAGGTACGTGATCGTCGGCAAAGCAGCCCGGATCCGGCTGTCGTCGGTAACCTCCTGCTTCTCATTGAGCGGAACGTTGAAATCGACGCGCACCAAAACCGTTTTTCCCGTGACGTCGATGTCCTTAATTGTATTAATTTTTCCCATACGTCCGAAATTCCCCTCTCCTTGACTGTGCTGCGCAAAACTCGAAAAGGACGAAACAGCAACCATGACCATATGCCGCCCTTTCGAGACGGCTTCGTCGACCCGCTCCAGACGCCCCGGCCGGGCGATTCGTAACTGGAAGACAGTTTTCGGACACGGTCGAAAAAGTCGGGCCCGCGCCCGAATCGGGACACGGGCCGTAATTCTCAATCAACCCAGGCTGGCAACCTGACGGAGGAGGTCGACACAGCGGTTGCTGTAACCCCACTCATTGTCGTACCAAGCAACCAATTTGAAGAAGCGGCTGTTCAGACCGATGCCGGCGCCGGCATCGAAGATCGATGAGGCCGAATGATGGACAAAGTCACCAGAAACCACCTCGTCTTCGGTGTATTCAAGAATCCCTTTCAGCGGTCCCTCGGAGGCTTCCTTCATTTTCGCGCAAATCTCTTCATAGCTGGTGTCCTTCGCGAGACGCACGGTCAAGTCGACGGCGGAAACGGTCGCGGTCGGCACGCGGAACGACATGCCGGTCAACTTGCCCTTCACTTCCGGAAGCACGAGTCCGACGGCCTTGGCGGCGCCAGTCGATGACGGGATGATATTGATCGCCGCCGCGCGGCCGCCCTTCCAGTCCTTGCGCGACGGCCCATCGACCGTCCGCTGCGTGGCGGTATAGGCGTGAACCGTCGTCATCAGACCTTCTTCAATCCCAAAGGAGTCGAGCAGCACCTTCGTGATCGGCGCGAGACAGTTGGTCGTGCAGGACGCATTCGAAATGATCTTGTCGTCAGGCGTGATCGTATCGTTGTTGACGCCCATGACGACCGTTCGGACATCGCCTTTTCCGGGCGCCGAAATGATCACCTTCTTGGCACCCGCTTCCAAATGACCTTTCGCCTTTTCCGAATCGGTGAAGAGCCCCGTGCATTCCAGCACGATGTCGACCCCGTATTCTTTCCACGGAATCGCAGCCGGGCCGCCCTTTTCCGAAAGGCAGCGGATTTTCTTCCCGTTGACCACAAGCACGTCGTCCTCAGCGGCGTCGGCAGAGGACTTTTCACTGGTGGCGGTTCCGTTGAAGCGTCCCTGGGTTGAATCGTAGCGGACCAGGTAAGCAAGATTGTCCGCCCCAACCAGGTCGTTAATCGCGACAACGTCGATCTCCGAGCCGAGGAGGCCCTGCTCGACAATCGAGCGAAAAATCAGCCGGCCGATCCGGCCGAATCCGTTAATTCCAACTGTAACAGCCATAGGTTTTCCTTCTTTTTATTTCGCTCTCCGGGTACCCCCGCGTTCAAGAGCGAGGCCCCTGAAACGGCGTCCCGCCGCGGCGAACCGCCTCGAAGAGAAATCTCCTCCCATGCCAACTCTATACGACATTCATGCAGTGACAATGAGCGGAAAGGGAAAACAGAAAACAGTCGTGCCTGTTTGGCAAGAGTTAAACTGGGGAACCTTTTTCGAAGCCGGGTTCTTCCTTTTGCAGGCCTGCCATGAACGGAACACCGGGCACTCCCCGATTTGCTGCTCCCGACCTTGCGCAATCGCGCCAAACGGGGATTTTTTTGCATGGCAGACCGTCTACCAATCGCAGTGATTATCGGGAGCACCCGGCCGGGACGCCTCGGCGAAAGCGTCGGAAAATGGACATTTGAGGTCGCGAAAAGCCGGAGCGACGCGGCCGTCGAGCTGATCGATCTCAAGGAGGTGAACCTGCCGCTGCTCGACGAGGCGGTTCCTCCTTCTATGGGGCAGTACTCGCATCAGCACACGAAAGACTGGGCGGCGACGATTGCCCGCTTCGATGGCTTTGTCTTCGTCACTCCTGAATATAACCACGGCACCTGCGGCGCATTGAAGAACGCCCTCGATTTCCTCTACGCCGAATGGAACAACAAAGCCGCCGGATTCGTCGGCTACGGAGGCGTGGGCGGCGCACGAGCCGTCGAAAGCCTCCGGCTCGTCATGGGCGAGTTGCAGATCGCCGACGTGCGCAACCAGGTCTACCTCAACCTGCGCGACGATTTCGACGACGAGACGGAGCAATTCCGCCCGCGCCCGCACCAGGAGAAAGCACTCCACGGGATGCTCGACCAGCTGGTGGCATGGGCCGGCGCGCTGAAGTCCCTCCGCCAATCCGCCCGCGCCGCCGCATAAGCATTCAGCAGCCTTCGCCGCCGTCTCCGCAGCCGCCGGCGTGAGCCGATGGACCCGAAATCCCCCGGCATGAACCGCTCGACCCGCGGACGTGTTTCAACCATCCCGGCAGCGTGCCGTGCAGCTCGGCTAAACGATTCAAGGGTGGACATCCCGCGACGACACCGTTTGCTTTATCGCGATGGCCTACGAAATTTCCGGCAAAATCAAAGTTATCTTCGATACGCAGACATTTCCCAGCGGCTTCTCCAAACGGGAGTTCGTGATCACGACGGAGGGTAAGTTCCCTCAGGATATTAAGTTCGATTGCCTGAAGGACAAAGCGGCGCAGCTCGATCAGTTCAAGGAAGGGCAGCCGGTTAAGGTTCACTTCGACATCGGCGGCCGCGAATACAACGGCCGCTATTTCGTCAACCTCAACGCTTGGAAGATCGAGCCCGCGGGCACAAGCGGCGGTTCCGATCTGGCGTCAGCGGGCGACGATGAACCTTTCCCGGAAGACACCACCGACTACAGCCAGGACGAGCCGTTCTGACATCCAATCCCCCCAGCGTCACGGGAACGGCCCCGTCTGCCGGCGGCGTCCTCAAGGTTTTTCCGCCACCCTGCAACTCCGTACTGGCAATAGCCGGAAGGATCACAATAATCGCATCCTTCACGCTACTCGACTCACCCTGAACAGACAAATCCGAGTCCCCCATGAATCGACGATCCACCTTTACCGCGAAAGCATTTCTCGCGGCCTCGCTCCTCGCCAGCTTTCTTCCCGGCCTGCACAGCCAGCCTGCGGCCGTCGAGCTGAACGGCCTGTCCGCCTTTCGCGACCCGAGCCCGAGCTGGCAGGAAACCGAAACAATCACCGGGATCGACGGAAAGAAAATCCTCGTCAGCGACGCCGCCGGCCGAATCATCGTCAATCTGCCTTCCGACACCGCGCGAGGCCGCGACCTGATCAGTGCGCTCGAGCATGGCGACGCCGATGTCAAACTGGAATATCTCCTGCCCGAAGGCTCAAATTCCGGCATCTATCTCCAAGGCCGCTACGAGCTGCAATTGCTCGACAGCTGGGGTAAACAAGCCGTCGGGTTCTCCGACAACGGCGGGATTTACCAGCGCTGGGACGATTCGAAACCGGACGGACAAAAGGGTTTTGAAGGCACTCCGCCCGCGCGGAACGTCAGTCGCGCCCCCGGCCTTTGGCAATCCCTCCACATCGCGTTTCAAGCTCCGCGATTCGACGCCAGCGGCGCAAAAACCGAAAACGCACGGATCCTGCGGGCCGAACTCAATGGCGCCGTCATCCATGAAAACGTCGAGCTGACCGGCCCCACCCGCGGATCGATCAGCGCCGAAGAAGCCGCGACCGGCCCGCTCCGGATTCAGGGCGACCACGGACCGATCGCCCTCCGCAACATCCGCCTCGTCCTCTATGATACCGATTCCCCGCGCCCGGCGTTTCGTCCCGCCGGCAACCGTCTCCTCGTCGACCCCCAACGCATGCCGCTCATCCGCAGTTTCATGAACCTCCCGGACGGAACGCCGCTGACCCATGCTGTTTCCGTCTGCCACCCATCCAGCGTTCATTACACCTTTGATCTGGAAAGCGGGAACCTCGTCCAAGTCTGGCGCGGCGCCTTCCTCGACGCCACCCCGATGTGGCACTTTCGCGGAGATGGCCATTCCCGGCCCCTCGGCGCGGTCCGGCAGGTCGCTCCCGGTTACGCGCCAGCCTTGGCCCGCTTGCCGTCACCCGACGCCCCGTGGCCGGAAAACACCGGGGAAGCGGATTTTCGCTTTCTCCAATACCAGCTCGATTCGAACAACAACCCGACTTTCAGCTACGAATCCTGGGGCACGAAGATCACAGACGAAATTCGCGCCGCCGATGACGGACGCGCACTCACGCGAACGCTGGCGGCTGACGGAAATGTATCGAATCTCATGATACGCGTCGCAAGCGGTCCATCGATTACAGCCGTGGACGATCGCGGACTTTACATCGTCGGCGACCGCGCCTGCTACATCCGAATCGATGACGCCGGAGATGCCCGCCCGCGAATCCGCCAAATCGGCAACTCCGCCGAGCTTCTCCTGCCGGCAGGCGATTCGGTGACGTATTCGATTCTCTTTTAACCCCCTTCGTTTTCTCCTTCGCCGATCAGTCTTATGAAAAAGCCCGCCTGTTTGCCCCTCGCCCAGCCGCTGTCCGCCTTCGTCGCAAGCCTGCTGATGCTGGCAGGTCCCTCCGCGCATGCACAGGAAAATGCCGCCTCATTGCACCCGGACCCGTTCCAAATCGTCGACATTACCCCTCCGGATGGCGTTCTTCTGGAAGTCGGCGGCCTTGCGCTCCTTCCCGACGGCACCCTCGGAATCGCCACCCGGCGCGGCGAAATTTTCGTCGTATCAAACCCGACATCCAATCAGCCCCAATTTCA
This sequence comes from uncultured Opitutales bacterium, assembly GCA_964645585.1. Taxonomy (GTDB): domain Bacteria; phylum Verrucomicrobiota; class Verrucomicrobiia; order Opitutales; family T3Sed10-336; genus DATGSL01. The sequence continues at coordinate 61,464 of CAZYAN010000007.1, forward strand.
ACTTTTCGCGTTCGGACTGCACGAGATCCTGGGACTGGCCTACAAAGACGGCGCCTTTTACGCGGCGCAGCGGGGCGAGTTGACCCGCATCACCGACACCGATGGCGACGGGCGCGGCGATCTCTTCGAAACAGTCGGTGCATGGCCGCTTTCCGGCAATTATCACGAATACAGCTACGGCCCCAAAATCGCGCCCGACGGGTCGCTCTTTGTCACCACCAACGTCGGATTCGCCAATCCCGAATGGTTTCGGGGCGTCAGCCTGGTTCCTTGGCGCGGCTGGGCTCTGCGCTTCACTCCGGATGGCCAGATGGAACCGTGGGCGACCGGCATGCGCTCTCCGGCCGGCCTGGAGGTGATCGACGGCGAATTCTTCTACACCGACAACCAAGGCGATTGGATCGGGTCCGGCGGTCTTTGGCACCTGCCGAAGGGCACGTTCGCCGGCCACCCGGCCGGCCTCGCCTGGAGCGGCCTCGCCAATCCGCCCATCGACGTGACGCCAGAGGATGTGTACGAACAGGTCGATCCTCGCAATGCAAAGAACGCTGACGGGCACCCGATCAAACCCGAAAACATTCCGGACGAAGCCGATTTTAAAACGCTCGCGGATCTCACCGGCGTATTTCCGGAAATCCGGATGCCCGCCGTCTGGCTGCCGCACGGGATTTTAGGCGTGTCCAATGCCGACGTCATCGAAATCCCCAAAAACGCCTTCGGCCCGTTCGGGGGTCAGGTGCTCGTCGGCGACCAGGGACAAAGCAAAATCGTCCGCGTTTTCCTCGAAAAAGTCGACGGCGAGTACCAGGGCGCCGCTTTCGACTTCCTCGACGGTTTCAAGTCCGGCGTCTTCCGCCTCGCCTTCGCCAAAGACCGTTCACTCTTCGTCGGCATGACCAGCCGCGGCTGGAGCTCGGTCGGCCCTGAGATGCAAGGCCTCCAGCGCGTCGTGTACGGCGGAGACAAACCGTTCACCATGAAAGCGGTGCGCGCCATGCCTGACGGTTTCGAAATCGAATTCACGAAACCGGTCGATCGCGAGCGGGCCGAGGACCTCGCTTCCTTCGCCATCCAGAGTTTCACTTACAAATTTCATCCCGTCTACGGCAGTCCTCCGGTAAACATGAGCGAGCACGCGATCCGCGGAGTCCGTGTATCCGAAGATGGATACAAAGCCCGCCTTCTCGTCGAAAACCTCCGGCGCCATTTCGTCCATCAAATCGTGCTGCAAAACATTCGGTCGGCGGAAGGACAGCCCCTCCGTCACGCGGCCGCCTACTACACACTGCACAACATTCCTTCCGGCCGGCATCTCGCGATGAGTGAAGTCAGCACGCGCAATTCCCGTCCAGCCGAGGAAGCTCCAGCAGCCGTCATCGACACGTCGAACTTCAGCCAGGTCCAACCGCTCCTTGCTAAAAACACCTGCACCGCCTGTCACGCTCCCGACCGGCGTCAAGTGGGTCCCGCATTTATGGAGATCGCCCAGCGCGAGTACAGTGTAGACAAAATTGTTCAACTGATCCGCCAGCCGGAAAACCGCAATTGGCCAGGATTCTCCACGCCGATGCCGCCCATGCCCCACGTTCCCGAACATGAGGCACGCGCCATCGCCGCATGGATTACGTCGTTGAAGAAATAATGGTAAGAGCGGGGGCTTCAGCGCCTTCATCATCTCCCCAAAATGGGGCGGAAGCCCCCGCTCATACCGGGCGTCACCGCGCCATGCTGCACAGGAGCTGATAAAGCATTTCCAGCCGCGGGGCCTCGACCTCCAACGCGTGTGCTTGACGAACCGCCTCGCCCCAAATCGCTTCAATCTCGACTTCACGCCCGAGCTCGTAGTCGATCAAACTCGACGGCTTGTATGGGCCCATTGGATACGTCACCTCAAACTGGCGATCAAGGAACGCATCCTCAATGCGATAGCCCGCGGCCGCCGCGATCGCCTGCACTTCTTGCATAAGCGCCCGCGCGAGTTTCTCCAGCTCCGGCCGCGCGAGAATCGCCTGCGTGTCGATTCCGCCCGCAACGATCGCCAAACCGTTGAACGGCACGTTCCAAACGAGTTTGCGCCATCGAGCCTCCGCGAGCGATTCCGCAAGCTGACATCGCACACCCGCCTTCTCCCACATTCGCGCGATTTCACGCGTCCGCTCCCGGGGCCCGCCGACGTACTCCCCAACCGTCATATAGCCCGGGTAAAAACTCTTGATCACACCAGCCTCCAGCCGGTTTACGCAGATAAAACAAAGTCCGCCAAGGATGCGATCATCCCCGAAATGGCGCCCGAGAAAGGCCTCGTTACCCAGTCCGTTCTGCAGGGTCAAAATCGCCGTCTCCTCATAAACCAACGGCGCAAGAAGGTCCGGAAGCGCCTCATTAGCCGTCGCCTTCAACGCAACGATCACCCAGTCGCACGGGCCGATCTCCCGCGTCGACGCATAGATTTGCGGATCGGGCAGCGTAAAACTTTCGTCGCCTTGCTCCACCCGCAGCCCGCGCGCCTTTACCGCGGCGAAATCGGAGCGCATCAGGAAATGCACATCCTCGCCCGCTCGAGCCAGGAGAGCGCCGTAATAACTCCCAATCGCCCCTGACCCGACAATCGCGATCTTTCGCCTTTTCCCCTTTTCGCTCATACACCGGTTTCCATCCTCCGTTCGTCCCGCAGCAGGTCAATGAGGCCAGAAGCCCGTTGAACGCGGCACGAAACCGCCGTGCCAATCACGTCTTCGCTCCCCCAGATCTCGACCCGCTTTCGCGCGCGGCTGATCGCCGTGTACAGCAGCTCGCGAGTCAAAATTTTCGCGTCACGCGATGGCAGGATGATGATGACTTCCTCGAACTCGGAACCTTGCGCCTTGTGAACCGTCATCGCAAAAGCCGGTTCAACAGAAGGCAGCCGCAACGGCGATACTTTGCGAACCGACCCATCCTCGTTACGGAAAAATGCCATCAGCTTCCCTTCCTCATCGTCATCGTCGAGCAGCACACCTATATCCCCGTTGAACAGCCGCGCCGAATAATCGTTCTCCGTCACCAAAACCGGCCGCCCCGGATAATGGTTCCGCCCAGCCGGGATCATCCCCTCTTCCCGCAAAATCTCTTCGATCCACGCGTTCAGGTTCTCCTTCCCGTAAACGCCCCGCCGCAACGCGGTCAAAATCTGAAACGCCCCGAAGCGATCGAGCGATCTCCCCGGATCCCGCTCCTTCAGAAACGCCTTCCACCCTTCCACAATTCGGGCCCGCAAGCTTTCTTTCAACGCGCGGGGTTCAGGCAAGGCCCGCCAGCGAACGTCGTCGCCTCCCCGCTGAAGAATCTCGATCGTTTCGTCGACGGCACCCTCCCGGATCGCGTTGCAAATGCGAAAGATCCCGCTCTCATTCCCAAAGCGATAATTTCTCCGCAAGATCGTCGCCACCCCCGCGACTGGCGCCGCGGTTTCTTCCGTCGCCGCGTCAATGAGCCCGGCCAACACCCCTCCCGCTTCCACCGAAGCCAGCTGATCTTTGTCACCCAGCAGCAAAAGGCGCGCGTGCGGCGGCAGCGCATCGACCAGTTTCGCCATCAACGGCAGATCGACCATCGACGCTTCATCCACCACCACAACATCCGCCGCGAGCGGGCTTTCGGCATGGTGACGAAAATGGACCGACCCGGGGATCGCTCCGAGGAGACGGTGAACGGTCGACGCCTCAATCGCCTCCAGCCGCTCCGCCAAATGAGACGGAACCGATATTTTCTCAAGTCCCTGCCGAAGACTTTCGCGCATCCGGGCCGCCGCCTTCCCCGTCGGCGCCGCGAGCCGGACGAGCCGCTCAGGGTTCTTCTCAAGCAAGAGTATCAAGATTTTCAATACCGTTGTCGTCTTGCCGGTGCCAGGTCCCCCCGAGATTACTGACAGTCGCCGCGCCAAAGCGTTTCTCGCCGCCGCTCTCTGCTCAACCGCGTCCCCGAACAATTCCGCGAGCCGCGCGTCCGTTTCCGCCGAAACAGCCGCGGCACCGCCCTCGGTCAGCTCCAGGAATTTTCGCGAAAGGAGGTTTTCATAGGCCCAATAGCGCTGGAGGTAAAGTTTGCCGAGACGGGTGAGAATCAACGGACGCGTATCACCGGGCGCTCCAACGACCGGCGAACGGCCCAAATCATTCTGCCATTCCGCAAGGCTGGGCCACGCCGGAAGCGGCTGCTCGTCCAAATCCTCCCAGTCGGGCGGCACGCTGAGATCGAGCAAGATATGGCCGCGCCGCAATTGATAGCTGACCAAGGCGGCCGCGAGCGGAAGCAATTGGCTCGCTCCTCCGTCTATTCGTGCCAACAACGCCGCGAATCGCCGATCGAGACTGGTGAAGGCCGGGGCCGCAAGGAACGCCGGCTCCGTCATACCTTCACACCTTCCTTTCCGGTCGAAGCGAAGCCCAAAGGAGCGGCGCCGTCTTGCCGCTGAAGCGCCGAGTGACAAGATGCCTCCCCTCGAAGAGCGGGCGCCAGCAGGGTTCGCTCCAGCTTCGCGACAAGGTCGCGCGACGGACGATCAAAATAGATTCCCGACGATGGATCATTCCGGTCGATCCCGCGCACGAAAATGTAGAACACCCCGCCAAACCGCTCGTCAAAAGCCTTCTCCCCATACCGCGCCGCCAAATGCCGGTGGAGAGCAAGCGTGTACAGGTGGTATTGCAAAAAGTAATAACTTTCGGTGATCGATCGCCGCAGCGCGTCCCGCGAATACAGGTGAGCGCTTCCTCCCAGCCAGTTCGATTTCCAGTCGATGATGTAATATTTCCCCTGCCACCGGACAACGAGATCGATGAATCCGGTCATGTATCCGTCGACCGGCGAAAACTCCAGCCGCCCGAGATTTGTCTTCCACTCTTCCGGAAGCTCGTTTCGGTCAAAAACCGCCGCGATCTCCCGTCTTCCCGCCGGCAGAATCGGATAGTAAAATGCTTCTTCGACAAGGCGATCGCCAGTGCCAATGTCCGCCAGCCGGCCACCCTCCGGTAACAGAGGCAACTTCAGCAGCGCATCCAATGTCGCCGCCACCGCGGGGGCGAACCTCCGATCGAACCGATAACGCGCCAGTTCCTTTTCCACGGCCTTCCGCAGCGTCTCCGGCTGACGGAAATCGAGCTTCTCCATAATTCCGTGAAAAAAGTTCCCGGCCTTCGTCCCTTTCGGAAACGAAAAGATCGACCATTCCTCCGCCGCCGCGGGTTCATTCGCGACCGGAGCGGCAGGCGCCGCCGGCGTCAGCGCGTCCCGATCGGGAATGGCTTCATGGGCGGCCGCCGTCATTCCGCTGAAGCTCGTAACCAGCGGTTCGGGCGAGAAGGCCGGAGCGCCGGTTTTCACCGTCAGCACCCGTTCCTCCCGGCTCTCCGCCGAGAGGGAACGCCGGCCAGCGCCCCCGGGCCGTTCGAAAATCGCCAGACACGGATGATCGTCTTGGGCCAAGGCATTGAACGCCGCCAGCGGCGTCTCCGGACCGTCGGCGCCGCCGCACTGAAACAGGTGCGCGAGCACCGAATTCTCCGGTTTCACGGAAGCCCGCGTCTGTGCCCAAAAGAGATAGCACCGGTTGCGCGCGCGGGTCAAAGCGACGTACAGCAGGCGCATCGCCTCGGCTTGCTGCTCGCGATGATGGGCCGCCTTGCTCTCGCTCGCCGCCGGCGCCCGCAGATCCCAAGTGAGCCGATTGCCGTTCGCCGGGTCGTGAAAGACGATTTCCGCACGGGTCGGGATAAAATTGGTCCAGTTAAACGGACAGAAAACCACCGGATACTCGAGACCCTTGCTGCGGTGGATCGTGACAATCTGGACCGCGCGTTCGTCCTTTTCGAGTCGAAGGAGATGATTCTCGGCCTCGCCGTCCGGCCGCCCTCCCTGTTCGACAAGCCAGTGGAGCAGCGGTGCCGGCGTCAGCCTCAAATCGTATTCCGCCTGATGAATACACTCGGCCGCGTGCTGGAAATTCGTCAGGATTCGCTCGCCGTCGGGAAGTCCGAGCAGTCGCGCTTTTTGCTCCAAAAGAAAAGCGCGGAACATGTGAATGAAACCCCGCCGTTTCCAAGTCTCCTGCCAGTTGTGAAACCGCTCGACGACCTCCTGCCACTCGCTTTCACCGCGAGTGCTGCGATGGATCGCCGCCGCATCCCAGCCGAAGAGGCTGCCGGCAAGAGCGCCGCGAACGAGGCTCTCGCTGTGCGGTTCGAGGACTGCCGCGAGAAAACGCCGCATGTCCGCCGCTTCGGGTGAGTGTAAAACCGATTGGTTGGTCCGCGTGACAGCCGGGATACCGGCCGCGATCAAGCGCTGCCGCACCTCGTCGGCTTCGCGATTCGTCCGGACGAGCACCGCGATATCCGCCGGCTCGAGCGGCTTGCCGTTGCGCGTGATCTCCGCTGTGAGGAGCCGGCAGATCTCATCGCGCACGAGTTCAAGAATCATCTCTTTCGCGATACCCGTGTTCAGCGGGCCGTCACCATTCGAAACGCAAACGAGCTGGAGCGGCTTTTCGTTGATTCCGACCGCGTTTTCCCCGAAATCAAGCTCGGTTTCGCCGGCCCGACTCGCCGCCACCGGCGAAAACACGATTTCCGGAAACACGAATGGCGCGGAATGCCGCCGGAAAATCTCGTTGGCCGCTTCGACGAGTTTGCCGTCGGACCGCCAATTCGTGCCGAGTGTGCAACGGCGGGTCGCGTGCCGCCGGGCTTCAAGATAGGTAAAAATGTCCGCGCCGCGAAACGCGTAGATCGCCTGTTTGGGATCGCCGATGAGGAACAGCAGGTGCCTGCCGCCGCCAAAGACTTTTCGGAAAATTTCCCACTGGACCGGATCGGTGTCCTGGAATTCGTCGATCAAAACCGCCCGAAACTTGTGCCCCATCGCCTCCGCCAGCCGTTCGCCTCCGGGAGATTCCAGGGCGTCGCGGAGAATAGTGAGAAGGTCGTCAAAGGTCATCACATTCCGCTGGCGCTTCGCCTGGGCGAGCCTCTCTCGGGCCGATTCGATAAACGCAGCGCGCACCGATTGCTCAAACACGCGGAGCAGCGTCGAGGCTTCTTCACATTGATCAAAAAACGGATGAGACGGCGGCGTTTTGCCCTTGCGCGTGGAAACAGCCAGTTTGTCCGCGGCCAACAGATCGATCGCGGTCAACGTTTCCGGGCGCAGGCGTTTCTCCGCCTCCAGACGATCCAGTGCCGCCAACAGCGGGTCGATCTCCTCCGGACGATACGGCTTCTTCATCCGATTCGGCTGCTTCAGCAGATCCTCGATTTCCGAACGGTCCGACCGCCAGACCTCCCGGATTTTCGCCAGCGTGTCGAAAAATCGAGGCGGCCATTCCGCAAGGGGCACAGGGTCAGCGTCAGCCAGAATCGCGAGATCCGGGTGCCGCGACAGTTGGGTGAGCACGCCGAGAAGACCGTCAGTCGACAGTCTCCCCCGAGTCCCGAGCCAAGCGACGACCGCTCCAGTCTCCCCGTCGGCCGGGTAAAACGTGCGGCGCCAGAAATCCTGAACCGTTTCCCTCCACAACGGTGCCGGATCGGTCACCAGTTCCACTTCGAATCTCACGCCGGTCTCAAACGCGTTCTCGCGCAGCATTCGCTGGCAAAAGCCGTGGATGGTAAAAATCGCCGCTTCGTCGAAGGAGAGGAGTGCCTGCCGCAACCGGCGAATCCCCGTCCGCGTCATGTCATCGTCGCAATCGCGAAAGGCGCGCAAGGCCTCGTCCTTTTCCGGTGTTGCGCTGGCAAGGAAACCGAGCGCGTCCCGGATCCGGCTCCGGACCCTGTCGCGCAGTTCTCGCGTAGCGGCCTCGGTATACGTTACCAAAAGAATCGCGCTGATCGGGAAGTCCTTTTCAGCGATCAGCCGGACGACCGCCCCGGCGATCGCGTACGTCTTCCCTGTTCCGGCACTCGCCTCGATCAAAGTAACGCCGGGCTCCAAGGAAGCTTCCCCGACCTGAAACAATTCATTGGTAGCCATCTTGCACCGCGATCAATATCTTTCGTTCTCCCGCATCAGCCGCGCTTTTGCAATCGCCCAATTCTGAAGCTTTACAACGGGTCATGTCGCCGCGGGTCTTTTTACAAATTCTTTGGTTTGATTAACTAGCGGCCATCCCCATGCTGTGTCTCCGTAACTTACTGAACGTCAGGCGAGGAAATAATTGATTTCGTCTCGCACGATGTCCCGTCTCCGTCTCCCACCTCCCTTCCGAGCCCAACGCAACCGCTCCAGGACGCTCGGCGCGACGCTGTTTTTCGGCTCCGGCATTCGTCCCGGCAACCCTTTCGGAGCGTCACAGTGAAATGAAGCGGACGTTGTTTCATTCGTTTCTCAGCCTTCTTCTGTTCACAGCCTCTCTGCTCTTCCTCTGGCTCGCCGACCTCGTGATGCTGGATGACAGGCTGGTTCCAGTGCTCGGGATCAAGCTGGCGGCGGAGGCCGGTGTCCTCACCGTCTTTCTCCTCGGATACGTGATGACACCGCGGCGCAAGGCGGCCCGCAAAACGGTTCCCTCAGGCGAGCTGAGAACGCCGCCGACTCGCCGGAAGCAAAAGAGGCCTTTGTCCCTCCACCGAGTCCTCTCTCCCACCGCGCGCATCGCCGCCGAACGCCCCGCGCACGGACGCCTCGCCGATCATCCCGACCGCTTGGCATTGACCGCTCCCGAATTCTTTCGGAAGCGCGCCCGACTGGAGAATCGCCCCTCGGAGCGCGATCGGTGGCTCGAGTCCATTGCCGACAAAAATCTCACGTGGCACGGGACCATCATTGAGATCGGCAAGCGCAAATCCGAATTGTGGCTCTCGCTCAAAGTGTCCTCGCTTCTGGAAAAATTCGAGGTCATCGCCGACCGAAGTCTCTCCGCCAATATTGCGCCGCTCCAAGAGGGCGACTTTGTGAGAGTCGAGGGAGTGTTTGAAATGAACGGCAGTGTGCCCAGCGTCCGCGCGTCAGCCATACGTCGACTGGACCCGGAAGAATAAAATGGTCGACGGCGACAGCGCCCCGCGACCCTGCCCTAACCGCGTTTACGCTCGAGCAGCGTGATCATCAGCAGGGACATCAGGACAAGGATGTCATCCTCCTGTTCGAGCGTTTGCTCGATCGAAAATCGGCCTTCCAGGAACGCTGGCCTCTTTTTAAGCGTGTAGCAAATCTCACCAGCCTGGTTTCTGACCTCGTAGCGCGGCTGAAAAAGGTAGCCCGAAAAGGCCCCTAAAACAGGGATGCTGTTAAAGACGCTGTCGAATACCTTCGCCCACGGGTTTCCCTCGGTGACGGTATATTTGCATCCTTCCCGGTCAGCGATTTCGTAATGCGACCGCCACAGCGACCGCATCCCCCGCCGCTTGACCGAGCCGAAACTGGCCCCGTTGTCCATAAACGAATACGCGGCGGAAAAATCGATAATCCGGTCCGCATGGATCTCGCAGAGCAAGTCCTGCTTCTTGGAGTCGGCGAAGACGGCAATTTTTTCTTTCAGTTTGAACAGCTTTTGGCGGATGTAACAAATCTCCGCATTCGCCGCATCCTTGACCGAAATCTGGGGAGAAAGCGCGAGTAATTTAAACGAAAGCGTGAGCGGGTATTCCATAAGACCTCTTTTCAAAAGCATTGTAATGAGAACGTCAATTGCCGCCGCTCGCCCTCACCCGCGCTCGTGAGACCGCGGTCTTTACGCTCACCTGGAGCGATCGCGACCCTGCCGACGGCCAGGTGCCGGAGCGCGCAGGCCGACGGAACCTGACGGTTTTGCGACCGCCGCATCCGGCCGCGAGCGCCCGCTGACCGGCGCCGCACGTTCGCGTTCACGTCCGCCTTCACTCGGACGCCGCGTCCGCGTGGCTCGAGGGGTTGCCGCCGGCTCGGGTGATCTTCTTGAAACTTGGGCCGGCGGATTTACCCGTGTTTCCTGACGCTGTTCCCTTCGCTGGCGAACGGTTGTTTCATTCTTGAACTCCCGCATTGCCGACGGCTTGCGCATCCGCTCCGTTCCGCCCGCCGCCGGGACCTCACGAACTTCCTGCCGACGCATCTCCGGAGTCTCCCGCGTGCGCTGCCGCACTTGGCTCCATTCATTGTGAGTCTCGGTCCGCCGCCTTGTAACCGCTTCGCGTTCCCCACCCGGAAGGGGCGAAGCTTCCCGCGTTTTCTCCAGGCGCTGACGCAAGCGCGCGGCCTCGACTTGCCGTTCCGCATTTCTTTCCCGAACCCGCTCCACGGGACTTCTCCGGATTTCGCGTTCGCGCTCGCGCTCATGAACCGTCCGCGAGCGTTCGTCCGAACCAGCTTGGTGCTGGCGATCCCGAAGGTCCTGTCGCGGGGAGCGAATGCCCGACGGCAGCGGTTTGCTCTCAATCCGCTCGCGGATACGGCCGCCGTTTCCGTCGCGGTCACGAATCCGGTCATGGACCGGGTTCGGCGCGTAACGCACCGCCGCGGCCCGCTCCGGAGTTCTCATCCGAATTGACGCCAGCGATCCGCCAAATCGCTCCCTGACATCTCGATGCCGGTACTGGACGCCGCGCCGATGTTCCGGGTTATGTCTCCACCGGAAGTCTTCCCGATTCTCCACCCAATCTCCGCGCGAACGCCGGTCCCCATCCGGTTTTCGATGGTCAAAATGGTCGCGCTGATCACGAATCCACGGTCCGCGATGCCGGAAATGATCATGCGTGTGATGACGGATGATCACCAAGTGGCTCCGCCGCCAGTCGAAACAGGTAAAAAAGTGTGTATAGGAAAAGTGAATACCGTGTGACCACGCGATTCCCCGGTTCGTATAAACAACGACCGTCGACGGCCGCCACCAGACCGGAGGATAGGAGGGCCACCACCACGTTCCGTAAACGACGCTCGGCCGGTAATAAGGAACATAAACCACTCGTGGATCGGCCGGTTCGATATAGATGATTTTCTCTTCCCGCCGAACCTCCACATTCTCAAGCGAGTCAAGCGCGCCCGACGCCTGAGCCTTCTCCCGAAGCCGCTGGACGGCTGCCATCACCTGGTCCTCCTGGACAAGCACCGCATCACCCAGCCGACGCGTCCACACGAGATCTTCATCCATACGCCGGAGGACATCAGGAAAAGCAACCAGCGCCTTCACACTCGGGTCCCACGGGCGTTCTTCCACCGCCTCCACGGCATCATTTCCTTCAAGTTTCGGGTGTTCACGCGTCCAGCGCGCCGCTTCCACGACTTCCAAAGGATAAGTTGCCGCCGTCAGAATTTGCGCCAGCAAAGCATCCGGAAAGAGCGCGACAGGCGCGAGCATCTGGTCGAGTTCCGCTTCACTGAAAAGCTCTTCCACGGGCTCCTCCGGGACGGGAGCAGAGGGGTTTTCCGCCGCCGACACCGGCAACGCCGCGAAGCCGAGCGTAAAGAGACAGAAGGAAGCGAGAGTCAAGAGAGGGAGAGAGCGGGCTGTCAGTGTCATGTGTCGATATCCTTTCTATCAAGTTACGGACAATGAGCGCGCTCGCGAGCCTTTCTGCCATTAAGGTTTGCCAAGGAACCTGTCCGCGAGCTACAAGGCATCAAAATCCATGATCTCCCTGGCTTTCCTCTTCAAACACCGCCTTGCCGCGCAGGTTGCGATCGCAATCACACTGCCTCTGTCTGTCCTTCCCATGAATGGACAGGTTATCCAGGCTTCTGATCCCGAAGATATTCGCGAAATTCGCGACAGTTTTGGCCCCGGCGCGACCGGTCCGTACCGGTCGCGAAACGGGATGGTCAGCACCGCCTCCCATCACGCGACGATGGCGGCGCTCGAAACACTCCGTGCCGGCGGCAATGCCTTCGACGCGGCCGCTGTGGCGCAATTCGTTCTCACGGTGACCGAACCGTATGCCAGCGGGATCGGCGGCGGCGCCTTTCTCGTGCTTTATCTCGCCGATTCCGGCAAGGTCATCACCATCGACGGACGCGAGGAGGCGCCGCGCGAATTTCATCCCGACGCGTTTCGTGACGAAAACGGCAAGATCATTCCGTACAGCCAGCGCATCACCGGCGGGAACGCGGTTGGTGTACCCGGGACCCTCGCGGCCATGGCGTATTTGCTCGATGAATACGGCACCATCAGCCTCGCCGAAGCGCTGCAGCCGGCTATCCGCGTCGCCCGGGATGGATTCATCATACCGGAGCCGTTTGCCCGCGGATTGGAAACCCATCGCGACCGGCTCCGCCAGTATCGCGAGTCATACAAACTTTTTTCCGGCCCGGACGGCGAACTGCTCCAAGCGGGCGATCATTTCCGCAACCCGGACCTCGCGAAGACCTTTGAATTGATTGCCCGCAAAGGAATTTCAGTTTTCTACGAAGGCGCGATCGCTCGCGATATCGTCAAGGCCGTGCGAAACGACCGCCTGCGGCCGGGAGTCCTTCGCCGCGAAGACCTCGCGAACTATATTCCCGTAAAGCGGGAGCCGGTGTCGTTCTCCTACCGCGGCTACGACATCTACGGCATGAATCTTCCCTCCAGCGGCGGGCTGACCCTCGGACTCATGCTCAACATCCTCGAGGGCACTGATTTCGCGGAGTTTCCGGCCTTCAGCCCGGATTCGGTTCACTTGCTCGCGGATGTGCAGAATCTCGCGTTCGCTGACCGCGACCGCTACATGGGCGACGCGGATTTTGTTGCTGTTCCAGCCGAAGGTCTTCTCGATTTGGACTACGCTGCCAGCCGCCGTTCACTGCTGAACGGTGAAAAGGCGCTCAAGACGCCGGTCGCCTTCGGCATCCCCCCGGGTGCTGCGCAAGAGCACGCCGCCGCCATCACGCGGAAAGAAAGTCCGTCGACCACCCACTTTTCGATCGTCGACAAGCACCGAAACGTCGCGGCCGTCACCACCACGATTGAGCAGCATTTTGGTTCCGGAATCGTCGTCCCGGGACGCGGTTTCCTGCTGAATAACGAGCTGACCGATTTCGACGCCGACGCCTACGATGCGGACGGAAATCTCGTTCCAAACGCACCCGAGGGAGGATGGAAGCCGCGCGCGACCGCTCTTGGCGACGCCGCGGAAACACGCGGCGGCAAACGTCCGCGCTCGAGCATGACGCCGACCCTCGTCCTCCAGAACGGCGAACCGCGCCTCGCTCTCGGCTCCCCTGGCGGCAGCCGGATCATCGGGCTCACGCTGAACGTGCTGCTCAACGTGATCGATCACGGCATGGACGTGCAAACTGCCATCAACCAGCCGCGTGTCATCGCCCGCAACGGACCGGTGGAACTCGAAGCCCCGCTTTTCCGGAATCGCGCTCTCCGCGAGGAACTCGAAGCCCGCGGATTCGACGTCCGCAACGCCCAAGCCGTCGGATCTGTTCAGGCCATCGAGATCACCGAAGACGGCTGGCTGTACGGCGCGGCCGATCCGAGGCGCGAGGGCCTCGCTGTGGGCTACTAGCCACCGCGTTCGTGAGAACGCAACCCTCTCCACCGGCTCACGCGGGCACCCGCTTTACACGAGCGTGGGCGCATCGCAGCGAAATCATTTTTCAGATCGGTTCTTCCTCTCCGGCAGGCGCCGAAACGAAGATAGGATTGCGTGGATGCGGATCTTCCTGTTAAATCGGACCTTCCATTCCACGCTGACTTTACTTCGCCAACCGCATGTATCCGTTCGCTTTCGTCTGCCGCCCGCTCCCCTCTCGACTCCCCCAAGCTCTCCGGTTTTCACTCCTTTTCGCCGCGATCGCGTCCGGCGGTTATGCCCAGTCAATCGCTCCGATTGAAGACTCGTTTCCAAGCCTTGAGGAACTGCGGGGCCTGACGCTGGAAGACGTCGCCGACCTGCGCATCACCACCGCAACCCGCCGGTCCGAACGTCTCCGCGACACACCGGCCGCCGTGTCCGTTGTGACGAATGAAGACATCCGGCGCAGCGCCATCCGAAACATCCCCGACGCGTTGCGTCTGGCCGCCGGCGTTCATGTGGCGCGGGCGAACAATATCAATGCCTGGGCGGTTGGCGTGCGAGGTTTTACGTTTACCACCACCAACAAACTCCTGGTTCTGCGGGACGGCCGAAGTCTCTATTCGCCGCTCTTTTCCGGCGTTTTCTGGGACGCGCAGGACACCTTGATGGCTGACATTGACCGGATCGAGGTCATCCGCGGCCCCGGCGGCACCCTGTGGGGGGCGAACGCGGTCAACGGCGTCATTAATATCATATCGAAAGACGCGAAGGAAACGCAGGGTCCGCTTCTGATCGGCGGGGCCGGTGATCGCGAAGACGGCCTCGTATCGGCACGGTACGGCGGACAGGTTGGGGAAAAAACCTGGTACCGGGTTTACGCCCGCGGCTGGGATCGCGACGACGTGCTCGCGAGCGACGGAAGCCATCTCAACGAACACCGGCGTTTTGGCCAGGGCGGTTTTCGAATCGATGGGACGCCTTCCCCCGCCGCCCTCTGGACCCTCCAGGGAGAGATCTACGACGGCCGCAACGAGTGGGCGGGGCAGGAACCGACCGACATAGCCGGCCATCATTTGCTGGGACGCTGGACGCTCGCTCCAGACAGCGAACGGCGCGTCCGAATCCAGACTTATTACGATTACGTCGAACGGGAGGTTCCGGCACTGGGCGAGGAGCAGCGCGACACATTCGACGTTGAGCTGGATCAGCGGATTCCGATCGGAGACCGCCACGACTTTCTGTGGGGAGCGACAGCGCGCTATTCAAAGGACTCCGTACAAAACACGCCAACCCTCGCATTTGAACCTTCCAGTCGCGGTATTCATCTCGTCAGCGGCTTCGTGCAGGACCGAATCAGCCTCGTTGAGGATGTCCTCGATCTAACGGTTGGGACGAAACTTGAGCACAACACCTACACCGATTTTGAGGTGCAGCCCAGCGTCAGCCTTGCCTGGACTCCGACTGAGTCTCATACCGTTTGGGCCGCGATTTCGAGAGCCGTCCGCATCCCATCGCGTTTTGACCGCGATGTTATCCGCATCAACACGAATACGGGAACCGAATCCCGCGGCAGCAGCGACTTTGCATCCGAAAAACTCGTCGCGTACGAAATCGGCTACCGCGTTCGGCCGCTGGAACCGCTGACGTTCGATTTCGCTCTTTACTATCATGACTACAACGAGCTCCGAGGAATCACCAGCACCGACCCGCAATTTTACTCCAACCTCTTTAAAGGGGAGACGTACGGCGGCGAAGTGACAGCGACTTTCCATGCCTCGGAATGGTGGCGCCTCCGGCTCGGTTACGCGCACCTGCAAAAGGATCTGCACACGCGGCCCGGAATGGTCACCGACGCCGAGGCCGAGGGAAATGACCCGAAGCATATCGCATTTCTGCAATCGAGGGTAAACATCGGCGAGCGCTGGGCGTTCGACAGCGTCCTCCGCTTCGTCAGCGAACTTCCCGACCCGAAGATCCCGTCCTATGCCGAGCTCGACCTGCAGCTCGCGTGGCTGGCGCGGGAGGATCTCGAACTTTCAATTGCGGGGAGAAATCTCATCGACCGCTACCACCGGGAGTTCGGCTCGACGCACGCCGTTCCCCGGACCGTCTTCTTTCGCGTCAAATGGGGATTGTGAACGCCTTTGGCCCAGCCTGCTCAATCGACCAGAGATGATCACGAGCCTTCCTACATTCAGTCACAGCCTGATGACCGCCTTCCGCAGGCGTTGCTGGTTCGCTGCAACCCTCGCCGCCACGGGCATCTGTCTGGCCAACGCGACACGCGCGACCGCTCAGGCGCCCGATGCCGACCGTCGCGAATACGCCATCAAAGCCGCATTCCTTTTCCATTTTACCCAGTTCATTACTTGGCCGGAGAGCACATTGTCTGGGGAAGGCGAACCGCTCCGGATTGCGGTTTTTCAACCCAACCCGTTTGGCCAGGTGCTGGAACAAATTGTGGAAGACAAACTTGTTCAGGGCCGGCCGATCGAAATCCGTTATATTAATGACGTCGCCGATGCGGAAGGCGCGCAGATCGTATTCATTCCGCAGTCGGCAAATGTCAGTCGCGAAATCATTGACCGCCTCTCCGGCCAGCCGGTTCTCCTGGTCGGGGAAGACCGCGAGTTTATTCGCAACGGCGGCATGGTCGCCCTCGTGAGGACAGGCGAGCGTGTGGCGATTATTATTGACCGCGATACGCTGCAGCGGGCGGGACTGGATGCGAGTTCGCGACTGCTTCGCCTCGCGCAAACGGTCGGGGAATCCAAGCTCTGATGAAAAATTTCAACGAACTTTCTCTGCGCGAAAAACTGATTCGCGTCATGGTCACGATCGCCGCGATCGTGCTCCTGCCCGCCGCGTGCCTGATCATTATTGTCGATTTTTTCCTCCTTCGCGACGCCATCGTTCGCGGCCTGACCACGCTCGGGGATGCCGTTGCTTACAATGCGAGCGCAGCGCTGGCTTTTGACGACCGGGAAGACGCCGCGCGCGTACTGCAGGCTTTCCAGAGCGAACCGAACGTCAAGCAGGCCGTCCTCTACGACATGGAGGGCAAAGTTTTCTCGCTCTACCGATCGAACGCGGAATTTCGCAGCGAACTTCCGGACGTCGCTCGCGATTGGCCAATCGTCAGAGGAAGCGAGCTGATCGAACTTCTCCCGGTTTCCGAAGCCGGCTCACAACTCGGATGGCTTTTGATCCGCTACGATTTGAGCGGCCAGCAAAAGCGCCTCGTCCTGTACCTGCTGTTCACGTTCGGCATGACCGGCCTCGCCCTCGTCGCGGCCTATTTTCTTTCGGTATTTTTTCAAAGACGGATCTCAGCGCCGATCCTTGATCTGGAGAATGTCGCCCGGAAAATATCGCAGAGCCATGACTACACCGTCCGCGCCACCAAACAGAGCAACGACGAGATCGGCTCCCTCACCGAGACTTTTAACGACATGCTCGAGCAAATCGACTCGAAGGAAGCCGCGCTCCGCCGAAGCGAAGAACGCCTCCGCGCCGCGGTCGAAGCCTCCGGCACCGGCGTTTGGGACTGGGACGTCCGCAGTGGAGAAGCCGCATGGATCGGGTCGATATTCACCAAACTCGCCAACGCGCCAGCCTTCTCACAAGACCGGCTGGAATCGATTCTCGGTGTGATCCATCCCGACGACCGTTCCTATCTTGAGGAGAAGGTCAGGCTTGCGATTAAAAATAAAACCTCATTCGACGCGGATTTTCGTGTCTGTTCCCCTCGCGGGGAAATTCACAACATTCGCGCCCGCGGCCAGACCTTTACCGACAGCACCGGCGAGGTGACACGCATGATCGGCGCCATCATCGATATCACTGACCTGCGGACCGCCCAAGCGGAAATTCTCAAGCTGAACAGGAACCTCGAGGCGCATGTCCATGAACGCACGCTCGAACTGCAGCAAGCCCTCAACGAAATCGAATCGTTCAACTATTCGGTTTCGCACGACCTTCGGACTCCGCTGCGGTCCATCAACGGCTTCAGCCAGGCGCTGCTGGAAGATTATTACGACCAGCTCGACGATACGGCACGAAACTTCCTCGAACGCATTGTCGCCTCGTGCAAGAAGATGGGGCAGCTGATCGACGACCTTCTCAAGCTTTCACGGATCACGAAACACGAGATCCGAAAAGAACGTCTCGATCTATCTGCGATGGCCCGTGAAATTCTGCAGCGGTTTCAGGAGGAAAATCCGAAACGGCAGGCTGAAATTCACATCGAGGACGGACTGTATGCGGTTGGCGATCCGCACCTGATCAGCGTCGCGTTGGAAAATATCCTCCAAAATGCCTGGAAATTTTCCTCCAAAAAGGATGTCACCCGGATCGCGGTCGGCCGGACGGTGGAAGATGGAAAAGAAGTTTTCTTCATTCGCGACAACGGAGCCGGCTTCGACATGGCGTTTGCTGAGCGGCTGTTCGGTGTCTTTCAACGGCTCCACAAGAGCTCCGAATTTGAGGGGACTGGCATCGGGCTGGCAACCGTGCACCGCGTGGTCGAGCGGCATGGCGGCAGGATCTGGGCGGCCAGCGAGCTTGACCGCGGCGCGACTTTCTATTTTATTCTACCACCCGATGACCAGGCCGATGAACCGTAACGTCATTCTCCTCGTCGAAGACAACCCCGATGACGAGGAGCTCGCGCTCCGGGCCTTCCGGAAAAACAACATCGTAAACGAAGTCGTTGTCGCGCGCGACGGTGCCGAGGCGCTGGATCTGCTGATCGGAACCCATGAACCGACCGATTGCGACTCTGTCGGGATCATCGTTCCCACCGTCATCCTCCTCGACCTGAAATTGCCGAAAATCGACGGGCTCGAAGTCCTCCGCCGGATCCGGGCAAACGAATCAACCTCCCTCTTGCCCGTGGTTGTCCTGACCACGTCGACCGAAGAAAAAGACATCGTCGAAAGTTACCGGCTCGGGACCAACAGCTACGTCCGCAAGCCGGTTGACTTCAAAGAATTCGTCGAAGCCGTCCGTAAACTCGGCTCCTATTGGCTCCTCCTGAATGAACCCCCGCCAAGTGTTGGAGCCGGGCAAGCGGTGTGATCCTCCGGATCGCACTCCGCCAACAACCAGCGCGGCGGCGCGCCCATTCGGATTGGCTTCCGGCCGGCCAGCGCTTTTCATAGATTGAATGCGTTCACCATGGTCACCGTTCGGCGCCATCGGCAAGTTCATGGCCGTCGCCGCGAGCGCGATGCTGCTGGTCATGATCGTCGGCCGCGGCGCGCGCTTTCTCGCTGACCGCGCCCATCCGATACCCGATCACCCGGACAAATTCTTCCGAAAAACCGCCCCCCGGACGGAACGCGAGCCGGTCGGCCATCACCAGGCCGTCGAATGGCCGGATTTCGCCGAGCGAACGTTCCACGAGGCGCCGCCTCTCCAGTCCCGCGTCGCCGCCGGAGAACTTCCCCCGGTGGAAGAGCGATTGCCGAGAAACCCGCTCGTCATCGTTCCGCCCGAGCAAACGGGCCCGTACGGCGGAACCTGGACGTCGTTCGCAACCAGCTTGGCCGACGCCGGCGCCATGGCAGGCCTTTCTTACGAAACGCTTGTGCGCTGGGATCCGCTTCTGCGTGATTTTCTCCCGAACCTCGCCTCCGCCTGGTCCATGGACGACGGCGCGCGCACGTTTCGCTTCCATCTTCGGCAAGGCGTCCGCTGGTCCGACGGCACGCCGTTTACCGCGGATGACATTCTTTTCTGGTATGAACACGTCCTGCTCAACCAAGAACTGACGCCCTTGATTCCGACGGTTTATCTCCGGAATGACCAAGTGATGCGGGTCCAAAAAATCGACGACTGGACGGTTTCCTTTCAATTTGACCAGCCAAACGCGCTGTTTATCCAATGGGTCGCCAATCCGCTGCTGGAAGAACCTCTGCGCTACCCGCGCCACTACTTTGAACAGTTTCACCCGGATTTTTCGGATATCGAAAACCTGGATACAGCGGCTCGCAACGGCGGTTTCACTTCCTGGCGCAATGTATTTCTCGACAAGGCCAGCTGGCGAAATCCGGAGAAACCGACCCTCGACGCGTGGCGCCTCGCCGAAGTTCCGGGAGCGAAACGCCTCGTCCTGGAGAGAAATCCCTATTACTGGAAAGTCGACCCGGACGGCAATCAATTGCCGTACATCGACCGGCTCCTGTTTCAAGTCGCTGCCCCCGAAGCGATCACCCTTCGGCTTCTGCGCGGGGACATGGGCGTTCAGTTCCAGCATGTCGACCTCGACAATTTCTCCTTGTTCGTCGAACACCAGCGTACGGGCGACTATCGCGTCCTCGAATGGATTTCCTCCTACGGCGCCGGGACCTTAATGCCGAATCTGAACCACAGTGATCCCGTCCTTCGCCAATTGATCGGCGATCAGCGCTTCCGGATCGCGCTCTCTCACGCCATCGACCGCGAAGCTGTCAGCGAAACCCGCTATCTCGGCATGGGCCGCCCGAGCCAGCTTACTCCAACACGAACCTCACCTCTCTATCGGCCCGAGTACGCCGAAGCACACACCGAATTCGATCCCTCCAAAGCCAACCGGCTTCTCGATGAAATCGGCCTGACTCAACGCGATCGCCGAGGCATTCGGCTTCGGCCGGATGGCGTTCCGCTCGCGCTTACCATTGAAACGTTTGAAGGCAT
This sequence comes from uncultured Opitutales bacterium, assembly GCA_964645585.1. Classification (GTDB taxonomy): domain Bacteria; phylum Verrucomicrobiota; class Verrucomicrobiia; order Opitutales; family T3Sed10-336; genus DATGSL01. The sequence continues at coordinate 81,596 of CAZYAN010000007.1, forward strand.
TTCCGATCCGGGCGCCTTGCAGCTCGTCGCAGACTTCTGGCGCGAAATTGGAATTGATGCCCAGGTTAAAATGATTGCCCGCCCGCTTTTTTACGAACGAATGCCGGCGCGGCTTCACGACATTGCCATCGGAGAAAACAGCAGCGTTCACACCCCGCTGATCGATCACATGTACACCGTCCCTTACGGCCTCGGGGCGCGCCACGCTCTCGACTACGCGGCTTGGTTCATGTCCGACGGAAGCCGGGGCGCGGAACCTCCCGAGGAGATGCAGAAGGTCATGGACCTTTACCGCGCCATCCAGCGAACGCCATCGCACGAAGAGCAAATGCGCCTCGCCCATGAGATCCTGTCAATCAACAGCCGCAACCGCTGGATGATCGGCCTCATCGGCGATTTGCCCGGCCTTACCCTCGTCCACAACAGCTTCCGCAATGTCCCCGACACGGCCGTCATCTTCGGCAACGCCGGCCTCACCGCCCCCGAATGCTACGCAATCGAGCCAGCGAAAAATGAATAACGGCTTTTCCACGCGTCTCCTTTGGATGATCCCGACTTTGCTCGTGATCTCGCTGGTTTCGTTTGTCATCATCCAGCTTCCTCCAGGAGATTATCTCACCTCCTACATCGCCGCCCTCGAAGAATCGGGTCAATCGGTCAACCAGGAACAGGTCGAGCAACTGCGGAAATCGTACCACCTGGACCAGCCGATCCACCTGCAATACCTCCACTGGCTCGGCGACCTGCTGCGCGGCGATCCAGGCATGTCGCTCCTGTACGAGCGTCCAGTCAAAGAACTGATCGGCGAACGGCTCGGGCTGACAATCCTCATCTCCTTCCTCGCCATCCTTTTTACCTGGGCCGTCGCCATTCCCGTCGGCATCTTCTGTGCGGTCAAACAGCATTCCTGGGCGGACACTATTGCCACTGTTCTCGCGTTTATCGGGCTGGCTGTCCCAAACTTTCTTCTCGCCCTCCTCGTTCTTTATATTGGCTTCACCTTTTTCGGCCTCACACCCGGAACGCTGAATTCACCAGAGTTCGCCGACCAGCCATGGGGTTTTGCGCGGACAATGGACTTCCTCGCGCACCTCGCCATTCCCGTCGTCATTCTCGGCGTTTCCGGGACCGCGGCAATCACCCGCATAATGCGCGCCAATCTTCTCGACGAACTGCACAAGCCGTATGTATTGACGGCCCGCGCAAAAGGTCTCGCCCCATGGCGCCTCGTTTTTCGCTACCCGGTCCGCGTCGCCATCAACCCGCTGATCAGCACCGCCGGCTGGTTGATTCCAACCATCGTCTCCGGCGAAATCATCGTGTCCGTGGTTCTCGACCTCCCGACGATCGGACCGCTCTTGCTTCAAGCGCTCCTCAATCAGGACATGCGGCTCGCGGGCGCGATCGTGATGCTGCTGGCCATGCTCACGGTGATCGGCACGCTCCTCTCCGATCTTCTCCTCCTCTGGCTCGATCCGCGGATTCGATTGCGGCGGGAAATCCTATGACGGCATCCGTGGAACAGTCCGCCGATACGCGCTCCCGCGCGCCGCTGAGTCCGCGCCGCCTGCTCTGGCATCGTTTCCGGCGGCACCGAGCAGCCGTCTGGGCGATGCGCGTTATTGTCATGCTGTATCTCGTCGCCGCCTTCTGCGAGTTTCTCGCCCCCTACCCGCTTGAGTATCGAAATTACGAATACAGCTTCGCGCCGCCGCAACCCATTCGATTTGTGTCTGAGAAGGGGCTTCATCTCCGTCCTTTCGTTTACCCGCTCCAAGGCGAGCGTCATCCGGAGACCCGCCGAAAATATTATCTTGAAGACCGGGACAACCCCGCACCGTTGAAACTGTTCGTGCGCGGCGAGCCGTACCGCTTCTGGGGTCTTTTTGAAACAGACCGCCACCTGCTGGGCATCGAAGGAGAAGGGACGCTGTTTCTCCTCGGAACAGACTCGATCGGACGGGACTTGTTTTCCCGAATCCTCTACGGGGCGCGCGTTTCCCTGACGATCGGGCTCATCGGCGTTACGCTCAGCTTTCTGATCGGCTTGGTCGCGGGATCGATCTCCGGATATTTTGGCGGCCGGACCGACTTCGCCATTCAGCGCCTGATTGAGATCGTCCAATCCTTTCCCGCCATTCCCCTTTGGATGGCGCTGGCGGCCGCCTTGCCCGATGACTGGTCCGCCATCCAAATTTATTTTGGCATCACTGTTGTTCTCTCTCTGATCGGCTGGACTGGACTGGCTCGTGAGGTCCGAGGAAAAGTGCTCGCATTGCGCGAAGAGGACTTCACGACCGCCGCCATCCTCGCGGGCGCATCCAGACTTCACGTAATCCGCCGCCATCTTCTTCCGTCGTTTCTCAGTCATCTGATTGTCAGTCTCACGCTCGCGGCACCCGCCATGATTCTCGCGGAAACCGCCCTCAGCTTTCTCGGCCTCGGGCTCCGCTCGCCAGTCACGAGCTGGGGCGTCTTGCTCACCGAAGCCCAAAATATCGAAGCCGTCGCCAGCCGGCCGTGGCTGCTCGCTCCGGGTCTCGCGGTGATTTTCACTGTGCTCGCGTTTACCTTCGCCGGCGATGGCCTGCGCGACGCGGCCGATCCGCATTCTTCCTTATCGTGAACTTCTCACTCAAAGATTCCGCAAAACCGCCGCCGCTACTCACGGTTGAGAATCTCAGCGTCCGCTACGCGCTCGAACGTGCATCGGTCGACGCCGTCACGGCTGTGAGTTTTGAGATCCCCCGAGGAAAAACGCTCGCCCTCGTCGGCGAGAGCGGTTGCGGAAAAACCACTGTTGGCCTTGCGATCCTCCGCCTGATCGGGCCCCCAGGCAGGATGACCGCGGGAACGATCACCTTCCAGGACCAAATCGGACAGCACGTGATCAGCAACATGACCGATGATGGAAAGGCGATCCGCCGCATCCGCGGAAATCGCATGGCACTTGTCCCGCAGGAACCGCTCAGCGCCCTCAGTCCGGTGCACACCGCGGGAGCTCAAATTGTCGAGCCTCTCCGGCTGCATCGCCGCCTCGGTCGATCGGAGGCGCGCGCCGAAGCCCTGCAGGTGATGGAACGGGTTGGGATTCCAAATCCGGCCGTTTGCTTCAAACGCCTGCCGCACGAGCTCAGCGGCGGCCTGCGCCAGCGGGTGCTCCTCGCCATGGCGCTCATCTGCCGTCCTGCCCTGCTCATCGCCGACGAACCGGCCAGCGCCCTCGATGTCACGCTTCAGGCCCAGATGATCGACCTGCTCAAGGATCTCCAAGACGAGCTTCAGATGGCGATCCTGCTGATCACACATGATCTTGCTGTCGTCGCTGAAATGGCTGACGAGGTCGCCGTCATGTATCGCGGACGTATCATCGAACGCGCATCGTCGCCGGAATTGTTTTCCAACCCGCTGCACCCCTACAGCCGCGGCCTTCTCAGCGCGATCCCGAACATCGATGGTCCGCGGCGGAAACACCTGCCAACAATTCCCGGCGCGGTACCCGATCCGGCCGAAACGCTGCCCGGCTGTCCGTTCGCTCCTCGGTGCAACGAGTTTGTCGCCGGCCTGTGCGATACAGGAAGTCACCCGCCGCTCAAGGAAACTGCAGCGGGACATGCGAATGCCTGTCTGTTGCGTCACGAAAGGGAACCGCCATGAGCAAAACCTCCGAAACGACAGCTGGGACACCCGACGCCCTCCTGCGCGTCCGCGGCCTCACTCACACCTTTTCCCAACACCGGCTTTTTCGCTCGGACCGCGGGAGCGCGCGAGCGCTGGACGACGTTTCGTTCGACGTCCTCAAAGGCGAGTGCTTCGGAATCGTCGGGGAAAGCGGCGCGGGCAAAACGACCCTTGCCCGGGCCTTGCTCCGCACGTTTCGTCCCGACGGAGGCACCGTCGAGCTCACCCTCGACGGAACGCGCGAAAATGTCCTGCAAGCCCGCCCCCAAAAGCTCCGCCGTCTGCGCCGGGAGATGCAGATGATCTTCCAGGATCCTCAGGCATCGCTCAACCCGCGCATGACTGTGGCCGAGATCGTCGCCGAGCCGCTCGTGATCCACGGCACACGCGACCGCCGGATTCTCGAAACGCGAGTCCGGCAACTGCTCATCCAAACCGGACTGAACCCCAAGCACCTCGACCGCTACCCGCACGCGTTCAGCGGCGGTCAGCGCCAGCGGATCGCCATCGCCCGGGCGCTCGCGCTAAAACCGCGGCTCCTGATTGCGGACGAACCGGTCTCGGCCCTCGATCCTCCTGTTCGCGCCCAAATCCTCAATCTCTTTCAAGAACTTCGCCGCGACCTCGGCCTCACAATCCTGTTGATCACTCACGACCTTCGCGTTGTGCGCCACATTTGTGACCGCGTCGCAGTGATGCACCGCGGAACGATTGTCGAGCTGAAGGAAACCGATTCGCTTTTTGCGAATCCGACCCATCCCCACACGGTTTCGCTGCTGACCGCGATTCCTCGCCCCGATCCATCCCGGCGTCACCGCCGGTTCCGCCTGCAAGCCTCCGCGCCGCTCCCGGAAAACCAGGATGAAGACGGACGGCGCCGCGGCCGGGACTATACGGCGGGCTGACCCGCCAGTTGCAGGCTCCGATGATTCCGAACGGATCCTCAGCCGCGGCGCTTCCGTTTTATTCCATATTCGAAATAATCGCGCTCCCGAATTCAGAGCACTTGACCTCGTTGCTGCCGGGAATCAGGCGTGCGAGGTCGTACGTCACCGTCTTCTTCCCAATCGTTTTTTCGAGGCCGCTGATGATCCGGTCCGCCGCTTCATTCCAGCCCATGTAGCGGAACATCAATTCTCCGGAAAGGATGACCGACCCGGGATTGACCTTGTCTTGTCCGGCATATTTCGGCGCCGTTCCATGAGTCGCTTCGAAGACGGCCGCGCCGCTGTCGTAGTTGATGTTGCCGCCGGGCGCGATCCCGATGCCGCCCACCTGCGCGGCCAAGGCGTCTGAAATGTAGTCGCCGTTCAAGTTCAGCGTCGCGATGACATCGTATTCCGACGGGCGCGTCAGAATCTGCTGCAGGAACGCGTCGGCGATGACGTCCTTGATGATGATGCCATTCGGCAACTCGCACCACGGTCCGCCGTCGATTTCCTTTGCGCCAAATTCCTTCTTGGCCAGTTCGTAGCCCCAGTCGCGGAAGGCCCCCTCGGTGAACTTCATGATGTTCCCCTTGTGGACGAGCGTGACGCTCTTCCGCCCGCGTTCGATCGCGTAATTGATCGCCGCCCGAACGAGCCGCTCCGTTCCTTCGCGCGAAACCGGCTTGAGCCCAAACCCGGCGGTGTCAGGGAAGCGGACTTTTTTGAAGCGGTCGGGGAAGGATTCCTTGAGGAACGCCTTCAGCTTCTCGGTTTCAGCTTCACCTTCCTTGAACTCGATCCCGGCGTAAATGTCCTCGGTATTTTCCCGGAAGATCGCCATGTCAACTTGCTCCGGACGGCGCACCGGCGATTCGATGCCGTTGAAGTAGCGAACCGGGCGCAAGCAGACAAAGAGGTCGAGCTCCTGCCGCAGCGCGACGTTCAGCGAGCGCATGCCGCCGCCGACGGGCGTCGTCAGCGGGCCTTTGATCCCGACCAGGTAGTCGCGGAAAGCGGTCAGCGTATCCTCCGGCAGCCAGTTCTGAAACTTGTTAAAAGCCTTCTCACCGGCGTAAACCTCAAACCACTGAACCTTGCGGCTTCCCTTATACGCTTTCTCGACAGCAGCGTCGAAGACCCGTTGGGAAGCGGCCCAGATGTCAGGACCGATGCCGTCACCCTCGATAAACGGGAGGACCGGCTGATCCGGAACATGCAATTTTCCGTCGCTGATCGTGATCTTCTCACCAGCGGGTGGAGTCAGGTTTTTGTAGGACATAGGATGTACTCGTTCTATTCTGATCGCGGGATCCCCTCGCCGCGAATTCAATGCAAGCTCTCGCAAAAACGCGCGATGCGCGCCAGGCCCTTCTCGATGACCTCGTCGGAGGTCGCATAGCTGAGCCGGGCATAATCGTCCGCGCCAAAGGCGACACCGGGCACAATCGCGACCTTCTCCTGTTCGAGCAGGCGCGCCGCGAACTCGGTCGACGAAAGTCCGAATGACGAAAAATTAGGAAACAAATAAAATGCTCCCTCCGCCAGAAGGCACTTCGCGCCGTCAATCGCGTTCAATCCGTCATGAAGCGTTTTGCGTCGGCGATCAAAGACCGCAAGCATGCCGGCAATCGCCTCGTCGGCCGCGGCCTTTTCCCGCACCGCGGCGAGGGCGCCATACTGCGCGAATGTGGTCGCATTGGAACTCGTCTGGCTCTGAAGGTCCGCGACCGCCTTCGCGATCGCCGGCGGCGCCAGCAAGGTTCCGAGCCGCCAGCCGGTCATCGAAAACGTTTTGCTGAACCCGCCGACCGTAATCGTCGCGGCGGCTGCTTCCGGACTGATCGAAGCCGGACTGAAGTGGCTGGCATTGTCGTAAAGCAGCCGTTCGTAAATTTCATCGGAAAGCAACAGGACATTGTTCTCGATGGCGACTGAGACAATCTCCTCGATCTCCGCTCGCGAATAGACCGCGCCAGTCGGATTGGACGGGCTGTTCAGAATAAACAGGCGCGTCTTCGGCGTAATCGCTTCCCGGAACTGCTGGGCCGTGACTTTAAAGCCGCTCTCGTCTCCGGCAAAGAGCAACTTCGGCGTCGCTCCCGCCAGTTTGACCATCTCCGGGTAGCTTACCCAGAACGGGGCCGGAACGATCACCTCGTCGCCCGGACCGCAGACGGCGAGGATCGCGAGATAACACGAAAATTTCCCGCCCGGACTGACGACGACCTGGGACGGCTCGACGCCGGCGATGCCGTTCTCCGCGGCGAATTTTTCCGCGAGCGCCGCGCGTAATTCCGGGATGCCCGCGGCTGGCGCGTATTTGGTTTTTCCGTCGCGCAACGCCTGGATGGCGGCCTCCTTAATAAACGCCGGTGTATCAAAATCAGGCTCCCCGGCACCGAAACCGCAGACATCCTCGCCGGCCGCCTTCAGCGCTTTCGCTTTGGCGTCGACGGCGAGCGTCGGAGATGGAGCAATGTTTCGCGCCCATACCGAAAGCGCGGTTGCGTTCGAATTCTTCATCAGGAAAAAGAAGAACCGGAGGCATGGCAGCTCTCCGGTTGAAAATAAATTTTCCTGCCAGCCCAAAACAGGAATTTTGGACTGGCAAGAAAATAAAGGAACGGACCCGGGTCCGAAAAGCCGATGCACGAGCTTCGTCGATGCCCGGCCTCGGACGTGCGCGTGTCTGGCGTTCCCTCAGGTTTAACGCTTCTTGCGAGCCGCGGTCTTCTTTGCCGGCGCCTTGGCGGTCGCCCGCGGAGCAGCGGCTTTCCGGGCGACGGCTTTTTTCGCTGCTGGCTTTTTAGCAGGCGCCTTCTTTGCCGGCGCCTTCTTTACAGCAGCTTTCCGAGCCGTGGTCTTTGTCGCCGCGGCCGTCTTCGCCGGCGCCTTTTTGGCAGCGGCTTTCGCCGGAGCTTTCGCGGCGGCGGTCTTCTTTGCCGGTGCTTTCTTTACAGCAGCTTTCCCGGCCGTGGCCTTCGTCGCGGCAGCGGTCTTGGCCGGAGCCTTTTTCGCTGTCGCTTTCTTAGCCGAGGGGGTCTTGGCAGCGGCCTTCTTGGCCGGCGCCTTCTTTGCCGCTGCCTTCTTGGCAGCGGGCTTAGGTGCCTTTGCTCGAGTCACGGTAGTTTCCTTGGGTTTGTTGTTTTCAGCAGTCCTGACCGGGGTCTCTGGAAGGGACACCAGCACAGTACGCAAAAGTTCACCCAAACTCACCTTCTTCTGGCGGGCGAGTTTTGAAAGCTCCCGTTTCTGGACAACCGGCAAACGCACCGAAATCTGCCGGTGGGGCTCCGCTTGCCGCTCAAAGCGGCTGAAGTCATACGATTCGATCGCATCACGAATCACCTCGCTCTTCGATTTGACCCCCGCCTTTTTCTGGTAGTCCTCGACCTTGCGGAGAAGGTCTTTGCTGAGGTCAAAGGTAAGGGGAGCGCTCGCTTGCTTTTTAGAAGCCATTTTTTGTCCTTATATTCTGGTTACAACTGCAGAACCCACTCGAACCTACCGCGGTGATATGCATGAAAATCTAAATACGCCCATAAAAAATGCAAATCGTTTTTTCTTTGTTTGTATTCATTTTTTCTAACGTTATTCCGCATCAATTTGACCGATCTGGACGTGTCAAACATGGTCCCTCCCGCTTCAACCTCCCGAAGCCTTGAACCGGCAACCTTCCCGGCGCGCGCATCGGCAAAAAGGTTTGACCCGCCTGCCCCGCCTGAAACACTTCCCCGACAAACGCCGCTGGCAACGGATCCGCAAGCGGAGACGTGCTCGCCGCCATCACGATCCTTCGCCGTACTCGCAGGTCGAATGGCATCTGTCTCTTCACTCCTCAACGACCGAGCATGGCCAAAGTCCTCCTTGAAAATCTCGTCAAGATCTACCCGGAGCGAAAAGGCCCGGGCGTCCGCGCCGTGAACAATATCAGCCTCGCGATCGAGGATCGCGAGTTTATGGTGCTGGTCGGTCCCTCGGGTTGTGGAAAATCGACAACCCTTCGAATGATCGCCGGCCTCGAAGAGATTACAGACGGCGTGATTTCAATCGATAACCGGGTCATCAACAACGTCCTCCCCAAAGACCGCGATATCGCGATGGTTTTCCAAAACTACGCGCTCTACCCTCACTTGTCGGTGTACGACAACATGGCTTTCGCTCTCAAGATGCGCAAGTATCCGAAGGCGGAAATCCAGAGGCGGGTTCACGAGGCTGCCGAGATCCTCGGCATCCACTCCCTGCTTCAGCGAAGACCCAAAGCTCTTTCCGGCGGCCAGCGCCAGCGGGTCGCGGTCGGGCGCGCGATTGTGCGGAAACCGAAGGTCTTTCTGTTTGATGAACCGCTCTCCAACCTCGACGCGAAAATGCGCGTCTCCATGCGGGCCGAAATCTCAAAACTCCACGCCCGGCTTGCGTCGACCATGATTTACGTCACGCACGACCAGGTCGAGGCGATGACCATGGGCGACCGGATCACGGTCATGAAAGACGGCAACATTATGCAGGTCGCCGAACCGCTGAATTTATACAACCACCCGGAAAATATGTTCGTCGCCGGATTCATCGGCAGCCCGTCCATGAATTTTTTCCGGGGAAAACTTCGCCGCGGCGGCACTTGTCTGGTTTTCGAAGAGGAAAGCCCGGACGGCCGCGGTTTCTCCATTAACCTCGATGACAATCTTTCACGCAAGGGAATCGCTTATATCGATAAAGATGTTGTTTTCGGCATTCGTCCGGAGGATGTCGCCGACGTCCTCACCCTCAGCGAGGTCAATCCCGCCCAGATCATCGAAGCCGTGGTGGAGGTATCGGAGCCGATGGGTTCGGAAACCTACCTGTATCTCGACACCGGCACCCACGCCTTTATCGCCCGTGTCCGCGGCAGCGACCGTTTTGAGATCAATGACCGGATCAAACTGAGTTTCCTCTTGGATCGCGCCCATCTTTTCGACCCGGCGACCGAGCGGGTGATCAAATGAACCAGTCGCCAACCCGCCAGCCCGGGGTTTGATGGTCGCACGCACAGCAGCCGGCATAAATCCAAGAATCGGCACAAACTCAAAGAAGTATCCAGCAACAGCCCCCGGCAGTATTGCTCACCTGATGAGTGAGTGCACCGCCCAAAGATCAAAGGATTATGATCCTCACTCGCGCCTATTCGTGTCATTCGTGTTTGGTCCCTGATCCGCGGCGATTTCAGTTAATGCCGCAATCGCGACGCCAGCCACCCGCAGCTTCGAAAGATAACCGGTGACGCCAATACGCTGATGTGCCCGTGACGCACACGCCAGATCTCGGGTTCGCCCCAGGCACGCCAGAGGCTCTCGACCGATTCGCGCGACGCGAACAGATCGTACACCGACTCGACAAGAAGCAGATTCTCCGACCGCTGCTTCGGCCGCCGCGCCCCCAAGCGCAGCGGTTCCGTTGACAGCCCGCCTTCTCGCAGCCGGTCGCGGATGTGCCTGCAAAATTTCAGCTCGTGGATCGCCTCGTCCAAATCGGGAACAGGCGTCACGAGCGCCGCCGCACGCACCCGCTCATCCTGACACGCAAGCAGACCGGTCAGCCACGCGCCGAGCGACACGCCCCATAACCCGATCGGCCCGTAACCATTTCCGAGCAACCATCCAATCAGCGCCCGAAGATCGCCGAGCGCCTGCCGGGTCGCTTCCATCATGTGGCCGAGATCGCCCGACAGAAAATTCCGGTACGCCCCGCTCGCTGGCCGGCGCGACCCGTGGTACGGAAGCAGGATCATGGCCGTCGAAACGCGGGAAAACCTGAGCCGTCGCGCGAGCCACGGAAAAAGCAGACGGTATCCTTGTTCGCCATTCCACCCGTGAACGAGAATCGTGACCGGCCCCGGTTCTCCGCGCGCACGATGAAGCTGGCCGCGAACCCGATCGTTCCGCGGGATCCCGGACGGCAGCGGCGACGGAAAGTCGAATGTCCCGTCTTGGCGAAAGGTGAACCGCGGCGACAGCGGGAGCTCCGGAAAATAGTCCGGATGCGTGAGCGCCGCCGCGTCTTCGGCCGTGGAAGCAGCCGGTGCTGGACAGCTCACACTCCGCGAACCCGCGTCGATCGCAATCCGGTCAAGCCACCTGGTGATTACCGGGAACATCGCTGCTGTCACGGCGGATCTCCGCCGCGCCGTTACTTCTTTTTCGGCTGGCGGGTCTTCCGGCGGAACTGGCGGAGGCTTTTACTCTCGGGCCCGATATTTAAATAGGTCTTGCCGCTGAGAAGCTCCGTGTAGAAATCGAGCAGGCGCGTTCCTTCGCGCGGTTTCACGAGGTCGTTCTTTGTAGCGCGATCAATCTTTCGCTTCATCGCGCGGGCGAGATCGCTCTCCTTGTATTGGATAAACTCAATGATCTCGCTGACCCGGCTCCCGCTGATCGTCTCCTCGATATAGAAGCCGTCTTCCTCGTCTTCTTCGAGAAACACATGGACTTCATTGACCCGGCCAAAGAGGTTGTGCAAATCCCCCATGATGTCCTGATAGGCACCGGTGAGGAACACACCGAGATAATACGGATCGCCGTTCATCGGGTGGAGAGCAATGTAGTCCTTTACATCCTCAAGGTCGATGAAGCGCGAAATTTTGCCATCACTGTCGCAGGTGATGTCGACCAGGATCGCGTTGACGGTCGGACGTTCTTTAAGACGGTGCAGCGGCGCGACCGGGAAGAGCTGATTAAACGCCCAGTGATCAAGGAGCGATTGAAACACCGAGAAGTTGCAGACGTATTGGTCGACCAAAAGCTTCTTCAAGTCGTACAGCTCTTCCGGCACATAGGCGGCCCCGGGATCCTCTTGATCGATCTGCCGGCAGATTTGCCAAAACAGGCTCTCGGCGGCGGCGCGGCTTTCCATATCCAAGTAGCCGTGGTTGAACAGCGAAAACGCCTCGTCCTTCTTCTGCAGCGCGTCGTAGAAGCGCTCGAGCCGGCTGTAGTGACCCGGATTCGCCAGCACCTCTTCGAGCCCCGTAATGATCGGGTGTTTCGGCTTCTTCGGATTTGGCCGGAAGACGCCATCCGATTTGGAAATGCGGTCAAAGACCTCGACAACCAGCAGCGAATGCGGCGCCACAACGGCGCGCCCGCTTTCGGAAACGATATCGGGCACGGCGACCCCGCACGCGGTGCAGATCTCTCGGATGTTGAAAACGACGTCGCGGGCGTACTGCTCGAGCGAATAATTCATCGAGCTTTCGTAGTTCGAGCGGCTCCCGTCGTAATCGATCCCCAACCCGCCGCCGACATCCAGATAACCCATCGGAAACCCGAGCCGGACCAGTTCGCAGTAAAACCGCGACGCCTCGACGACCGCGTTTTTAATCGTCAGAATGTTCGGCACCTGCGACCCGATGTGGAAGTGGAGCAGCTGCAGGGACTCGGTCAAACCGGCAGCCTTCAGCTCGCGGCAGGCATTGAGAATCTGTTCCGCTGTGAGCCCAAACTTGGAATGTTCGCCGGTCGAGGATGCCCATTTGCCCTCCCCGCGCGTCAGCAGTTTCGCGCGAATGCCGATCAGCGGCTGGACGTTCAGTTCCTGTGAAATCGTGATGATCGGCTCAATTTCCGAAACCTGCTCAACGACAATAAAGACCTTTTTCCCGAGCTTTCTCCCCAGGAGAGCGAGCCGAATGTATTCCTCGTCTTTGTAACCGTTGCAAACGACAAGGCTCTTCGCGCTGTCGTGCAGGGCGAGCGCGATGAGCAGCTCAGATTTGCTGCCGGCCTCGATGCCGTAGTCGTACTGTTCGCCGACGTCGAGGATCTCTTCGACAACCTCGCGCAACTGGTTGACCTTGACCGGAAACACCCCGCGGTAGCTGCCGTCATACGCCTCCTCGCGGATCGCCTTGCGGAATGCTTCGTTGAGTTCGATCACCCGCTGCCGGAGCAGATCTTGGAAGCGGATGACGAGCGGCGGCTTCAATCCCTTGCTCACCGCCTCCTGCACCACATCATAGATACTGATCGACGTCTGGTCGCCCAGCGGATGCACGTTGACCGTCCCGGCTTTATCGACGGAAAAGTGCTTCCCGCCCCAGCGTTTGAAACCGTAGTACTCCACGGCTTTTTTAATCGACCATCTCGTCCGTTGTTTCGCCATTTATCAATTAGGAAAACTGTCGCTGCGCATAAAGGTTCAGGAAGGAGAATGACGGCGGCGCAGTCCGGTCAACCTTCAAAATCCCAAAGCCGTCCTGACTCGCCCCGGGGCCCTCGGGGATGTCTCGAACGAAATAATTGAATGGGCTTGCCTTTTCAAGTGCCCAGCCTTTGTTTCGATGGTTTCTCAAAATCCGTAAATTGACACTTGGCATTCATGCAGATCACCAGCGCCTTATCCGCTTTTCCCTTCCTCCTGGCTCAGCAACCGCAGCAACCGGGCGGAAGTCCGCTGAGCCTTTTGCTGATGATGGGCCTGATGTTCGCTGCCATGTGGTTCCTCCTGATCGCGCCGCAGCGCAAGAAGCAGAAAGAGCTGCAAAAGATGATCAGCGAGCTGCAAACCGGCGACCAAGTGATGACCGCCGGCGGCCTCTACGGAGTGATCGCCAACGTCAAGGAAGACCGATTCGTCGTCAAGATCGCCGACAATACCAAGGTCGAGATCCACAAGAGCTTTATCCAAAGCGTCACTAAAAAAGCGTCCTGACCTTCACCGTCCCCCCATTTCCATGCAAGGAAGCATCGTCTGGAAACTCCTGCTCACGGTCGTCATTACCGGCTGGGCAGCCTCAAACCTCGTCCCTCTCCGGGAAACTCCGTTTCCCGAATATGTGCGGGAAGCGGCAACTGCCAACCAGGAGGAATTCAACGCCCTCATGGATCGGGCCGAAGAACAGGCGGCGGCCGACGACGATGTCACGGAGTTCATGGCGCTCCGCTCGATCGCGAACAGCGAGGGCATCGACCTCCACAAGTATTTCCCCCAGTTCCGTCTCGAAGCGTCACTGCGCAACCTTGAGCGCCGCAACAGCCTGATCCTGAATCAGCTTCTTAAGGATTCGCAGGCGAGCCTCCAGCTCGGCCTCGACCTTCGCGGCGGCGTCTCGTTCACCCTCGCTTTCGCCGAAGATGTCGGAGAGGCGCTCACGGGCGCCGAAAGCGAAATGATGATCGAGAAGGCGATCGAAATCATCCGCGCGCGCGCCGACGGCCTCGGCGTCGCCGAGCCGCTCATCCGCCCAGTGGGCGACAACCGGATCGAAGTGCAGCTTCCCGGCCTGACGACGCGCGACAACCCGGACGTCACACGCGAACTCCAGCGCCCCGCTCTCCTTGAATTTCGCCTGGTTCACCGGACGCTGAACCCCTACGGAATAGCGCCCGAGGATGTCCCGCCCGGGTACGAGATCCTGACGCTCGAACGCGAGGACGAGTCCGGCGCGATCGTTGAAGTCCCTCACGTTGTCGCGCGCGTTCCGGAAATGACCGGTGATTCGGTCCAGCGCGCCGGCGTATTCAGCGACGAATACGGTGGATACAAGGTGCTGATCGAGTTTACATCCGATGGCGCCCGCCGTTTTGCAGACGTTACCCGCCGGATCGCCGAGGAGAACAGACAGTCAGGTCAGCTCGGTCAGCTCGCGATCGTGCTCGACGGCGAGCTGTATTCCGCGCCGACCGTCCGCGATCCGATCACGGGCGGCAGCGCCGAAATCAGCGGACGTTTCTCCCAGCGCGAGGCTTTTGAACTGGCGAATGTCCTCAACAACCCGCTCGACGTCCCGCTTGAGATCGTCGAGATGTACGAGGTCGGCCCCACCCTCGCGGAAGACGCGGTGGTTTCCGCCAAGCGCGCGATGATCATCGGTGCCGTTCTAGTCGCCGCTTTCATCGCCATCTATTACTTGCTCGCCGGCCTCGTCGCCTGCGTCGCGCTTGCCCTCAACGTCGTCATCATCATCGGCGTCCTCGCCAGCATCGGCGCGACACTGACGCTGCCGGGTATCGCCGGCATCATCCTGACGATCGGCATGGCGGTCGACGCGAATATCCTGATTTTCGAACGAATACGCGAAGAGCTGCGCGAAGGGAAGACGCTGAAGACATCGCTGCTTGGCGGTTACGAAAAAGCCTTCTCCGCGATTCTCGACGCGAACGTTACCACTTTGCTGACCGCCGCGATTCTGATCTTCTTCGGAACCGGTCCGGTCAAAGGCTTCGGCGTCACTCTCGCGATCGGTATCTTTACCTCCGTCTTTGGCGCGTTGATCATCAGCCGCTTCCTCCTCGAATCGGTCATCCTTACGGGAATCGTCCAGCGGCTGCCAATGTTCTCGATCGTCAAAGATTCCAAGATCGATTTCCTCGGCGCCAGAAAATACGCGTTCAGCATCGCGGCCGTCCTGATCGTCGCAGGCATCGTCGCCGTCGGCGTCCGCGGCAACGACATCTACGGGATCGACTTTGTCGGCGGCGATGAAATCCGCGTCGCCTTCGAAGAGCGCCTCGGCACCTCGGAAATCGAGGCGGTCGCCGCGGAAAACGACCTTGGCGAAGTCGTCTCGATCTATCGCAGTCCGATCGGCGGAACGATGGAGGAACTGGTCATTCAAACCGAAACGGGACGCGGAGTGGACGTTTTTGATGCCTTGGTCGCCGCCTACCCGGACGCGGGGCTCGAGCTTCTCGGGGAGAACCACATCGGACCGGCGGTCGGCGCCGAGATTCGGACGAACGCGATGATCGCGGTTGGCGTCGCGCTGATCGGCATCCTCCTCTACGTCGCTCTCCGTTTCGAAACCGGCTACGGTGTCGCGGCCGTCGCGGCGCTCGCGCACGACGTCATCGTGACGATCGGCATTTTTGTCCTCAGCGGCAGACAGTTCAGCGCGCCGATGGTCGCCGGTATTCTGATGGTCGTCGGCTATTCCATCAACGACACCATCGTCATCTTCGACCGAATTCGGGAAGAGCTTGAGCTCGATCCCAACGCCAAGCTGCGGGACGTGATCAACCGATCGATCAACCGCACGCTCAGCCGCACGATTCTAACAAGCTTGACGACCTTCCTCGCGACCGGAGCTCTTTACGTCTTCGGCGGAGGGATCATCAACGACTTCGCCTTCATCTTCCTGATCGGTATTCTCACCGGAACTTTTTCGTCGATATTTATCGCCAGCCCGATCTTCTACTGGTGGCATAAGGGTGATCGCCGCCACGTCGAAGAACGGAAGGATGTCCTGCCGAATTACGAATGGGTGGCGTCGAGCAAGGCTTCGAAATAGCCCGTGCCCGCCGCATGCGTTGGACCTATAATCCGATACCTGATGAGCAGATCAACGCTCTGAGCAACAGCCTCCGATCCTCGAGGATACTGGCTGCTCTCCTTCTGCGCGCAGGCATCTCGGATCCCGACGAAGCCAAACAGTTTCTCTACCCGCGGCTGAATCAGCTCAGCGATCCGTTCGAGCTGACCAACCTGCGAGAGGCGGTCGACCGCATTCGCACCGCGCTGAAGAGCGATGAAAAGATCGCCGTTCTCGGCGATTACGACGTCGACGGCGTCACCAGCACCGTTCTCTTGATCAGCGTTCTTCAGCGGCTCGGCGTGGAACCGTCCTTCATCGTTCCCCGCCGCCTGGAAGAGGGTTACGGGCTCAGCGGCGCCGCGATCGACCGCGTCCTGGAGGAACAGAAGATCGACCTGTTTATCGCCGTCGATTGCGGAACCAATTCCGTTGAGGAGGTCGCCTACTTGAGAAGCCAGGGCATTGATGTCATTATCGTCGACCACCACCGCTCCAAGGAAGACACGCCCGCCGACTGCATCCTGATCAACCCGCACGTGATGGATGAACCTGGCCAGCCATGGACACACCTCTGCACGGTTGGGCTGGTCTTCAAACTGGTTCACGGCCTGCTCAAAGCCCTGCGCGAAGAAGATCACGTGGCCGCCTCCGAAATCATCCTCAAGGACTATCTCGACCTGGTTGCCATGGGCACGATCGCCGACCTCGTGCCGCTGCTCGATGAGAATCGGATTTTGTGCAAATACGGACTCCGCGTCCTTCAGCGCGGCCATCGTCACGGTGTCGCCGCGCTCTTAAAAGTCGCCGGAGTCAAAGCGGGAGAACGGGTTCAGCCGATGGACATCTCGTTCCGGCTCGGACCGCGGATCAATGCCTGCGGACGGCTCGCCGACGCGTCGGTGCCTGTCAAAATGCTGCTGAGCCGCGATCATAAATTCTGCGAGAAAAGCGCGCGGCTCCTCGACGACTTCAACCGCGAGCGCCAAGAAATTGAGCGCCAAATCACCACCGACGCCGAACGCCAGAAGGAGGCGCACCTGACGGATGCTGCCGGTATTATTCTCTTCGACGAGAACTGGCACGCCGGCGTCGTCGGTATTGTCGCCAGCCGGATCAGCCGAAAATTTCACCGGCCCGCGATCATCCTAGGCTCCGAGGGCGAACTCGCCAAGGGCTCCGGTCGAAGCGTCGAAGGGATTAACCTGGTTTCGGTGCTGCAGCAGTGCGACCACCTCCTTGAAAGCTGGGGCGGCCATCCGCTCGCTGTCGGGGTTTCTCTCCGCAAGGAAAACGTTCCGGCGTTTCAGCGTCGATTCGATGAACTGATCCGCGAGCTTTTCAAAGACAGGGATTTCAAACCGGAGCTTGAAGTCGCGGCCTGGCTCGATCTCAGCGAGGTCAACGAATACCTTCTCGACGATCTCGACCTGCTCCACCCGTTCGGCCAAGGTCATCGCGAGCCGCTCTTCGCGCTCCGGAACATCGTGCTGCGCACTCCTGTGGAGATTTTCATGGAGCGGCATTTTCGCTTCAGACTCGTCGACTCCCTCGGAAAACGAATTTACGGGGTGGCGTGGAAAATGGCTGACCGATCGCCGCCGGTGGGCCAGCCGATCGACATCGTCGTCCGGATTTACCGAAATTTTTTCAACAACCGGAAGTTCCTCCAGCTCGAAATGATCGACTGGCGTCCCTCAGACGATTTATGATAACAAGAGGGGCTGCGAAATGACTCTGCTGATTACTTACGTTCTCCTCGCCCTGTCCGTCTCCTTCCTTTGCTCCCTCCTCGAGGCGTGTTTGCTGACTCTGACCCCCTCAGCGATCAATGCCGCGAAGGCGGAAAATCTGCCGTGGGCCGAACGCATGGAAAAGTACAAGGCGGATATCGATCGGCCGCTGTCGGCGATTCTCACGTTGAACACCGTCGCCCATACGATGGGCGCGGCCGGCGCCGGCGCGCAATATGCCAGGATCTACGGAGAAGCGGGCGAAGCGATTTTTGCCGCGGCCCTCACACTCGCGATTCTCATCGCCACAGAGATTATTCCAAAAACGCTCGGCTCGAGATTCGCCCTTCAGCTTGCCGGTTTTACATCCGCCATCCTTCCTGTCATGATTACCGGGCTCGCCCCGCTTGTCTGGCTGTCCCGTAAAATCACCCGCTGGATCGCTCCGGAAGCTGCCACGCCCGCAAAACAGCGCGAGGAAATGCTTGCGCTCGCGCGGCTCGGCGTCGAATCGGGCCAGATCGCGGAACGCGAAAGCCTGTTCGTCCAGAACCTGATCCAGCTCCACTCGATGTACACGCGCGACATAATGACGCCGCGCCCGGTCGTGTTCTCCCTGCCCGAGTCGCTGCGGATCGGTGAAAGCGTCCGCTTAATCGAAGATAAACCTTTCACTCGGATTCCCGTATATCGAAATAATCGTGACGACATTACCGGCTTCGTCATCCGGAGCGATGTTCTCCTGGCGCACTCCAAAAATTCGCAGACGGAAAGGACGCTGGCCGATCTCAAACGGCCGATGGCGGTCACCCCGGACCATGTGCCCGTTGATCAGCTTTTCCAGCGGTTCATCGCCGAACGCCACCAAATCATGCAGGTCATCGACGAATTCGGAACTTCCGTCGGCGTCGTCACTTTTGAAGACGTCATCGAAACCATCTTCGGTTTCGAGATTGTCGATGAAAAGGACACGGTTGCGGACCTTCAGCTCCACGCGCGCAATCTCTGGAAGGAGCGCGCCCGAAGAATGGGTATCGAAATTGAGGATATTCATGCGGAGTCCGGCGACGGTAAAAGCGAACCGGAACAACATTGACGCCGCCCGCCCGTTGACTGGCGCGGGCCTTGGCGTGAAGAACCTATGAAACCATCGATCGAGGAATCTGATCCCAGTTATCCCCGGCGCGGCGGGCGCCTCTCTCCCGGCTTTTTATTGCGCGCGGCTGCCGGCGGCGGTCTGATGGGACTGGCCAACCTCGTTCCCGGCATCAGCGGCGGCACGATGCTGCTCGCAGCCGGTGTGTTTCCGGCCTTTATCGAAGCGGTGGCCGACCTGACGCGCCTGCGCTTCCGGAGAGATTCTCTCGTTTTACTCGGAACAATTGTCACCTCGGCGGCCGTCTTCGTCGGGGCTTTCGCCGGAATCGTCAGCGGCCTTGTCGTCGCGCACACCTGGGTGATGTACAGCCTGTTCATCGGACTGACTCTCGGCGGGGTGCCGCTGATCTGGAAGATGGCCGTCGATAAAACGCCCGCCTTCTGGATCGCCGCGGCCGCGGGATTGCTGGGGATGGTCGCGATCGCGCTGATCCAGGCGCGCGGGACCAGCGGAGGATCCGAGGCGGACGCTGGATTCTTTCTTCTTTTCTTCGCGGGGACTCTCGGCGCGAGCGCGATGGTTTTACCCGGAATCAGCGGCGGCTACCTGCTGCTCCTGCTCGGCGTGTACGTCCCGATCCTGAACGGCATCGACCAGGCGTTTGCCGCCGCGCGCGCCTTCGACATCGCCGGCGGCATCGATCCATCCTTGCGTATCCTCCTGCCGGTCGGCATCGGGGTTGTCGCCGGCGTGGCCGGGATCAGCAACCTGGTGAAGGTCGTGCTTGAGCGCTTTCCCAAACAGACGCTCGGCCTCCTGCTCGGTCTTCTGCTCGGCGCCGTCGCGGGCCTGTGGCCCTTCCAGCAAGGTGTCGCACCTGCTGCCGGTGAAATCCTCAAGGGCCAAACGATTGTCGAACAGGACGGAAATCTAGTTTACAGCGAGACGCGCAAGCCGGTCGATCCGGCCGACTATCCGCGCGAGTTCTTCCAGCCGGAGGCCGGGCAAGCTGCCGGCGCGGCCGGTCTTGTGGTTGTCGGTTTTGCGATTACAGCGGCCGTCGCTCGTGCGGGTCAGCCGCGCGAAAACGGCGGGTAAGACCGGCGGCCTGTCAGTTTTCTCTGCGATTTGTTATTTGTATTTTCAGTCGCCGACTGATCTTCAATTCAAAATTTTCATCTCCCAATGACGTTCGAAATTGCCTTGGTGCTGGCGGTCATCGTAGTCGTCTTTATCCTTCTGGCGACGGAAGTCATTCCCCCCGACCTTGTGGCGCTCGGAACACTCGTTTGCGTGACTCTCGTCGGCCTGATCACGCCGGCTGAGGCCTTTCAGTCGTTCGCCAACGAGGCGCCGATCACGGTGGCCGCGATGTTCATTCTCAGTTACGCGCTGCAGCGAACCGGCGCGATCGATGAACTCGGCGCCAAGCTCCGGCGGATGCCGAGAATGAGCGAAGGCAAAGTCTTGATCGCGATGATGATCCCCGTCGCGGCCGTATCCGCGTTTTTGAACAACACCCCGGTCGTCATCAGCTTCCTGCCCCTCGTCCTCGGGCTTGCCCGGCACCACCAGATCAGCGCCAGCAAAATGCTGATCCCGCTTTCGTTCGCGGCGATCTTCGGCGGCACTTGCACGCTGATTGGAACCTCGACCAACCTTGCCGTCAGCGGACTCGTCAGTGCGAAGTATGGCATCGAGATCGGGTTGTTTGACATAACCCTCCCAGGTTTGATTCTCGCCGCCGCCGGCATTGCTTACATGACACTCATCGGCCGCCACCTGCTCCCAAAACGCGAGCCGCTGGCGACGCTGGTTGATGAGCCAGCGGGCCGTCAGTATTTCGCCGAGGTAGAAGTCGGCGCGAAATCGAAGTGGGCGGGACGCCTGCTCCGCGACACCGGACTGCCCAGCCGCCCGAACCTGGTGGTCCGCGAAATCCGGCGCGGCGCCCAGACCCTGTCCGGCGATCAAAGCGAAACGGTGCTGGAGCCGGGCGACCGGATCGTTATCGGCTGTTCACTTAACACGCTGCTCGACCTGCAGATCGACCGGCACCTCGTGGTCCACAACGCCCGAACCGTCGAAGGAGCAGACAGCCAGAACGGGGAAGCCCACGTTGTCGAGCTGATGGTCATGCATACATCTCCCTTGATCGGACGCTCTTTGGAGGAGATTGAATTTTACGAAAAATCGTGTGCTGAGGTGCTGGCGATTCACCGTCGCGGCGAGCGGCTCGGGGGCACAGTCGGTAAAATCCGTCTCCGGTTCGCCGACACGCTGCTGGTGAAAATCCCTCGTCAAAATCTTGCTGCTCTTCGCGAGAGCCGGGATGTGATGGTTTTATCGGACCTTCCTGTCACTTCGCGGCGCCGCAACCGGAAGCCGTTAGTCATCGGTACGTTCGCGGCCATGGTCGGGCTCGCGGCAACCGGTGCGTTCCCTATTTCGATTCTCGCTGTCACCGCCGTCATTTTCCTGACGATTACCCGATGCATCGACGTGACAGAGATGTACGGAGCGATCGAATGGCGAACGGTGTCCATGATCATCGGCATGATCGCTCTCGGCGCCGCCGTCGAAAAAACCGGAACAGCGAAATGGGCGGCGGAAGCGACGTTCGGCTTACTCGAGAATCCGCACCCGATTCTAATCCTTGCCATTGTCTATCTGGTGACAACAACGTTGACCGAGCTGATTTCCAACAATGCGGTTGCGATCCTGATGACGCCAGTCGCCATGGAGGCGGCCATCGCCTACGAACTGAGTCCGCTTCCCTTTGTGATCGCGATCATGTTTGCGGCGTCGGCCAGCTTTGCCACGCCGATTGGCTACCAGACCAACACCTTCGTCTATGGAGCGGGCGGGTATGCGTTCCGCGACTTCCTGCGAGTCGGGATTCCGCTGAACCTCGTCTTCTGGATCATGGCGACCGCTGTCATCCCGCTATTCTATCCGTTCTGAGCGAAAACCGTCCTCCCCCCTGACCGGAAAACCCGCAGCGCGAGCCTCCGAGCTCGCGCAACCGTGCGCTCGAAACAAGCAGGCCCGTCACAGATTCGCCAACAGATAAATCAGCCTCGACTTCGGAGAGTCGAGCTGCTGCAGCACCAGTGTCCGAGCTTACGACGAGCGTCGAGCGCGCCTCCGATGCATGTGCTTGCACGGGTATTCTGGTGTTTTTCCTGCTTTTTGATTCCAGCGTTCACAAAGCGTTGGCCAAACTGGATCAATTTATGATAGCGCATTGGAATTGATTTATCGCGTCTCGAGGGCCAAGTCAGTTCTCGGTCTTTTCCATGTCTCTCATCTACATCATCATTCCCAGTTTGCTGATCGCAGTTGTTCTCGCTGCGGTATGGCTTGATCGGTGGAGTGTGCCGGTAATTCTCGTCGCGCTAGGCGCAGGCATTCTCTTCGGCAGCGATGCTCTGAACCTGTGGGCGTTTGATGATGTGATGCTGACCAACCAAGTGGCGAACATGG
>CAZYAN010000008.1:0-4027 GCA_964645585.1 uncultured Opitutales bacterium
GGAAAACCGTCCCGGATGCTTGTCTCGGCGGTGGAGGCGTGCAAGCTTGGGCGGAAGATGAGGTTTCAGCTTGAAGAAATGCTGGTGGATGGGCTGGCGGAGAGGACGGGTTTCAGCGTGTCAGCCGGGGCGGTTCGGGGGAGTTTGCTGACCGGGCGCTTTCAGCTGACGGAGGTGGCGATCGAGAACCCTGATCGTTTTCCCGTCAAAGATTTTCTATCGATCGCCGGGGTGACGGCCCATGTTTCCCCGACTTCGCTTTTGGGCGGTGCGGTCAAGGTGAAGGCGCTCCAGATTCACCTGCGGCGGCTGACGGGCGTGCGGTCCGAAAACGGAACGGTCAATATTGCGCAGTTTCGAAAGCAGCTTGAAGGGAAGAAGTCGTCCGAGGAGGCGGTGCGCAAAGCGTCGGAGCGGGAAATTCACATCGCCAGTCTGTCGATCAAGGTCGACCAGATCGCGACCGTTGATTTCAGCGAAGGGGCCGAAAAACGGAGCGAATATTCTGTCGGATTTGAGCGGCAGTTCGCGGACGTGAGCGATATTTTTTCGGTGGGCCCGGTTCTCGTTCAGGCGTGTGAGGCGGTTGGACTATCGCGAGCGACCGATGCCATTTTTGCGACGCTGCTGCCGGATTTCCTCTGGGGGCGGATCGGCGAAAAGGGTAACGCTTATTCGCCTGCTTGACAACCGAGATCCAATCGATTGATTCCGGATTCCCCGGACGCCGCGGCCGCCCTGCAAGCGGGTTTAACCATCCGCGTGCAGCCGCGGGCCCAGTGGGAATATCCTATCATCTTCCGCGCGATCCAATGATCCAAAATCCCCTTGGCACATTCCGTCTCGCCAAATTCGCGCGGATCACGTTATGTTTTTCATTTAGTTTCGTATGACGAAGAAGAACCGAACTGACACCAAACAGGAGGAGAAGGAAATGCGGAACGCCGGCGAGGAGCAAGAGGTCGCTGCCGACGCTCCTGTTGAGGCTTCGAGTCCGGAGCAACAGCAGGCGGCAGAGGGAGCGGAGACAGGTGATCTTTCCTTGGAAGAGCAGCTCGAACGGGCTCGCGAGGAGAGCCGCCAGAACCAGGAACGCTACCTGCGAGCGATTGCCGACTGGGAAAATTTTCGCCGGAGGACCGTCCGGGAAAAGGATGAGTTGCGTCAGCACGTGATCGGTGGATTGCTGGAGGATTTTTTGCCGGTTCTCGACAATCTCGAGCTCGGCTTGCAGACGGCGGCCAATCACCCGGAGGCGGAGAATGTGGCGAAAGGCTTCGCTTTGGTGGCCGAGCAGATCCGGAGCGTTCTGGAACGTCATGGGCTTACTGAGATTCAAGCCGAAGGCCAAGTTTTCGACCCGCACGCGCACGAGTCGCTCTCCTATCAGCCTCACGACGAAATTGAGGAAGGGCGCATTGTGCAGGTGATTCGCAAGGGATACGCCTTAAACGGGCGCTTGCTCCGCGCCGCCGCGGTCGTCGTATCCAGCGGGCCGGCTGCCGATGACAAAAAGGACGGCGAGACAGAGAGCGCCGCACAACACGATGACGAAGAAGGTGAGGACCGTGGAAAAAACGAGTCCTGACGCGGCCTCCCGGATCTCTAACGACTGAGGAATGGCGAAACAAGATTACTACGAACTGCTCGGAGTCAGCCGCGGAGCTTCCGCGGAGGAGCTGAAGAAGGCTTATCGCAAGATGGCCGTGAAGTATCATCCGGACAAGAACCCGGGCAACGCGGAGGCGGAGGCGAAGTTCAAGGAGGTTTCCGAGGCCTACGAAGTCCTGAAGGATCCGGAAAAACGCGCCGCGTACGATCGGTACGGACACGCGGCATTCCAGGGCGCCGGTGCTGGCGCGGGTCCCGGAGGCGCGGGCGGTTTCCACGATCCGTTCGACATATTCCGCGAAGTTTTCGGCGGCGGGATGGGCCGCGGCGGCGGTGGCGGCGGGATTTTCGAGGAGTTTTTCGGCGGAAGCGGCGGCGGCGGCGCAGCCGGACCGCAGCGCGGCTCGGACCTGCGTTACGATTTGGAAATTACGCTGCCGGAGGCTGCTACCGGCGTGGAGCGGGAAGTTTCATTCCGCCGTCCGGTCACCTGTGACCGCTGCAAAGGCGAAGGAGCCGAGCCGGGTTCGAAAACCGTTCGCTGTCCGACGTGCGGGGGACGCGGTCAGGTGACGACCGCTCGCGGGTTCTTCAGCGTGCGCCAGACCTGTCCAACGTGCAGCGGCTCCGGCATGCGGATCGAGACGCCGTGTAAAAAGTGTCGGGGAGAAGGGCGTGTGACGGAGACGAGCACGATCAAAGTCCGGATCCCCGCCGGGGTCGACAACGGTTCAAAGCTTCGTTCGGCCGGCAACGGCGAGGCCGGCTTCATGGGCGGACCTCCCGGCGACCTGTACATCGTTGTTCATGTCAAGGAGCACGACATATTCGAGCGGCAAGGCGACGACCTTTTTTGCGAAGTCCCCATCAAGTTCACGCTCGCCGCGCTCGGCGGCAGTGTTGAAGTTCCCACGCTCACCGGCAAAGCGACGCTGAAGATTCCCGCCGGCACGCAATCCGGAACAACGTTCCGGCTGCGCGGCAAAGGGATGCCGAATCTGCGCGGCGGAGGCTACGGTGATCAGCTCGTGCGGGTGCATGTGGAAGTGCCGACCTCCTTGACTCCGGAGCAGCGCGCGAAGCTGGAAGAGTTCGCGATTGCGAGCGGCGACAATCGTCCGAACAGCAACAAGGGTCTTTTCGAGAAGGCGAAGAAGATGTTTGATTAGCCGGAATTTTTTGACCCCGTAACGTAAATCACCCCGAACACAAGTTTCCGTGAAACGACTGAACCGCGAGCGAAAGGTTCTGCTGGCGTTCGTTGCCGGGCTGGCATTCGTGGTGATTTTGCTCGGGCTGGTCGTCGCGAATCGGGTGATCGCCAGCAGGCGAGCCGACGCCGAGATCACCAGTTTGCGGGCGGCCGGGTTCGCGCTCACGGTTGCTGAACTGCGCCAACACTACCGCGATCAGGTGCCCGATTCGGACGGAGGCGAGTGGTATCGCAGAGGTGAGATCGCCCTCCAGGCGGTAAATGCGGTGTACGCGGATGATGTGAATCTTCCGATCTTCGGCGCGGCACGTCTTCCGGCTCCTGGAGACGAGGTGCCGGCTGTCATGGCGGAACGAATCGGGGCGTTTTACGCGGACAGTGCCGAAGCTCGTAAATTTTTTGAGGAAGCCGTCCGGGCAGACGGGGTTCGCTGGGATTTATCTGGCGATCTTTACGCGCTTCCTTTCCTCGATCTGTTGAGCTCAATGCGCGTGGCGGCGCGGCTCCAAGTTCTCACCAGTGTGCATCATGCATTGGAGAACCGGTCTGGCGAAGCGACAGATGCCGCGCTGGCTGCATTTGCGATCGCTGGTCATCTGCGGGAGGCGCCGTTTCTCATTAACGCGCTGGTGCGCATAGCGATAACGAACATTGCCCTCCAGCAAGTTGAGCACTTGCTCGCGGCGCGCGTGCTCACAGCAGAGAATCTCGGACGACTGCAGGAGGCGCTTCTGGAAGCGGACGATGACTATCTCTATCCGGGGCCGCTGGCGGGAGAACTGGTTTTCGGCGGGCATTATTTCGATCTGGTCGCTGGCATGGGAGGGTTGAGCAGCGGGGCAGTGGATACGCAAGTCTTGGCCGGGATCGCTTACAGCGTTTTGGGACAGCTTGAACGCGACCGCTATCATTACTACGCCGGCATGCGCGACCTCATTTCCCGTGCGAAAGGGCCGCTGCCGAATCGGGTCCGGTCGGCACCTGCAGCTTCCGCGGCAACGGCCATGTTCGCGGCAGTGGACGAGTTGCCGGACCTAAAGACCCTTCTGAGGGGAGACTGGCTGACGAGCGGCCTGCTGGCGAATGCGGATATGATTTTTGCATCGGAGCGCGACTTGTTGCGAAACCTGCGTGCAACCCTTGTGGCGGTGACGGCGGTTCGATTTGAACGGCTGGAGGGAAAGAGGCCGGAGACTTTAGGAG
>CAZYAN010000008.1:4127-5996 GCA_964645585.1 uncultured Opitutales bacterium
GGAGTTTTCTTTCGGTGAGGACGGCGGCCTGACGGTGACGGCGGACGGGGAGCCGTTGCTCCAGGTTCCGAGCCGCACGGATGAGGACGAGTAAGGTGATCCGGACGCCAGTGGCGTGGAGGTGACCGTTTTAATCTTTGCGCCGGAAGGAGGAGCGCACAGGATGGGCGGTATGCGAGTGGTGATTCTTGGGTCGGGGCGCGGAAGCAATGCCGAGGCGATTTTGCGGGCGGAAAAGAGCGGCGAACTTGGCGGGGCCCGGGTCGTGGCGATTTTCAGTGACCGCGCCGACGCGCGGATTTTGGAACTTGGAGACGAGTTCGGTGTTCCCGCGCGCTACCTCGACCCCGCGCCTTTTCGGACCAAGCTCGAAGGCGAAGCGGAGGCGCGTTATATCGAAGCGATCGAGGCGGTTCGGCCCGACCTCATTGTGCTCGCCGGATTTATGCGTGTGATCAAGGCCCGATTTATCGAGGCCTTTGCGGGGAAAATTATCAATTTGCACCCAAGCCTGCTGCCGGCATTTCGCGGGTTGAACGCGATCCGGCAGGCGTATGAGTCGGGGGCAAAATACAGCGGCTGCACGGTTCACTATGTCACGGCCGAAGTCGACGCCGGCCCGATTATCGAGCAGGCCTCCGTGCGTATTGAACCTGAGGATACGCTGGAGATGCTCGAAGAAAAAGTGCATCGGGCGGAGCACGAACTTCTGCCGAAGGTGATCGCGCATTTAGCGGGCGGTTTGAACCGCTGAGGCGGGACGGGATCGTTTGAACAGAAGGGAACGAAGAATGCGAAGGCCGCATGGCGTTTGTGTCTCCGGCACTGAGTATCCGGAAATCGCAGCTGTCGGCGTGCGCCGATGGGCGGCTCACATTTTTGCGAACGCCGCCGCATTACCAACCGCGTTTTCACAAGCGCCGCCGCAGCGCGGGATCACTCGCGTTCGATGAGTAAATCGGCCCACTCGTTGAGCTGGCGGCTGGAGATGGAGGCGTTTGGGACAAGCGGGCGGAAGCGAGCTTCGACCACGTTGATTTCGCTGGAGAGAATGCCGCTCAGAATAAGTCTTCCGCCGGGCCGGACGGCGTCGATCAGCGGCTCGGCGTGTTCGCGGAGAACGTTCGCGAGAATGTTGGCAAAGAGGAGGTCGGCTTCGCGGTTCAGCAGTCCTTGGGGGAGCCCGGCTTCGTAAAATTCGATCTTTCCGGCGAGGCCGTTGAGAGCGGCATTTTCTTGGCTGACCTCGACGGCGATCGGATCGTTATCAAACCCGGCAACGCGGGTAAAACCGCATTTAGCCGCGGAGATCGCGAGGATGCCGGAGCCGCAGCCGGCATCGAGGATCCGCATTTGCTCGAAATCCCGCCCCTCGCGTTCCCAGTCGCGGCGGCAGTGAACGAGGCGCTCGACGCATAGCCGCGTTGTTTCATGGTTTCCGGTGCCGAATGCCAAGCCAGGATCCAGCCAGACAGCCTCATGACCGTCAGGAATCGTGTATTGCTCGCGCTCCCAAATCGGAACCCAGTGAATCCGATCGAATTGCCAGGCGTGAAAATGAGCTTTGTACGAGTCTTTCCAGTCGCTGTCACCAAGTTCTCGATACGATGGCTCAGCCTGTGCAATCGCCTCGGGCAGTGTCTTTCGCAACTCGTCCCAAGCCGCTTGCGCCGCCGGTTTCGATTCGAAATAACCGGTCAGGCGGCTCTGCCCAGCATCCACATCGGAAAATACATGCCACGCCGGCGCGTCCCCTTCGGCGAGCACTTCAGCGAGCGGATCCGCCTGCTCGGCGGCAATTGAAATTTGAATCTCCCACATGCCGATAAGGAAAAGCGGAATGCGGAAAGAGGAAAGAGGAAAAGCGGA
>CAZYAN010000008.1:6096-42499 GCA_964645585.1 uncultured Opitutales bacterium
GGAAAAGCGGAGCAAGGAGTTATCTTTGGGCGGCAATGCGCAGTATCGACAGGCGGAACGGTGACCGTGTACAATGGGAGGTTTCCAAAACCACTTATGAGAACAATCTTCGTTCTGACCGCCGCCTTGGCGGCTTCGGTTTCGGCTCTGGCCCAAACCTCTCCGGTGCACTTCCGGGGGATCTTGAAACTCGGCGATACCCAGCATTTTTCTCTCACCGCGGAAGGAGGCGGAAAGACCGCTTGGGTAGCGGTTGGAGATACCTTTTCCGGCTATGAGGTTGTTCGTTTTGACGCGAAGGAGAACATGCTCGTTATCCGCAAAGGCGACGAGGAGCACCGTTTGGCGTTAGCGGGATCGAAGTCCGCGGACGCGGCGCCCGCGGAAGAGGGGGCTGCTCTCGATGAGGCCGCGGAGCTTTTGCGCAGCATGAAGTTCGAAGAGATGATGGCGACCTCGATCGACCAGCAAAAAAAGATGATGGAGAAAATGTTCCGTCAAATCGGACAGCAGACAGGGATGCCGGTCACGGAAGAAATGGTCGCCGCCCAGATGCGCTTTATCGAAGCTTTTCATGAAGAAATGGACTGGGCTGGGATGCAGGAGGATATGATTCAAGCGTACGGCGAGACCTTTACGCGCGAGGAGCTGCAGGGGTTAATCGACTTTTATACAACGCCGGCGGGTCAGAGTTTTATCAACAAGCAGGGCGAATTGATGCAGCGGATGTCGGAGCTGATGCAGCCGCGAATGATGAACGCGATGAACAAGCTGCAGCCGATGATGCAGGAAATGCGGGAGGCGGGCCGGAAAGGTTCCGGCGGCGCGCCGAACGCTCCGTAATGGAAACGCACGGATGAAGGTTCGGCGTCGGAAGCAGGGCGGCCATTCGCGCCTTAGGAGAATCGCCCGGGTCGTGCTGTTCGTCTGCTTTGCGATTGCGGGATTCGCGGTGCTTCTGAAACAAATCGCGGACAAACGCGTTTTTGGAGGATACGATCCGGAATTGCCGCTGGCCGAGTCCGTGATGGACACCGCGGAATCACCGGCCGGGACCAGTCAGCTCATTGCGATAACCGGGCTGGAGGGCGAGCGGATTCCCCTGCGTGTAATGATTCCGGCGAATACGGAAGCCCCCTATCCGTGCGTGGTTTTCCTTTATGGGATCGGCCAGGATACGCGCTTTTTCGATAAAATCGCGGGACTGTTCGCCGAGCGGGGAGTTATGCTCGTTATGCCGGAGCAATATAATCGCGGCGTGAGGAAGGAGCGTCGCGGAATTCGCGGCGCCTGGGCGCTGCGCGAACGTTCTTCGCGTATCGTGCCGGAAACACGTCGCGCGGTGGACTATCTGTTGCAGCGCGGCGATGTGGATGCGGAACGGTTGAGTCTGCTCGGTGCAAGCTACGGCGGAATTATGGGCTGCGCGGTGATGAATCACGAGCCTCGCTTTCGTTCGGCGGTGATCGCTTTGGCCGGAGGAAACCTTCCTGAAATTTTACGCAATCTCGCCGATCAAGAGAATCTTGGCGCCGCGGCTCCGTTTGCGGCAACTCTTGGGGGTTGGATCCTATCTCCGTTCGAACCGGTGGAGCAGGTTTCGGGCATTGCCCCTCGGCCCGTGCTTTTTCAACACCTTGAGGGCGATGAGCTGATTCCGAAAGAGAGCGCCGACGCGCTCTTTGCCGCGGCCGGTGAGCCGAAAACGCGCCGCTGGCTCAAGGCTTCGCATGTTGCGATCGATGAAGAAACGGTCCGGCGTCTGCTTGGCGAATCGCTCGACTGGATAGCCGGTCTCGATCTTCCGGCGCCGGAGGGTTCGCGCAAATAATTCGAACAACCGCCTTGGAGACTCCTGGCGGGGCAGCGGTTTGCAAGGCAGGACTCGTCTCGATTCGCGCGAACCGTTTTGCGGTTGAAGCTACGCGATTTCGCCGGGGAAGGCGCGCGCTTTTTCCTCGAGATGACGCTGAAGACTGCCGCAGACATGATCGCACAGCTCGAATACGGTCGGGTCGCCGATACTGTAATAAACATGCAGCCCTTCCTTTCGCCGATGGAGGATTCCCGCTTGTTTCAGTGTTTGCAGATGCCGCGACACGTTGGCTTGCGTCGCCCCGGAAAGCTGTACCAGCTCGCTAACGCTCTTCTCGCTGTCCATCAGGCAGTGAAGCAGCCGAAGCCGCATCGGCTCCCCCAGGACACGAAAACGCTCGGCCACCTGCTCAAAGAATGCAGGCGTCATCGGCACAGGAGACGCTTTTTTTGCGCCCGGGCTTGACTTACCTTCGATGTATGATTGATTGCGCATATAGTTACGTATAGCGAAAAGAACGAGTTTCGCAACCAAAAGGATGGGAACGGCGAAATCGAGTTCATAACCATGGAAAGGGAGACGGATGAATAATGAAAAGGCAATTCGACGGCTCGCGGGGAGCGTCGTCCTCGTCAGCGTGCTGTTAACTTGGCTGGTAAACCCCTGGTGGCTGCTGCTGGCGGTGTTCGTTGGGGCGAACCTGATCCAGTCGTCGTTCACCGGCTTTTGTCCGGCGGCGATTCTTATGCGAAAGTGCGGCGGCGGAAGGAAGAGTTCAAGCTGCCGCGGCTCCTCGAGCTGAGGCGGTTCGGAAATACGGGCTAAAGCGATGAATGGCAGAAGGGAGTTTGCATTCGCGCGGAGCTGGAGGCTGCAGGCGCTCTTGAAAACCGCGGCACCGCTCATCTGCTTGACCGCGGCGGTCACCACTGCCGGCGCTTCAGCGGAAGGCGGCCGGTCTGATCGGATTTGGACGATCCCCGGCGCGGTGGATTTCGCCTTGGAGAACAATCCCGACGCGGCGATCGCGCGCGCGCGGCTGGTGGCCGCGCAAGCCGATTTGGAACGGGCAAAAGCGGCTTACGCGCCGACGGTTTCGGTCGGATCGAGTTATGAGGGCACCAACAGTGCCGGAAGGGCCTTCGGGTGGATTCTGAATCAAGGGGCGTTTGAGCCGGGATTGAATTTCAATCGGCCTGGAACGACAGATAATTGGAACGTCTACGCGATGGTGACTTGGTCACTGTATGACGGCGGGCGCCGAGCCGGAACGCGGGCGGCTGCCCGGGCGCTGTCGGAAGCGGAGGCGGCGCGCCGGGAAGCGGTGCGTCAGGAAATCGCGTTCGGAGTCGTCCGGTCGATGCTCGAGATCGGGCGCGCGGATGAAATCGTGCGCGGCGTCGACGCCCGCCTCCGTGCGCTGGGAGAAGCCGTCAAAGTGGCGGAGGCGCGGGTTGCACGAGGTGCTTTGCTGGAATCCGACGCGTTGCACATCCGTGTCGAGCGGGCGGAAGTGGAGGAGGACCTGGTTCGAGCTCGTCACGCGGCATCCTTGGCCCGACGAGCTTTTGTTCACCTGCTCGGTTTGTCTTACAGCGAGCCCGTGCTGGAGATCGGCGAAGTCGCGAGATGGATCCCGTCTCCCGATATCGTCAAACCTGACCGGCCGGAGATGAAAGCGGTTCGGCATCAGCGTGACGCGAGCGCGGGCGAAGTCGAGGCGGCCCGGGGCGAGCGCCGCCCGCGGATCGATCTTTTTGGACGCCTCGACCGAGATAAAGGCTGGGAAACCGGCAGGGGCGAAGATTCCTGGTCGGCCGGCATTTCGGTTACCTACGATCTTTGGGATGGCGGCGCGGCCGATGGCGGCATCCGTGCCGCGAATGCACGCCGCAGCGAGGCAATCGAGACCGAACGAAAGATCGCACTGGCGATCGAAGACGAAGTGGAACGCGCCCGCCTGGCGCTCGATGAGGCGCAAGCGCGGCTGGAGGTGGCCGGGGAGGCGGTGCGATTGGCCGAAGAGAATGCTCGTTTGGCGCGGCAGCGGTTCGAGGAGGGGGCTTTGCTGAGCACCCAGCTGACCGAAGCCGAGGCCGGACTGACCGAAGCGCGCGTGCGCCGTGCCGTGGCTGAAACCGACGTCGGAGTCTCGACGGCCGCACTCCGGCGGGCGCTGGGACTCTTCCCGATCGCGAGCGAAAGATAAAATAATTAGGAGGAACGCCGGAGGAAAAATACGAAATGAATACGCGAAAAGGAGCGAGGAGCTTGTGTTTCGACGCCGCCAGGGCGCAGAGAATTCTTGGAAGACCCTGGGTCGCGGCGGTCGTGATTTCCGTCGTTGTTCTGGCTGGATGCGGCCGTGAAAAGCAGATCTCCCCGAAAGGGCCTTCCGGCGCGGCGCCGATCCCGGTTTCGGCGGAGCGGGCGCGGGCGGTGTTGAAACCGGAGCTGATCGCGGTGCCTGGACAGGTGCGTCCGGTTCATGAATTTGTCGTATCTTCGCGGATACAAGGAGCCATTGCCCGGGTGACGGTTGACTCGGGCGACCGGGTGGAGGCGGGCGATTTGCTCGTGGAGTTACGTTCCGCGGAACTGTCCGCGCGGGTTCGGCGGGCCGAAGTGGAGCTGGAGGCCGCGACGCTGGAGCTGAATCGCGTTGCCGGATTGGCCGGGTCGAACGCGGCGACCGCGCAGGAGCTGGAAGTCGCCGAAGCGCGCCATCGCGCGGCTCAGGCGGCCCTCGAGGAGGCGGAGATTTTCGAAAGTTATGCCGCGGTTCGCGCGCCGTTCCCGGGCACGGTCATTCGCCGGCGCGCGGAACCAGGCGACTTGGTTCTGCCGGGTCAGCCGCTTCTCGAGTTGCAATCGGCGGCCGGCTATCGGCTGGAAGCGGGAATCCCCGAATCGCTGGCAGGAACCGTTGCGTTGAACGAAACGATCGCGTTCGCGCTCGATCACCCGGAGATCACCGGTGAAGCGGTTGTTTCGGAGATCGAACCCGCGGCCGACCCGGTGACGCGCACCGTTTTGGTCAAAGCCGACCTTCCAGCGGGCGCATCCGTCCATGCGGGGCAGTTTGGACGATTGCTTGTTCCTGGTGAGAAAGCCCGGTCGATCACGCTCCCTGAAACGAGTGTCGTGCAACGAGGGCAGCTCGAGTATGTATTTGTTGTATCCGAAAGCCGGGCACACTTGCGACTGGTCCGGACCGGAGGTTTGTCCAAAGGTTCGATCGAAATTCTTGCCGGTCTTGATGACGGGGAGGCGGTGATCGTTGAGCCGCCTGACGGACTGCGCGACGGTGCCGCTGTTGAAACGAAGATTTCCGGGACCCAATGAGCGCCGCGAAGCCAGTCGTTCCGCGCGGTTTTGCCGGGAATGTCGCCGCGCGTTTTGTCGATTCGAAGCTGACGCCGCTTCTGATTCTTGCCGCTGTTCTGTTGGGCATCGCTTCAACGATGCTTCTTCCGCGGGAGGAAGAACCGCAGATCCGGGCGCCGATGATTGATGTGTTCGTCAGCATGCCGGGGGCGAGCGCCCGCGAGGTGGCTGAACGCGTGACGCGTCCGATGGAGAAGCTGCTTTGGGAGATTCCGGGCGTTGAGTACATCTATTCGACATCGAGTCCCGGCCGCGCGATGGCGATCGTTCGGTTTGAGGTGGGCGAGGAGATGGAGGAAAGTCTCGTGCGGCTCAACCAGAAGATGCGGTCGAATTTTGATCGTATTCCGCCGGGCGCTTCGCGGCCGCTTATCAAACCGCGTTCGATTGATGACGTGCCCGTGCTGGCGCTGACGTTTCACAGTCGTATTCACGATCACCTGACGCTTCGGCGGGTGGCGTCGCAAGTGGATGAGTCGATCAGGCAGGTGCCGAATGTCGCGGAGACGACGCTCATTGGCGGCGCGCGCCGGGAAGTTCGCGTTCGGGTCGATCCGGTCCGGCTGGCGGCGCGTTCCCTGACCCTGGCGGATTTGCCCGCGGCGCTGCGTGAAGCGAATCGGCAGAGGATCGCCGGCGCGATGGTGCGCGAGAATCGTGAATACCTTGTGGAAACCGGCTCCTTCTTTCGCGACTCGCGGGAAGTGGCGCGAACGGTGATTGGGGTTCACGAGGGCCGCCCGGTATTTCTCGAGGACGTTGCGGAGGTCATCGACGGGGCGGAAGAGACGCGATCGTATGTGCTTTTCGGGCGCGGCGGACCGGGATCGGAGGAGATGCGGGAGGAGGCGGCGGTAACCATCGCGGTGGCGAAGCGTCCGGGGGCCAACGCGATCCGTGTTGTGGAGGATGTGATCGACAAGGTCGACGTGCTGAAGGGCAGTCTGATTCCAAATGAAATCGAGGTAAGCGTGACGCGCGATTACGGGGAGACGGCGGCGGAAAAATCGAACGAGCTCCTTTTTCACATGGGAATCGCTGTCTTCGGAGTCGCGCTGCTGATCTTGCTTTTCCTTGGGTGGCGGGAATCGCTGATCGTCCTTCTTGCGGTTCCGGCAACGCTCGGGCTGACGCTGGCGGTGTTCTATTTTTATGGATACACGCTGAATCGCATCACGCTTTTCGCGCTGATTTTCTCGATCGGGATTCTGGTTGATGACGCGATCGTTGTGGTGGAAAACATCGTGCGTCACGTTCGCATGGAGAAGAACCGCGAGCGCGGCCTGGTGCCGATTATTGTCGAGGCGGTCAGCGAAGTCGGGAATCCGACTGTCCTCGCGACCTGGGCGGTAATCGCGGCCATTCTGCCGATGGCATTTGTCGGCGGATTGATGGGGCCGTATATGCGGCCGATCCCGGTGGGCGCGACGGCGGCGATGATCTTTTCGCTGCTGATCGCGTTTGCGGTCACGCCGTGGGCGGCGAACCGGCTGCTGTTTTTCCGGCGGTCCCGGGAAAAGGCCGGTGATGCCGCGTCAAAAGAAAGCGTGCTGACCCGTGCGTACCGCGGATTCATGGCGCCGCTGCTCGCGCGCCGTTCCTGGCGGTGGGCGTTTCTTGGAGTGATTACCGCGCTGCTTGC
Organism: uncultured Opitutales bacterium; assembly: GCA_964645585.1. GTDB lineage: Bacteria > Verrucomicrobiota > Verrucomicrobiia > Opitutales > T3Sed10-336 > DATGSL01. The sequence goes on from CAZYAN010000008.1 coordinate 12,942, forward strand.
CGGGGCGATGGCGCTGGTCGGAATCGGCTGGGTGCAGGTCAAGATGCTGCCGTTCGATAACAAGAGCGAGTTCCAGGTGATTCTGGATATGCCGGAAGGCAGCAGTCTAGAGCAGACCGCGCGGGTGGCGCGTGAGATGGCCGAAGCAATTCGCGAGGCGCCGGAGGTGGCCGATTACCAGATCCACGCGGGAACGGCGGCGCCGTTTAACTTCAGCGGACTTGTCCGGCATTATTTTCTGCGGGAAGGATCGAATGTCGCGGACATTCAGGTGAACCTCGTCGGTAAAAAGGAACGCGTAAACCAGAGCCACGACATCGTGCTGCGCCTCCGGCCGCGGGTCGCCGAGGTGGCTGAGCGTTACGGCGCGGCGGTGACGCTGGCGGAAGTGCCGCCCGGGCCGCCGGTCGTGCAGACGCTTGTCGCGGAGATTTACGGACCGGCTGATGAGAGCCGGATGAAGCTTGCGAAGGCGGTCCGGCGGATCATGGAGGAAACCCCCGGGGTTGTCGATATTGACTGGTCCATTGAGGCGGACCAGCCGAAACTCTTTTTCGAGCTCGATCGGGAGAAAGCGCTGCTGCACGGGGTGAGTCCGGAAGCGGTCGAGCGGACCGTCGGCATTGCCTTTTCCGGAGAGACCGCTGACCTGCTGCATTTGCCCGACGAGCGAGAGGACCTCCGGATCCGGGTGGAAGTGCCGCGGGAATTTCGGTCACATCCGGAAGACCTGCTGGCCTTGCGGGTGCGCGCGGATCATGCCGAAGGCGCGCCGCTGGTGCCGCTCCGCGAACTGGGCGCGATCCGGCAGACGGCCGCCGACAAGAGCATTTACCACAAGAATCTGATGCCGGTGACCTATGTGACCGCCGACGTCGGCGGCGAGATTGAAAGCCCGGTTTATGCGATCGCGCGGATGAACCGGGAGATCGCGAAGCTCAACCGCGCCGATTTTGGCGGGACGGACGGGCGGGTGGAGATTTTTCACGCGAACCTTCCTTTTCACGATCTGGAGCCGGCGATCAAATGGGATGGCGAGTGGCACATCACGATCGAAGTTTTCCGCGATCTCGGGGCGGCGTTCATCGCGGTTTTGGTTTTGATCTACATCCTGATGGTCGGATGGTTCCGGTCCTTTGTCACGCCGCTGATCGTGATGGTCGCGATCCCGTTTTCTTTAATTGGGATCTTGCCGGCGCACGGGGCGATGGGGGCGTTTTTCTCGGCGACATCGATGATCGGCTTTATGGCTGGCGCAGGGATTGTGGTGCGGAACTCGATCATCCTCGTCGACTTTATTGAGCTGCGGCTGAAGGAAGGACAGAAACTCGCGGAAGCGGTAGTCGACGCCGGCGCGATTCGGTTCCGCCCGATGCTGCTGACGGCGCTGGCGGTGGTTGTCGCGGCCGCGGTGATTTTGGCGGACCCGATTTTTCAGGGTCTGGCGATCGCGCTGATGGCTGGAGAAGTCGCTTCGCTGCTGATCAGCCGCATGGCGGTACCGGTTATTTATTACATGGTGAACGCGAAGGCGCCTTCGCGCATTACCGCGGAACCGGCGGGCGAAGGAGGAGACGGAGATTGAGAAAATTGACGCCGGCGTGGAGGAGAATCGGGAAGACGATCGAGCCGGTCCAGATTTGCAGCCAGCCGAGGAGAAACCCCATCGCGCCGGCGAAGACCGGCCAGTAAAGCCATTGGCGATTGGGGGGGAAGTGGACGATTCCGAACGCGACCGAGGAGAGCCAGAGGCTGGTTTCCGGAAGAAGCCAGCCGCGGAAGAGGATCTCCTCGCCGACACCGCTGGCGAGCGCGACGGCTGCCGCCTGGAGCCACGTTAACTCGCCCAGCAGCCGTCGCATGTCGCGCGCGCTCGCCCGCAGGGAAGGCAGGTGTGTGTGCAGGATCCGGCTGAGGCTATGGACCGCCAAAATGATTGCGACCGTAGCGATGAGATGAATCAGCCAGCCCGGTCCGGGTGTCGCGAGGGGATCAATTGAAAAGCTCGGCCGCCGCCACCAGATCAGCGCGAGGCCCGCGGCCGCCATCGTCAGATAAAAGAGGCTGATGAAGCGGACCGGGCCGTGATTCCGGCACAGCGCCGGCTGTCTGTTGCTCTCCGGCGGCGGAGGGCTGTTTGGGTGGGAGATCACTGGTGAAGCTGCAAAGTGGAGGCGGCCGCCTCGGGGGGCGGGCCGGCACGAATGCGCCAACCGGCTAGAAGCGACTCGCGCTAACCGCTTCCGTCCGCGTTTCGTTAGCAGATGAGACTTTCGAAGTCGTCGAAGTTGGCGGTGAAGCCACCGGGAACGCCTTTGGCGATGACGGAGATCGCATCGTGCGAGTGAAGTGACTCGAGGTGGGAGCAGGCGACTTCAAAGTCGCGGATTCTCCGGTCAGCATCGAGCTGTTCGAAAAGCAAACGCGCGGCGTCTTCGACGAATTTCATCGAGGCCCCGTTGAGTTCCGCGAAGGCTTGTTCGTCCTCGCGCTTGACCATCACCTGGGTTTCCGTCTGGAGAGCGCGCAGGCAATGATGGTGCAAGTCCTCGATGGTGACGGTTTCGCCCGGCTCGACCTCCGCGACCACCCGCGCCTTGCTTCGCTGGGAATGTGGTACCGAGAAAACGTTGCGGGTTTTCCTGGCGTGTTCCGCGAGCTCCGCCGAGCAAGGGCAAGCCGACGAGTAGACGAAGTCGAAATAGAGAAACGTCCGCAGCTGGTCGTTTCGATCGATCATGCCCTCATAAGCGCATGCGTAGTACTGATATCCTTCCAGCCCGCTGCGGAGGCTCATTTGGAGCATCGGATAAGAGAACCGGAGTTTGATCCGGGCTTCGAAACTGTTGAGCGATTTTTTGTAATACGTCAGGATCTCCTCGAGTTTGCGGAGAGAGAAGACCTCGTCCTTGTACTCGTAAAACGTCCGCATGATCCGGGACATATTGATCCCTTTCCGGTTGGCTTCCAAGGAGACGGATCCGGTCACGGATGTCTCAAGCGTCAGCGGCTCGCCATTTGCCGCGGCAAATTTGAGCGGCAGGCGAAAGTTGGAAATACCGACCTGCTGGATGCCGACACGCGCGCCCTTAATCGTAGTGCTGTCGGCGTTCTGCATGTCAGGGAGACTTTGCTGATAGCCTGGCGTTACCACAAAGTGCGGGTCGTAGGCGCGCGCGGGCGCCGGTTCCGAAACCTTGCCGGCTGGCGGTCGCGGGTCGGCGTTATTCTTCGTTTCCTTCATTCCTTCGGTTACAGCCGTCTTCATCAAAATCCGGTTCCTCCTCGGTACTCCGCGTAGTTGTTATCGGTCTCATGCAGGCGCACCGAATACAGCTTGCCCTGCTTGATGTGCGGCTCAAGTTGATTCCAAATCGCAATGACCAGGTTTTCGGTGGACGGAATGATTCCGTTCATGAAATCGACATCGCGGTTGAAGTTTTTGTGGTCGCACCGCGAGACGATGACCTCGTTGAGCAACTTCTTGAGCGTGGTCAGGTTGAGGGTGAATCCGGTCTGCGGATCCGGTTCGCCAAGAACGGAAACTTCAAGGGTGTAGTTGTGTCCGTGCCAGTGTTTATGATTGCACACGCCGTATTGCTCGATGTTCCATTCATCCGGCATTGCAGGATTGTGGAGCCGGTGGGCCGCGCAAAATTGCACCCGCCGTGTGACGAGCACCTGGCCCTTCAGGCTTCGCGCGCCGGCAGTGCTTGCTGGTTTCACTGGGTCTGCATCGGTGAATGACATGACGCAGCACTGTTAAGAAAATCTTGCACGCGGTCAACTGCCCGCGCGGGCGCCCGTCTCGTGGGTTGTCGGTAAAGATCGGCATTTACAGGGCTGAATCGTGCCTTACCGTTTATTCATCATCGGGTTGCTGGAAAATGTTGTTATTCGGCGGAGGCGGGTGGGCAACACGCTCACGAGCGCGGCTACAGAGCCGGTGCAGAAGGCCGAAAACTTGACGTGTCAGTGGGATAATCGTCTGCCGCTTAGTTATTATGAAGGATTTGACTGGATTGGTGACTGTTCCGTATCGCGCGCCGGTGGACCGGCCGCTTCGCATTTTGATTATCGGTGCTCATCCCGACGACGGTGAAATCAAGGCCGGAGGCGTCGCCGCCCTCTGGGCTGACCGCGGACATTGCGTCAAAATCGTGTCGGTCACGGACGGACGTCACGGCCATCACGAGCAGGCGCCGGAACAGGTGGCGGAGCGCCGGCGTGTCGAGGCCGAGGCGAGCGCGCGGGTGCTCGGCGCGGACGGGGAGGTGCTGGCCAATCCGGACGCGGAATTGGAAGCGGGCGTCGAGCAGCGGAAGCAATTGACCCGACTTATTCGTGACTGGCGGTCCGATATTGTGCTGACGCACCGGCCAAACGATTACCATGTCGATCACCGGACAACCTCAACGCTGGTGCAAGACGCCTCGTTTCTTGTCACCGTCCCGAATTTTCTGCCCGACTCGCCCCGGTTGGCGGAGATGCCGGTTTTCCTGTATTTCTCGGATGTGTTTCAGCAGCCGCGGCCGTTCCGGCCAAGCGTGATCGTCGACACGGATTCCGTGGCGGATCGGAAGCTCGCCGCGTTCCGGGAAATCCCGTCGCAGTTTTTGGAGTGGCTGCCGTGGAACAGCGGATTCGCGGATGAGGTACCCGAGGACGAAGAAGGTAAAAAGGAGTTTCTCCGCAGCCGTTTTCTCGTGCGGGACGCGGCCGTCGCTGAACGCTTCCGGCAGGATCTCGTTAAACGGTATGGACCGGATCGCGGAGAGGCCGTTCAGTATGCCGAAGCTTTTGAACTCGGAGAGTACGGCAGCCGTCCCTCCGCGGAAGAGCTCGAAAAACTGTGTCCGTTTTGATTGATTAACAACCAAGGGCGGACAGAGTCCGCCGAGCGGGAAACCCAGCGGCCGAAGACCAAAGACCGAGGACTAAAGACTGCGGGACCAGCCGCGCAGCGGCTGCATCACGCGTGTGCCTGGAGCTGACGGCTGTGAGCCGCGGTCCACTCGATCAGTGCGTCATCATCGTTTTCATACGCCCAGGCGGCGCGGAGAAAATCGGCGGGATGGATGTCATGGTTTTTGAAAAACCGCCGGTCGCCGCCGCAGCAAAACATGAGTGTTGCCGGCATTTCTCCACGCAGTTTGGCCTTTGCCTTGCCGATCAGGCGCGGAAGCCATTCCATCCCGCGAACCGCTTCGGATTTGTCTGGCAGTTCGTCCACATTGATGACGGTATCCGAGAAGTTTCCGTGCTGGACGTTAAGAAAATAATCGCGGCGCACGGATTGGATGAGCAGGAACGTTTCCCAACTCGGTTCGGCTCCGTCGCAAAAGTCTTCCACGAAGTCGTAAACTTCCTGCGGAGTTGCACCGATTCCGCGAAGGAATTCCAAGTCGGCGCCATCGAAAAACATGTTCACGTTGCGCCCGCCCTTTGTGTAACTGTCAACCGCCTTGTCCCAGATCGCTTTGAGCGTGTGCGGGTAGTGATAGTTGTAGTTGTCCGTTTCCATAATGCTCAGCGTACGGTACCAACGCGGGGATTGCCAGCAGTAAGGTGGGAAAGTGAGAAGGTGGGAAAGTGGGAAGGTGGGAACTGAGAATTTCAGCCGGGGTCAGGTGGGATTGGCGGCGAGGGACGGGGCGGGGGGCGGCGTGGCGCGTTCGAGGGGTTCGTTCATGCAGTCGCGGATGGCGGCGGTCAGAATTTCGGACGGAGCGCCTTTGGTCACGTAGTTGACCGCGCCGGCCTCGCGCATCGCTGTCGCCATGTCGTCTTTTTCATGCATGGAAAGGCCGATCACGCGAATGTGAGGAAGTTCGGCGGAGAGGCGGCGCGTGGCCTCGACGCCGTTCATGTTGGGCATCGTCACGTCCATGATGATGACATCGGGATCGGTCTGGTGCGCGAGTTCGATCGCCATCTGGCCGTCGGAGGCTTCACTGACCACGGCAATGTCCGGCTGTTCGCGGAGCAGACCGGCCAGTCCGTCGCGCAGCATTTTATGGTCGTCGACGAGAAGGACTCGGATGACGTTGCGCGGCTCGGCGGCGGAGGGAGTGTCGTCGGTGCCGGCGGGCGCCGCTTCTTTGAGGGCTTCCGGGACGGCGTCCGCGCTTTCCTGTTTTTCCTCGCGGCGCGGTACAAACAAGGAAACGGTCGTGCCCTGTCCGGGAGCGCTGTTGATCACCATGCGCCCGCCGAGGAACTCGAGCCGCTCGCGAATGCTGAAGAGCCCGAAGCCGCCGGCGCTGAAATCCTTGTGATCCTGGGCGCCCGGTTCGAAGCCGAAACCATTGTCCTGGACCCGGATAACCGAGTCGCCGTTCTTGGCGAGGGCGATTTCGACGGCGGCCTTTTTGACGCCGGCGTGCTTGACGATATTGAAAAGTGCTTCGCGAACGGCCTGGAAGAGAAACGCGCGAATGTCGTCGCCTTCGGGTTCGGCTTCTGGCTGGGCTTCGAGCGACACGTGCAGACCGTGTTCTTTCTCCATTCGCCGAGCCAGCCATTCCAGCGCGCGCGCCAGACCTGCGTCGTAGAGAATGGGGGGGCTCAATTCGACGGTGAGCGAGCGCGATTCCTCGATCGACCGGTTCAGGAGGTCTTCGATGTGGAGCATCTCTTCGCGCAGCGTTTCATCTTCGACGCGGCCGCGGAGCATGCTGAGCTGAAGTTTGGTAGCGACCAGGATCTGCTGAAGGTTGTCGTGGAGAATGTGCGCGAGGCGGCGTCGCTCGCGCTGTTCGGTCTGGGTCAGCTCGGATGCGAGGGCGCTGAGCTGGGTCGCGCGCTTTTCGGCGATCGCGGTTCGTTCGGCGACACGGAGCTCGAGATTTTCGTTGAGGGCTTTGAGCTGATGTTCCGCGAGTTTGTGGTACGTGATGTCGTGAACGACGAGCACGGCACCGGTTGGCTGGCCATCGACAATGATCGCGGCATTGGAGCAGGAGACATCGATCCGGGAGCCGTCCTTGCAGTGAAACTGGTCTTCGAGATCGCGGAGGGTGAGGCCGGAGGTGAAAACGCAGTGGAGCGGACATTCCAGCTTGGAGGCGCGCGACCGGTGGTAATGGACGTGGTCGTGCAGCACCTGGCCGAGGAGTTCCTCCTTTTTCCAGCCAAACGTTTGCTCCGCGGCGGGATTCATGAACGTGACCCGCCCCTCCGTATCGAGCAGGAAAAGTGAATCGGCGGCGTTGTCGGTGATCGCCTGCGTAATGTTGAGCTGGTAGCGAAGCCGCTCTTCGGCGTGTTTGCGTTCGGTGATGTCGGTCGCAAAAATCGAAAGACCAGTTGGCGACGGGTAGATGCGCTGCTCGAACCAGCGCCGGGAGGAAGTGTCGTAAAACTCGGCTTGAAATTCGCTTTGTGTCCGCGCCGCCTCTTCGAGCCGCGAGCGGTACGGTTCCTTGGCAAGCTCGGGAAGCGCGTCCCAGAGCAGGCGGCCGAGAAATTTCTCGGTCGTGAGCGCGTACATGTCGGTCGCCTTTTCGTTGACGTAGACGAAGCGCCAGTCGCGGTCGACCATCACGAACGAGTCGTTGATGCTGCCGAGGACGCTGTGACGCTGGGCGAGCAGGTCGCGGACCTCATACTGGCGCCGTCGCGCACGCAGAGCGACTTCGAGAGAGCTGGCGAACGTGAGCTCCTGAACCGGCCGCTCCAGGATCATGATGTTCCCGGCCTGCAGGGAGTTGCGCAGCGCGGTGAAGAGCTGGGGCGAATTGGGGCTGCCCGCAAGCAGGCGGATGGGAATGTCCGACCAAGCTTCCTGGCTGCTGATCATGTCCTTTAATAAACGATGCGCCTTCTCGTCGATAATTTCCTCGCTGATCACGATCGCGCCAAAGCCGAGCGGCGCCTTTTGGCAGAGTTCCTCGATATCGGCGCACGGACAGGTCTGGACACCTGCTTTGGCGAGGACGCCTTGCGCCCATCGGAACTCGTCCTTGTCCGCGATCAGGAGAAGAACGTGGCGCTGGTATGAGGATGGTGTGATCGACTCCGTCATTGCAGCATCCGCGTTCCGGTGAAGGGGGGGGCTGTTGCGCTCTCGGGCCTTCTTGCGAGGTGTGCGGCAGGATATGGGATCAGCGTCAGCATTCGCGGAATTTGGTCCGTGGGAGAGAATGACCAAAGGGATAACATTTTTGAAAAAAATTGTAAAGAACGAGAGCGGAATATTTGGGAACTTTGAAAGCCGATTGATCAGTCAAGGGCTCGCGATCCCGAGATTCTCCCGGGGAAAACCAAATTCAGGACCGGCGCAGGGTGACGACGCATTCCAAGTGCTTCGTCTGCGGGAAGAGATCGAATGGCTGGACGGCTTCAATCGCGTAGCCGTGCCGGATGAACGACTGGAGGTCGCGAATTTGGGTGGCGGGATTGCAAGAGACGTACACCACGCGGGCCGGTCCGAATGTGAAGAGCTGTTCGAGGAACGGCTCATCGGAACCTTTGCGAGGCGGATCGATGATCACCGCCGTCTCGTGCGGCGGGAACGAGATGTCCGCAAAAATCGACGCCGCGTCTCCGGCGAGGAAACGACAGTTCGCGACGCTGTTCGCTTCGGCATTTCGCCGGGCCCACTGAATCGATTGTTCGCTGATCTCCACGCCGGCCGCCTGCTCGAACGAACGGCTCGCGGTCAATGCGAACAGCCCGGACCCGCAGTAGGCGTCGACAAGGAAACGGCATCCGCCCTCGCTCGCCCGGGCCGCGACGTAATCGGTCAGTTTGGGCAGGATGAAGGGGTTGTTCTGGAAAAACTCGCCAGCCGGAAAGGAGAATTTCATTTCGCCGACTTTTTCTGTGATGATCGTTGCTGGATCGGTGACTACCCCCTCCTCGGCTTCGCGCACCAAGATGGTCGCCCCGCGGCGATACGTTGCGGCGTTCTTCCGGACCGTCGCGCGAATTTCCGGGAGAACCTCATTGATTCCGTCGGTCGCGATCGGGCAGCGGGGGACGTCGATGATCCGGTTTCGCTCGCCCGCTCGCAGGAAGCCGATCGCACCGATCTCGCCGTCGCGCGGCCGCTTGAAATGCGGTGTGATTTTCGCCCGGTAGCCATACTCCCGGGGCGAGCCGATCACAGCATTGACAGGCGCTTGGATTCCGGCCATCCGTTCGAGCAGCTCTTCGACCTGCCGCCGCTTCCATTCCAGCTGGTCCGCGTATTCGATATGCTGGTACTGGCAGCCGCCGCAAACACCAAAAAGAGGACAAGTTGGCTCCGCGCGACGGGGTGACGGGGCCAAAACCTCGACCAAATCCGCCTCGGAATAGTTCTTGTGATTCCGAAAAACCCTCGCTCGCACCTTCTCTCCTGGAATCACCCACGGGACCATGACAACCCATCCGTCGACGCGGCCAACTCCGTGCCCCATGTTGGTCAGGGAGGTGATTTCCAGTTCGAGCTCGTGGTGATAGGGAAACGGGTGCGCGTTAAACGGCTTTTTTCTCGCGGCCATCGGGTTGGTTATCGGTTATCAGTTATCAGTTATCAGTTATTGGTTATTGGTTATTGGTGGTGTTCCGTTGCAAACAGGGATCTCGAGACCAAATAATCAATAACGAATAACGGATTGCCAATAACCACAAACATGTCCGCCGAACGCATTTCCAGCCTGCAGAATCCTCGAGTTAAACACCTGGTCAAGCTCCGTGACCGCCGGCATCGCGATAAATCCGGCACCTTCCTGATCGAAGGCTACCGGGAACTCTCTCGCTCGCTTGCCCGGGACGTCCGCGTTCAGGAGGTTTATTTCGCGCCGGAATGGTTTCTCGGGCAAAATGAGCGTCCGCTGCTTGAGCAAGCCGCCGCGGGCGGCGCATGCTTGTTCGAGCTGACAAAGGATGCTTTTCGCAAGTGTTCCTACCGCGACCGTCCCGACGGTCTCCTTGCCGTCGCCGATCAATGGGAGACCGACCTCGACCAGCTGCATCTCGGTCCGGCTCCGCTCCTTCTGGTTTGCGAGCGGATCGAGAAGCCCGGCAACCTCGGCACACTGCTCCGCGGCGCTGACGCGGCTGGAGCGGACGCGGTGATCGTTTGCGACCCGGTCACCGACATTTTCAATCCGAACGTCGTCCGCGCGTCGACGGGCGTCCTTTTCTCGGTTCCGGTTGTTGTGACCGATCGGGAGCGGCTGATTTCATTTCTGCGCTCCCGAGGCATCCGGACGGTCGCCACGACTCCCGATACAGAAACCCTCTATACTGACACCGATCTTCGCGGCCCGATCGCATTGCTGCTGGGCAGCGAGCAATACGGCCTCACCTCCGAATGGCTCGCCGCCGCCGACGTCAAAGTCCGTATCCCCATGGCCGGCCAGGCCGATTCGCTCAACGTCGCTATGGCCGCCATGATCACTCTCTTCGAAGCCGTTCGGCAACGGCGCTTACCTTGAAAAACGTCGGGTCGCGCGATTCTTTTTTCAGCGAATGAAAGCATCAGTGAGCGGTCTGTCTCACGGCCGCTTCGCTCGAGACGCGAAGCCGCCACGAGAATGCAAGAGATCCGCGTGAGCTTATCCCGTCATTCCGTGTTTTCGCGGCTGTGCGTGGACTGCTTCAGGTCTTCGACGAGTTCGCGAACGCCTTCTTCGGTAGATTTGCGCGGGCGGTAGCCGAGGTCGCGCGTGGCGGCGCCGATGTCGAAATAATGGTCCTTAGCCAGCTCGACCGCGAGGAAGCGCGTCATGGGCGGTTCGTTTTGAATCCGGCCGAGCCGATAGATTGCTTCGCACAGGGCGCCCAAACGGTACGCGGCCGCAAATGGCATCTGTTTCCTCACTTCGGGAATGCCAAGCCGCCGGAGCAGGTCGTTGATCCATTCCCAAAGCACCACGGGTTCGCCTTGCGATAGAAAATAAGCCTTGCCGGCGGCGCGGCCCGGCTCGTCGAGCGCCTGCTCCGCGAGCAAATGGGCGTCCGCGGCGTTTTCAACGTGGGTGATGTCGACCCGATTGGTGCCGTCGCCAACAATGCGGAGCCGTCCGGCGCGGGCGCGCGCAATCACCCGCGGAATCAAATGATTGTCGCCCGGTCCCCAAATCAGGTGCGGGCGCAGGGCGACTGTCCGCAGCTCCGCGGTAGTAGCGGCGAGAACGCCCGCTTCGGCCATCGCCTTCGTTTCCGCGTACGCACAAAGCCAGCGTGTGCCGTAGGGCGCGCTTTCGTCGACGCCTTGCAGCGCGTCTCCGGAAAAGACCACGCTCGGGGTGCTGGTGTAGATCAGCTTGCGCACACCATGCCAGCGGCAGCCGTCGGTGACGTTGCGCGTTCCCTCGACATTGGTCCGATAATAGTCGCGGCGCGGCCCCCAGATTCCCGCGAGGGCGGCGGTGTGAAAGACCACCTGCTGATCGCGGCACGCATTGACTGTCGCCTCGCGGTCGGCGACATCCGCCAAGACGACTTTCACCCCCTGTTCTTCCAGGTCGGGATGGGGGCGGCGTCCGAGAATCGTTACGTTGTCGCCGCGGCGGAGCAGGCGTTTCACAAGGTGACGCCCTAAAAATCCTCCCCCGCCGGTGACTAAAACGTTCATTCACAATTCCAAACATAAAAAAGCCGGTGAGATCAATCGCCGGACTCACAAGCGGACGAATTTCCTTCCGTCCGGTTGCGCCGCGCGCCCCCCGATCGATCCAACCGCACCTCAGCGATCTTCCTGAGTGGCCGACCGCTGCCTTACGCCCTGAGCAAATAGTCCGGATTCAGCTTTTTCAGGGCCGCCGGGACAAAGAGGCCGTCTTTGCGGATCAGTTTTCCGTCAAAGTAAATCTCGCCGCCGCCATACTCGGGCCGCTGGATGCAGACCATGTCCCAATGCACCTGCGAGCGATTTCCGTTATCGGCGATCCCGTAGGCCTGACCGGGCGTAAAGTGAAACGAGCCGGCGATCTTTTCATCGAAAAGGATGTCGTGCATCGGTTCGAGGATGTGAGGATTGAAGCCGATCGCAAATTCCCCAATGAACCGCGCGCCCGCGTCGGAATCGAGGATTTCGTTCAAGCGTTTGGTGTTGCTGCTTGTCGCCTCAACGATACGGCCCTTGCGAAAAACGAGCCGGATCTGGTCGAACGCCGTTCCTTGATACACCGTCGGCGTATTGTATTGGATCTCGCCTTCGACGCTTGTTTTAACGGGGCAGGAAAAAACTTCGCCGTCGGGAATGTTGTGCGTGCCGCCGCATGCGACTGCTCCGATGCCTTTGATCGAAAATCGCAGGTCGGTCCCCGGACCCTTGATTTCGACCCGGTCGGTTTTGTCCATCAACGCCTTCAGAGCCTTCATTCCCGGCTCCATGCGCGCGTAATCGAGCGTGCAGACGCGGAAAAAGAAATTCTCGAACTCTTCGGTGCTCTTCCTCGCCTGCTGCGCCATGGACGGCGTCGGCCATCGTGTCACTACCCAGCGCGTCTTGCCGACGCGCCAGTCGAGCACCGGCTTCATCGCGCGCATGGCGGCCTGCATCCGTTCCGCGGGAACATCCGAGCTTTCAAAAATGTTCTCGGAACCGCGAAGCGCCACATAAGCATCCATCGCTTTCATGCGCTGCAGCTCCACCTTCGCCGTCAGGGCAAACTGATCGTCCCGGCTTTCCAGCAGCAATTCCCGCGTGACGCGGGCGTGATGCAAATGAACAAACGGAATCCCGCCGAGCTTCCGAGCCTGACGAACCAGGGCGACAACCATCTCGTCCGGCACGTCAAACGCGTCGATCAGGACTTTCTCGCCCTTCTTCAACTTCACCGAAAACGCGAGGAGCGTCTCCGCAAGTTTCTCGTAACGTGGATCGTTCATAATTTTCCTTTCTCTCCTGCGAAATCGCGTCTCCAAGCCGGATCCTACGCTCCCTCCGCCGCGATCTCGCTGGTGCCGTTTCCTTGGAGCGGCGAGAAGCAGATGCGGGAGACGGCTTCCTCAAAGTCGTTGCCGCCGGCGATGATATCGATCTCCAGCCGCAGGTAATAGAGCGGCAGCTCGGTCATCTTTTCCGCGGGAAGGCGAACGGCGTCTTTCTCGGTTGTCACCAGAAAATCCAGATTCGCGGCCTCGGCCTGACTGAAAATCCGTTCGAGTTCCTCGTTTGAAAACCGGTGGTGGTCGATGAAGCGCCGGGTATAAAGCAGGCTCGCCCCGAAATCGCGCAGAAACTGCTCAAATCCCTCTGGACTCGCGATCGCGCTAAAGGCGCCGACGCGTTTTCCGTCCAGCGTCTCCAGCGGCAGCCGCTCCTCGCCCCAGACCGCCTGCAAATATTGCGGCTTGTGCGCACACTCGATGATTTCCGCGTCCGGGTTGTAGCGCCGGATCAGACGCTCAAGTTCCGGGTCCGGCTCGCCGTCCGACTTCGTCAGAAAGATATACGACGCCCGCTTCAGATGCTTCACTGGCTCGCGCAGAATTCCGCGCGGCAACAGGTTCCGGTTTCCAAACGGGTTCGTCTTGTCGATCAGGAGCAGGTTCAACCGCCCTTTCAGCGGCAGGTATTGAAACCCGTCATCGAGCACCAGCGTGTCGACTCCGTACTTGCGGATCGCGTAGGAGCCGCTTTTGACGCGGTTTTTGTCGACGAATACCAAGACGCCCGGAAGGTTGCGCGCGAGCATGTACGGTTCGTCGCCAGCGGCTTCGGAATCGAGCAAAACCTCTTTGCCGTCGCTGACAACCTTCGGCGGCGGCGGATTCGTATGCGTCACCTGACGCCACAGACGGCGCCAGAGCGGATCCGGCCGGCTCTTGTAGCCGCGGCTCAGGATCGCGACTTTCCGGCCGCGTTCCGCCAATGATCGCGCGAATTTCTCGACTACCGGCGTCTTCCCCGTTCCGCCGACCGTCAAGTTGCCGACGACCACGACTAGGCACCCAAGCGGTTGATCATGAAAAATTCGCTTCTTATACAGCCAGACCCGCGTCTGCACGATCACGCTGTACAGGAGCGACAGCGAATGAAGGAAAAGTCCGTAGATCTTCGCGCGGCGACCGGTTTGACGCCCGTAAATGACGTCAACGGTAAACTCGGCAAAACGCGCTGCACGCGACTCGATATACAGGCGGCTTTTCCTAAACATCCAAAAGCCTCAACTAAGAACGGATCGAAACCCAAGTCGAACCCTTTCCCCTTTTTTGCCGTAAACCCGCTCTCGGTTCCGCAAGGCGGCAGGCAGGGGGACAATCAATTTCGGAGATGGTCCGGGAACGGATCTCCGGTCGCCGTCAGATGGCACCCGCGGCTATCGCAAAGATGCGCCGCGCCGAGCGTTCAGGTCCGGTGCTTTTTCTTTTTCGAAGCCGGCTTTCTCGGTTTTTGGAGACCCGGGATCGTCTGGGTAGGATGCGAGAACTCGCTCCTTGCACTCGTCGCAAATGCTGTGACTGACGCGGTAGCCAAGTCCGCTCAGGTGCCGCGTCGCTTCTTTTGCGCCGGGGCACAGGGCACACAGGGATACCATCGGACGAGGGCCATCGGGCAGTACGGGATGGTGACCGTCGTTCCAGTCGAACTCTGCTGAGATTGCCATTCGCGTTTAATACGCAGGCGAAGGGCGCACGCCGGAACGCGTTCGGGATGAAAGGAGCCGCGGCAAAGGCGGACGGACAAGAAAATGAATCGGCAACCGCATCGCGGCAGTCTATCAGCGATCACCTGCTTGGAAAATCCCACTTTGGAGGGGGGCAGCGAGAACGGGAGGATCTGCCACATGAGCCGGAACCGTGATGAAGCGAGGTTTGTTCGTCTCGAGCTTCCGAATCTTTGCACAGGTGTCGCGCGCCCAGACGATCGCGGCGACCCGATTGCTGACACCCGTCTTGTTAAAAATCGCGGCGACATGGTCTTTCACGGTGTAGAGGCTGATCTTTAACAGCGCGGCGATCTCCGGATTGCTTTTGCCCTCGGTGATCCAGAACAAAATTTCCGCTTCACGAGGGGTCAGCCCGGACTTATTAAGAAGAGCCGGCTCGACCCGCAGGACCGCCCGGTCTTCCTGAAGTCGCGCGAGCGCGTAAATATTGGCCAGATGGGGCTGTGCGAATTCGAGCAGCGTCCGTTCCTCGCCGGAGAAATCAGGCCCGCCGCTCCGTTCGAGTCCGAAGAAAAGAATTTCGCCCGGACCGGCGGGGACATGCACCGCGCAGTGATTGTCCAGCCCGAGCGCGCGGTAAACCTCCTGGTAAATCGCGGTGTCGCGAAACTGCCGCGCACTGTAAAACTGGCTGCGGCAAAACGGACGTCCTTCGTTCATCGAAGGGTCAAAGTTGTAGAGCGAATAACGGCTCATGAGCACGCCGAACGCTTCCATTGCGTTCTCCAAACCGGGCTGAGGCTGGTCAAAAGCCGTCTGCAGCCGCGCTTCGGGAGCTTCGAGCAGTGCCCAGACAACGAGCTCCGCCGGCACGAGCGCTTTAATAAAGGCAAAGCACCGGTCGACGCTGCAGGCAGGATTAAGGCCCGGCGCGTAGAGCCGCTGACAGGCCTGACTGAATGCTCGCATGTTCATGGTCGGGGGTGATCCGTTCTCCTGTGACCGAGGTCACTGAGGATTTCAGACCACTTGGGACCTTGGGGTTTGTCAATATCTCCGTCACGGAATGGTCAAAGCCTCGGTGCTGCCGACGATTGCGTTTCATCACCATGCTCACGGAATTTTATCCCGGTGATCAGGATTCTTTCCCTCGCTTCCCTCGGTCGAGCTGATACAATAGATTCTTGATGAATCCTGAGTTTATGCACGAGGCCATTCGTCTGGCCGCTGACTCGATGCGCGCCAACCAGGGCGGGCCATTTGGCGCGGTAGTCGTTCGCGACGGAGAGATCGTCGGGCGCGGCTCCAATCAGGTGCTGGCGCAAAACGATCCGACTGCTCACGCCGAGATTGTCGCGATTCGGGATGCTTGCCGGACGCTCCGGACATTTCGGCTCGATGAGTGCGAGATTTACACGAGCTGCGAGCCGTGCCCGATGTGCCTCGCCGCGATTTACTGGGCGCGGGTAAAGAAAGGCTATTACGGCGCGACACGGCAGGACGCGGCCGCGATCGGATTTGACGACGACCACATCTACAGCGAGATCGCCCAGCCGCCGGGCGAACGCCTGATCATCCTTGAACCGTGCCTGCGCGAAAAAGCGATCGAAGCTTTCGAGGAATGGAAAAACAAGCCGGACAAGATTGAATACTAGCGACCGAAGCCGCCGGGTATCGTTTCTTTCGGATCCGTACCGCGCGAAGACTTATCGGTTCGCTTCGAGCGGCGGCACCACAGCCACTTCGGTCGTGAGGGCGAATTCGTCCTCGCCGACAGGAAAGCGCACTTCGACAAATCGGGCAGTGTAAAGACCCGGCACCCGGTCCAGGGCAACATCCACACGTCCGCCGGCCGCTTTTGTTTGTGCCTTCCACGTGGACTGCCGGAAATCGCGCGTCGGCGATTGCGCGGTCCAGACAGCGACTTTCGCCTCTTCTTCCTTCCAGGACGCGCGCAACGTCTCCTCAGAAACCTGCCAGTCGATCGACGGAAGCGGCTTTCCTTCAACGACCGCCTTCACGAAAATCCGCAGAAGCGGCGCGACCCGGTGATCGAGACCATGCCCCGCGTTGGCCGAGTAATGGAGCCGGTTCTCGCCCGGAAGCTGATGAATGTAAAGTTTAGCCGCGTCGACGGACCAATACGGATCGTTCGCGCCGAGGAGGATCAGTTTCGGTTTGTTCAGACGCTCGCGATACGTGAAGGGATCGACAAGCTCAGCGAGGGTCGCGCCTTCTTCACTTTCGAGGAGCGCAAACAGGTTCCGCTCTTCGTACGCGCGAATCTGCTCGCTCGTGCCCCCGCCAAACGAGCGGCGCTGCAGCTCGATTTGCGGTTGAAAATTCAGGATATCGAAAACCATCGGCGCAAGCGCAACGACGCGGTCGTCCACCGCGGCGGTCAGATAGGTCGTCCAGCCGCGCTTGGAAGCACCGGCGACGAGGAACCGCGACGGCCCTTCGCCGCTTTTCGCGGCGAGAAAATCCGTAACCGCGTCCATCGCGCGGACCGCGCTCTTCACCATGGGAAAGAGGAGCGGCAAATCCTCCTCACCGGTGCGAATAAACTGAAGGAATGTGTGGGCGATCAGGTCGTCCTCATACAATCCGTCCAGAAGCGGCTGGTTCGGCACTTGCTCCAGCACGGCCACGGCGATTCCGGAGTCCACCGCGATATCCCGGGCGATGGCCAACTCGCGCCGCGTCATATCAAAGGGGCGTTCCTTGCCGTTGCTGCCGCCGCCCACGAACACCATCGCGGTGCCGGCGTGACGCGGCTCGTTTGGCACAAACAGCGACACCCGGTGTCGCCACTCGATGCCTCGCCATTCCTGGGAGACGAGGCGGAGCTGGTGCACACGCGCCCCGTCCGTCTCATGAATGTTTTCTTCCGTCAGGGAAAAGGCGGGGTCGGGCCGTTTCACATAGTTCAGGAGCGGATTGGCGGAAGCGATCGGCAGGATAATGCCATTCGCCGCGGCCATGGCCAGGCCGGCAGCGATCAGCGGAATGTATTTCGCCCTCCAGAGGCCAGGGCACCCAAGGAAAAAGGAGTTGCTGCGCATTGCGTTGGAAAAGTCAGGAAAAAGCGGCCGTGGAACCTCCAGCGGCCGGATCGTGAAGCGACATTGTCTCAAAGCTTTTGCCAGAAAACAAGGGCATGGCTGGACATAGAACGAAAGACTCCAGCTTTTCCGACAGAACGGAAAAAGGACGCCGGCCTCCAAGTTCGGCTTTGGAAACGCGCTGCCGCCGTATTCCTTCTAGGAAGGCCTCGACAGTGCATGGATGGGAGGCCGACGGGCAGCGGTTTCGGAGGGTGCCGGGAAACCTGACTCGAAACATTCGTTCAGGCACCGGAGCATTTGCAAGTTGGAGGATTCTTTGACATACTAGGCCGCGGCTATGAGGTATACGTGGTTTCCTTGGAAGTTCATTGTCAAGACTCTCGCGCGCCGTCATGGCTTTCTGGACCCGCTTTCGATTTTGGCGCAGATGCAGCGTTTCGCGCAGCCGTCGGAGGTGGGGGAACCGGTGGAGCTGCTGCGCGCGGGAATGATTTTTCATGCGCGCGGATTGCTGAATGTCCGGGCGATTCAGCACAATCTCGACTGGATTTGGCCGTATTGGGTGCAGCGGCAATTCGATCCGGCCGATGAATCCTTTGTGCCGCGCGCGTTCTCCTTCAGCCACATCAATTTGACCCATCGAAATTGGACGGCGGTCGGGCTGCCGGATTGTCCCGTTTTGCCCATCGTCGATCCGCGCGGACTGGTCACACCCTTTTATGACGGCTGGTCGATCGACGCCTGGATCGCCACCGAAAAGGAACTGATACTTGTTCCCTCGCGCCTGCTCGACGCGCGTCAAGAGCTGGACCTCGATCCTGCTGTCCGGGTGGTGACCGACACGGAGAAGGACGATTCGCGCCTGCGCGTCACGGCCGATCTGGTATGGGAGGACGGCGGTCCAGTCTGCCGAATTGAGGTCGCCGGACGCGGCGCAAAGAACGCGTGGCTGGTCGTCGCGGTGCGTCCGTACAACCCGGAAGGGGTGAATTTCATTCACGACCTGTCGCGCTCGGACGACCGGAAAACGATCTGGGTGAACAAACGGCAGGAAGTTCGGTTCAGCCGCGGCGCGGAACGGATCGCCTTTTCGCATTATCGCGAAGGAGACATCTCCAACCATCTTTTTGCGAATCCGGAAGCGACCAGCGCTTCCTGCGATGTCGGCATGGCGACGGCGGCGGCCCTGTTCACCCTCGGCGAAGCGGGTGAAACTTCCGTGACGGTCCGGATTCCGCTGGGGAGCGACAAGGAGATGGCCCGCGCGGCGGTCCGGCCGCTCAAGGAGATCCCGTCCTGGGAGGAGACGCTGGCGGGAACGTGCCGTTTGAGCGTACCGGATGAACGGGTACAGTTTCTATTCGACGCGGCGGTGCGGACGATGGTGCTGCACTCGCCGCACGAGGTGTATCCCGGCCCGTACACCTACAAGCGATTCTGGTTCCGGGATGCCGCGTATTTGATCCATGCGTTGCTTGTCTGCGGAATGGACGCGCGGGCGGAGCGGGCGCTGGAGCTGTTTCCGGACCGGCAGATGCCGGGCGGGTATTTCAGGTCGCAGGAGGGGGAATGGGATTCCAACGGCGAGGCGATCTGGACCTTTTGGCGGTACTGCCGTCTGACGGGAAAGGCGCCGCGGGAGGAGTGGCTGCGGGCCATCAGCAGCGGCGCGCACTGGATTAGGCGGAAGCGGCTGCCAGCTGGTCCTGAACGCCATGCGGGCCTGCTGCCGGCGGGCTTCAGCGCGGAACACCTGGGCCCGAATGATTATTATTTCTGGGACGATTTCTGGGGAGTGGCGGGGCTGCGAGCGGCGGCTGAGCTTCTTGAAGAGGCGGGTGACCTCCGGCATGTCGACCAGTTTCGCGAACAGGCGGACGATTTTATGGCGACAATCGAGCGGGCGATCGCGGAGACCCGCTCTTTTGCCAACCGCGGATCCATTCCGGCCTCGCCGTACCGGCGGATGGATGCCGGAGCAATTGGATCGATCGTGGTCGATTATCCGTTGCAGCTCTGGGCGCCGGGTGATTCGCGCGCGGTGGCGACGGCGGATTTCTTGCGGGACAACTGCTTCGTCAAGGGGGCCTTTTTTCAGGATATGATCCATTCGGGGCTGAACGCGTACCTGACGCTTCACCTCGCGCAAATCTATCTGCGGGCGGGCCAGGCGGAGCGGGCGCTCGAACTGGCGCGAACGGTGGCGGCCATCGCGTCGCCAACCGGACAATGGCCGGAGGCGATTCATCCGCGAACCGAAGGCGGCTGCATGGGGGACGGGCAGCATGTATGGGCGGCGGCCGACTGGATTTTGCTGATTCGGAACCTTTTCGTCCGGGAAGAAACCGAAGTGCTGGTGATTGCCTCCGGCATTCCGTCTGACTGGCTTGCCGGCGGCCGCGCGGTTTCGCTGGGACCGACGCCGACTCCGTGGGGGGCGGTCACGGTTCGGGTGAAGGGGGAAGGCGGCGGTGCTCGCGTTGAATGGGAAGGCCGTTGGAGAAAGCGGCCGCGGTTGAAAATTCACCTGCCTGGACACGAGGAGGCCGTCATGGATTCCGCGGAGGAGAACGGTCATGTGGTTGTTGGGCGCCGGACGTGAGCTGGCGGCAGACAAGGGAAATTCAGGAGGGATGAACGCTTGATCGCGAAGCTCGAGTCGTACTTTCGCCGGATGCGGCGCCGGATCAGCCGGAACGAATTGTCGTCGAAGCTGCTGGGCTTGAGTTCGGAGCAGGGCACGGCGACCGATCCCGGGCTGCTGATGATTCAGATCGACGGTCTCTCGCGCAGACAATTGGAACGGGCAATGGCGGCACGGAAGATGCCGTTCCTTCGCGCCTTGATCAAGCGCGACAAATATCGGCTGCACACGCATTACTCGGGGCTGCCGTCCAGCACGCCGGCGGTGCAGGCGGAGCTCTTTTACGGGGTGAAATCGGCCGTGCCGGCATTCAGCTATTATGATCGGGAGCGCGCTGAAGTCGTGCGAATGTACGTGCAGGAGGCCGGAGTGCGGCTTGAAGAGGAGCTGCAAGAGCAAGGCGAACCGCTTCTGAAAGGCGGGAGTTCCTATTCGAACATCTATACGGGCGGGGCGGCGGAAAGTCATTTCTGCACCCCTGACCTCGGATGGGGCCCGGCGAAAACGTCGACCCGCTGGCGAACCTTGGCGGTGATCGCGCTGAACGCCTTTGGCCTCGTGCGGATGCTCGGTCTGCTGGTGGTGGAGTTCTTTCTGGCGTGGGTCGATTTCTTTCGCGGGATTGCGCAGGGAGAAAGCTTGTGGAAGGAACTGAAATTCATTCCGGCGCGGGTCGGTGTCAGCATCATGCTCCGCGAGTTTATCGTGGCCGGGGCATCAATCGATCTGGCGCGCGGGTTGCCGGTCGTTCATTTGAATTTTCTCGGGTATGACGAGCAGGCGCATCGCCGAGGCCCGCGGTCCGCGTTCGCCCACTGGACGCTGCTCGGCATCGACGGGGCGATTCGGCGCCTGTACAGTGCCGCCGCCCGTTCGCACTCGCGGGATTACGCGGTGTGGATTTATTCGGATCACGGTCAGGAGGAGACGCGCGGGTTTGAGCGCGAAATGGGGCGGCCGCTGCGCGAAGTGATGGAAGAGGTTTTCGAGCAGCCGCCTTCGTGGGTGTGGTCGCGGCAGTCGGAGGAGCGAGGCCTGCAGGAGGCGCGGGCGCATTGGTCGGATTTGCGAAGGTCGCGCCGGCGGCCGGCGAGTGAGGACCGGCTGCCGCATGTGCCGCCGACCGAATCGATTGTGATCACCTCGATGGGGCCGATCGGTCACGTGTATGACCTGTCGGGCGAGAGCGCGGGAAGCCGGCGGCGGTACGCGGAAGAGATGGTCGCCCGGGGGATTCCCTTGGTGCTGTATCGGAATGACGCCGGGGAGGTGGAAGCGGTTTCAGCGGAAGGCCTCTTTTCCCTGCCGCGCGACGGTGCCGCGCTCTTCGGTCCCTCTCACCCGGCGCTGGCGGACGTCGCACACGATCTCGCGGAGGTCGTTCGTCACCGGCACGCGGGTGACTTTGTTATCTCTGGCTGGAGGCGCGCGCGGCGGATGATCAGCTTTCCGGATGAAAACGGCGCTCACGCCGGGCCGGGCCGCGCCGAGGTGATCGGTTTTCTTCTGTTGCCAGCCGGGACGCAGATTCAATCGAGCACGCGATCTGGCGTGTATCGTCCGACAGACCTGCGTGAGGCGGCTTTGCATCATTTGAAGCGGAAGCCATTTGCCCCGATGATCTACCTGCCGGCCGAGCCGCGGCCATCGCGGCTGTTGCGGGTAATGACCTACAACGTCCATGGCTGCGTCGGGGTCGATGCGAAACTTTCACCCGCGCGGATTGCGCGGGTGATCGCGCGTCATCAGCCGGACGTTGTTGCGCTTCAGGAAATCGATGTTGGCCGTGCCCGCAGCGGGTCGGTCGACCAGGCTCAAATCATCGCCGATCTGTTGCGAATGAAGTTTCATTTTTATCCGGCTTTTGAAATCGGCGACGAAAAATACGGGCTGGCGGTATTAAGTCACTTCCCGATGCGTGTAGTGAAATCCGGCAAGCTTCCCGGTTTGCCCGAACTTCCCGGCCTGGAACCCAGGGGGGCGCAGTGGCTGGAGATGGAGTGCGACGGACATGGTGTCCAGATTGTGAATACGCATTTTGGTCTGCGGACGCGAGAACGGCGGCAGCAAGTGGCGGCGATTTTGGGCGAAAAGTGGCTGGGGCAGCTTGGGGAGGATGATCCCTTGATCATTTGCGGCGACCTGAATGCTTTACCGTCGTCGTTTGTGCATCGGGAGATTTGCACGCGGTTTCGCGATGTCCAGACGATCGTGGCGGAGCACCGGCCGATGCGGACCTTGTACGGGCGCTATCCTCTCGGCCGCATTGATCACATCTTTATCTCTTCGCACTTTGAGGCGCACCGGGTCGAGGTGCCGCGGACGACGTTGACACGCGTCGCCTCGGACCATTTGCCGCTGTTCACGGAATTGAAGATCCGGCCGTCGCACGCGCCGCGAGCAACGCCAGCGGGAGGCACGCTGGATGATCGCCTGACAAACCGGGGCGGTGACCGGAACCGAAACGCGCGTTCGAGGCATCCCTCGGCATGATTGCGTCAACGCGCGGCACTTTTCCTTCCGCCTTTTTCCCGCTTCTCTCGACGCTTCCGGCTTTTGCCATTGATCCTCGCTGCCAAAGAAAATTTTGTGGGAGCGTCCTATCGACACACACACACATGAATTTTTTCCCGGTTCTTCTGGCCAGTCTCCAAACCATGGGAATGGTTTGGGCGTGGGTCATCTTTATCGTTTTCGTGATTGCGATGCTCGCGCTCGACCTGGGGGTTTTCCACCGAAGGTCCCATGTGGTTGGATTTAAGGAAGCGATCGGATGGTCGACGGTGTGGATCACCCTCGGGTTGACGTTTTCACTGCTGGTTTATTTCGCGTACGAAGGGCACTGGTTCGACCTTGGGCATTCGACCGATGCCGTCGACAAAATGGTGAACAACGGGAGGCTCGCCGCGACGAAATATCTGACCGCCTACGTCGTCGAGAAATCGCTGAGCGTGGACAATATCTTCGTCATCGCAATGATTTTTACCTCGCTTTCCGTGCCCGCACGCTACCAGCACCGTGTTCTGTTTTGGGGGATTCTGGGAGCGCTTTTTATGCGTGGAGGGATGATCGGAATGGGCGCTGTGCTTGTTCATACCTTCCACTGGATTCTTTACGTCTTCGGCATTTTTCTGATGTTCACCGGCCTCAAAATGCTCTTCACGGAGGAGAAAGAGGAGGATTTGCACGAAAACATTTTTCTCCGCTGGATGCGCCGTGTATTTCCAGTAACCGGCGATTTTCACGGCCAGCATTTTTGGGTGCGAGCCGGCGGCGCTTGGTCTCGTGAAGCGGCCGAACCGGGAATGGCGGCAAAACCGGATTCAGTCGTTGAGGCCGCGCCTCCAGGCAAGTGGCTGATGACGCCGCTGGCCGCCGCACTGATTCTGGTCGAAGTCACCGATCTGATTTTCGCGGTCGACTCGATTCCTGCTGTGTTCGCGATCACCGCCGATCCGTTTCTCGTGTTTACCAGCAACGTTTTCGCGATTCTCGGATTGCGCTCGCTTTACTTTGCTCTGGCCGGGCTAATTACGAAATTCCGGTATTTGAAGCCGGCTCTTTCCCTCATTTTGATCGTTGTTGGCGTGAAAATGCTGGCAGCTGACTGGCTTCGAAAATGGCTGGGCGACGCATTCAACATCACCGTTCTCGCGGTCATTCTGGCGATTCTGTTCACTGGCATCCTGACCTCGGTAATCGTCGGACGAAAAATCGATCCGTTTGCCTCGTCCGATTAAGAACAACTGCTCATCGGGCGGCGGCGCGCGATTGACGGACTTTTTCGCGGTATTTTTCGTAGAGCTGGCGCTGGACATCCATCATATCGATTTTCCGGCCTTGGATGTAGGCCTGCTCGATTTGCGTGGCGTATTCGAGGGGGTTGCCATCGGCGATCAAGAGAGTGGCATCCTTCCCAGGCTCCAGAGAGCCGACGCGGTCGGCAAAGCCGAGAATTTGGGCTGGGTAGAGCGTGACGGCTCGGAGGGCTTCTTCCTCGGGCAGACCGAAAGCGACCGCCGCGCCAGCTTCGTACGGCAAGCGGTTGGTGTTCGCGGCGCTCGCGGTGCCGGCGATCGCGAACCGCACGCCGGCGGCGTGGAGTTTTGCCGGCAGGGAGTAGGCGGAATCATAAGCCTCCCAGTTCCTGGAGGGCGAGGTGAGCACCTCGGTCACGATCACGGGAATGTTTTTGCGCGAAAGGTGTTTGCTGACAAAGTGCGCATCGCGTCCGCCGAGAAGGATGAGGCGCACGTTCTCTTCTTCGGCCCAGGCGACAGCGTCCTGGATCTGTCGAAGCTCATCCGCGGCGATGACGACCGGCACATCGCCGTCGAGCACGGGGATCATCGCCTCCCAGCGGGAATCGCTGTCATGACGCGGCGTGCCGCGGTCGTTTGTCATCGCCCGCCGGACGGTCCGATAGGCGCGGGCATCCGCGAAAGCATCCCGCAACTCGCGGATCCCCTTTTCATAATCGGTTTCCTTGCTCGGCGACGGCCAGGTGATGTGCAAACCCGTCGAAGGACGAATCAGCATCGAATCGCGGGTCCAGCCGTCGAGCATCATGGCGGCCGAAAGTCCTGAAATGAGGCCGCCGTCGGGGGTCGACACCGTCACCAGAACGCCGTTGGAGCGCGCCGTTCCGATGTGGCGGCTTTCCGGATGAAAAGCGGATTCGGCCCGGACGTTTGGGGTGATCTTTCCGTATTCGTCGAGATCCTGTGTTTGGGAAAAAGCGCCGATCTCGTACAGGCCGATCTCACCGTTGGCGTCGATGAGTCCCGGGTAGATCTGTTTGCCGGCGACGTTCACTTCAACCGTGCCCGCGGGCAGGTCCAACTCGGTGCCAATGGCTGTGATGACTCCGTTTTCAAAGAGAATGGTTCCTCCCTCGATCACACCGTTCGTGATGGTGTGAATGGTCCCGCCGATCAGGCCGACCGGTTCGCTTTGGGCGGGGGCTGGCACCTGTCCGGAAAGCGGGGCCGCGGCAACCGCTCCGGCGATTCCTGCCGCGAGCAAAAGCGACAGCGAAATTCGAAAAGGGGTAGGCGGATTTGGATTTCGGCGGGCGGACATCATTAATTTTCCAAGAAATAGTTAATCAGCTGCGAGCGCTCCTGTTCGACCGATTCCCGAAGCTTCCTGTCTTCTTCGATGTCGAAATACCTCCGTCCGTCGATCCAGGTTTGCTCGGCGCGGGTGGCTGATGAAAGAGGGTGACCGCTCCAGAGCACGAAGTCCGCGTCCTTCCCGGGTTCGAGCGAGCCGACGTACTCGTCGACCCCGAGCAGGCGCGCGGTATTGATGGTGACGAGTGCGAGCGCGTCTTCCTCGGCCATGCCGGCGCGGACCATCTTGGCCGCTTCCCAATTCATGCGCGACGCGATCTGCGAGTTGTCGGAGTGCAGCGAGGTGAGCACGCCGGCTTCGGTGAGGAGGCGGGCGTTCCTGGTGGTCGCATCGTACGCCTCGATTTTGAAGGAGGACCAGTCGGACCATACGATCGCGCCGGCGCCGTGTTCCGCTAATTCGGGTGCCACCTTGTAGGCTTCGACGCCATGGTGAAAGGCCTTGATCCGGAGGTTGAAGGATTCCGCCAGGCGCAAAAGCATCAGGATCTCGTCTTGGCGGTAGCTGTGGCTGTGGACGAAAATTTCTCCCTCCAAAATATCCACCAGCGCTTCGAGTCGAAGATCGCGGCGGGGCGGAATGCCTTCCCTGTTTTCCTCCCATTCGCGCCACTTTGCTTGGTAATCCCGCGCCGCCCGGAAATGATCGGCGATGATTTGCTCAACCCCCATTCGTGTGTTCGGGTAGCGGGTGGTGCGCCGTTTGGGATTTTCGCCGAGGGCAAATTTCACGGTGCGCGGGGCGCGTGTGAATTTGAGCTCGTCGACCGGCGCGCCCCATCGGAGTTTGATGTGCTGGTTTTGTCCGCCGATTGGATTGGCTGACCCGTGCATGACGTGGGCGGTTGTGAGACCGCCGGCCAGCTGCCTGTACATCCAGATATTGGTGCTGTCCAGGACGTCTCCGATTCTGACCTCCGGCACAATCGCGCTGCCGACTTCGTTGACTCCGCCGGTGATGCCCGCGTGCAAATGCGCGTCGATCAAGCCTGGCGTCACATGCCGCCCTTCCGCATCGATGATTTTCACAGCTCCCGACGGAACGGCAAGGCCCCGGCCGACGGCCGCGATCTTCCCGCGCGAAATCAGCAAGTCGCCTCCTTCGAGAATACCTTCGGGCCCCATCGTCCAAACGGTCGCGTTGCGCACCAAGACATGCTCCGGCTGTTCGGGCACAGCTTCCCGTCCGTATTCCATGGCCGGCCGGATGTCGGCCAGTTTGATTTCAGCCGGATCTTCGGTTTCCTCCTTCTTCTTGTTCTCGTCTTTTGCGGAAGCCGGCTCCTCTTTTCCGTCCTTTTTTTCTTTTTGTTCCGCCTTGGATGAATCGACGCGTGTACCCGTCCATTCGATACGTCCCCCGCCGGGAAGTTCGGCCCAGCCATTCATCTCGCCGGCCGAGGTGACGGCTGAAAGACGGACCGCACCAGTCAAACCGATTTTGTTGCCGGAGAAATCGGCTCGCAAACGCCCGGGCGCCGCACGGAAGCTGATCGGATCGAGGTCGATCTTGTTTTCGCCGACCAGGATGGTTCCCGACAGTTTGTCCGGCCGTCCCGCAATGCGGAGGATGGTTTTCATTTTTGCGCCGGGATAGGCCAGCTCCCATTCCC
Organism: uncultured Opitutales bacterium; assembly: GCA_964645585.1. Taxonomy (GTDB): domain Bacteria; phylum Verrucomicrobiota; class Verrucomicrobiia; order Opitutales; family T3Sed10-336; genus DATGSL01. The sequence goes on from CAZYAN010000008.1 coordinate 39,954, forward strand.
CGCGGGGATCGATGACCGGGTCATCGTTGACGCGATAGCGTTTGCCATCGACCCAGACGTCGAGAATCTTGCCCTTTGATTCAAACAAGTCCTGGTCCGCGACGACGAAGTTGGCGGCTTTACCCGGTTCAATCGTACCGTGCGTGTTTTCGAGGCCGAGGAGCCCCGCCGGGTTTGTGGTGATCGCCGCCAGAGCGATGTCGGGGTCAAGCCCCCGGGAGACCGCGCGGCGCATGTTTGGCCAAAAATCTCTCAGGCGCTTGATGCCGTCGGCGGTCAATGAAAACTCGATGTCCGCCGCGGCCAGGCGCGCGGGATTTTCGGGCGCGAGGTACGCGTGGCGCAGTTCTTCGAGCGTGCGGTTCAAAGCATCTTCCGGGGTCTTGACTTCGGGCTTGTCGGGGAACGCCAGCGGAATGATCAGCGGGATCTTTCTCCGCGACAGCACTTCGAGGATCCGGTACTCGTGACCGCTGCCGCGGATCCAGGGTGTGACGGGGAATTCATCGGCAATGCGCAGCGCCCGCAAAAGTTCGTCGTCGTCTCGCGCTTCGAAGAGGAGCGGCTGGTCGCCTCGCGCGGCGGCGGCAAGAGCGGCGAGTGCTCCGTTCATTTCCGGTCGCTCCAGCCCTGCCGGATCCTTTTGGAAGGCGGCGTGCGCCCGTTTGTGCCAGTCGGCATCGTAGAGTGTCTGGCGAATCAATGCGACCCCGCCCATGGCTGAGGTTGGGTAACCCGATCCGGCCGCTGTGCTTCGGGTGAGCGAAACGGATTGGGCGACGCCGCTCCGCAAAATCCTGTCTCGCGTCGCTTCGTCGCTCAAACTGACGGCGGCCGCGTTTCCGCGGAAAATCCCGAGAGAAGGAACCGTCAGTGCGGCGGTGAACCCCTGCTCCCGAAGCGCCTCGCTTCCGTCCTTTTCCGGATCGTATTCGACGGCCGCGTCGAGCATCGCACGGACCTGCGGATTCCAGGCGACTGGACCCCGGTCGAGCTTCTCGCGAGGATTTTGCTGGCCGACGCGGGAATGAGCATCGATGAATCCGGGATAGATCGTTTTGCCCTCGAGATCCCAGAGCCGGGCATCGGCCGGAGGCGCGACATCCTCACCCGCGGCTTCGATGATGCCGTTTCGGATTACCAAAGTCCCGGTCTCGACGACTTTTCCCGGCGCGACGACGATCCTCGCACCGGTGAACGCGTGGACGGCCGGAGTGTTGTCGCGGAGCCCCTCGACCGGTTCTGTTCGACCCGTAACGGTTGCGGGAGTCGCCAGGCAGAGCGCAAGGTTAGTGAGAACAAAAAGAGTAGAAGGAAGAAGCGCGCGCACGTTGCATAATGGCTAGAGAACGGGTCATTTCGGAGCAAGACAAAACCCCCAAGTTGAGTGGGCCGGCACTACTATATGGCTGGCAAACAGGGTCTGTTGAGTGCGCCATTCGCGGGTTGCGCGGAGGCAGGGAATGCTGGCAGGATTTTTTTATGACAGTCTCCATCACGGTTGGAATCGTTGGCTACGGGAATCTCGGCCGCGGCGCGGAACTCGCGCTTCGCCAGTGTCCGGACATGAAACTCGCCGGAATCTTCACGAGGCGCGACCCGGCTCGCGTCCAGCCTGCTCTCTCGGCGGATCGTGTTTACCAAATGGATACGCTAGCCGATTTTCAGGACAAGATCGACGTGCTTCTTCTCTGTGGCGGATCGAAAAGCGATCTTCCCGAGCAGGGACCGGAACTGGCGAAAATGTTCAGTATTGTTGACAGCTTTGATACCCACGCCCGCATACCGGAATACTTTGACGCGGTCGACCGCGCCGCGCGCAGCGGCGGCAGGACGGCGATCATTTCCGTTGGCTGGGATCCCGGCCTGTTTTCCATTAACCGCCTGTTGGGTGAGGCCATTCTTCCCGAAGGCACGACGCATACGTTCTGGGGTAAAGGGGTCAGCCAGGGACATTCCGATGCCGTTCGCCGTGTGCCGGGTGTGCGTGGCGCGGTGCAGTACACGATTCCGGTCGCGGAAGCGATTGAAGCGGTGCGGAGCGGTGCCCTACCGCGGCTGTCCACTCGGGAAAAACATCGGCGGGAATGTTACGTCGTCCTCAATCCAGGCGCTGATGCGGCTGAGGTGGAACAGGCGATCAAGAAAATGCCGGATTACTTCGCCGATTACGATACAACGGTTCATTTCATTTCCGAGGATGAGCTTCGGCGCGAGCATGGCGCGATGCCGCACGGCGGTTTCGTTATCCGGAGCGGGCGCACGGGAGAGGGGAATCGCCAAACCGTCGAATACGCTCTCAAGCTCGACAGCAATCCGGAATTCACCGCCAGCGTGCTCGTGGCGTATGCTCGCGCGGCGAGCCGGCTTCATCGCATGGGTGATTTCGGCGCGAAGACCGCTTTTGATATTGCTCCGGGATTGCTCTCGCCGAAATCCGCGGCTGATCTGCGCCGGGAGTTGCTTTAGGTGGGAAGGAGGGAAGGTATGAAGGTGGGAAGGAGGGAAGGTATGAAGGTGGGAAGGAGGGAAGGTATGAAGGTGGG
>CAZYAN010000008.1:42599-94025 GCA_964645585.1 uncultured Opitutales bacterium
AAGGGGACTTTTCTTGTGCGCGCGTTTCGATTGCGCTATCGATGAGCAATCATGAGTAACAGCTATCCAGTCAGCGGCTACCAAAAAACCGAACGGCTCGTCTATTTCCCTCGCATGTGCAGCAAGGCTCGTTTGATGCAAACGGGGGATTTGCCGGAAGAGTATCATCCGTTTCTCGGAACCGGATTCGACGGGCGCTGCTGCCGTTTTCTCGGGGTCAGCTACGACGATATTACACGCCTCGTTGCGGAAGGAAAATCCGACGAGGAGATTCTGCAGTGGTGCTATGACAATGGCCGCAAGCCGAACGATGAAGAGGTCTTTATCTGGAACCTCTTTATCGAGAAGCGCGGATGGCGCGACGACGACAGCGATTTCGTCCGGTCGGAAAAGGAGCGGCTCGGCCTGGCTCACCGCGACGAAGTTCAGACCCTGCTCGATCTCTTCGATTTCGAGGAGGGAAGACGATCTTGAGAAAGCTTCTTAGTGGAAATTCGGACCGAACGTCCTGCGCTTTCTATAATTTCCACTGGTCTCCGACGAAGCGAACCGGTTTTTTCCCTATTTCGTCATTCCTAAAAATGACAAATGATAAAGGAAAATTGAGAAATGAAACTTAATCAGTTCTCAGCCTCGTAGTCGGCGGGGGTGAGAAGGGAATCGATTTCGGATGGGTCGGCGATCTTGATCTTGATCAGCCAGCCGTCGCCGTACGGGGACTGGTTGATCTTCTCGGGGGCGTCGTTGAGCTCTTCGTTTACGGCGACAACTTCGCCGCTGACGGGCGCGTAGATGTCGGAGGCCGCCTTCACGGATTCGACGACGCCGAACGTCTCGCCTTTTTGAAAGGTGTCGCCGACGGCGGGGAGTTCGACGAAGGTGATGTCGCCGAGGCTGTCTTGCGCGTGGTCGGAGATGCCGACGGTGGCGACGTTGTCGTCGCCTTGCTTCAGCCATTCATGGCTCTTGGCGAATTTCAGGTCACTTGGTGTGCTCATGCGTGATCAGTTATTTGTGCGGTGGAAAGGCGGTTTGACGATTTGAATCGGATGGGTTTTTCCCCGCATGGAAACGAGTAATTGCGCGGAGGCCGCGGAGGTGCTGATGAGCGCGGCGCCGATCGCCTCGTTGAGCATCGGGGAAAGGGTGCCGGAAACGACGGTGCCCGCTTCGCCGCCGTCGTCGGTCACGACTGGAGTTCCGGCGCGGGCGATGCGGCGGTCGCCGGTGCGGAAGAAAACAATTTTTGACGGAACGCCGTTTTGTTTTTGCTCGTGTAGGGCGTCGCGGCCGATGAAGCGCTCCTTCTCGAATTTAACCGTCCAGCCGAGGCCGGCCTGAATCGGGCTGATCGAGTCGCTGAGCTCGTGTCCGTAAAGCGGGAAACCGGCTTCGAGCCGGAGACTGTCGCGCGCGCCGAGGCCCGCTAGCTGGATGCCCTCTGGTTCGCCGGCGGAGAGCAGTTCCTCGGCAATGCGTTCGGCGTCCCCGGGGGGCAAATAAAGTTCAAAACCGTCTTCGCCGGTATAGCCGGTTCGGCTGATGATTGCGCTGGCGCCGGCGACTTCACCTGTCGTGAACCGGTAGTTCTTCAGCGAGTCGAGATGTGTCGCGGTAATCTTGGCGAGAATCGCGGCGGCACGGGGCCCTTGGAGGGCGAGGAGCGCGAAATCGTCCGAGACGTCGGTCAGCGCACAGTCAAACCCTGTCATCTGTTCGCGGATCCATTGGCGATCCTTGTCGATGTTGGCGGCATTGACGACGAGAAGAAAGTCATCGGCGGCGCGGCGGTAGACGAGAAGGTCGTCGACGGTGCCGCCATCGGGCCGGCACATCGGCGAGTAGACTGCTTTCCCGGCCGGCTGACCGCTGATGCGATTGGTGAGAAGGCAGTCGAGGAATGCTTCCGCTTCCGGACCATTTACGACCAGCTCGCCCATGTGACTGACGTCGAACAATCCGGCGGCAGTGCGCACGGCGCGGTGTTCTTCGAGAATACCGGTGTACTGGACCGGCATTTCCCAGCCGCCAAAATCGACAAACCGGGCACCGCGGCGCTTGTGGAAAGCGTGGAGCGGCGTTTTTTTGGGCTGGTCGGCGGAAGGCGGATTGTCTCGGTTATCGGCTGTCACTGCTTGGCTGAAAAAGATAAAGGCCGCGATCCGGCCAGGCAAGATCGCGGCGCAAAGGTTTCCGCCCTGGATTTGCTCGACGCGGCTCAGGGATTACCCTGGGCGTCGTTGTCGGGATTATAAAACTCGATCAGCCGCGCGACGATGTAGCGGTGGTCGGCGGCGGTCAGCGTCCCGTCTGCCAGCTTTTCGTCTACTTCGACGATCTTGGCGGCCAATTCGGAGAAAGGATTGTCGCCCGGCTGTTCAGGAAGGACTTCCGGCTCAAGCTCCGCATGGACGCTGGACGGCGTCAGATTGTTCAAGGCGCCGGAGAGTTCATCGACGCCGAAGCGGACATAGGCGTCGACCGCCTCGTTGGGAACCGTCAGAAGAGTGACGTTCACCGTCTTGAAGTGCGGCTTCTCGACCGCTATCGTATGGGCAGTCTTCCGGGAGAGGGGTACGCGCATCGGGGTGATGCCGACGATGTTGCCGTCAGCCCGAATCCGGGCTCCTTCGGGCACCGAAGTGACCTCAACGAGCTGATTCGGACCCTTCGTGAAGGTCGCACAGCCGGACGTCAGGAGGGCGGCGGCGAGGGAGGCAAGGACGGAGAGCCTAGTCAGTTTCTTCATAGCTGGTTGTTCGGTAAATGAATGAAAATGGGCCGTTTCCCGCCGTACAGGCGGGGAAGAAGTGCCATCTAAATGCCCTCGCTCGGCCACCGTCAAGGCAGAATGGTAAAAAGCGTGTCAGTTTTCCGGGACCCCGTTCCAGCATGGTGAACGGGACGCTTGTTTTTTCAGGGAACCTTTCGTAGAGTTCACCTTTCTGCCAGTCTTATAGATCATGCAGTCAAGTCCGGCAGGAACTTTGGGATCCGGTTTCCCGGGGTTGCTGAAGGCGGCGCGACTGCCATCATGAACGTTCAACTCGCTTTTGTTCTTGCGATTATTTTCACGCTTGGGGTCTCGGCCATCTGTTCGGTTATCGAGGCGATGATCCTGAGCACGACCACAGCAGAGGTTGAAGCGCTCAAGAAAAAGGCGCCCGGCAAAGGATTGCTGCTGGAAGGGTTTAAGACGCGGATCGATGAGACAATTTCGACCGTGCTGACCTTGAACACGATCGCGAACACGCTGGGGGCAACGCTCGTCGGCGGCTTGGCGATCGTGCTTTTCGGCAACGAATGGCTGGCGATCGTTTCGGTGGCGCTCGCCTTCGCGATCCTGGTGTTCGCGGAAATCCTTCCGAAGAACATCGGCGTCGTTTACCGCGTGCCGCTTCAGCCGGTCATGATCTATCCGCTCAAGGTGATGGTTGCCGTGCTCCGGCCTTTCACGATCGTATCGAGCTTTCTCGTACGCCTGGTCCTTGGCAAGCGGCCGAGCACGGGCGATTCCGACGAGGAAATCCGTCTGCTCGCGCAAAAAGGCGCGCAGGAAGGTCAATTGACAAGAAACGAGATGGACATGATCTCCAACGCGCTGAGCCTGGATGACATTCGGGTCAGCGAGATCATGACGCCGCGGACGGTGGTCACGGCGCTGGATTGTGATGAAACAGTCGGCGATGTCCTTCGCCAGTATCCGAATATTCCGTTTGCGCGGATGCCGACGTATGAGGAGAGCATCGATAACATCGTCGGGCTGGTGCGCCGCCGCGACTTGTTGCAGGCGATGGCCATGGGCGAGGAGACGAAACGAGTCCGCGAGTTGCAGGAGGAGATCCACTTCATTCCGGCGACGGTTACCGCGGCGGCGGCTCTGCAGGTTTTCCTGCGGACGCACCAGCAGTTGGCGGTCGTGGTTGACGAGTTCGGTTCGGTGGCGGGTGTAATCACCATGGAGGACATCATGGAGCACATCCTCGGCCGCGAGATTTTTGAAAAGGACGACATGGCGATCGACATGCGCGAGCTCGCGCGGGCACGTCACCTGATGGCAAAAAAGCATCAGCAAACCCGGCGAGGCGAGGCGTCGGTCTCTTCCTGACCTATCCACCTGTGGAGGCATCCCATAATGATTATTGGGTTCACGACCTGAGCCCGTTCCTGGTCAGATTTAACGAAGGGTTTGGCATCCGTTATTACGGGCTCGCGTACTTGCTCGCATTCGTCGTCGCCTACGCGCTGCTTGCATGGTACCACCGGCGCGGCCGCTCGCCTCTCGACAGCGATCAGCTCAGCACGGCGTTTCTTGCGATCATCATCGGCGTGATGGCTGGCGGGCGGATCGGCTATTTTATTCTTTACGATTTCGGGACCCTCCTTCGGGATCCTCTGGCGCTCTTCCGCGTCTGGGAAGGCGGCATGGCCAGTCACGGCGGATTCGCGGGCGTGGCGCTGGCAATTCTCTGGATTTCGCGCCGGCAAAAGCTGGCGGTGACGCGGCTGGCGGATCTGCTGGTGACGGTTGCGCCGCCCGGCCTGTTTTTCGGGCGGATCGCCAACTTTATCAACGGCGAGCTTTGGGGGAAAATTTCGACGGTGTCGTGGGCGGTGCGGTTTCCGGCGAGCATGCCGCCGGGAACGCCGGTCGAAGAAATTCCGCCGCGCCATCCGTCGCAGCTTTACGAGGCGGCACTGGAAGGGCTGGCGCTTTTCGCGTATATGCAGTTCCGGTTTTGGAGGAGTTCGGCTGCCAGGCGCTACCCGGGCCAGCTCACCGGCGAGTTTTTAGTCGGCTATGCGATCGCCCGGATTATCAGTGAGCTCTTTCGCGAGCCGGACGCGGGATTGATCCTCGGGATGAGCCGCGGAATCTTTTATTCGATTTTTCTGGCGGCTGTGGGGATCGCGCTCATTGTCCGCGCCTATGCCCAGCGGGTGGCCGAGCGCGGCGCCCGCTGATGAATGGCTTGACCGCGTCTCGGCGAAGACCGGCCGCGGTGTTGCGGGGGGAATTTCGCATCTAGTCGGTGCCGCGACTGGTGCTCTCCTTAAATAAAGCGAGACGTTCCCGGGCGAGCGCCCGTTCCTCGTCGGTTAAGGTTTGCTGGAAGGTTTCGATTTCGGCGTTCGCGTCTTCGGATCCGTTGGCCGCGGCCAGCGTGAACCATTTCAGCGCTTCGGCCTTGTCGGCCAGGATAAATCGGCCGTCCCGGTAAAGTTTGCCGAGCAGAAGCTGGGCGTCCGCGTTGTTCTTGTTCGCGGCGCTTTCAAGGTAGCGGATCGCCGCGGAGGAATTTACTTTCGTGCCAATCCCTTCAAGATAGCAGTAACCGAGATAGTATTGCGAAACGGCGTCGCCGCGAATCGCGCCTTCGCGAAAGGCATTGAACGCGGCGTTATCGTCTTTCGGCGAACCGCGTCCGTGCAGATGTTGCAGGCCAACCATCTGGAACCCAAACGGGATTTCCTTCTCGGCAAGGCGCTGAAAGTAGGCATGCGCTCGGGCGTCGTCCCGGGCGACGATTTCGCCGGAGTAGAGTGCGCGCCCGAGATTATATTCGGCCACGGCGACTCCCTGTTCCGCGGCGCGCGTCAGCCATTCGATGCCTGCTTCGGTATTCTGTTCGACGCCTTTCCCCTGCAGGTAAAAGATACCGACATCATTCTGGGCGATGCCGTCGCCCTGCTCGGCGGCTTTGAGGAACCATTGAAATGCCTGTTCAAAATCGGTTTCGACTCCCTGGCCGCGGTTATACATGTGACCGAGCTGCGTCTGGGCCTGGGTGTGCCCGGCTGCCGCCGCCACTTCCAGATACTCGCGGGCCTTCGCGTAGTCGACTTCGAGGCCGATGCCGCCGTCCCGGTAGGCTTTGCCGAGGCGGAAGGCGGATTCAATATGGCCGCTCTCGGCAGCGGCTTGAAAATGTTCGCGGGCTTTTTCGAGATCGCTGAGGTACCCGTCGCCGGAGTAGATCAAGGCGAGTTCAAACCGCGCTTCGGAATGCCCGAGATCGGCGGCTTGCTGAAAAAGATCAAAAGCGCCGCGGTAGCGTCCGTCTTCCTGCGCCTCCTTTGCCTGCTGAAAAATTTCTTGGGCTCTGTCTTCGCGAGAGGGCGTGTTGGGATCCGCCGGTTTCTCCCGGACTTCGTAAGCGGAGGAAGGAAGGCCGATGGCTACATCAAGTTCTTTGATCGATATCAGGAACGCGCCGGCGGCGATGAGCAGTCCCGGAATGGCAACACCGATCGGGAGAAGGATGCCGTGGAGCTTCTTCACATCGGGGCGGTATTTGGCGGGAAGCAGGTACGCTTCGCGGATCCGGGTTATGGCGATGAAAAGGAAACCGAGGGCCGCGGCCGCCGGAATCAATCCGAACGACCGAAGAAACGATGATGGAAAATTGTCGCTGATCGTAAATAGCAGGAGAAGTCCGAACCCGATCCCGCACGTGATGACCGAAGCGCCGATAAAAAAGATCTTTGTATGCCGAGGCGTCAGATAGTCGTCGGTCTTAGCCATGCTGATCGCGCATGCGGCGATAACAGCAGCGGCGGCCGCCGCCCCGATACCCGTCGCGATCGTGAAACCCTCCTTTTCGACGAGATTGTGGACGAAGAAAATGGCGAATCCGGTGAGAAGCAGGAACGCAAAGAAGAGAAATGTTCGACGAAGAAGTGCGAAGATCATAACGACCAGCCTGGGTACTTGTAACAGAATGTTTCGGCCGCACCATGGCCGGCGGAGCCGGGAGTGTGCCTGCGATCGAAGCTGGCGGAAACATTCCGGTGTCGCTGTATAAAAAAGGACAGTGGCAACGGGAAATGTTTCCTTCAAGAAAAGAAAGAGTTGTCAAAACGCGAAATATCGTCGAACTGGAGAATTATCCGGATCGTGCTAACGTATCAATAATCTGGAAACGCACGGGCCGTCGCGCAGCGGGCGCGGTTTTCTCGCGATGAACCTTTCGTCCGTGTCGCCCGCGCGGCAAGTCTTGTATCGATTCAAATCGGAACGAGGCTTCACCCTTGGCGCTCGTCCCGTTCATTATGATTCTTGGGCTTACTGGTGGAATGGGTTGCGGCAAAACGACCGCGGCCCGGCTGTTTATGGAGGAAGGGTTCGGTTCGATCGATTCAGACGCCCTCGTCCATGATCTGCTGGCGGCCGATTCCGCCGTGCATCGCGCGATCGTCGAACGATTCGGTCCAGATGTCGACGACGGCCGCGGCGGCATCGACCGCCGCCGTCTGGGCGCGATTGTTTTCGCGGATGACGATGCGCTCCATTGGCTTGAAAGTCTCTTGCATCCGCTCGTCGGCGCGCGCTGGCGCGAGGCGGTTGCGCGCGAACCGGATCGGCCGTGGGTTGTGCAGATTCCGCTGCTTTTTGAAAAAAAACTTGAACAATCGTTCGACTTCACTGTTTGTGTAGGGACCAGCGCCGCCAATCAGCGGCGGCGGCTGATGCAAAAGGGCTATTCGAGCGAGGAGATTGCACGACGCGTTTCCCGCCAGCTGCCTCTTCAGGAAAAGACAGCCCGGGCAGATTTTTTTCTCCTTAACGACGGATCAATCGATTTTCTGCGCGAGCAGGTTCAAACCCTTCTTGCGCACTTGGAATCGCAGCCGCGCCGAAGCAGCGCCTGATTCTTTCCCACGATAGACGAATAAACATGCCTTCCGATCAGTTGCCGATCCTGTTTCAGGACGACGAACCACCGAAGAAAGCGCGAAAACGAGCTTCAAAAAAAATGATGCAGAGCGAGGAAGATTGGAGTCCGCGGCCGCTTTCGGCCGAAGAAAAGCCGGCAGCGGCTTCCGCGGCGTCCCCCGAGGAAGAAGGCGCGCCGCCGAAGGCCCGCGCGCGCCGCAAGCCCCGGCCGACGGTGCGGAAAACGAAGACCGAGCAAGCCGCGGAGCCGTCGACTCCCGCGCCGAAAGCCGACACGGCTGAGCCAGCGCGGGAAAAGCCGGCGGCGAAGGAAGCGCCGGCGGAGACACCCAAACCCGCGCGGGAGGAACCGGTTGCGCGCAAGAAGGAGTCCGCTGGTGCGCCGGCTGCGGCGGAAGAACCGTCGGCGAACAATTCAGAAAGTCCCGAGCAGCAGCCAGAGAAGCCGCGCTCGGAGGCGCAGGGCAATTTTCAGAACCGGAAGCCAAGTCAGCCCTCTCAGGGCGGCGGCCATTATCAGGGCGGTCAAAACCGATCCGGCCAGCAGGGAGCTTTTCGCGGAAAGAAAAAGAAAAACAAGAAAAGCGGCCGACACGGCGGCGGGGGAGGAGGCGACCGGCCGTCCGGATCCGCTCCGCAGCAGGCGCCGGTGCATCGCATGGCGGATCTGCCCGATCCGAGTCGCTTTCAAAATATTGACGAGCTCGCGCGCGAGTCCGCGGAGGCCGCGACCGGTGAACCGCTTTATCTCGACGGCCTGTTTACCGTCAGTCTCCATGAACTGGTGGAACAGGCGACCGAGATGGGGATCGTCCTCGACGCCGCGCCCAACCGCCGATTGCTGATCGGCCGCATGCTCGAGCGCGCCGCCGAAGAGAACCGTCCGATCATCGACCGGGGCGTCCTTGAAATCACCGAAAGCGGGTATGGCTTCATCACGCGCAGCGCGCACAATTATCGCGTTCAGGCGGAGGATCCCTATGTCGCGGCAAGCTTTATCCGGCGGTTCGGATTGAAGAAAGGGCACCAAATCGAGGCGCAGGTGCGTCCGCCGGAGGGGCAGGAGCGCTGTCCGTCGGTTGTTCGCATCGTCCAGGTGATGGGCCGCGATCCCGCTGAAATTTCCGACATCGTTCCGTTCGAGGATCTCGTTCCGTATTATCCGCTCCAGCGAATTCTTCTCGAAGTGCCGGACCAGGAAAACGGCAAGGATGTTTCGATGCGGGCGGTCGATCTGTTGACGCCGATCGGGTTTGGCCAGCGCGGGCTGATTGTCGCGCCGCCGCGGACCGGCAAGACGGTCATTTTGCAGCAGATCGCGAACTCGATTGCGACGAATAACCCGCAGGCGCACCTGATCGTGCTGCTGATCGATGAGCGGCCGGAGGAAGTCACGGACTTCCGCAGACATACGAAAGGCGAAGTGGTCAGCTCGACCTTCGACGAACCGGCTTCCAGTCACGTCGCTGTCGCGGAAATGGTGATTGAAAAGGCCCGCCGCATGGTTGAAGCCGGCGAAGATGTGGTGATCCTCCTCGACTCGATCACCCGTCTGGCCCGGGCCTACAACACGATGATGCCGAGCAGCGGAAAAATCCTTTCCGGGGGCGTGGAATCGAACGCGCTCCAGAAACCGAAGCGTTTCTTCGGCGCCGCGCGAAACATCGAGGACGGCGGGAGTCTGACGATCCTGGCAACCGCGTTGATCGACACGGGCAGCCGGATGGACGAAGTGATTTTTGAGGAATTCAAAGGCACCGGCAACATGGAGCTCCATCTCGACCGGGCGCTGGTTGACAAACGAATCTTCCCGGCGATCAACATCGAGAAGAGCGGCACCCGCAAGGAAGAGCTCCTGTATCATCCCGATGAACTGAATCGCATTTACTCCTTGCGGCGAGCGATTCAAGGCGTTCCGATCGTGGAAGCGATGGAAATGCTCGTACAGCGCCTCAAGAAAACGCGCAGCAACGCCGAGTTTCTTCTCGCAATGAACCGATAGCCCGCTCGGCTGTCCCATCGGGAAAGTTGACGGCAAATGCTGGTGCAAATGAAGATTCAGGAGCAGGTGAAGACGGCCTTCAGGCCGGCCCGGGAGGCGCGATTTTTCGCGTCGTCCTTATGCGTGGAAATTTCTGGCACAAAATAAAACTCTCCTCAGACTGATTGGCTCGTGACCTCTGCTGATGAATTTATAACCAACTTGATTGTCGAACGGGGCCTGGTGGACGCCGAGGTCGTGGAGGCCGCCCGGCGCGCTCTCCAGGAAGAGATGACCGACCCCGACAAGCCCGCCCGGGATCTGGTGGCGGTCCTGTCGGAGAATGGTCACATTGAGAGCCACCAGGTGACCGCGCTTCTGGCGGAAGAATTCGGCATGGCGATGGTCGGTCCCGGTGCGATCAAGCCGACGGAAGAAGCGCTCAAGACGATGCCTCGCTCGCTGGCGGTGCGCTACCACGCGTTCCCGATCAGTCGGGACGGCTCAACGCTCAAGGTGGCGATCGCCGATCCGCTCGACATGGACGGCGTCGACAGTCTCAGCCACGTTTTGCAGCTTTCGATCGAGCCATGCATCGCGTTGCGGGAGCAGATCGACAACGCGATCGAGAAGCATTACGGGTCCGAGGACAGCGTCGAATTCATGCTGGAGGAGATGGCCGGCGGCGAAGGTCAGGACCTCGACCTCGACAAGGCGGTCGACGAGCTGGCGAGCCAGCACACGGAATCAGCCAGCGAAGCCGATGCGCCGATCATCAAACTGGTCTACCGGATCATCACCGAAGCGATTCGCCGCCGCGCCTCTGACATCCACCTCGAACCGCTCGAAAAACGGTTCCGCGTCCGTTACCGGATCGACGGCGTGCTTCACGAAGTCGAAAATCCGCCGAAGCGGCTTCAGCTCGCGATCATCGCCCGCATCAAGATCATGGCCGATATCAGCATCGCGGAGAAGCGCATCCCGCAGGACGGCCGCATTCACCTGGTGCTTTCCGGCAAGGAGTTCGACTTCCGTGTCTCCTCGCTGCCGACCGAGCATGGCGAGAGCATCGTCATGCGAATTCTGGACAAGGAAGGCTTGATGCTCGGGCTTCCCGAACTCGGATTCTTCAGCGACGACCAGGCGCAACTGGAAAAATTCATTTCGCTGCCGGACGGCATCTTCCTGGTGACCGGACCGACCGGTTCCGGTAAGACCACCACACTTTACGCCTGTCTCAATTTCATCAACCGGCCCGACCGGAAGATCATCACCGTCGAGGATCCGGTCGAGTACCGGATCGCCGGGATCAACCAGGTGCAAGTCCGTGCCGAGGTCAATATGACCTTTTCCGCCGCGCTCCGCTCCATGCTGCGCCAAGCGCCGAACATCATCATGATCGGTGAGATTCGGGACCTGGAGACCGCCGAGATTGCGATCAACGCGTCGCTGACCGGTCACATGGTGTTCAGTACGCTGCACACCAACGACGCGCCGAGCGCGGTCACTCGTCTGGTCGACATCGGCGTGAAGCCATTCCTGGTGGCTGCTTCGCTCCGGGCGGTGATGGCTCAGCGCCTCGTCCGGCGGATCTGCCGCAACTGCAAGACGCCCGATACGCCGGATCCGGCCCATTTGCGCGCCCTGAATCTCACGGGCGAGCGGGCTGCCTCCGCGACATTTATGAAGGGCGCGGGCTGTCAGGAATGCCATGGAACCGGATTCCGCGGCCGGATGACGATTGCGGAAATTTTTGCTGTCACCGACGAAATCGAACGGATGATTTACGAGAACGCGAGCACCACCGTCATCCGCCGCAAGGCGCGCGAGGCGGGAATGCGCTCGCTGCGCGATGATGGAATTCGAAAGGTGACCAGCGGTCTCACAACTCCGGCGGAAGTGGTAGCTATCACCGTCGCCGACGTCGATTAACCCTAACGAAAGGCAATTTGAAAGACGTCTGAATGCCGTGACTTCTCTCTCTTCTCTCCGGTCTGACTTATGAGTTACGAAATGAATGATCTTTTAACCCTGGTGTGTGACGAAGAGGCTTCCGACCTCCACCTCCAGGTAGGGCAGGCGCCGACCCTGCGTATCCACGGTAAGATGGTCCCAGTCGACGGGCCGCCGCTGACGCCGGCCGACGCTGAGCAGTTGATGCAGGCGATCACGTCGGACCACAACCAGCAGCAGGTGAAAACGCAGGGCGGGTGTGACTTCGGTTTCGCGTTTAAGGATCGCTCCCGGTTCCGCGTCAGCGTGCTCAAATCGAAGGGCAATTACGGGATCGTCCTGCGCCAGATCCCGGCGAAGATGTTCGGTTTGCGGGAAATCGGTCTGCCGGAAAAAGTGAAAGAGATGCTGTTCCGCCCCCGGGGATTGATTCTCGTCACCGGTCCGACCGGATCGGGCAAGAGCACGACGCTAGCCTCGATGGTCAACTACATCAACGAGAACCGCGAGGGACACATCATCACGATCGAAGATCCGATCGAGTATTATCACGATCACAAACGATGCATTGTGACGCAGCGTGAAGTCGGCACCGATGTTCCTTCGTTTGCCGAGGCGATCAAACGCGCGCTCCGGCAGGACCCGGACGTAATCCTCGTCGGGGAAATGCGCGACCTGGAGACGATCGAGGCCGCGGTCACCGCCGCGGAAACGGGACACCTCGTCTTCGGCACCTTGCACACTACCGGTGCCGCCCGTACGGTCGACCGTATCGTCGACGCGTTTCCGGCAAACATGAAGGACCAGATCCGCACGCAGCTCGCCTCGTCGATTGTCGCGGTTATCTCGCAGGTTCTCTGCCGGCGGATTACCAAGGGGCGCGTTGCCGGATTCGAGCTGATGGTCGCCACGAATTCGATCCAGGCGCTGATTCGTGACAACAAAACCTATCGAATTCAATCCGACATTCAAACCGGCGCGAATCTCGGAATGATCACGCTCGATGCTCACCTGCTCAGTCTTTATAATCGAAACCTGATCAGCGCGGACGAAGCGATCGAGCACTCGCAAAGCATGACCGAAATGAAGGAAAAACTTCTCGCGCTCGGGGCCACGTTGAAGAATCACTAAGTTAAGGAAGGCGGCGTCCGGCGGTTGCAGCCGCGGAGGCTGACGCAAACCACGAGACGCGATTCCGCACACCGACGATGTTTGAAGCTCACAGTCAGACGATTTACGATTTCCTGAAGGAGCAGGGCCGCTTGGACGCGAGCCAGTTGCAGGAACTGTTCGAAGAGCACACCCGGAGCGGTCTGCCTTTGGCCGACGTGATTCTCGAGGCCCAGTTGCTGACCAAGGAGGAGCTTCTTCACGCCGTTGCGGAATACCTGTCTACCGAGTATGTCTCCCTTCCTGACCAGATCCCGCCCGAGCAGGCGCGACTCGTGCAAGGCGCGATCGCCCGCATGTACGGCGTGCTCCCGATTTCCGAGGAAGGGACGACACTCAATCTCGTCGCGACGGACCCCTTTAACAGCCAGATCATCGACGACCTTACGTTTGCGCTTGAAAAGGACATCAACCTCCTGGTTGCTGATCCCGAAGTTGTCGACCGGCTGGTTCGCAACACGTACGGCGAGGACGATGCCTCGGTCGAGGAGCTCCTGAATGAACTGAAAAGCCTCGACCTCTCGGAAATTGACGACAGCTCGGAAAAGGAGCTCGAGGCGGCCGCGAGCGAAACGCCGATCGTGCGCTTCGTTAATCTCGTCCTGAACCAGGCAATCAAGGACCAGGCGTCCGACATCCATTTCGAGCCGTTTGAAGACGAGTTTAAGATCCGCTACCGGATCGACGGAGCGCTGTACGAAATGGCGCCGCCGCCCAAAAATCTCGCCCTGCCGGTGACCTCCCGCATCAAAGTCGTCGCCGGCCTCAATATCTCCGAGCGGCGCATTCCGCAGGACGGCCGAATCAAGCGAACGATCGCGGGACGCCAAGTCGATTTGCGTGTTTCGACCTTGCCGACCCAGTTTGGCGAGAGCGTGGTGCTGCGTGTCCTCGACAAAACCGTGGTCAATCTCGACCTCGACGCGCTGAACATGCCCCAAGACGTGCACGACACGATCTTGGAAGTCGTCCAGCGGCCCAATGGTATTTTTATCGTCACCGGCCCGACAGGGTCCGGGAAGACGACAACCCTGTACAGCTGTCTGCGGGTCCTCAACGACGTCGAGACGAAGCTCCTCACGGCTGAGGATCCCGTGGAATACGAGATCGAGGGCATCATGCAGGTGCCGGTGAATCCGGCGCAGGGGCTGACGTTCGCGAAAGCGCTTCGCTCCTTTCTCCGTCAGGACCCTGACGTCATCATGGTCGGGGAAATCCGCGACCTGGAGACCGCGCAAATCGCGATCCAGGCGTCGTTGACCGGTCACTTGGTGATGAGCACGCTGCACACCAATGACGCTCCGGGCGCGCTGATGCGGTTGATCGACATGGGCGTGGAGCCGTTCCTCATCGCTGCCTCGCTGGAGGCCGTGCTGGCGCAGCGCCTTGTCCGTCGCATTTGCACAAACTGCCGTACCGCCTACGAGCCGAGCGAATCGCTGATCACCCAGCTTGGGGTCGATCCGATCGATATCGGGGACAACGAATTTTTCTACGGCCGCGGCTGTGATGCCTGCAACGATTCGGGCTACCGGGGACGTCTCGGTCTTTACGAGATGCTTCGCATCACCGATTCGCTGCGCGACATGATCAGCTCGCGGGCGCCCTTGCTCGCAATCCGCCAGCGCGCCCTTGAACAAGGGATGCGAGCGCTGCGTGACGACGGTTTGCGGGCGATCTTCGACGGCGCAACAACAATCGAAGAAGTGATAAAATACACCTAATACTCTCAGGTTTGGACTATGCCCAAGTTTTCCTACACCGCGATCGATGCCAGCGGAAAGCAAAAATCCGGAGTGCTTTCCGCGTCCAGCAGTGAAGATGCAACCGCCCAGATTAAATCGATGGGCCTTTTCGTCACGAACCTCGTGGCTTCCGACAAGGCCGCGAACGGCCGTGCGCGCGGCCGCGCCGCCGCCAGTTCCACGACACGCAAGAAGCCGGTCACGATCGGCAAAATCATCAAGGAAAAGGGGCTGGCCGTTTTCACCCGGCAGTTGTCGACCCTGCTCCAAGCGGGCCTTCCCCTGCTGCGAAGTCTCGAGGTGCTCGTCCGGCAGGAGAAAAATCCGGGTTTTAAATACGTGGTCGAGGAGATCGCTGAGAACGTCCGCTCCGGTAACACGTTCTCTGACGGGCTCCTTCAGCATCCGAAGGTTTTCAACCGCCTCTACGTCAATATGGTGAAGGCCGGGGAGGCGGGCGGTGTGCTCGACGTGGTTCTCAACCGCCTCGCGCGGTTCATGGAGAAGTCGATCCGGATCAAGGGCAAAGTAAAATCCGCGATGGTCTATCCGATCATCGTTCTCTGTATCGCGATCGGGATTCTCGCGTTCCTGATGGCGTTTGTCGTGCCGAAGTTCGAGGATATTTTCGCGGACCTTCTTGAAGGAGCGGAACTTCCCATACTCACCCAGATCGTGATGAAGGTCAGTTACTTCGTGCGCGACCACTTCCTGATGACGGTCGTCGGGGCGGTGATTTTCTTCATCATTCTGAAGATTCTGAAATCGACGAGGCAGGGGGCGCGGGCGGTCGACAAAATGATGATCACCCTTCCGCCCGTTGGAGACTTGTTCCGAAAGGCCGCTATTGCGCGCTTTTCGCGAACCTTTGGCACGCTCCTGTCCAGCGGTGTCCCGATCCTCAACTGCCTGACGATCACGCGCGACACGATCGGGAACCGTATTCTAATGGACGCGATCGAGAAAGTGCATGACCGCGTAAAAGAAGGTGACTCGGTTTCGGCGCCGCTCGAAGCTTCCAAGGTTTTCCCGACCATGGTCACCAGTATGATCGACGTCGGTGAGGAAACCGGGGAACTGCCGGAGATGCTGAACCGCATCGCCGACACCTATGACGAGGAAGTCGACAACGCCGTCGCGGCACTGACATCGATCATCGAGCCGATCATGATCGTGATCCTCGCTTTTATCGTCGGGGTGATCGTCATTGCTCTCTTCCTTCCGATCATCCGCGTCATCGAAAATCTCAGCAGCAGCTAGGCAACTTATTCTTGGTCAGCGGCCGCATGCTGTTTGCGGACGGTGCGGCCGCAGTCGCTGGCAGACCGTTGTAGCACTGGAATAATGAAGAAGAATCTAACATTCGGCCTTTTACTGTTTACAAGCGCGCTGTTCCTTAGTCCAACAAACGGCATGGCAGAGAACGCGGAAAATAAAAGTAAAGTCGCGCCCGATGAAGAGGTGGCTGTGATTTCCACGGTTGAGGGCGATATGGTTGTCGCCTTTTGGCCGGACGTCGCGCCGAAAACGGTGGAGAATTTCAAGAAGCTCGCCCGCGACAAGTTCTACGACGGCACCGCCTTTCACCGGATCATAAAGGGATTTATGATCCAGGGAGGCGATCCGAATACCAAGGAAGGCGCGCGCGGAATGCCTGGCACCGGCGGGCCGGGGTACCAGATCAAGGCGGAGTTCAGCGATCGTTCCCATGTGCGCGGCGTTCTCTCGATGGCGCGGGGCCCGCATCCGGATTCAGCCGGCAGCCAGTTCTTTGTTGTTCACGGCGATGCCAAGTTTCTCGACCGCCAGTACACCGCGTTTGGAAAGCTGGTTTCGGGATACGATGTTCTCGATAAAATCGCGAATGTTCCGACCGTGTCCGACGGCAGGGAAAACAGCAAGCCGACCAAACGAATGGGCGTAAAGACGATCCGGATCCTGCCGTATAAAGAGGTCGCCAAGGACGGTGTCGCCGCCGGTTCCGCAACAAACACGAAGGAAGAGGCGAAGCAGGCCGAGAGCGAAGGAAAATCGAAAGCGGATTCCGCGGACGACAAGAAGCAATAAGGACTCCGGCGTTTCGCCGGCGGCGCACGCGTGCTTGTGCAAGGCCGGTTGACCAAAGGCTTGATCGGCGAAACCGCAAGAGGCCCGGACGATGAGCGCAGAACCGATTCGCTTCTTTAACCGCTATACCGGGCGAGTTGAAGAGGAGGCGGTTTACGGCGAGAAGTGGCTTCGATGGACGTACGAATCCCTTCCAGGGTCCTGCTTGCTGCACCTTGTCATTCGCCGGCCCTTTTTTTCACGCTGGTACGGCCGCGCGATGGATAAGCCTGCGAGCAAGGCGCGCATTGAGCCGTTCATCCGGCAATACGGGATCGACGCCTCCGAGTTCGCCGCGCCGGTCGATTCGTTCCGGTCGTTCAATGAATTTTTCTATCGCCGGCTCCAACCGGAGAGTCGCCCCATTGCGACCGAGGAGAACGTCGCCTGTTTCCCGGCCGACGGTCGCCACTACGGTTACCAGAACCTGGCGGAAGCGCCGCATTTCATCGCGAAGGGCCAGCGATTTGATCTCGATGAATTCTTCGACGACCCCGCGCTCGCGGAACGTTATCGCGACGGCACCATCATCGTCTCACGGCTCTGTCCGGTCGATTATCACCGTTATCATTTTCCGTGCGCGGGAACCCCGGGAACGACTCGGCTGATTAACGGCTGGCTCTACTCGGTCAATCCGATCGCCCTTCGCCGAAACGTCCGTTATCTAACGAGCAACAAACGCAGCTATTGCGTCCTCCAATCGCAGGTTTTCGGCGATGTTGTTTATGCCGAAATCGGTGCCACGTGTGTCGGGAGCCTGGTCAACACCTATGAACCGGGCGCGCCGGTCGCCAAGGGCGCGGAGAAAGGCTACTTTAAATTCGGCGGCTCCTGCACGGTTTTGGTGTTCGAGAAGAATCGCCTGCGGCTCGACGATGATTTGCGAAAGAATACCGAAGCGGGCCTGGAGACCTACGCCCGCATGGGAGACCGCATGGGAGAAGCTTAAAGAGCAGTAAACCTCTCTGACCTCAACCTCAACAACGAGCGACCAAACAACTAAGAACCAAAACCGCCGACCGCCAACCATTCCCGTTGCACTTCGGCAGGTGCTCCCGTACAGTTCATCAACCATGAAAAAGTTGTATTTATTTCTGCTGCCCGCTCTTTGCCTGATTTCGACTGGCTGTGAGAAAGCCAAGGAGAACTTGGAACAAGGGGCCAGCGAGGCCGTGAACGCGCCGACCGACTATCTCCGCGCCAATGTTCGTGCGAAACAGCAGGCCGAAGTGACGACGGCGCTGTCGTCGGTCAACAATGCGGTGCGGATGTTCCAAGCCTCGGAAGGCCGTGCGCCGAAGAGCCTGAACGAGCTGATTTCCGAAGGTTACATGCCCGCGCTTCCGGCCCTGCCGAGCGGTGTCTCGTACAAATACGATGCCGGGACAGGGCAGGTATCGGTCGACGGTTACTGACCGGCCTGACGAACCATCCTTTCCGTTCGCGAAGCGACTCAACTTCGGAGAGTTGAGCTGCGGGCGAGTTATCTGGCGCACTCGTGGCGCGAGCCTCCGAGCTTGCGAGGATTGGGTTGCGAGCCAGCTTCCCCCGCGTGCGGACGCGGATGGGACATTCCCTGTCGGCGCTCCGTCATTTCCCGAGATCCGGTTCCAGCCTCCCCTCCGGTTGCGGCTGGCGCTGATATGAACTACGGTGCTCAACGGACCCCGGTGAGTCATTCGGGTTATGAAGATCAGCGTGATTATTCCGTGCTACAACGCCGCGCGAACGCTGGGCGAGCAGTTGGAAGCCTTGGCGGGACAGGAGGTTTCTTTTCCATGGGAGGTGATCGTCGCCGATAATGGCTCGACGGACGACACGATTCAGGTCGCGGAGACCTACCGGTCGTGTGTGCCGGTGTTGCGAATTGTGGACGCTTCCGCGCGCCGGGGCGCGGCTCACGCCCGAAATCGCGGAGCGGCGGCGGCAAAGAGCGAGTTGCTGGCCTTTTGCGACGCCGATGATGTCGTCGGCCAAGGGTACTTGGCGGCGGTGTGCGAGGCGCTCGCCGAGCATCCGTTCATCGCGTGCCGGTACGAGTTCAAGCGCCTGAACCGGCGCTGGATCTCGCGTTTGCCGGTCAGTCATCAGCAGACGGACGTCGACAGCGGCATGATCGGGCCGTACGTTTATGGCGGGGGCGGAAGCCTGGCGGTGAGAAAGCCGATCCACGAGGCGATCGGCGGTTTTGATGAGGACAACTTCCCGATCTTGCAGGATACGGATTACTGTATCCGGATGCAGCGCGCCGGTTACCGGCTGCAATTTGCGCCGCGCGCCATCGTTCATTACCGCTGGCGGACGACGGCCCGGGAGGCGTTTCAGCAGGCGCGTACCTGGGGGCGCGATCTCGTAGCGCTGCGAATCAAATACGCGCCGGAGGCGCATGGCGGCGTCGCGCGACGGTTCATGCTGCGGCATCTGCTTGCCCTTCGCCGCGTCCGGAGCAGTGAAGACCTTGCATTCTGGATTTGGTACGCAGGCTGGCAGTGGGGCATGATCGAGGCTTGGCGGAAACATCAGGAGGAGCAAGTCAACCGCTCGGCGATTCGATTGGATGCTCCCGGTTCGGCGGCCCGAAGGATCTGGCGCCGCGCGGTCCGGAAGGGGAAAACTTTGCGGGATCAGGCATGGCGAGCGTGGCTCGGAAGGGCATTGGGAAGGATCGACCCGACCAGCAAGATCGAATACAAGGTCAAGGTGGACGGTTCCTCGAACATCGCGATTGGGGCCCGTGTGGAAATCGCGGCCGCCGGCTGGCTTTGCGCGGTGACGGAGTATCGAAATGTCGTATTTGATTCTTTGATACAAATCGAAGATGACGTCAGGATCGGCCGGCGATGTCATGTCGTCGCCTCCAGACGGATCGAGATCGGCCGGAATGTGGTCGTTGGGGACGATGTATATATTTCCGACAATGTTCACGACTATCGCGACGTGAACCGATCGATTGCTGAAAACCGTCTTGTGAGCCGGGGAGAGATTCGGATTGGAGAAGGAAGTGAGATTGGAGACAACGTTTGCATTATTGGAAACGTGCGGATCGGGGAGTTCTGCCGCGTCGCGAAGAACGCGGTGGTGACGCGCGACCTGGAGCCGTATTCCGACGCGGGGGGCATTCCCGCGCGAATCATCGGTCGCCGGGTTCAGATGCGATGATGGCGACTGGATCGGAGACCGCTCGTCCGCGAGTAACGGTTGCGGTTCCGACTTGGAATCGGCCGGACGGATTGGTACGCGCGGTAGAATCGGTCCTGAGCCAGGATTATCCGTGGCTTGAGGTTTTGATCTCCGATAATGGATCCACGGACGAAACTCCCGAGGTTTGTCGTCGGCTGGCTGAGGCGGACGGGCGAATCTGCTGGTTTCGTCAAGAGCGCAACCTTGGGCCGATACCGAATTTTTCCTTTCTTCTCTCACAAGCGTCAGGATCCTATTTTATGTGGGTCGCCGATGACGACACGCTGGAGCCGGATGTCCTCGGAAAGTATGTCAGTTTTCTCGATCATCACCCCGACTATGTTTTGATATCGGGAATCGTCCGGTACTGGGACCGGGATACGTTGTACAAGACCGAGGAAGAATTTGACTTTGAACAGGAAAATAACCGGGAACGTGTCGCTGCTTTCTATCGAAAGGTATCGGCTGGCGGAATCTTTCACGGCCTGATGCGAAGGACAGTCGCATGTGAGGTCGGTTTGCGGAATGTTCTCGGTTCGGACTGGTGCTTCATTGCCGGTTTGCTGCTGCGCGGCAAGGCCAAGCAGTTTTCCTTTCCGGGCTACAACAAGTATCTGATCGGACTTTCTTGCGACATGGAACGGTACGCGGCCGCGGTGCATGCTACACGGCTGGAACGTTGTTTGCCTCCCCTTGCCATCGCCTGGCAGTGCGCGTTTCGTCTCGTGACCGATCGCCGTGCCTACGGGTTGCTTCCGCTGCCGTCTCGTCTGGTTCTCGCTCTTCGCGCCGGACCGGCAGTCGCGTGGCGCATGTGCGTGCAGCCGATCCTTCGGGAGCCGCGAGTTCAGCTGTTTCGGACGCTTCGAATGGTCGCCAGGGGTTCAACTCCGCCAGGGCTGCGAACTCGTGCGAAGACAGGCCTGCGCCGGTTTCGGCGGCGGAAGCGTGAACACGGCTCCAAATATGGAGTCTGATTGTATCCACTTGATGGATGCAATAGCGTAAACACGGGATCAGCGATTGTTTTTCCTGATGCCGCACCCGGTGGTGCACCTATTGTTCCCTCTGCTGCGATCGGATAGGATTGCATAAATTCAACGAAGTCCAGGGACGACAAGACTGTATTGATAATGAACCGATGGTGGCAGGCAGCGCTTGGAGACGTGCTTTTAATGCTGACAAACTTCCGCGACAGTCAAAGACGTCGGCGGTTGCGAAGGCTCCTCAAGAACGCGGATCCCGCCTCGATTATTGAATATCCGCTGACCGTTGTCCGCCCGGAGCAGGTACGGATTGGGCGCGGGGCAAGGATTAGCTGGTTCACCGAGCTGCGGGTGCTTGCAGCGGGGACAGACGAAGATGCGGAACTGAAGATCATCATCGGGGATGATGTGTATCTGGGAAACCATGTCTGTATTATCGCCGCCGCTCGCGTGACGATTGGCAAGAATACACTGGTTGCGGACCGGGTGCGAATTCTGGCGACTGGCGCCGCCGGCGATGAAGGAAGCGCGACCGGGGACATTGCCATTGGGGAGGATTGCTGGATTGGCGAAAATGTCACCATTCGCAGCGGCGTCACCATCGGCCGTCATTGTGTAGTCGGTGCGAACGCCGTTCTCGAGCGGGATCTGCCGGATTACACTGTCGCCGTCGGCGCGCCCGCCCGAATCATCAAGCGCTACGATCCAGAAACCCATCGATGGGAGCAAACCAGCTCCCATGGTCATTTTCGCGAGTCACCCGCCGCCGATGATCCAGCCGATTCGCAAGAACAAACGCCGACCAGCGCTCAAACCACGAGGACGGCGGTAAAAGAAGATGCCTGAGCCTTCCTGTAATTCATCGCGTGAGGAGTGGGGCAACCGCTAAGTCCATCCGCGCGCCCGCGATAGGCCTCGCGTCGTTCGCGATCGCAGCACGGCACCGTCGACTCGTGCCCCGCCTCAAGGTTCATCGACAGGAGTCTGAGCCAAGCTTGTGGTGGATCTACTGGCATTATTGGCGATCTGGCAGACTTCGTTGAGGCTTCGGGCGTTCCGCGGGAGGTGTTGCTTTTGTTCGGGATTGACGGCTGGGCGGGCGGGGGAAAGGATACCGGGATGTGCAGAAGCAGCTTTCGACGGCATTTTGCCTCCCTTTTCATCCTGATTTCGGTGTCCTTGACAGCAGGGACGCTTGCCGCGGAAACGCTGGTCACGTTTCCGAGTTTTCGGAAGATTCAGATCACCGACGTGTTTTATGCCGAGGGGGCGACCTTCGGCGATTTTAATAACGATGGCGTGCAGGATATTGTGTCCGGACCGTTCTGGTATGAAGGGCCCGGTTTCACCCGCCGTCATGAGCTGGACGAGCCTCGTGTCTATGATCCGTTACAGTATTCGAACTGCTTTCTGATGTTCACTTATGACTTCGACGGAGACGGCTGGCTCGATATTCTTTCAGTCGGCTTTCCCGGCCAGGAGACGGTTTGGTACCAAAACCCGCAAGGGGAGGATCGCCGGTGGGACAAGCATCTCGTTCACCCGGCGGTGGGAAATGAATCTCCCGCGTTTGCCGATATCACTGGTGATGGAAAGCCGGAGCTGATTTTCAATACAAACGATCATCTCGGGTACGCGGAGTTCGATCCGGCCAACCCGACGGCGCCGTGGAAGTTTGTTCCGGTGTCGGATCAGGGGCAATGGGGACGGTTTACGCACGGGCTCGGCTATGGGGACGTCAACGGTGACGGACGAATTGATTTTTTGACGCATCATGGCTGGTGGGAGCAGCCGGAAGTTTTGGGCGAAGGTCCGTGGGAGCTGCATCCGGCTGATTTCGGAGCGGGGGCCCAGATTTTCGTTTATGATCTCAGCGGCGACGGCATTCCGGAAATCATCGGTTCCCGGAAAGCGCACGGATGGGGGCTTGCGTGGTACGAGCAGCGGGACGGCGGCTTTGTGCAGCACACCATCACCGGCGAGCGCCACCGCGACAACCGTTACGGCGTTCGGTTTTCCCAGCCGCACGCGCTGGCGATGGCGGATATTGACGGGGACGGGCTGCAAGACATCGTCACCGGCAAGCGGGTTTGGGCGCATGGTCCGGATGGCGATGCGGAGCCGAATGCGCCGGGTGTGCTGTATTGGTTCAAGACGGTGCGCGGCCCCGATGGAGAAGTGAGTTTCCTCCCGTTCCTGATCGATTCCGCGTCGGGCGTCGGGACGCAGGTGGTCGCTGGCGACATTTCAGGAAACGGGCATCCGGATATCGTTGTGGGAAACAAAAACGGCCTGTTCGTCTTTCTCAATGAGCCGGTTGAATTGGCCCAGGAGCAATGGGAGCGGGTGAAGCCGGGGGTCCTGCTGATTCACAGGAACGCGGAGTAACCTGCGAGATTCAGGTGGGCGCGGGGCGGGGTTGATCCGGCGCAATGGCGCTGAGCTTTTCTTCGAGATCCCGCGGGGTCAGACCGGCGATCGCGAGCCGTTTTTCGCGAGATTTCTCGCCGCTTGCCAGCGAAATGGAGCTTCGGGGGACGGCGAGCGACTTGGCGAGAAAGTCGATCAAGGCGCGATTGGCTTTGCCTTCCACCGCCGGGGCGCGGAGCCGGATTCTCATCGCCTCGCCATGGTATCCGGCGAAGCCGTCGCGTTTAGCGTTCGGCACAACCCGGACGAGCAGCGTGGCTTGTGAATCCGTCATTTTTCGGCGCCGGTCCGCTTGTTGAGTTCCTGTTGCAGGCGAGCCTTGTTTTGCTGCAGGAGAGGGGCATCGATTTCGGCGAGGAGCGCGCGGGCTTTGTCCGGCTGATTTTGCGCGATCCGCACCCGGGCTTGGTGGAGCCGGATCGTCTGCCGTTCGAGTCCGGCTTTCGCATTCTTTTCGAGCGCCTGCCAAGCGGCGAGGGCCTCGTCCCACCGCGGTTCTTCGAGGTCGTAAAAGGCTTCCGCGTGCCGGTAGGTAAAGGCATCTTCATCCGGTCCGAGACGCGCGGCGGTGGCGAAGGCCTCCAGCATCTGCTCATCGAGGGTGGCGCGGGTGTAGAGGCCGGTGGAGATAAATTCGTCGCGATAGAGGTGGAGCAGGTTGCCGATCTGGTAGTGGTAGAGCGGCTGGTCCGGATCGAGTTCGACGGCGGCGAGGTAGTAGGGAAGAGCTTCGGCGAATTTTTCTTCTTCGGCGAGGTAGTTGCCGAGCTGGTTTTTGACGAGAGCGATGTTCGGGTCGAGCTGGTTGGCTTTGATGTAGAGGGCGCGGGCGGCGTGAGTTTGCCCAATGCGCTCCAAAAGCCGTGCGTAGGCGACGTGGCCGGCGGGAAACTCGCCATGGCGCTGGATGAAGCCGTCGTATTCATGGATCAATGCCTGCACGCGCGCTTCGAGAGCCGCGGTCTCCTGTTCATCCGGATCGGCCGCGATGCTGCTGAAGATCTGTCTCTCCTTGTCTACCAGCCGACGCAGCTGGCGTTGAGACAGGGATTCATCCGCGGCCGAAGCGGCCGGGAGCGAAAAAAGATAAAAAGCGGCGGAAAAGAGGGAAATGACGCGAACAATACCAACCATCGGTGTTAACCACGAATGAACAGGAACGGACTCGAAGCAAGCGTTAACCGGATTTTGGATATGAGATTGCGGATTTGGATTGGGATTTCGGAAGCCGGGACTCCAATAACTGATAACTAACCGATAACGAATAACCGACTGCCAACAGCCGTTTCCGAAGGGGTGCTTGTTTTTTTTCAATCCGTGCGGATACTGATGGGACAATGGGATTAAACGAGGGGAAGGAGCCGGGGGGCTCCATGATGAGGCGTCTGGTGGCAAAACCCGGGGAGTGGATGGACGGGTTTCTCGTCGGCTGGGGAGCGCGCCATCCCGTGCCGGCTGAAGCCGCGAGCGAGAAGTTGCATCACGCGGTGAACGGATTCCGCAATCCGCATCCGCATGCGCGGCACAACTTCCGGGACTTTTTTCGGTGGCAGTTGCGGCTCGGCGAGAAGGATCCGGTCATCGTTCCGCGGAGGGAGCTGCCGCGGCGGTATGCTCCTCCGATGGTGGAGCCGGACCTTCAGATGTTGTGGAATCCCGATCCGAAGATCCTGCAAGTGACCTGGATTGGTCACACGACGTTTCTGATTCAAGCGGGCGGGATGAATGTCCTGACCGACCCGATTTTCAGTGAGCGCTGCTCGCCGGTTCGCTTTGCGGGACCGCGCCGCAAGTCGCCGCCGGCCCTGCACCCGTCCCAGTTGCCGCCGATTGATGCGGTGGTGATCAGTCACGATCACTACGATCATCTCGACAAGCGGTCGATTCAGATGCTTGGCGACGGTCCAAGGTATTTCTTTCCGCTCGGGATTTCCAGGTGGTTCCGGCGTCACGGCTTTTCGCATTTTGAGGAACGGGACTGGGGAGAGACGACGGAGTTTGGGCGGATGCGCCTGCATTGCCTGCCGGCGCAGCATTTTTCCGGTCGGACGCCCTTTGACCGGAATCGGACGCTGTGGTGCAGCTGGATGATCACTATTGATGACAAAAAGGTATACTTTCTTGGAGACACTGGTTACGCTCCATTCTTTCGGGAAGCTGGCGAGCGGTTTGGTCCGGTCGACTGCGCGCTGATTCCCATCGGAGCGTACCGTCCGCGCTGGTACATGCATCCCGTTCATGTCGACGCGGATGAAGCGGTGAAGATTCATCGGGACATCCGGTCCCGTTTTTCGATCGCGTCGCACTGGGGAACCTTTGCGCTGGCGGGGGAGCCGCCCGCTGAGCCGCCCATTTATCTGGAGAAGGTGCTGGAGCGGGAAGGTCTGCCGCGGGACGTCTTTCGGGCGGTGGCATTTGGAGAATCTGTTGTCCTTTCGTAGGGCTGGACAGGAAACGGCGCAGGCGCGGCTGAGGCCGGTGCGGCTGGCTGCCGCGCTTCCGCGCAAAGGCACTTCTGCTTACACCTTTGACGATAGTTTTTCCGGTGCAGAGGGAACGGTCCTGGAATCGTGCCCGCATTTTTGTTGACGAGCGCATTCTGGTAACCGTATAGTGCAAAGATTCCCATAAAATGGATGTTTTTGCACTGTGAACTCCCCGATGCTGCCGACTTCGGATCGCTGCGCGCTTCGTTCGGAATTCAAATTGATTCTGCCGGGTGCAGGATGTTGGGAACCGGACGCGGGGAGCGCGGTGCTATTCCTCTCTCTCGAAAGGCCTTTCCACGGCAGGATGAAACTGCCGCGGAAGCCTTGATCCTCAGTCAGTAATAACAACGATCAGCCCTTACGACCCTATGAAACTGCGACAGCAACCCAAACGCATCGTCCTGGCCGCGCTAGCAAGCGCGCTGGGATTCGTTCCGTGCCTGACGGCGCAGGAGATTTTCTGGAATGAAGGCGGCGGAAGCGCCGGCGCGACCATTCTGATCCGCGGCGCGAATATCGACGGCTCCAGCGCACAAACCTTGTATGAGCACCAGCTGAGTAACGGGGCACATATCGTCGATTTCGAGACGACGGACACGCATCTGTACTGGTCGACTCATAACGAAGGAGAAGTCTGGCGTGCCGAGCTAAGCGACATCGAAGGTACGGCGGCACCGATTCTGGCCGCGAGCGACGGTCTGGGTTCGCCGCATGGTATGACGATCGACTCGATGAACGGGAAGCTGTACTTTGCGGACCGCGATAACGGGATTTTTTCAGCTGCCTTGGATGGGGGCAGCTTGACCAACCTCTATCCAGGTAACAACCCTCCGGCCTTCTTTGACTACACCGCGGTTGTCCCGCGCGGCGACAGTGAGTTGATCTGGACGGCAACGAACACGAAATTCCTATATCTCCAGCCCGCCGGCGTGGCCACGGAGCAGCCGTTTATTGTGGAGATGACCGGCGCTCCGGCCACCTATGGTCTGGCCTATCATGCCGGCTCGGATACGGTTTATTACACGAATATCACGGACGGCACGCTGCGTTCTTATAACCTGTTAACTGGCGAGGACAAGCTGTTGCGGAGGGACTTGCACCAGCCCCTTGGCTTGAAGCTGAGTCCGTCGGGAACTCACCTCCTGATCGCCGAGCGGGGCCTGGGGATCTCTGCCTTCCAGATCGACAACTTCGGCTATCAGTTGCTGGTTGAGGCGCCTCTTGCGCATTTTGGCGTCGCAGTGACCGCAGATCCCGCGCCGCTCCCGCCGGGTATCGATCTGGGAACTCTACCGTATCTGTTTGCGGCGGATTTTGAAAACGATGTACCGGAGACTCCTCCGGGTCCGCCGATCTCCGTTGGAACGCCAGGCTCGGGGGAAGCAGTCGTCGCTGTCGATTCGGCCAACAACGTGTTTCGTCGCGGTGCAGACAACCAATATTACCGTGCCGTCGGCGTTTCCGGCTACAGCATGAACGTTACCTTTGATCCGTCGGAGGTGATTACCCTCAGTTTCGATTACGTCGGCCGTGTGAATCCGGGAGACGCGAATAATTGGATCAACATCAACTTCCATCATGACGGGGCCATCGTGCACCGGCTTTCCCTGCGGAATCAGGCGGCGAACATCCGGGCAGATGGTGTCAGTTATCCCTACGGCGGCAATAACCGGATTATTCGCTTTGATACGGTGATGAATAACTCCACGGATACGATTGAATATGGAACGCCGGACGGCGGCACCAAGGCGCTTGGTCCGGGTCTGGCTTCCCTTTGGCTCTACCATTATGACACGGCGGAGTGGCAGAATGTCGTGGAGGAGTATGTTTATGCGATCGACGGCACCCCTGTCCCGGGAACGCGGTTGAGCCGCGTCGAGTTTCGGCCCAATGCACCGATGTCCTTTGATCTGGACAATGTGTATGTCTTTAAAGGCGCGGCTGTCGGAGATTTGTTTGAGAATGTGACCTTCCCCGATCCTCCGGGGCCGTTGCCGGAGGCTTGGAGTGTCTACGTTGGTGAACCAGGTTATACCTATTTGACAACGGGCAATCGCAATCGCGGCGCCGCGCTGCATCCCGACGAGGAGGTTCTCGTAGTTTCCCGAACGATTGGACCGGTCGGTTTACTTGATCCGGCGACGGGCGCCAATCTTGGCACACTTAATCTAGAAGGTGTGGAAGGAGGCACATTTTTGATCAATGAAATGGCCTTCGATGAAGCTGGAGTGCTCTACGCGACCAATACGACTCTTGACACGATTGGAGCTTCGGGTCCGTTGAAGATTTATCGCTGGACCGACCTTAGTGCTCCTCCGAAACTTGTCGTGAACGCGGCAATCAATTCGAGCGATCCGGTTGGGACCAACCGGCGGTTTGGAGACAGTCTTGTCGTTCGCGGCAGCGGACAGGATACGGAGCTCTTCCTCGGAAGCTGGGCCGGCACTGTATTTGCGCGCCTGACGCCGAACGGCACGAATGGCGACAACCAGTTCGATGTCCAGATCTTTCCTGTGAGCAGTATCTCTGGCGGTAACCTGCGGGACCTGACTCTTGGACCGAATGGCAACCTCGGGGCGGCGACGCCGGCTGGATTCCTGGAAATCGCTTTTGACGCGAACGCGGGGACCGCGAGTCTTGTCGCCACTTATGTCATGCCGGGCACGCTCGAGCCGGCGGTTTATTCGCCCGAGCACAACCTTTTCGCGGGAATCGACATCAATACGGGCGCCTTCTACATCGTTGACGGAAGCAGCCTCGACCCGATCTATCTCA
Source organism: uncultured Opitutales bacterium (assembly GCA_964645585.1). Lineage (GTDB taxonomy): Bacteria > Verrucomicrobiota > Verrucomicrobiia > Opitutales > T3Sed10-336 > DATGSL01. Next base: position 71,093 of record CAZYAN010000008.1, read on the forward strand.
ATCAGTTCGCAACGACCATCAAGCCGCAGAATCCGCATGGGCAAGTGTTGTTTGGTGCGGAAACCGTTTACGGACTTTACACGGAAAACGGCATTATGGCGCTGAGCCTCGTCCCGGACAGCGGTGAACTGACCTTCGAAGAGTGGATTGCCGGTTTTGCTCTGCCGGAAGGCGAGGACGGACCGGCTGATAATCCGTCCGGCGACGGAATTCCGAACTTCCTGAAGTTCGCGCTCGGTCTCGATCCGTCGGTGCCGGCGCGCGACGGTTTGCCGTCGGTCGGAACAGGGACGTTCACCGTCGATGAAGTCGAGGGCGAGTACCTGACGCTGACGTTCACCAAGCCGGATGCGGTTGAAAGCGTGGTGTATGATGTCCAAGTAGCCGCCGAGCTCGGCGAGTGGAGTTCCGGCGGCGTTCTTGTGGACAGTTTCTCGAACGGTGACGGAACCAGTACGCACGTATATCGCGACGCGGTGCCGGTCGACGGATCGTCCCGCCGGTTCATGCGGCTCCACGTCACCGAATCGATCATTGATTGATCCCTTTGGAATGGCGGCGCCCAACGCGGCGCCGCCGTTTCAAGATTTTCGGTTCGTTGCCATACGGACCTGAGTTGATATGAAGATTATGACCTGCATGACATTGAAGAAAGCAATTCGCTGCGGTACCGCTATCGCCGCTTGCTGGATGGTTCCAGCGTGGCTGCCCGCCCAGGAACTGTACTGGACGGAATATTCAGGCGAAGCCGGAACCGTTCGAATCCAGACGTCCGACATCAACGGCGAGAATGTGGACACGCTGTTCGCGCCGACTGAGATGGCGAGTTTCGCCGTTGATGTGGAAGTCACCGATACTCACATATTCTGGAGCGGTCATAATGGCGGAGATGTTTGGCGCGCGAGTCTGGACGGGACCGAACCGCCTGTGCAGATCATTGCACCGGGTGAAGGGCTGCAGTCTGTTCATAATCTGGCTGTCGATGAATCGACAGGGACGCTGTATATAGCCGACCAAAATCTCGGAATCTTTTCCGCTGGTTTGGACGGTTCGAATTTGACCAATCTTTGGGGCACAGTTCCGACGCTCTATTCTGGCATTCAAGTTCGGAGTTCGAACCAGATTCTTTGGGTCAGCCGTGAGACGGGATACCTTTATATACAGGAACTTCCGGCCGGGCCTTTTCCGGAGGCGGTTCTCCTCGAGGGAGGAGCGGATATTTATGGTCTCGCTTACGACCCCGTCAGCGATGCGGTCTATTACACCAGTCACACCGGAGGGACCTTGCGTTCCTACAACCTGACTACGGCCGAGCATAACCTGCTGAAATCCGGGCTCCACCAGCCGCTGGGGGTGAAATTGAGTCCGGGGGGGAACCACTTGCTCATCGCCGAACGCGGCAAGGGGATTTCCGTCTTTCAGCTGGACAACAAGCAGTATAAGCTTCTTGTGGAGGCGTCCGGCGCGCATTTTGGGGTTGCCGCAACAGCGGACCCGGCCGAGGTGCTTCCGCCGCCAGTTGGCACGGTGCTCTGGTCCGCGGATTTCGAGGCGGATGTTGCCGACGGCGCCCCGGCGGCCAATTGGGGCGATGTCAGCGGTCCGGACGATGGGGAGGCTCAAGTGGTCAAAGATGATCTGAATGCGTTTGGTTTCGGAACGGATAACCAGTTTCTTCGCGTCAATCAGGTTCTCAGTTTGGGACTAAGAAGTGAACCGCTGCCGGTCACCACCGAAGTGGTCACCTTCAGCTTCGATTTTATCGGCCGCTTTAAAGAAGGCGACGGCCGCTGGCTGCAGGCGATGATTTATGATGCGAATTCTTATGCGCATATCACCTCCATCCGGACGGGTGACGAAAATATCCGAGGCGCGCCGGATAATCCCTCCTATGGTGGAAATGATCTGCCGATTCGGATGGAAACAATCTTTAACAACTCCGCGGAATCGATCACGTATGAAGACCCTGCGGGCAATCCACACGAACTGGCTTCCGGACAGGCTTCTCTTTGGGTCTATCATTATACAACCAGTCTGTGGGAGCAGTTGGTCGAATCGTACAATGCGTACCGACACGCCAACGCCGGTCTGGGACCGATTCAGACGATTTATTTTCTTGCGGATGGCGGCGGCAGCGGTGATGTAAAACTGACCCGAACATTCGATCTTGATAATGTGGCTGTTCGCATGGGCGGTTACCTGTCGGATCTGGAAGGCGATATATACGTTCCTCCTCCGCCGCCGTTTGAGGGGCATCTCGCAGCCGATTTCGAAGGAATTCCTCTCGGCGAAATCACCCGGGCGGCTTCCGGCAGCTTCCTTCATGGAAATATCTCCAGCTTCGGCTTCCATACGCGGTATGATAATCGCGACGACGGACGGGATCCAGAGGACTATGAGCCTCCGCCGCTTCTTGTTGTCGAGGACACCGAAAACCGTTTTGGAGGAGGGACGACCAATCAAATTCTTCGGACAAACGGCGCCCGGGGCTGGACGATCTATGCGCAAAACAACTTCAACATGGAAGTGATGACCGTCCGCACAGATATGATCGTCGACCCGATCGCAGGCAGCCGTCTGACATATCATTTGCTCGATGGGGAGGAACTTCGTGCCGCGCGAATTGAGCTCGAAGCGACTGATCCGGAGCACGGCACCTTCCTGGGCGGTTCCGGTCAGAATCCGGGCACCTGGGACTATGGCGTCTTGAATCGCTTTGAGGCGGTCGTCAATAATTCCGCGGAGACCATCACTTACACGGCGCCGAACGGCACCACCGAAACGCTGATCGCCGGCGGCACGGATATGTGGGTCAATGGCATTCTGGTTTTTGACGACTCGCTCGACCAGCGCAACGCGACATCGTACGGCCCGATTATGGCCTTTGAACTCAGAACGTACAGCACCAATCCGTGGCTGGCAGACATCGCTCTTATCCAAACTTATGAAGGCGTTGAACTCGTTCCGGCAGGTGAGGGCGGTGTGACCTTTGTGGATTGGACCGCGTTGCATTTCCCGGGTGAAGACGATCCCGCGATAATCGGGCCGGACGCTGACGCTGACGGCGACGGAATTCCGAACTTGCTTGAATACGCGCTTGGTTTGACGCCCGGCGAACCGGGCCGCACGGGCCTTCCGGTTCACGGGGTGCAGACCTTCAATGGGGAGGGAGTCGACGGAAATTATCTGACCCTCTCCTTCCGTGCTCCAGACGCGGTCGGGGATATCTCGTTCACGGTCGGCGCCGGTTCCGACCTCGGCGGCCTGAACGACCCCGCCCACCTTGAGTCGGTCACGTCGAATGGCGATGGCACATCGACGTACCTCTTCCGGGATGTTGAACCGCTGGAGACTTCCGAGCGCCGCTTCCTGCGCTTGAACGTCTCGCTGCATCCGTAAATTGGTCAATGGACGGCTGTGCGCGCGGAAATCTCACCGTCTGCGCGCACAGCCTCAATGCTCACAATCATTATGGATTACTCGTTGAACCCTCGCACCCGGCGAAATGCGACGACGCGTTTGTCCGGATTTACACTCATCGAGCTGTTGACCGTTATCGCGATCATCGGAATCCTGGCAGCGATTTTGATTCCGGTCGTCGGGCGCGTGCGGGACTCAGCCAAGAGTTCGGTCTGCATCACCAATCTTCGCGAATGGCACCGCGCGGCGATGCTATTTGCCAGTGACAACGACGATTTTCTTCCGATGGCGAGCCAGCGGGTCCCTGTGTTGATCCCGTGGCCGGCCGGTCTCGGCGCGTACGCGGGCTATACGATTCCGTTCGACTCCCGTGCGTGGTGGTTTGACGGAATTCCCGACACGATCGCCAGTTGCCCGGCCGACATGCATGAGCATGGGCACACGGGCGGAGGCGGAACGCTGCGACCGGAACATTACGTTAGCTACGCGTTAAATACCGATGCCGTAGGAAGCCACTTTTCATCGCCGTCCACTCATACGCGAACGCCGGTTCCGATGAGGAAATTTATCGATCACCCCCGGACGATTCTGATGGCGGACCGGGGCGGAGGCTGGCATTGTTCGCGCGGGAATTTTCCGGATTCTTCCTTCCGCCACAACGGGCGGGCCAACATGGTAACAATGGGAGGTGCGGTCCACTCGGCTGCGCTGGCGAACAAGGACGAGGAACTGCCCGACTCGATGTGGTCGCCGGATTTTTATTGATCGAATCCCTTTCGCCTCCTCTCCTCAGTCCCGGCGCCGCGTCGAATGCGCGGCGGACTGATGCTTATGCGCTTCCTTCTTCCGTTTCTGATTTTTGCCACGTTATTTCCGATATCGGTTACCGCAGACTGGCAGCCGCCGAAAGCGGTTCTTCCGGCCAAAAGCCGGTCGGGGCCGGTCATCACGTTGCCGCCAGACGGTCTCAAGCGCCTGCGGACGGAGCTGGAACGCGGACCACACCGAAAGGAAGTGGAGGCACTGATCGCCGCGGGTGATCGTGCGATTCGGGCCGGGTTGGAATTTCCCCCGCGCGGGGGCCAGCACAGCCAGTGGTATAACTGTCCGAAGTGCGAGACTCGTCTCAAGACGGTTTCTCCCACCGAGCATCAGTGCCGGATCTGCGGGAAAACTTATTCCGGAACGCCCTATGACGACGTTCTTTTCACCAAGACCCATGGCAATACGATTCGGCGGCTCGAGGACGCGGCGTGGGCGTATATTTTGACGGAAGACGACAAATACGCGGCGTTTGCCCGTGATGTCCTGCTTGGGTATGCCGAGCGGTATTTGGAATACGAATACCGGCACGCGTCGCGATCGGATTCCGCTTACGCGCGGCGGGCTGGCGGACGCCTTTTTGATCAGACGCTGACGGAAGCTTATTACCTGCAGGAACACATTCTTCCCGCGTACGATCTGACTGGCGGTTCACGACTGTTCAAGCCGGCTGACCACCGTGCCATCCGCGAGCGGCTGATTGTTCCCATGGTCGAGGGAATCTTGCGAAACAACAGAGGGAAGAGCAACTGGCAGAGCTTTCACAATACCGCGATGTTCTGGGCCGGAGCGATCCTCGGCAATCGCGACTGGATGGAGCGGTCGATTGACGACCCGAACAATGGCTTTCTGTTTCAGATGGAGAATTCCGTTCTCCCGGACGGCATGTGGTATGAGAGCAGCTGGAGCTACCACTTTTATACGTACCGCGCGCTCGGGCGTCACGCGCAGGGGGCGGCGCATCTCGGGATGGATTTGTGGAATCATCCGAAGATGAAAAAAATGCTGACTCTGCCGCTCGATTTTGTGATGGCCGACGGATCGGTTCCGCGCATCGGCGACGCGACAACCGTCCGGCCGCTCGAGCTTGCGGCGGGGCGTTCGGCGCTGATGGAGGCCGCTTACGCCGCGTATTCGGACTCCGCCTTTTTGCCGATTCTGCCAAAGAAAATTACCTCGGACGCGGTCCTCTATGGCAACACCGGCGTCACGGGCCGGGGAGAGCTGATTTCGCGCGCGAGCATGGTCATGGAGAGCGGTCATGCGATTTTACGAACCGCGGGGGACGCGGGGCTGACGGCTTCGTTCAACTTCGCGCCGTACGGCGGAGGGCATTCGCATCTCGATAAGCTCAGTTTCGTTTTCTTCGGCTTCGGCGAGGAACTCGGTGTGGACCGCGGGCGAGCGGCGGCGCAGGCTTATAACCTGCCGATTCACAAGCAGTGGTACCGCGGGACGATCAGCCACAATACGGTTTTGGTCGACGGAAAGTCCCAAAAACCAGCCGGGGGGGAATTGCTCTTTTTCAATCACACGGATCGCGAGGCGGCGGCCGTCGCCAGGACGGACGCCAGCGACGGTATTGACCATCGGCGGATGCTCTTCATGACCGAGGACTACCTGCTGGTTTTCGATGAACTTAAGGCAAAGGAGCCGCACAGGTTCGACTGGTTTTATCATAACCGGGGGGAGAGCGCTGTTGCGCCGCTCGCGTCAACGCCGGCTTCTCTCTCGGCCTTGGGCGATGGAGCATCCTATTTGGCCGACGCCCGAACCGGACGGGGCGATACCGCGTTGCGAGCGCGATTCCCCGGTGAAAAGGTCACCGTCCATCTGACCGAAGCCGGCGGGAAAGGAAGCGCGGTGACGACGGCGCACGGGCCCGGGAGCAGTGTGCAGGAGCGGGTGCCGCTTGTGTTCATTACTCGCGAAGGAAAGGAAGTTCATTTTGCGGCGGTCATCGAACCGGTCCGAAACGGCCAGGAGCCACGGATTCAGGACGTCAAAGTCGCGGAAACCTCCGACGGTCTTGAAATCGCGGTCATCGCCGGTAACGAGCTCCACCGCTACAAGCTTCGCTCCGACGATACGATTGAGCGCACACGAACGGTCCGCCGCTGAGCGAAATCCGGGAACTCAATCCGCGCGAACGAGTCTTTCGCAACAGCGGTGAAAGCAAAAATTCTCCGAAAGGTTACTTTTGCATTTGACGGCGCCGAGTAGGTAACTGTACCGTGCAGAACGGGACAATCAGGTGATAATTCTCATTTGCTGTAGCCCAAAAAATACAAACTGGACCTGAACAAGAGATTTCGATGACGTCTTCACAATCAGCCCTTCGGCGGCCCAAAGCATTTACCCTCATTGAGCTATTAACAGTTATCGCGATCATCGGAATCTTGGCCGCGATTCTGATTCCGGTGGTCGGTGCAGTGCGCGACAGCGCGCGAGGAGCGAAATGTGCGTCCAACGTGCGTCAGCAATTGCAAGGGGTGCTGATGTTCGCGGCGGACAATGACGACCAATTGCCGGCGGCGCAGAATAGGATGCTGCATGAGGGTGGCACAGGACCGTTTCCGACGCCGCCGCAGTTTCCTCAAAGTTGGAACACCTGGCACGCCTACATCGCCAAGTATCTTGATGTGAGAGTCCAGAAAGCGGGTGAACGCCCTTGGACGTGGGTCAATACCTACAGTCGTGAACCGACCGTTTTTGATTGCCCCACACACATTGCCAAAGGTCTAATTGGTGTGCCTAACCCGGGTGATCGTCTTGCCGAACCGTACTCTTATGGCCTAAACGCGGAATTGCCGGATTGGACGATGCAGGACGCGGATCGGCGATCCGGCAAAAATCTGCCTCTCGGCCGGATCATAGCGCCTTCGCGGACGATGGCCATTATGGAAACGAGTGACTGGAGTGCGGTATACAGCCGCGAGATTGGTCAGCGCTTGGCATTGATTCCCCATGGAGACGGGCAGAATGTCGGCTTCTATGACGGCAGCGTCCAACGCTACTCCTACAAGGAGCTTTTTGAGGAAATTCAACGCGATGATCCCTTTTGGGTTGGCGGTCTGCCATCCAAGTGACGTTGACACGTTAGTGTGTTCAAGGCGGAGGTTCCTTTACTAGATGCACCTCCGCTCTTCTTGATCGCTAACGTGGATGGCCGTTTCGCTCTTGAGAGGCACTCCGCGAAAAAAGCGTTCCGGGCCGCTTTCCGGGAATTACAGTCCTATCAGCCCGTATCGCTTACGATCGTATCCGCGTTAGCAACGTCTGGACGGACCCGCGGTTTCGTAAACCGGGCGGACCCCTGATCGGTAGTGCTGGATTCGGCCGAACGCTCTTCGATCACTCGCTCGAGGAGATAAACAAGAATCTGAAAGCGGATAGCTTGCGTTGACAGTGAATGGCCGGTCCACGCGCGGATCCAGTTGCTGAAAAGCGCGACGCTGTCGCCAAAGTCACCGGTAACTTCACCGCCACGGGCCAGCCAGTGCCAGAACCGTGCCGATTCATGCGAGTACGAAGCCGGACGGCGGATGTATGGGTTCAAAATTTCCAGAAACAGTTCCCGGCGACTCGATTCACCCCAGTCGAGGAGCCACCAGCGCTCGCCGCTGCGATGGACGTGACGCGCATAGAGGTCACCATGGATTCGAGTGATGAGGACGGGGGAGGAGCCTGAACCGTTGTGCGATTGGGCGGATTCAACTTTTGCGAGGAGGCTGCCCAGCGCCGGATCAGCTGGCATGGTTTGACAGACCGCTAGCATGTAATCGTGCGCGCTGATCTCCGCGATCCCGGCGCTGGCGTAGACACTTTCCATGACGGGAAGGATTCGGCGGCGGAGGAAACGCCACCAGTCCCTCTTCCGCGGAAGCCACCACAACGCCTCGTTTGTTTTCGTGCAGCAAAAGGATTACCGCATCGCGCGGCAGGGTCATGTTCCTTCGAATGCGTGGCCGGCAACTGGGAACCATCGCCAGATTCCGCGTTCGGGCGAATTGTGCCGCGGCCTTTCCTCCACGAAAAATCCATCCGCCGAAAAGTGCAGCACAAGTCCGATTCGACGGCATGGTTGCAAAGACCGACTTCTGGGGGTCGAACCACAGCTCCGGAATTGTCGCCGTCGTCTGCCAGCGCGACGCCATCGCTTCAAGCCCGCGGCGACAACCGTCGAGCTGTTTGGCGGCGAATGCCGGGATATTCTTATCCATACGATTCTTCGGCTGACTGGATGCCCATTACCGGCTTTAGGCAGGATTCGTGCCATTCCCGTCGGAGCGCATGACCGGGCGGGAACAACCCGCCACTCGCCTCAGTCGATCTTCTCCGGACAATTGCGTGCCGCGAAGGAAATAGATGGCTTGGGCAAGGAGCAACGCAGATGGGTTTTCAGCAGACGCGGCGGCTTCCTTGAGCCCGGCCGTCGTGCATAACACCCGAATGCAGACGCGGCGGCGCCTAGTTTTTGGGTACGAGCAAATTGGCTTCGGGCTGTGCCGCCCGGTTTCCTAAGTATCCATCGTACAGTGGCGCGATGTCCTCCGCGATCGCCGCGCTGCTCAAGCGCCTGTGAGATAGCTGATCAGGTAGTGCATCGACCAGCCGGCGAAGAGAATGATCAGGATCACAACCCACGACGGAATGCCGCGCGGGCTTTCACTTCCGTAGATCATAAACTTGTCCTGATTGCCGCGGCCGTACGCGTTGATCATGATCGGCAGAACTCCGTCGACCGTGTCCGATTCCTTCAGCCCTTCGACATCGATCGCCGGACCGTTCCGCACCGTGAATGGAATGATGCGGATTCCTTCGCAGCCGTTGGCGTCTTTGCTCACGATCTTCAGCGTGTGCTGTCCGTCCGGAAGCTTGTGCGTGTCGAGATCGAACGTCACCGGCGACTGAAATTCGCCGAGCGGCTCGGGATTCTCGTCGAGAAAAAGAGTGACCTTAGCTTTGGTGTTCACGGTATTCGAAATCTAATACGGTGCGTTTGATGTGATCGTGATTGCTCTCCCCGGGGCGGACCAGGAACTTGATCGACCCGACCAGCGTGAAAAGCACCAGCAGCGCGGTGAAGCCGGCGATGATCCAGTCGACGCTTCCCTCCGGTGAAGTTCCGTGAGTCAGATTCCGCAGGAACTCCGCCTGATCCGGGTTGCAAACGTCGCAGGCGAACGCGGCCCCCGGCAGCAGGAGCAGCACTGTCAGTAAACCGAAACATCTCTTCATCATGGCGTGTGCTTCTCCACAAGCTCCTTCACTTCATCGACAGAAACCGTCGCCGCATCGTTGCCCCAGCTGGTCCGCACGTGATTGATGATCGCGTGGATCTCCTCGGTTTCGAGACCGTTCATCACGGCGATCGGCGGCATCGCCGGATAACCTTGGGCCTTGCGGCTGTTGTAGCCTTTCAGCAGGATCGCGATCATGGTTTCCGGGTTCTCGTCGAGAACGACTTTGCTTCCCTTCAGCGGCGGGAATGCGCCCGGCAGGCCGGTGCCGCCCGCCTGGTGACACGCTTGACAATTGGCCGCGTACAGGGTGCCGCCGTCAGGTCCGGAGGCGGCCAGACCGCTGTCCGCAGCGCCCGCGGTACCGGGCGTCGAGGATGACGACGTCCGCGCGAGAAACTCAACCGTGCCGTCGGGCAGCGGTGTTTGCTTGAGCGAGAGCAGGTAGTGAACGAGGTCGAGCGCTTCCTGCTTCGCGACGACGGTCCCGGGCCGCTTCTTGAATTCGTCGGCGATCGTAACGACAACGTCAGAGGGATCAGGACTTTCCTTGTGCTCAAACATCCACGGATACGCCGGCATGATCGAATCCGGAACAACGGACCGCGGATTGTAGAGGTGCATCAGGTGCCAGGCCTGACTCGGCTGCCGGCTGCCGACAGCGGTCAGGTCGGGGCCAGTCCGTTCGGTGCCCATCAGCGTCGCGGTATTTCGCCAGAAATCGGTGCGTCCGATTCCGGCGTAGTCAGCGGCGATGCTCGGGCGCTGGCCCCAGGTTTTGTCCATTTCGACGGTGCGCACCTGTTGGGTATGACAGGCGACGCAGCCATTGCCGATGTAGGACATTTTTCCGGCGAGCGCGCTTTCGCTCAGCGGCTCGGCGTTCGGAAGCGGCTCGTAATTGGCCTGGTTGTTCAAGGCCGGGATAATCGCCACGACGATCGTCAGGATCAGAAAGAGGGCGAGTGCCGCTCCAAACAGGAGACGATGATTGTGATGGAAGTTCATATTAAATCTTCACTCCTTCCTGCGCGCCCGGGGTTCCGATGAGAATTGGCTGCTCCTCTTGGGGTTCGCCCGGTGTATTGTCATCTGGCACCCGGGTGGAAGCGGCTTCGCTGCTTCCGGCGATCATCTTCCAGAGGTTGTAAGCGAATACGAGGTGTGAGACCCACATCAGGCTTCCGCCGATCGCGCGCCAGAGCCAATAAGGAGCCATCATCGCGACGGTTTCCATAAAAGGAATCCCTTCGATCCACGCGAGGCCGCGCAGGGTGCCGCCGATCATCAGCGGGACCGAGTAGAAGAGGAGACCGACCAAGGCCAGCCAGAAATGGGCGCCGACTGTCGCGTGAGGCGGTTCCCGTCCGGTCAGCCGCGGCACCACCGCGTAGATACAAGCCCACAGGAGAAAGGTGATGATCCCGTACATCGTTATGTGGGAGTGGGCGACGGTGAAATCGGTGAAGTGCCAGATCAGGTTCGTCGAGCGGAACGACTCGGCGGTTCCTTGCAGGGATCCGGTGAAGTAAAAGACGATTCCAACAAGAAAAAACGGAAGCGTGTAGCTGCCGGCAACCTTGTGAAAACTGCCGCGGAACGTGAGCAGAAAGTTCGTTGTGCCCGCTACGACCGGAATGACCATCCCCGCGCTTCCGACGATCGCGACGGTTTGCAGCCACCACGGAATCGCGCTGAAAACGAAATGGTGCGTGCCGATGACGGTGTAGAAGAAAATCTGGGCCCAGAAGGCGAGCACCCCGAGACTGTAGGAAAAAATCGGCGTGTTGAGCTGCTGCGGCAGGAAGTAGTAGGTCAGGCCGAGGAGGAACATCATGAACCACATCCCGACACCCTGGTGCATGTAGTAGCCCTGAATGATCGTTTCACCGAGTCCGTGCTGCCAAAACGGCAAATAGGCCACGATGGCGATCGTCGTCAGGAACATCAGCGCCGCGACCATGTACCAGTTCGAGATATAGATCTCCTCGGTTTTGCGTTTGGCGATGGTTTGGATAAAATTCCACATCGCGAGCACGATTCCCGCCGCGAAAATCACCATCACGGGCCAGACATATTCCCGATACTCTCCGCCGCCGTTGTTGATGCCGGCCATGAGCGTCAGCGTCCCAAGGATGACGGCGGCATTGACCAATCCGAGCGTCCACCAGCCGAGGCGCAGGCTTGCCAGCCGGACGTTTCCGACCGTCGCCACCACGTAGTACCCGAGCCCGAGCATCGCCAGCGACGCCCAGCCCCAGAAAACCGCATTGGTGTGCACCGGGCGCAGCCGCCCAAAGCTCAGCCAGCTCAATTGGTCGGCATCCGGGGCGAGGAATTTGATTCCCAGGTACTGACCGATCGTGGTGCCGAACAGCAGCCAGAAAGCCGCCGTGCCCAGATACCACAAGATCATCCGGCCTTCCGGCGGATGAACGAACCGCGGGCTCAGGGATTGCTTTTTCGCCGGAATCAGGCGAATGGTCCCGGCTTCGTCGACATTTCGCAGAAGCCCGCTTCCGGCTTCCGGCAGCGCGGCAGAAGATTTGCCGCTTCCGTTGTGCTGCCCCCGAATCCGCCCGTTCGCGCCGGCGACGGCCAGCCCGCCCTTGATCTTTACCGTCAGCAGCCAGGCCGTCAGCAAAACCGGCAATGCCAGCAGAAAAACCGTGATCCAAATCCCCGGCGCGGTCCACAAATTTGCCGCCGCCAAGAGGTCGGATGCCTCCGTTCCGCCAACCGATGGTGGTGAGAAGCTATTAGCTGCGCTCATCATAGAACGGTATATTTCCGTAAAATCCTTATAAGACAAGCCCGGAAAATTGATTTACCTCAAAAGCCCCCGCTCTTCTTGATCCAAGTCAAGAATCCGTTTCGAGCAGCCGGTTTTTCGCCTCGAAGCTAGTGTTGAGCAAGATACGGATAACTAAGGGGTTAATCCTGTGTAACAGGTTTTTCAGCAAGCTTGGAATGGCACGATTATCGTTTGGGGAGGCGTGGAACGGTGTCCTGCGGACAGGAAGGGAAGGGCTCCACGGGCCGTTGAAAACACGCGGCCTCACCTCAACGGATGCTGTTGCGGCGCTAAAGGATGCAGAAGGATGCAGATGAGACGAAACGAAATCCATTCTTGCCCTCGTGGCGTGAATGCGGGAAAACGGGCGGCGCGCTCTCATGGTCTCTCGCTCTTTACTGACTTTTTTGGTGGCCGCGACGATTCACCCGGTCTTTTTGATGGCATCCGCATTCGGAGAAACCGCAAGCTCCCCGCCGCGGCCGCGCGTTCGGGACGCCGGCATTCATCCGGGTATCCTTGAACCCGGTATTCACAACGCGATTACGGACGTTTCCGGCGTGCGAGTGGGACACCGGACGCTGATCGAAGAAGACGGCATTCGGACGGGCGTGACCGTAATCTTCGCTCATGACGGCAACCCATTTGTTGAGCGTGTTCCCGCGGCGATCTACGTGGGCAATGGCTTTGGCAAGCTTGTCGGTTTGAGCCAGGTGCAGGAACTCGGCGAGCTGGAGACGCCGATCGCCCTGACGAATACGTTAAATGTGCATGCTGTCGCGGACGCACTGGCGGATTATGTGCTTGGCCTGCCGGGCAACGAGCGCGTGCGGTCGGTCAATCCAGTCGTCGGGGAAACGAACGACGGACGGTTGAACGACATTCGCGGCAAGCACGTGCGGCGGGACCATGTAATGGACGCGATCGCGGCGGCCCGGGGCGGTCCGGTTGAGGAAGGAAATGTCGGAGCTGGGACAGGGACGATCGCTTTTGGTTTCAAAGGCGGGATTGGAACCTCGTCACGAAGATTGCCAAAGAAGTTCGGCGGCTACACGGTCGGCGTCCTGGTTCAGAGCAATTTTGGCGGAATATTGCGCGTGGACGGAGTCCCGGTCGGCGAGGAGCTGGGTGTCCATTACTTGGCTGGTGAAGATCTGTTGAGCAGCGACGGTTCGATCATGATCGTGGTCGCGACAGACGCGCCGCTCGGGTCGCGAAACCTCGAACGGCTGGCCCGTCGCGCGTTTATGGCGATCGCGCGAACAGGCGGGTTCGCGTCAAACGGCAGCGGTGATTATGTGATCGCCTTTTCGACGAATCCGGAAGTTAGGATCGACACGCGTGCGGGGACGTCAGTCGACCGGTTTGCCCGGTTGCGGAACGATGAAATGACGCCGCTTTTCCTGGCCGTCGTCGAGGGGACCGAGGAGGCGATATTGAACTCACTGTTCAAGGCGGAGACGATGACCGGCGGCGGGAGGACTGTTGAGGCTTTACCGATTGAAGAAACTCTGGAGATCGTCCGGCGCCATCGGGGCGGTCAGCCGAGGTGATGTTCATTTTTTTATTACTAAAATACTGCAAGCGGCTACTTGTAACTAAGTAACGAATAACCAAATAACTAATAACCAGCGCCCCGCGTACACCGACGATGCTTTCCCGTTTATTGGCTTTATCTTTCATGGTTATGACCTGTGCAATAGCTGCTCGCGGCGAGGACGGTCCAATCGCCATTGCGATGCATGGCGGTGCCGGTGCGCCGCCGAATCTGCCGGCTGAACGGCGGGCCGAGTATGAAGCGAAGCTCGAGGAAGCGCTGCGGACTGGCTATGCGATCTTGGAAAAGGGCGGGTCCAGTCTCGACGCGGTTGAGGCCGCCGTGCGCGTTCTCGAAGACTCGCCCCTTTACAACGCGGGTCGAGGTGCCGTGCTGACGAATGAAGGAACGGCGGAGCTCGACGCGTCGATAATGGAAGGGAAGACGCGGAACGCAGGGGCGGTCGCCTCGGTCAAGCATGTGCGCAACCCGATTTCGCTCGCGCGGAAAGTGATGGAAGAGTCACCGCACGTGCTGCTGGTCGGCGACGGCGCGGAAGTTTTCGCGAAGGAGCAGAGGCAGCCGCTCGTGGACAACGAGTATTTCCGCACGGAGCGCCGGATCGAGCAATGGCGCCGTACCCATGAGCGGGAACAAAGGCAGGAAGGCGCATCGTTCGACGTCGAGGAGCGTGAGAAAATGGGAACGGTCGGCGCGGTTGCGCTCGATCGTGAGGGGAACCTTGCGGCAGCGACGTCGACCGGCGGTCGTCACTACAAGAAATTCGGGCGCGTCGGAGATTCGCCGATTATCGGTGCCGGCACGTATGCTGACAACGAAACATGCGCCGTCTCCGCAACCGGTCATGGGGAATACTTTATTCGCGGCGCGATCGCCTACGATATCGCGGCGATCATGCGCTACAAAGGCCTCACCGTGAAGGAAGCCGCGGAGAGCCGCATTCATGAGAAGCTCGCCGGAATGGGGGGGACTGGCGGCGTGATTGCAATCGATGCGAAAGGAAACATTGCGATGCCGTTCAACACGGATGGAATGTATCGCGGGTCAATCGACACCAAAGGCGAACTCAAAGTTGCGATTTACTCCGACGAATAATCTTGGATCCGCGCAGTTGGCCGCACATAGAAGGGCTGAGGCCCTCGCTGTAACCCCCCCGTGATTTTGCCGCCGAGGTTCTTTTACTTGATTGTGCATCGCGTGTTGACCTCTTCTGCACGATCCAGTTACTTTTCGGCTCATTTCTTTATTGAATGAGTAATTTTTCTGCCTTTGCGGGGCGCCCGGCGCTCTTTGATCTTCAAGTCAACGGATTCGGCGGCGTCGATTTCCAGCAGCCCGATCTGTCGCTGAATGAGCTCCGGGCCGCGGTGAGCGCCCTGCACCGTCACGGGATCCGCCGGATTTTGCTGACCCTGATTACGGACGAAATCGACGCCCTGTGCGCCAAACTCGAACGAATTGAAACGTTCTGCCAGGAAGAACCGCTGATCGCCGAGACGATAGCTGGTTATCACATCGAGGGGCCGTATCTTAGCCCCAAACCCGGTTTTCGCGGCGCGCATCCGGAGGCGAAGATGAAAGCGCCGGACTTGGCGGAATTCCGGCGGATGCAGGAAGCGGCCGGAGAGAGGGTCCGGCTGCTGACCTTGGCGCCGGAGTGGCCGGGGAGCGATGCTTTTATCGCTGAAGTCGCCTCCAGCGGCGTCGTCATTTCGCTCGGCCACACAGATGCCAGTGAAGAGGATATCGACCGGGCGATCGCCGCGGGCGCCACCATGTGTACCCACCTGGGCAACGGCTGTCCGAGCCAGATGCACCGTCACGACAACATTATTCAACGGCTGCTGGCGCGTGACGAGCTGATCGCGTGCTTTATCCCCGACGGGATTCACGTGCCGCCGGGCGTGTTGAAGAATCTGTATCGGGCAAAGCCGAAGGGAAAAGTGATCCTGACGGCCGATTGCATGGCTGCGGCCGGCGCGCCCAGCGGCCGCTATCGGCTCGCTGACCTTGAGGTGGAAGTCGGGGATGACCGGGTGGTGCGCCAGCCGGGAAAATCAAATTTCGCGGGATCGGCACTTGCGCTGGGAGACGGTGTTCTTGACTTTGCTCGCTGGTCTGGGATTTCGCCGGACGAAGCTTGGGCGCTCGGGTCGACCGCGGTCGGAGATCTGTTCGGGGTCGATCTGCCATTGCTGGAGGGAGACGAAATGATTTGTTCGCAGTTCGATGAGTAAACCGGCACGGCCTGGAGCACTTGCGGACGGGGTGCAGAAGCGGTTTCGTTTCCTGCTCGCAGTTGTGGCACTTCTGGCGGCGGGATGCGGAGAGCGGGAAGCCATAGTCCAGACTGCCGAAGCCGCGAGTTCCGCGGACGCGCGGCCCGAGCTGCGCTGGGTGTATCGGGGCGCGGATGGCGGTTTGGTTTATGAGGCGGATGAACGCGGAAACCGCATACCCGATTTTTCTCATGCCGGTTATATGGGGGGAGGCGTGGCGATACCGGATGTTCCGGTGCGCGTTTCGATCGAACCCGGAGAAGGGGATGACACGGAGCGAATTCAGGCCGCAATTGATCAAGTAGCCGGCTTGGAGCGCGGGCCGGATGGATTTCGCGGGGCGGTGCTGTTGAAGCGCGGGATTTATGAAGTTGGAGGCGTTCTCCGTATCGCCGCGAGCGGCGTGGTGCTCCGTGGAGAAGGCCAGGATGACGGCGGGACGACGATTCTGGCCACCGGAACCGGCAAGCGAACGGTCATTACGGTCGGAGGCACGGGCCGGCCGCGCGAAATAGCAGGCACGCGGCGAAAGATCACGACGGCGTATGTGCCGGTGGGCGCGCATTCATTCGATGTGGAGGATGCCGCTGGATACGAACCGGGCGACCGTGTGGCGGTTCTTCGTCCCAGCACGGCGGAATGGATCTCGGCAATCGGAATGGACCAAATCCCGCCGCGCCCGGATGGAGGGAAGGTAACGCAGTGGGAGCCCGGATCCCGGGACTTTTTTTATGATCGCGTCGTAACGGAGGTCGAAGGCAATCGGATCACCTTGGACGCGCCAGTCTTTAACGCGCTCGATACCAAGTATGGCGGCGGCTTTATCTACAAGTACGAGTTTCCGGGGCGGATTGATCAAGCTGGAGTGGAGCACGTGCGGGGAGTCTCTGAGTTTGCGGGGAGCCCGGAGGACGATGACGAGGATCACGCGTGGATCTTCATAACGGTGACCGCGGTGGAGAACGCATGGGTCAGGAATGTGACCTCCCGTCACTTTGGGTTTGGTCTGGCCCTGCTGGATCGCACCTCGAAATGGGTAACGGTGCAGGATTCGATCTGCTTGGACCCGGTTTCCGAGGTCCGCGGCGGCCGGCGTTATCCCTTTTATCTGTCCGGACAATTTGGCTTGGTGCAGCGGTGTTACGCGAACAACTCGCGGCACGATTTTGGGATCAACAGCTTGGTGCCGGGTCCGAACGTCTTCCTGGACTGTTATGCGGAAGGGAGTCGAGCGGACGCGGGTCCGCATCACCGGTGGGCGACTGGCGCGCTATTCGACAATGTGCGCGTGCCGGATCACTCGATCCGCATCATCAATCGGCTCAATTTGGGGTCAGGGCATGGGTGGACCGGTGCAAACATGGTCGTCTGGAATTCGGAAGCGAAGTCCATCCACGTGCAAAGTCCGCCGACTGCCCAAAATTGGGCGATTGGGAATATCGGCGCGATCGGGACGGCGCGGTATCCGGGCGACCCGGGCTACTTCGTTTCGCATGGCGAGCCGGTCGAACCGGCGAGTCTTTATTTAACGCAGCTTCGCGAACGCCTTGGGGAGAAAGCGGTGGAAAACATTGCGAAACAGGATATTCGCAAACCGATCCAGACCCGTCCGGAGCTGTGGGGGCTGTAAAGCTGCATCAACGGAAACGGACGTTCCGTTCGCCAGTGCGACCTGGAGGGCTAGCGGGTTGGACCCCGTCCCTGCTGCTCGACCTTAATAACCAATAACCGATAACCGGAAACTAATAACCGGTTACCGGTTACCGGCCCAAACCCGCTCAGGATGTCTGGAAGGCGCCGAGAGTTTTTCTCACGCGATGATTATTCAGGCGGGCCAAAACGGGAAGACCATGCTCGAAAGGTACCTGGACCTCGCCCTGAATCAGCGGAAGCGCGTAACGGGTGAACTGGTAGTTCATGCTTACGCCATCTTCATGGATCCATTCGGGGGGGAGATGTTTGACCCCGTTAGCGATTTCGGAGAGCGGTGCAAGCCCGGTTTCGCACGTGTAGTAATCGCTGTCGCCGCGCTGCAGGGTGACCATGTAACCTGATTCTCCGGCCAATGCCGCCTTCACCGCCGCTTGACCAGCCATGAACGCCTCGTCGTTGTCCGTCTTCGACGAGCAATGGACGGCGGCGCGCTGCGCGTAACCGAGCCGGGCGGCACGGGCTTTGATGTTCAGGTTGTTTTCGATCAGGCTTTTGATGTAGTCGCCGGCGCCGCCGAGCTGAGCGTGACCGAAGTGGTCGGTCCCGGAGGAGACAACCGAGACATAATTGCCGTCGGCATCGACCAAACCCTCGCCGACGACGATGAAACAGTATTTCTCGCGAGCGAGCACGCGCTGGACATCTTCGATGCACTTTTCCGGCGAGAAGGCGACTTCGGGAAGGTAAATGAGGTGCGGCGGATCATTGGGGTGATCTTTCCGCTTCGCGAGCGAGGCACCCGCGGCGATCCATCCGGCGCTGCGGCCCATAACCTCGAGGATCGGAACGAAGTCGCCCTGGCCGAAGCTCGCGTTGTCACAGGCCATCTCCCGCACGGTTGAGGCGACATATTTAATCACGCTCCCGTATCCCGGGCAATGGTCGGTGACCACCAGATCATTATCAATGGTCTTCGGAATCCCGATCACGCGCAGCGGATAATCTTTTTCGATGGCGAGACGGGCGATTTTGTCCGCCGTGTCTTGGGAGTCATTACCCCCGATGTAGAAAAAATAGCGGATATTGTGGGCGTCGAATACATCGAGGACCCGATTGAAATCCTCGTCGCGCTTCAGCTTGTAGCGCGTCGATCCAAGGGCGGCTCCCGGCGTGTGGCGCAAGGCGCGGATCGTTTGCTGAGATTCCGCGGCCAGATCGATCAGCTCCTCGCTCAGAATGCCGAAGATCCCATTCAATCCGCCGTAAATCTCTTCGATGCATTCGTGATTGAGCGCCTCGGTAATGACGCCGGCCAAGCTCGCATTGATCACCGAGGTGGGGCCGCCGGACTGGGCGACCAGGACGTTTCCTGAAAGTTCTGCCATGGTGGTGTTTCGCTTTTGGATCGGTTGAAACCGCTAAGAAAAAGCTAAAGGCAGAAATGGACGCAATCCAAATTTGTTTTCCTCAGGGATTTTCCGGGCGTCTGAACAGGGTTCCGCTGATGGAGTTCCTGGTAAAATCCTCGGTCACGGGCGCCACCGCCGCGAGGATGTCGATGTTCGGATGCCGGAGGCACGAAGCTTAAAGCGAGCATCTCATCGTATTTCCGAACCGCCGAAACGCGGTCCTCGGAGGCCCGGGGGACGGATCTCCCATTGGCGATGCGGCTTGACCGCGGGGGATGATGGCGGCATCTGTTGAACCTTTGCCTTATTAATCTCCGTCTTTCCATGTCGAAACAGCAGAAAAGCCGAACTTCCAGTTTGATGGACCAGCTGGTCGCGCTGTGCAAGCGCCGCGGGTTCATCTTCCCTTCCTCTGAAATTTACGGGGGAATCAATGGATTCTTTGACTATGGTCCGCTGGGCTCGGAACTGAAGAAAAATATCCGGGATTGCTGGTGGAACGACATGGTTCGCCGGCGCGACGACATCGCCGGTATCGAGACTTCGATTATCATGCACCGTCGTGTTTGGGAAGCCTCCGGCCACGTGGCGGGGTTTACGGATCCGCTGGTTGACTGCAAGACGTCGAAGCAGCGTTTCCGCGCCGATCAGCTGTTCTTCGCGCCGGTGGTGATCGATGGCAAGGTGGCGGGCTATGTCAGTGCGCTCGAAAGCGACCGCACGGAGGAGGAGCTCCAGGAGAAGGCCGAGCTTTTGAAGCGTAAAAAGGCGATTCAGGGGAACTTGGAGCCGGTGCGGCCGCGCGAGATGACGGAGGCCAAGCCGGAGGAAATCCCGCTTATTCCGTCGCCGGCAACCGGTGAGCCTGGAAGCCTCACGCCGCCGCGAAACTTCAATATGATGTTCGAGACGCATGCCGGAGCGCTGCGGGATGAATCGAGCGTCGTCTACTTGCGGCCGGAAACGGCTCAGGGAATGTTCGTCGATTATCGCGCGGTGATCGATACCGGAAGATATAAGATTCCGTTCGGGATCGCGCAAATGGGCAAGGCGTTCCGCAACGAAATCACGCCCCGGAACTTCATTTTCCGCTCCCGAGAGTTTGAACAGATGGAGGTCGAATACTTCATCAGTGAGGACGACGATTGGGAAAAGTGGCACCGGTACTGGATCGACTTATGCCACGACTGGCTCGTTTCGATTGGAATTCCGGCGGAGCGGCTCAGTGAATACGATCATCCGAAGGAGAAACTCGCTTTTTACTCGAAGGGAACGACCGACATCATGTTCGATTATCCGTTCGGTGTGCAGGAGGTTTGGGGAATCGCCGCCCGCGGAAATTATGACCTGATGCAGCACCAAAAGGAGAGCGGCGTCTCGATGGAGTACTACGACGAGGCGGCGAAGAAGAAATATGTGCCGCACGTGGTCGAGCCGTCTGTTGGTGTGGATCGCGTTTTTTTGGCGGTGCTGTGCGCGGCTTATGCGGAAGAAGAGGTCGAGGGCGAGAAGCGGACGGTCCTGCGGCTGCATCCGCGGGTTGCGCCGATCAAAGCCGGCGTCTTCCCGCTCGTGAAGAACAAACCGGAGCTGGTCGAGGCAGCCGAAAAGCTGTATCGCAACATCAAACAGCGGTACAACGTCTTCTGGGACACATCCGGCGCGATCGGGCGGCGTTATCGCCGTATGGACGAGATCGGAACTCCGTGGTGCATTACCGTCGACTTCGATTCGCTGGAGAATGAAACGTTCACCGTCCGCGACCGCGATTCGATGGAGCAGGTTCGGATGACAGAAAGCGAAATTCTCGAGCTTCTCGATCAGTCAAACTGTTAACACGCTTCCCGCGCCGCCGAGGGCGAGGATGACGGCTGATGGAAGGGGCCTGTTGAATGCGGCGCCGCCGCGTTTGGTCTCAGCGAAATTGGGTTCCGGCTTCGGGGTTGAACGGGCGAACCCAGAGGAGGCTGATTTCGCCTCGGACGGAAGTGCCGGGTTTCAGCGCCGCCGCGAGAAGATCGTGTTCCTCGGTGTCATGGACGGGGTTTCCGTTTTCGTCGGTCTGGTCGTGCGAATGGAAATCCGCGACATTCAAAAGGTCGGCGGGGATGAGAATCTCGCGGCGGCCGCGTTCCCGCATCGAGCCGACAACGAGTTCAAGAGCTTCCGGCATCGTTCCGCTGCCGATCATGTGCTTTCTGGCGCGATTGCCATGGCTTTCTGAGGAATACGTGTCTTCGAGAACCCTGCCATTCTCCGCCACCAGGCGGTAATGCACGTAAACCGCGGCCCAGAGGGAAGGCCTGATGCCGTCGCCCGCGTGGATCTCGCGATAGCGGATCCCGCGAAGCAGTTCCTGCCATTCGCCGCGGTCGCTGTTTTCAGAGGCCGCGGCCGCGGGAGTCTCCGTGCCGAGCGGATCGTGCTGGCTCTCTGAGGCCGGGTCACCGAAACTCGCGAGCGGGAGAACGAAAGCGAGAGCGAGAACAGAGGCGATTGCAAGGCTGTGGGTGCATGATATCATTCCGATCGCCCGCACCCGCTTTGGTTGTTCGGCTGTTTCTTGGATCATGGCTATTGGGTCGGGTCATCGGACGGGACCGCGAGTTCGGCCAGCTTTCCTTCTCCCAGGGTGCTGTCTTGGTAGAAACCGCGGAACGACGAGATTGCGGGGGAATCGCGGGTTTCCGAGTAGAGGGCGATATTGTAGCGAAAGTAGCCCCACGTCATGTTACCCGAGATGATGTTGCCGCCGGGAGTGTATCCAAAATTTGGGTTCGGGGTCCCGTCCGGATAGAACTCGTTGATCTGCCCATAGGAGTCGTGATCGACGTCCGCCTGGTGCCAGGCACCCCAGTTTTCTCCGTCGGGACTGACTGAGACCTCGACGAGCACAGAGGTCCCCTCGGGGAGATTTTCCTTCCACATCGGGGCGAAGCCATTGCTTTCGAACGTGAACTTCAGCGGCGGCGATTGGACCATGCCGATGCGCGGCTGCCCTTCCTCGCCGGGTTTGGGCGGCTCGAGTTCGAAGCCGCGGTCGGTGAGGCGCACGTTGTTGAGGACGAACCCTTCCGGCAAGTCGCCCGGCTTGAAGTGCTGCACGTAAAAATCGCGCGGCTGATCTTCCGGGTCCATCCCGTCCTCGGTGTAGTGAATCGGTTCCGGCTCCATTTCTGGCTCGGGAGACGGTTCCGTTTCGTCCGCAACAGGCATCGCATCGGGCGCGGTTTCGGCTCGCATAAATTGACGGTCGTCCGCCTTCGTTTCAGGCAGCGCCGCAATCGGGTCAGGGTTCGGCGGGTCGCGAAATATGAAAAGCAGGGCGAAGAGGGTGCCGAGCATACACGCGCCGACGGTGAAGAAACGCTTCTTTTTCATGAGGCAAACGGGGGCGAAGATTTATGTGGTGATCGCGGAGGGCATTGTGCGGTCGCCGCGGAAAACGTCAAGGAGTTTGAGCACTTCATCGAAGCCAGGTTCACGTCGAAACCGAGACTGGACGCGGTTCGGGCCTTGGGCTTGGTTGCGACAGGGGGCTGAGCCGGTAACGGCAAGCGAAGAAGCCGCGGTTTTTTTAGCCTTTCGGATTGATTTTCAGGAACCGGGAACGAATATGAACTCCACTGGACCGCCTTCGAAAATGGCAGACGTTTCCGGAGCCCAAAGCGAAAGATTCGCCAGATCGCTGATTGGCAGCCGTCCCCGTAGTTCAATGGATAGAACCGCGGTTTCCTAAACCGTTAATCCGGGTT
>CAZYAN010000009.1:0-2021 GCA_964645585.1 uncultured Opitutales bacterium
ATCATGGCCGCCCCGCCGAGCCACAATAATCCTCGCGAACACGATCCGGGTGCGGAAATGAATCCGCCGCCGCGCATCCGCGATCACCAACTGCTGCGACGGATCGGCGCCGGGGCTTATGGCGAGGTTTGGCTTGCACGCAATGCCTTCGGCGCGTTCCGGGCGATCAAGGTCGTCCGCCGCTCGAGTTTTTCACACGACGGCCCCTACGAACGCGAGCTGGCGGGAATCCGAAATTTTGAACCGGTCTCGCGAACCCATGCTGGATTGATCGACATCCTTCACACGGGAATCGACGAAGCAAAAGGCTGTTTTTACTGCGTCATGGAGGCCGCCGACGATCACGTTTCCGGAAGAGGAATCGACCCCGCGACGTACACTCCCAAAACGCTGCAAAGCGAGATGCAAAACCGCCGCTTTTCCGCGGATGAAACAATCGCACTCGGTATCGCGCTCGCCGAAGCTCTCGCTTCTCTGCACGGCCGAAATTTGATCCATCGCGACGTCAAGCCGTCGAACATTCTCCTCGTGCGCGGCCGTCCCCGCCTGGGCGATGTCGGCCTCGTTTCCCGTTTCGACGCGACGGTTTCGCTCGTCGGCACCGACGGCTACCTGCCGCCGGAAGGTCCGCGTTCACCCCAATCCGATCTCTACAGTCTCGGAAAAGTCCTTTATCAGGCGACGACCGGAAACGAACCGGCCGCCTTTCCCGAATTACCAACAGCCACCGGTCCGGATTCCGATTCGAGACCGAATTTGCTGCTCGAGCTGAATCAGGTGCTTCTCCGCGCCTGTGAATTCGATCCGCGCGACCGCTACCCTTCCGCCGCGGCGATGGCGGAGGACCTCCGGCTGATCCGAAGCGGCCAATCCGTCACTCATTTGCGACGCCTCGAAAAGAATCTGCGCTTCGCCCGCCGACTCGCGGCCGGGGCCCTCGCGCTGCTGATTGCCGGACTCGCCGTGTATGGCTACCAGCTCCGCCACAGCCGTCAGATGGAACGAATGGCCGAAGAAAACCAGCTCCTCGCCGACCGGCACCAGGAGATGCTGATCGCCGCCGAAGTTGATGGCGGTCTTCGCCATCTCGCGGACGGAAGTCCCCACCGCGCGATCCCGTCATTCGTCCGGGCGCTGGAGGCCGCGGAGGGAGATGCTCGCAAGGAAGAACCGCAGCGGTATCGCCTCAAGGCGCTCCTAGATGAACACCCGAAACTGCTCGCGGTCGTCACGCACGACGACCGGATTCGCCAATGCAACTTCAGCCCGGACGGCACCCGCATAGTCACCGCAGGAAACGACGGTGTCGCTCGCATCTGGGACGCCGCCACCGGTGAACCGATCGGACAGCCTCTCCGCCACGACGGCGCGGTCGCCCGCGCCTGGTTCGACTCGTCGGGAACGCGCGTCCTGACCCGAAGCGCCGACGGAACCGCGGCCTTCTGGAACGCGCAAACCGGCGACCGTCTCGTTACCTTCCGGCACGAACCCGGTTTGACGCGCGCCTTGCTGGCGCCGGACGATTCGCGTGTCCTCGTCACCGGCGGCGCGAGCGCACGAATCTGGTCCGTGTCCGGCGGACCGGTTTCACCCATTATCGATCACGGCGCGACGATCCGGATCGCCGGTTTTCATCCCGGTGGCCAAATCGTCTGGACCGCCGGCGCCGATGGATTCGTGCGATTCCGGGATCTCGGGAATCCCGAAACGCCCATTGCCGCCGCGTCTCACGGCAGTCCGATTCTTCACGCGGCGCTGAGTCCGGATGGCGAGCATTTGGCGACGGCGGGCACCGACGGCACGGTCGCTGTTTGGAAATGGCGGCAATCGCGTTCGCCCGAGTTCCGTCTGCCGCACTCCACTGAAGCCGTCGCTGTCGCTTTCAGTCCCGACGGCACGATACTCGTCACCAGCGACCGGCCGGCGCGAACACTCCGCGTGTGGTCAGCGGACGACGGAAAACCGATTCGGACTTTCGAGGGAAACCTCAGCCTGTACCCGGCGTTTTCGCCGGACGGCGC
>CAZYAN010000009.1:2121-4296 GCA_964645585.1 uncultured Opitutales bacterium
CTCTGGAATCTCGAAACCGCTGAGCCGGTTTTCGCGCCGCTCCAGCACGACCAGCCGGTCGAGCAAGTCGGGTTCTCACCGGACGGGCGATGGCTGATTACCTCATCGTTCTTCAGCCAGAGAATCTTTGTCTGGGATGCCGCCACCGGAGAATCTGCAGCCGCACTCGAAGTACCGGAATCCGTCGGAAAATTCGCGATCGCTGGTGACGGCGACGCGGTCCTAACAGCGGGCACAAGTTGCGGCGGCATTTACTCCCTGCCTCTGATGCGCGGCTCACTCGAACCTGTTTGCCACAACGAAGCGATTCTCCACGCCGCTTGGCATTCCGACGGTTCAATGATTCTCACACAATCCGAAAACTGGGTACGCGTTTCCTCATCGATCGACGGCTTGCCGGTGATTCCCCAGATTAATCGGAGGTTCCGCACCGACACCGTTCGCTCCACATACGGCACATTCTATCCGGCACTGGCCGCGTTTCATCCTCAGCGCCCGGAGTTCGCGACGATCTCCGGTACGAATGCCTTTCTGCGAACGATCCGTCCCGACTCCCGCCCGACTTCAGACCTTGCCGCGCTCGCCCGGTTGATGGCCGGAAACGATCCCCCGCGCGATTCTCCTCCGGACGAGGAAGATGTCGCCGCGGAATGGCGCCGTCTTCGAGCTATTTATCCGGAAGAATTTGTCTCCGATCCGGCGGCAGTCCGCGATTGGCATCGCCAGCTCGCGGCCAATCTCGTCCGGTCCGGACAGACCAGTACCGCCCTTTGGCATCTGCGCCGACTCGAAGAACTCTCACCGGACGACGCCGAGACTTTCGCCGTCCTCGCTCAGGCGCTGCGGATGCAAAATCGCTTCGCCGCAGCCGCTGAATCCGCGAGGGCCGCCGTTCGTCTCCGAGGTTCTCCGCGCGATTATTACGATCTCGTCCTCAGCCAGCTCGCCGCCGGTGACTCTGCCGCCGCCCGAACCGCCGGACAAGCCGCGCTGGATAAATTTTTCGGCCGCGGCGATTTTTCCGCTAGCCTCGTCGCAGCTTGGACTTTTGCGTTGATCCCATTTTCTGAATACGCGTCGCCGACAATCCCGACTCGTTTTGAACACGACGCATCGGACGGCGCGCATTCCGCAAATCCTGAAGTCGCGATCGTCACCGCTGCGCTCCATTTACGCGCGAACGATCCGGCCCGCGCCCGCGCTCACCTCGCGAAAGCCGTCGAACTCATCGAAGCGCGCGCCTTCCTCGCGGGCGAATCCATCCTTCCGCGAATCCATGCGCTCAAATCCCTCGCCCATCTCGCCGATGGTGATCCAAACGCGGCGCGAGAAAGCTTCGCGAGCTTCCAAGAGTGGTTTTCACAGCCGCGCCAGCTCAATTTCGACCAGCAGCTCGAACTCGAGATTTTCTCCGCTCAAACCCAAAAAGCCTTCAATCATTATATCCCGTAACGCCGATCCTCGCCCGAGCCAAGAGCAGGCGCTTTAGCACTCCTGAAACGGAAACCAAATGCTCCGACTCTTACACCGTTCCTGAGATGATCTTGATCGCCTCGCGACAGGCATCGATGAGAAGCGAGAGCGCGTCGCGACCAAAAGGACTTACCCAGACTTGGTAAACATCCTCAACCGCCAGGCGGGCCGGATAAAGATAGCTGCCAGACGCGCCGTTCGAAAGGTTCATCACAATGACTGGATGGTCGGGAAACGTTCGACGCAGTTCGACCTGAAAATCTGAATACGCTTCATTCGGCTGCGCGACGAAGACCGCATTTCCCACCGTCCAGATCCAATAGCTGACATCACAGGTCGGTCCTGGACCAAGAAACCGAATCTGCGCTCGTTTGCGATGCAGCCGTTCCTGAAGCGCTCGATCCTGACATCGTTCGAGTTCGTGCTGAACTTCCGCTTCCGTCGGAAGCGGCTTGAGCGGAAACGGAACTGAACCGACACGGGCCGCAATTTTGTCCGAATGGGAAACCGGCGTCGGCGCCCAGATCGCGAGCGGCGCCCCCGACTCCCTCACTCCGGCAAACGTCAGTTGCATCTCTGGCGGCATCATCGCCTCCAGCACCGCGAGCGCGGAATAGCCCAACTGCCGACCGTTCGCATCCGCCACGGAAACATCACCCGTATATTGATATCGCGGCGCGAGTTCGCCGGACGCGCCTTGCA
>CAZYAN010000009.1:4396-88196 GCA_964645585.1 uncultured Opitutales bacterium
GAGCATGACGCGTGGGTATGACTGACGTTCAGGATCAAGCGCTCCGGGCCGACGCCAGCAGCTTCGAGCAGCTCGCTCCGGATTTTGTATTCATCATCCGGTGACCGAAACATGAACCCGTCCATTGCCACCAATACCAGCGGCGCCTCTTCCGGTCGCCCGGAGAATGCCGCTGCCGTGAGAAGCAGCGGACGATGCACTCCTTCGGCAACGTCATGCGAGGAAGCGCCCCATTGACGCGCATAAATGCCAATCGGCGGGGTGATATCCCGCCGGGCGATTCCGATCGAACCAGTAAAACCCATTGAACGATTAAGGAATAACAACAGTTACAAACGCGGGCGAATCTCCCTGAAAATTCCAGTGAGGCAATCACGAACCTTCGCGTAACATTCCCTCATGTCCCCGGTGAGATCAGCGATAATCCTCCATCCATCACAATGGTCTGACCGGTGATGTGACGGTTTTCATTTTCGCACAAATGAACAACCTGCGCCGCGACGTCGGCCGGCTTGATCAGTTGTCCGATCGGTACCCAGTCTCGCGCCCGTTCTCGGCGCCCTTCCTCCTCCTGAAAAAACCGTCCGCTCAAACCGGCATCGACATATCCGGGAGCGACCTCATTCACCAGAATCCCGTGTTTGGCCCACTCGATGGCGAGGCATCGGCACAACATTCGCATGCCCGCTTTCGCGACACAGTAAGCGGACATCTTCGGATGCGGCGCGTGCCCGGCCCAACTGCCAACAAACACGATCCGACCGTTCATTTTTCCTTCGATCATTCGGCGCCCAGCGGCCTTTGCCAAATAAAAGGCGCCATGGAGATTGACCGCGATCTCCCGTTCCCATTTCTCCGCGACAAACTCGTCCGGCGGAGAAACCGTGACAGTCGCAGCATTCGGAACCACCAATGTCGGAGTGCCCCATTGATCCTCCACGTGCTCGACCCACTTCGTCACCGCATCCGCATCGGTCACGTCGACCTGCCGATAATCAATGCAGTCATCCGGCCCGAGCGCGGCAGCCATTTCGGCGCCGGCGGCGTTATCTTTTACGTCACCGAGGGCAACGCGCGCGCCGCGCGCGAGAAATGCCCGGGCGATCGCCAGTCCGATATCGCCCAGCCCGCCGCTGATAACCGCGACCTGTCCGTCAAAATCACCCATCACCAGTCGCCGACACTTCCGTCGGGGTAAAAAGAACGTTGCAACACCTCCTGTTCGAAGGGGTGTTTGCGCACCTCGTCTTCATTGATTTCCACGCCAAGCCCGGGTCGTGTATTGGGCCGAACAATACGCCCTTCCCTTTCAACCGTGAATCCCTCGCTCACGACATCGCTGCGCCACGGAACGTCTTGGTGAACCGTCTCACAAATGATATAAGACGGTGTCGCGAATCCGACTTCCAAAGAAGCCGCGGTGCTGACGGGCCCTTGGGGATTGTGCGGAGCAAGCGCCACGCGATACGCCTCCGCCATCGCGGCAATCTTGCGCGCCTCCGACAGGCCGCCGCAGTGGGTGATATCCGGCTGCAACACGCTGCAAGCCCGCTTCTCGAGAAGTTCTCGAAAAGCGTGAACACCGATTAACCGCTCGCCCGTTGCAATCGGCGTCGCCACGGCCCGCTGCACTTCCGCGATCCCGTCGATCGTCTCCGGCCAGCAGGGCTCTTCAAAGAAATACAGGCCGTACGGTTCAAGTGCCTTGGCGAATAAAATTCCCATCCGCGGCGAGGGTCTCGCGTGACAATCGACCATGATGTCAATTCCATCGCCGACCGCCTCCCGCATCGCGGCGACACAAGCTTCCGCGTAGCGCACCGGTTTCAGCCCTTCGAGCGGCATCGTCTCCGGAACGGCCATCGACTTGAACGCCGTAAACCCTTCTTCAACCGCCTGCTTCGCCAGTTCGGCAAATCGTGCCGCGTCAGCCGGAGAGGTTTCGTAAAAATCCTCCATGCGCCCGCCGCCGAGGTGGCAGTAGGTGCGGACGTAATCACGCACCGGACCGCCCCATAGCTTATGGCATGGAACGCCGTGGACCTTGCCAAGAATATCCCAAAGCGCGAGATCGATTCCGCTAATTGCTGTGGCGCGTACGATTCCGTTACCGTGCCAGAAGTGCTGGCGATACATCATCTGCCACAGGTGTTCAACACGTGTCGGGTCTTCGCCAATAAGCAATGTCGCGAGATCTTCAATACATCCGACTACTCCGCGCGTGTGCCACTCAAGTGTGGCCTCACCCCAGCCGTACAAGCCCGGCTGATCTGTCAGCACTTTGACAAAGACCCAGTTGCGCATCCGCGCGTGGCAGACATGGGTTTCAATCGCCGTGATCTTCATGAAATCGGTTTCTCCGAACTCTGGTTCGCACCAAACCGCGGAAACGCAACGGCCTGGTTTCCGCCCTCCATCGACTCCCGGCTTAAGGGGGTGATGCTCGACCAAGTGACTGCGTCGTAGACATCGATGAACGGCCTCCGCTCCTCAAGGATCGCCGCCACGAATTCACGCGGAACGAAAAAGTCACTTCCTTCGTGTCCCCATGCCGCGGCCTCGGCGCCAAACTCTCGCCAAAGCGGGTGTTCAAACTCCTCTGCGTACTTATACAGAGGCTCCCATGCTTCCGCCGATCCATCGCGGCCGGTCGGGCTCCGATCCTGTATCCAAATCTGAGGTGCCAAGTCAGGACCGATATTTGAGGTGAAAGCCGCCCGGGTGCCTTGCAGAGCGTATCGGTTCGGATGCTCCGGACGAGGCGAAGTGGTATCGAGCCGATGACTGACAAGGACGCCGTTCTCACTTCGAAGCATCGTTGTAACACTGTCCGGCATCCGCCATGCGGACGGTGCTGCAAGCTCGTGATCGGAACCGTACTTTCGGCGGGTGTACTCCGCGCAGGCAAAGGCGCCGCTTTGCCACGCACTCAATGAAGTATACCAGTCTCGGCGGTTGATTCCCAGCCAGCGGCTGACCGGGCCCATCGAATGCGTCGGATAACAGTTTCCAAAAAAGGTTCGCTTCCGCTCGCCGCGCCACGTCAGCGTCCCGTCCTCTTCATAAAGCAGAAACCGGCAATCGTGCAGGTAGCTTCCTTCGGCATAAATCAAATCGCCAAACACGCCGCGGCTGACCATCTCCTCCACCATCAGAACGTCCCGCATAAAGCAGTAATTCTCCGCCAGCATGTAGACGAGTCCAGTTTCTTCGACGGCTCGGATCAGCTCCCGCGACTCCTCCAGAGTCTCAACCGCCGGCACTTCACAGAGAACATGCTTTCCCGCCCGCAGCGCCTGGATTGCCTGGCGCGCGTGCAACTCGACGGGAGTTGCAAGGCAGATCGCGTCGACCTCCTTATCTTCGAGCAACTGGTCAAATTCAGAGTAACACCGCACCCCCGTGTCGCGCCACGGCGCCAGCCGCTCCGGCGCCGAATCGCATACCGCCGCCAGTTGAACCTGATCGCCGAGTTTCCTGGCCGATTCCGCGTACAAGCCCCCTCGCAAACGAACTCCGGCAACTCCTAGACAAACCACTTTTGAAGCTTTCTTCATCAAAAACCCGCATCTTAGATCATGATCCTCGGTCGCGGTCGAATCCCAAGGATTCGTTTACCACCACCCAAGTCCCGAACCGAACAAACCGACGGCACACCGCCGTTGCCTGTCGACACGCGATCAAGCCTTATCGAAGCTCGGAATCTCCAGCGGCTTTCCTCCTTGCAGCGACGACTGATGCGCGACAATGCCCGGCACCGTCATCGCAAGTGCTTCGTATAGATCGACGTCAGGCTCGCGCCCCTCCAGCAGCGACTGGATAAACTCATTCGAAATGAATGGGTGCGAATTTTGATGACCGCTTTTCACGCGCATCGGTTCCGGAAGCATGTCGCTCTGCCAGTACTGCGGCGGAGTGTACGGCTCAAACGGCGAGATTGCTTCCACGAAACCGGCGTCATCGGTTCCTAGTTTGCTGCTCGCCCGGACGATGCCGGCTGATTTCCCGTTTGGAGAGGCCGAAAAAACGCTCATCTTCGTCCCATACCATTGTCCCCGGTCCCCTCCCTTAACGGCGGCGGCCCAGATAATCGACATGCGGAACGCGTTGCCTTTGTCCGTCGTGAAAAAGGCGGTTTCGTTCAAATATGGATTATTGTAACGATTCGGCCAATAGGATGGTCGCTTGTCTCCCCATCCCACCGAAGTAACCGAAACAAGGCGTTCGCGCGTGACCCCGACAACATAAGCGGTGGAGTGCGTCGGGTACTTCATCGGCGGAAGCCCCCTGCGCCACGTGGGCTTTCCCTCCTCATCGACAAAGAGTTCTTCGAGGCCCGGGTGATGGTACTCCGCCTCGACCGAGAAGATATCGCCAAAAGCGCCTTGCTTGAAGAAATCGCGAGCGGCGATGACCATCGGCTTATAATAGCTCGTTTCGGCCATCATATAGGTCATACCCGTCCGTTCCTTGACCTCTTTCAACATCGCGGCCTCTTCCAACGTAAAACATGCCGGAACCGCGCACAGCACATGCCAGCCACGCTCCATGCACATTTTCGTATGTTCCGCGTGCAGCGGACCGTCGGTAAAAATGGCGACCGCATCAATGTCTTTGGCTTCCTTCACCATCGCCTCAAGGGACTCGTACGCTTTCTCGCATTGATAGACTTTCTGAAGGCGGGCCCTGCGGTCCGGCTTGAGATCCGTCACTCCCGTGACCACGCAGTCCGGATGCAAATGAAACTGAAAAGTCGCCCCAAAACGCCCTCCGGCGACGCCAATTCTAATTTTCCGATCTTTACCAATCGCCGCCCGTCCAATCGATGACTGGCCGAAGAGTGAACCGCCCGCGAGGGCAAAAGCACCTCCGGCGGCCATTCCAAGAAAATCGCGACGCGACAGGCTGCCCGGCGGGTTTGTTTCGTTTGTCCGACGTGTGTTCTTTTTATCCATGAAATTAGTAAAGAATTACTCTGAGGGCGGTGCGACCGTAAAGGAGCGCCATGACTCAAGGGTGGCTGCAAGAACTCGCGAAACAAGTGCCGGTTCCGAAAGACGGATCGGTCGACGCACCCCTTCCAGAACCGGTCAGTACGGCCGAATCGAATAGATTCGATAACTGCCCATGGTCCCGACGTTCTGCAATTCATTTTGCGGAATCCATCGAACGCTTAAATCAAAAAAGGCCGCATTGATCCCGGCACATTCCGACCGGTCTCCCGTGTAGACATGCAGAGAGTAATAGGAACTCGAGTCAAACGTGCGCAAGTTCTTTGAGCTGGACGGATGATTAAACATCCACGTGCCATAGCCTCCGCCCTCGGTCATCCTGTCCTGCATGAGAACTCTTCTCGACGGTTCTTCAACCTGATCGAGCTGAAACGGAGTGCCCGGAGTAACCCCGGGTCCCACGGCGAACTGAGGCGAGGAACGGCCAGGGAAATAGAAGTAAGTGCCCCATTTATGCGCGGTTGTATTGATCGGATCATCAATAGCGGCAGCCGCCGGAAATGCCGGACATTTCCAAACGGAGAAATCATCGAGATACGATCTCATGTCCGTAAAGAAATCGAATCCTTCCGGCGCTTGCCCCGGGGCCTCAATGATATGGGCCTGACTGCCCGGAGAGAACCGGAAAAGACGACCGTCATTATCCACAGCATAGGCGTGCGCGGCCATCGCGCACTGGCGCAGGTTGGATGCGCATGCCGCGCGACGCGCCTGATCACGGACCTTTCCGACAACGGGGATTAAGATCGCCGCAAGAATGCCGATTATCGCGATCACCGTCAGCAGTTCAATTAAGGTAAATCCGCGGGGCACTCGTCGCTCAGCTCGGGTCGGTGTTTTAAATGAACGGATCATCGGGCAAAACATCGAAGGTTTAAAACAGATGCACAGAACCATTGTTCCCTTTCACCGCATAGTTATTTCTGGAGTCAGCACCGCTCTGAAAACAAAGACACGCTCCAGAGGGTGCGACCCCGAAGTCGGAAATTAAGGCAATGAACTATATGCGGCCCGCAACCCGACACTGTTAAAGAAAGTGTCGTCCCCACTCGAATATCGAAACGCTACGCGCGACTGGTCATTGGTTCGGCTGTTCCATGCCCCGCCGCGAAAGAGACGCCGGTTGGCCGCACTCGGTTCATCTGGACCGCGCGGGTCAACCGATGGAGAGGATGCATAATAAACATTGCTGTACCAGTCGTTCACCCACTCCCAGACATTCCCGGTTGTATCGTATAAACCATAGCCATTTGGAGCGAACGAACCCACGGGCAGTGTCCGCGGAACGGGCACATCCGTCGATACGGTGCCGAGAACGTTGGCATCCTCCGGGGTAATATTGTTGGACCACCAAGAATATCGCCGTCCTTCAAGCCCCCCGCGCGCCGCCTTTTCCCATTCGGCCTCCGTCGGGAGCCGATAGCCATTCACCGCAAAATTCGTATCGGGCACAGCGATGCCGTTCCGATAAACGTCGCCCCCGACGGTATAGACCGGGTCGCGTCCATCCATTTCGCTCCATGCATTGAGCCATTTTACCGCGTCAAACCAGGAAATCATCTGCACCGGATGGTCCTGCGCGACGCCGTCACCGAACGGCAGGTCGAAATAACCATTATCCCATCCCCAAAACGCGACTATTTGCCAGAGTTCAAGAGTGACTTCGACACGACTTATGTAGAATTCGGAAACATATACCGTGTGGGCGGGCCGCTCATGGGCACTGCCGTCCCCAATGCTGTCTCCCATCAAGAACTCCCCGGCGGGGATGATCGCAAAACCTTCCGGAGGCGGAGGCGGAGGCAGCTCTTGGGTTTCGATGACCATCCTGTAAAATCCGGACTCGGCACTGCCGGCCGGCAAGCGAACCTTGCCGCCAGGTCCAAGCATGTTCGGAGTTACAGGGACCATCTCCCACTCTTTCAGATCAAACGACTGCTCGACCTGAATATCTACCGCAATTTCCTGCCCGTTTGCGATGCCGGTCAGGAAAAGGATAGCCGCGAATGCGGTTGCCAATCGCGCTATCCCTGTGCCTGTTTTTAATCTTTGAATCGGTTTCATTGTTTGGGAGTGATAGAATGTGCTGTTCAGCTGACAGATCACGGTTCTACGCTGCAAGCGGCGCGGAATCCGACGCTGTTAAACAAACTGTTGCTTGGGCTCAAGTAACGATAGGCAACACGCGATTGTTCCAAATTCGTGTTCCACGCGGCACCTCGGAACAGCCGCCGATCTTCGATGCTTGGCACATCCGGACCGTGCGGATCCGCCTCGGGCGACTTGCTGTAATAATCCACATCATACCAATCGTGGACCCATTCCCAGACGTTTCCCGTTGTATCATACAAACCGTAACCATTAGGCGGGAACGAGCCAACGGGCAGGGTTCTCGGAACCTCGACAGCAGGATCCACCGTCCCCGCGACGTTTCCGTCTTCCGCCGTTAAATAGATGGACCACCACGAATACCGGTGCCCCTCAAGTCCTCCCCGAGCCGCCTTCTCCCATTCTGCCTCCGTTGGTAACCGGTAACCATCTGCCGAGAAATCGGCCAGCGCCTGAAACTCGCCCGTCCGGTAGACACTCCCGTCAACACGATAAACAGGCGTTCGGCCGTCCATCTCGCTCCAGGCGTTCAGCCATTTGACGGCATTAAACCAGTCAATCATCTGCACGGGGTGATCGGGACCTTTCCCCGCCCCTTCAGATAAATCGGTATAGCCGTTGTTCAACCCCCAGCTCCTGACCGTGTCCCACTGCGCCTTGGTTACTTCCGTGCGAGCAATATAAAACTCCGATAGATAAACGGTGTGGACCGGCTGTTCGTTCGCTCGGCCTTCACCAAAACTGTCGCCCATTGAAAATGGGCCGGCCGGAATTTTTGCAAAACCTTCGGGAGCAGGCGGAGGCGGCACGGTAGTGGTATCAATCTCAAGACGGAAGATGCCGCTGCTCTCCTGTCCCTGCAGATGGATTCTCCCATCGGGGCGGAGCATGTCGTCCGTGAGAGTGAGCGTACTCCATTCCGTATCGTCCGACGATTGTTCAACCTGAATCTCAACGAATGCAGTTTGCCCGTAAACGCCGGTCGCGAGGCCAAACAATCCGAAAGCGAGCGAACCGCAAACGAGGTGGAATCGCCATTTTGCTGTACTGTATTTTTTGCTATTCATGCTATCTGGGTGATGGTTCAGTACTCGATCATTCAGGTTAAAGCTTGTATTGCGGGATTTTCATCCACTCCCCGTCCCGCAGGGCGGACTGATGCGCAACAATTCCCGAAACCGACATGTTGAGCGCCGCAACGATATCGACCAGCGGTTTGCGATTCCGCAAAAGAGAATCGATAAATTCGCTCATCAGCTGGCCGTGCGAGCCTCCGTGACCGCCGGGAGCAACCCCGGGAGGCAGCGGCGGACGATTAAGGTTGGGGAGATCCTTCTCAAGTCCTTCGTACTTGCTGTAATAAGTCCCGCGTTCCCCGCGAATTCGCCCGACTTCGCCGCCACGGCCAGCCGTGTCCCAACTGACCGCCATTCTCGCCGTACCTCCGTGACTCGTCTTAAAGAGTGCAACCTCCGTACCGAAAGGATTGCGGTAGGCATTGTTCTCAGCCTTCAAATGTTCGATCCGGCTCGGGAGCCCGACGCAGCTCACCTCCGTGAAGCTGCATCCATCGACCGCGATTCCATAGGCATTGGAATGCGTCGGATAATACTGCGGAGGAAGACCGATCCGCCAGCCTTGATACGACGGAAGCGGTTCCGGCATGTAATGGTAATATTCGCCTTCTGAATAGAGAATCTTTCCAAAGCCGCCTGCCTTGTAGATCTGCCTCATCGCATGGTTGGCGCTGTGAAAGACGGAGGTCTCAAACATCATATAAGTCAGACCCGTACTCTTGACCGTTTCGAAAAGCGCTTCGGCCTCCTCCAAAGATCCATACACGGCAGGCACGGCGCACGCCACGTGCTTCCCGTGGTTCAAAACCTCAATACAGTGCCGAGCGTGCGATGGCGCGTCGGTCGCCACAAAGACCGCCTCGATGCGGTCGTCTTTGACCAGCTCCTCCAGTGACGGATACGTCGTGCCGCAGCGGCACGCGGCCGCCAGCGCGGCGCAACGGTCCGGAAACAGGTCGCTGACAGCCACAATTTCCACGTTGGGATGATCCTGGAAGCCAAAGAGCGCGCCAAACCGGCAGTAACCGTGGCCGACAATGCCGACCCGGATCTTTCGGTCCGAAAACGGCTGCCATCCCTCCGAAACCGACGCGTCCCGAGGCGCCTCTTCGAATCCCGGAATGACATTCTCCTGCCGCGCGGTGGCCGCGTGCTTCCACCCGAGCAGCGAGGCGCTCGCAAGCGCGCCAGTCTTCCAGAGAAAATCGCGGCGCGACCAATTGAGTTCAGGGACAAGTTTGCTCGGGATTCGGTTTACCTGGTTCATTTCAAAAAACGAAGGCTGCAAACGTCCGTGACGTTCCGCGGAGTGGGGACGAAATCGTAGTGATCCATTCTGAAGACATGAGACGGAAGGGAAAGTGGAGGGCAAGAAGGGCGAGTCTCACAACAAAAGGTTCTAGAGCCGTTTGATTCGTTCAATTCTATCGTATTCGAACGAACTGCGACTCTGTAGACAAAAATCACTCAAGGCAAGCGCATTTTTATTCAATTATCTCCTTTTCGAGCAAAAAAATTGAGAGTTCGCCGAGCGCCGGGCACCAACGGACGAACCCGCCTTGCAAGTCACCAGCAAATTTTCGCCTTATCGCGCACCAGGTACGCGTGGCTCCGGCAGTGCGTTTGATCAACGCGGAATTGGGCGCGCAGTGAGCGATTTGCGCCGCGATGCGGGGGGGGGAATCCAATGGACAGTTCCCGACACCTGCCTGAAGCTGACCGGATGCGAACCACGCTCTGTTCTGTCCTTCTTCTGCAACTCTCCATCCTTTCTGGGCAGGCAGCGGCCGCTTGGGAACGGTTTGAATCATCAGAGCTCCCGGCGGGCTGGCAAGCGGTCGGGCGGAACACAACGATTAGCACGGTCACAGAACGCGCGCTCGAGGGGCAACGGTCGTTACAATGGAATTGGACCCAGTCCTCCACTGAAGTGTCCTGGCGGCTTCCCAATCCGGCCGCTGGATCCGGAAACCTCGTTTTTCTCCAATGGGTGCGGCTCGAAAAGGCACTTCCCGGCACCCGCCTGCAGGTCGAATTGCGCGCGGCCGACGGAAGTTCTCTTTCCTTTGAAATGCATCTTCGCTTCACAGGATGGCGCACGATCGCCGTCCCATACTCAAGCATGGAAGGCGCCGGCGCCGCCCGCATCGAAGAGGTGCGATGGCGCCTTGCCGGCGCCGTTCCGGCCTCGGGATCCGTGTGGCTCGATCAGGTGATCGTCGGCCACAAAATGGACGTCCGCCACCAATACCCCGACCTTCAAGCCCCCTTTGTCTGGAAGGACCGGGAACCGCACATGTGGGAGAACCCCGTGTACTGGTTCGACGCACAGCCTCCTCCCGCGCGACCTTCCTCCCTGGAACTCGAGGCCGTTCGAAAAATCCGCGACCGATGGGAAGCCAGGCTCGCTGGTTCCGGTACAGTGACCGACGAGGACGTCGATCGACTGACCGAGCAACTGCGTGCCTTTAACGTCCGTCGCGAAGGCAGACTGGTCCGGGGCAACCAGATCCGGCTTCGCACCTACACCACCTGGATGCTCCCGCCCGATCTCGCGAAGGCCGTCGAAGCCGACCAGGATGGCGCGCACGAATTCTCCGACTACACCGAGCTGATGTATCGGGCCGCACGATCCTGGCGGCGCGCAACCCGGCCAAACCATCGCAAGCGTCTTGGCGACCTGCTGGTCCTCATGACGGAACACCTGCTCGATCAAGGCTGGGCCGCGGGCAGCAACCAAGGCACCGTCTACCTCTCCGGCTACCAGATGCGTCATTATTTTCCCGCGCTCTTCCTCGCCCGCGAGCCGCTCGCCGAAGCCGGCCTCCTCGAGCAAGCCGCCGCTGCCGCCCGGTGGTACGGCAAAGCAGGAAGTCTCCTCGACGAGCACCGGGCTCCGAATATGGATTACTTCAACACCCTTTCCCAAGGAACTTTGCTGTCGCTTCTGATGGATCCCGACGAGGAACGCCAAGTTGCCTGGCTGCGGGCGTTCTCTTCGTCATTGAGCGCGCAACTGACGGACACAGACACGGGTTCTGAAAACGGATTTAAGTCCGACGGGACTGCCTACCACCACTGGGGCCACTACCCGGCCTACGCTATCGGCGCGATCGCATCGCTCGGAGTGCTGTTCGATGTCCTCCACGATACTCCGTTCCAACTCGACGACGATGCCCGCGCAAGTTTTCGAACCGTTGTTCTCGCCAGCCGTATGTATTCACAGCTTCATGACTGGCCGATCGCCATCAGCGGCCGCCATCCTTTCTCCGGCGGAATCGGACATGCCCGAGGCGCTTTTGCCGCACTGGCCAAATACCCGGATCCGCTCCTCAAAACATCGCCCGACCGCGAGATCGCCGCCGCCTGCCTGCGCCTTTGGGGACCGCCCCGCGACCCGGAACTTCGGCAGCTTTTCCAACGCGCCAACATTGAGCCGGAGGAGCTGACCGGATTCGCGACGTTTCCTTATGCCAATCACGCCGTCTACCGCGGCAGCCCCAGCTGGATGGTCAGCCTCAAGGGCTACAGCCGCTACGTCTGGTCATCGGAAATTTACACGGCCGATAACCGCTATGGACGTTACCAAAGCAACGGCGCGATAGAAATCCTGCTCGACAAAGGGCGCAAGGCGAGCGGCTTCGTCCAGGACGGGTGGGATTGGAACCGGCTGCCGGGCACAACCGCGATTCACCTGCCCTTGGACGAACTCGAGAGCCCGCGCCGGGGAACCTTGATGCGGCGCTCCGAGGAAACGTTCGCCGGCGGCGTAGCTGCCGACGGTGACGGCGCTTTCGGTTTCATCCTCAACGAGGATTTCTTCGGTCACCGCCTTCAAGCTCGGAAATCCGTCTTCGCCGCCGACGGCTTCCTCATCGCCGTCGGCTCCGGAATCTTTTCTGATCACAACAGCGCACCGGCAGAAACCACCCTTTTTCAAGTCGCCCTCCCCTCCGAAAATTTCCCGCTGACTCTCGGCTCCCCACTCAACGGCCCTGTAACCACTTTCCCATGGACGAACGATTCTCACAGCTCATCTCCAACTTGGGTGATCGATCCGGCCAGCAATGGATTCTGGTTCCCGGACCCCTCCCGTCTGCGCCTTTCGCGCGAGCCGCAGGAATCCCGTCACAACAAAACGAAGAAACCGACGCGCGGCGCCTTCGCGTCCGCATGGTTCGACCACGGCGTGAAACCGATCGACGAAGGTTACATTTACGCGATTCTGCCAGCAGCTTCCCCGGAACAGATGCGCGCCTTTGACGAGGCGATGGCATCTACCAGCCCTCGCTTCCGAATTCTCCGTCAGGATAGCGCCCTGCACGCGGTCCGCTTGGCGAATCCGGACCGTCTCGGCTTCGTCATCTACGAACCGGGCAACTGGGATGATCTTCCGCTTCTCCTCGCAACGGAAACCGCCTGCCTTCTCTGGGTCCGCCGGGAGAGCGACGGCATCGTCGTCTGGACGGCAAACCCGGACCTCAACATCGACGAAAGCGGCAGCCGTCCAGTCTCGATCGCCTTCACCATCCGCGGCCTTTGGCAAAGGTCTCCCGATACCCCCGGCACGGTCGCCGTCGAACGCGGAAGTGATCGCACACACGTTTCCCTTCACACCCGCCACGGCGAAACGGTACGGCTTTCCCTCAGCCCGACCCGCCAATGATCTCTGATCTTCTCAAAGCGGCCCGAGCGGGGACAGCAGGATCACGAGGCCGACGATGATGCCGACAAACAAGAGCCACCAGAAGACGACATTCTTGTACCAAGGTCCGCCGAGCCCGTCGAAAATATTGAGGGCACGCCAATTAAAAGTAATGTCGTCGCTGACTTTTTCAGCCGGCGGAGGCGGGGTCAGCAGGCTCACGGCAACACAGAGGATCGTGCAGAAAGTCCAGTTCACCATGGCCTGCATCGAATACGGTTCCAGCCAGCGGAAGTGACCGGGATCCATCTCTACATAGACCTTCATCGCGATCCCAAACAGAAAGCCAGCGAATACCGCCACAGTTGCGCCCGCGGCGTTGATTCGCTTGAACAGGATTCCAAGCAGGAAGATCGATGCAAACGGCGGGGCGAAGAAAGCGTACAATGTCTGAATATAAACGAATAAGCCACCTCCGATCGCGGAACCGATTTGCTCGATACTGTTCGCCAGCAAGATCGCGAGAATCATCACGACAACCGATGAAGCCACGCCGACCAACACGTAATGCCGCTCGGTTGCTTCCGGCTTGAGCATCCTTTTGTAGATGTCCAAGGTAAAGACCGTTGCCGTCGAATTGATCACGGAGTTCACCGTTGACTGGACCGCGCCGAACAGCGCCGCGAGGAAGAGCCCCGTCAGCCCGACCGGCACAAGCCCTTGGATCATGGAAATATAGCCTTTGTCAGCTTCGGGCCGGATCTCTTCCCAAGGCAGCAGCATGATCTCGGGCCGCATCGCAAAGAAGATCAGACCGGGCAAAACCACGATCACCGGCATGAGAATCTTCAGGTAGCCGGCAAGGATGATTCCCATACGCGCGTGGTACATATCTTTCGCTCCGAGCACCCGCTGGATCATGAACTGGTTGATCACATTGTACCAGATGCTGACCGACAGAAAACCAAACAGGAGATTCGGCCACGGCGTCACGGTATGGGTAATCGGCTGAATCACCGAAAGCCGGTCGTAATCGTCGGTCCCGGCCAGCAATTGGGCGTTCTTTTCAACGGCATCCTTCCAGATGCCAAACTCAGCTTGATTCCGTTCGATCATGACCCGGAAACCGTCGATGATCGATCCTTCGTCGCCCGAAAGGGCGTCGAGCCCCAGCAGCGTGACAGTAAGTCCGCCCGCCAGCATGACGATCACGGTAAAAAAATCGGTCCAGGCAACCGACTTGAGACCGCCATAAACCGCCCACGCTCCCGCCACCAGACCGAGCACCGCAATCGAAAAGAAGAGGTCCCACCCAAACAGCGCCTGTAACGCAAGGCCGCCGCCATAAAGCACCGCCGCCAGAAACGCGACGATGTTGCT
Source organism: uncultured Opitutales bacterium (assembly GCA_964645585.1). Taxonomy (GTDB): domain Bacteria; phylum Verrucomicrobiota; class Verrucomicrobiia; order Opitutales; family T3Sed10-336; genus DATGSL01. The sequence continues at coordinate 18,619 of CAZYAN010000009.1, forward strand.
GATGATCGTCACAATCGCGAAAAAAGTGCGGAGGGTAAAATTGAACCGGCGTTCGAGAAACTCCGGAACCGTGAATACTTTCGTCGCCAGCAAGAACGGAATGAAAAACCAGATCAGCAGCGTGAATGCCTGCACATTGCCCCACTCCGCCATCGCCACACTGATTCCGAAAACAAAGGCGGCGCCGACCATCCCCATAAAATGCTCGGTACTGATGTTCGAACCGATAAACGACGTTCCGACGACATACCAAGGGAGACCGCGGCCGGCTAAAAAATAATCCTCCGCCTTCTCCTTCTTCTTGCGCCCAACCCACATCCCGACGGCGCACAAACCTGCGATATACGCGGCGAATACCACGTAATCCCAAAAATGGAGGGAAAACCCTTCGAGCCTCATAAAAATTCGATCAAGGAAAGAAGGCCGGAGCCGCGCCCATCCCCACAAGGCGCCGCAAGAACTCCAGTCGTCCGAAACTCTCCTGCTCAGGTGTTCTGGAGGCAAGGGGGCATTGTCGCGTTTTGCAAGCCATAAATTCCAGATTTTGTATACATTTCCAATTGATCTTTCGTCAAAGGCATGGCAGGGTTGAATCGATTTTCAATCAAAAATGGCCATCGAAAATAACAATCTCACACAACAAAAAACAGCCGGATCCACCCGGGTAGTTCAGAATAACCAACAATGGATTCCAGGGGGCGTCGTCTCCCTGAACCGCAAGGTCGAGCCGAACCTTTGCTTTTCACGGGGCCGCGGCAGCCGTGTGTGGGATGTCGATGGAAACGAATACATTGACTACCAGGCCGCCTTCTCCGCCTACTTCCTTGGCCACAACGACCCGGACATCAATGCCGCGGTCCGCAAGGCGATTGATGAAGATCACGTCCTGATGGGCGCCGGTCCGACGGAGCGGGAGGGCGAACTCGCCGAGCTTATTTGCCGACATGTTCCTTCGGTTGAGCGTGTCCAACTTACCAATACCGGCTCCGAGGCAACCTACCACGCAATACGGATTGCACGGGCTCACACTGGCCATGACGACATCATCATCGTCCAAGGCGGTTACAACGGCTGGCACAACGATGTTGCCGCCAACGTCATCAGCAGCCTTGACGCGGTCGGTCCGCGCGTTTCCCCGGGCGAGTATCCGTTTGACGCGATTTCGGCTGGCATTCCCGATGTCCAGAAGCGGTATGTTCACGTCGTCAATTACAACGACCTCGACTCGGTGCGCCACGTCCTGCGGCGCCACAGGATCGCCTGCATGATTCTCGAGCCGGTCCTGCAGAACATCGGGATCGTCCATCCGCAACGCGGTTACCTGCAAGGTTTGCGCAAGCTGGCCGATGAATTTGGATTTCTCCTGATCTTCGACGAAGTTAAAACCGGCTTTCGCCACGCTCTTGGCGGATACCAGAGTCTCTGCGGCGTCCAGCCGGATCTCTGCACGTTCGGAAAAGCGATCGCTAACGGCTATCCAATCGGCGTGATCGGCGGCCGCGCGGATCTGATGGACTATTTCGCTCACCGCGATCCCCAAAAGCGAGTGTTGATCGCCGGCACCTACAATGCCCATCCAATCGCTCTCGCCGCCGCGATTGCGACGATCACAAAGCTGGCAGAAACCGACTCCCCAACGGTCTACACGCACACCTCAGAACTGGGGAAAATGCTCGAAGACGGGGTCAATTCGATCCTGAGCAAATATGATCGCCCCTTCCATTTTGCGCGCCAAGGATCAGCCTTCTGTCTCTATTTCATGGACCGTGCCCCGCGCGATTTCCACGACATCGCTGAAAACCACGACTTCGCCTTCGACGCGACGCTGCGGCGTGCCTTGATTGAGGAGGGAATCTACCAGTTCCCTCTTCCAATTAAACAGGGAAGCATCTCCTACGCCCATACCAAGAGCGACATCGAAGTCACCTTGGAGAAGCTGGAAGCCGTCCTTGCTCGACTTGAGCAACCAACTGCTGGAAGAGCTGGACAGAAGACGGTCCAGCCCTCCCGCACGGCGTCCATTTCCAAGTGACAGGCCGCACTGATCGTCAGCGCATCACGCTGGAAGCAGCGGGAACATCGGACCAGCGACGACGTTTCACCTCCAGCTGGCTGCTATTCGTTAATCTCGCCCGCTTGCCTGAGTTGACCAGCATGCGGGCGACCCGTTCTCTCTGGCGCTCCGATTTTTGTAGCCTCCATTTTCCTCGTGAACGAGGATGGAGGAATGAGGGTCAGGCGAATCCTATTCCTGGCGATGAGCGGCGTGCGGATTTACAACAAACGCCTTCTCGACTTGGGATTGACTCTGCCCGGTTTTGTCGAGCGCGGCAAAACGATCGCCGGGCTTCCCAGTCTCGGCCTGCTCACCTTAGCCGCCCACACACCTGCGGATTGGGAGATTGCCTACCAAGAGTTGGACGACCTTCCAGCGGATGCAGGAATTCAGATCGCGCAAGAGGGGTTTTCCATTGTCGCCATCTCGGCGTTGACCGCTCGCGTTCAGGATGCCTACCGTCTAGCCGACCAGCTTCGGAAAGCTGGAATTACTGTGATAATCGGTGGTCTCCACGCCAGTGCGCTGCCTGGTGAAGCCGCCGCCCATGCCGACATTGTAGTCCGCGGAGAGGGAGAGCTTGTTTGGAAACAGGTCTTGGCGGATTGGGAGGCGGGGCGGGCTCGCCGGATCTACGACGCCCGCTTGTTCAATGATCGCACCGATCCTTTTCGATCGCCGGAACTCCCGATCCCTCGGTACGATTTGCTGGACCTGGGACAATATAATCGAATCACGTTGCAAACCACACGAGGCTGCCCGCTCGATTGCTCATTCTGTGCCGCTTCCAGATTGATCAGCCCCTACCGAAAAAAGCCCCCGGCACAGATCCGGCGCGAACTGGAGGCCATCCTCGATCGCTGGAACCGCCCCTTCATTGAGCTCGCCGATGACAACACCTTCGTAGACAAAGCCTGGAGCCGTCAGTTGGTTGAGGTCTTCACCGATTATCCGATCAAGTGGTTTACGGAAACGGACATCTCGCTCGCGGATGACCGAAAACTTCTCGAACAGCTCAGTACATCCGGCTGTGCTCAGGTTTTAATCGGACTGGAATCAGCCAACGCCGCATCCCTCAACTCTCTGGATACCCGCCATTGGAAAGCCCGGCGATCCCAAAACGTACGCGATCGTATTCGTATTATTCAGAATCACGGAATTACCGTGAATGGATGCTTTGTCGTCGGGTTTGAAGAGGACGATATGAACGGCTTCAGCCAAACACTCGATTATATCGATTCACTGGAGCTCGCGGAGGTGCAAGTTACCGTTCTCACTCCGTTCCCCGGAACGCGGCTCAGACAGCAACTGGAATACGAGAACCGTATTCTGCCGACGGTAACATGGAGCCACTATACGCTTTTCGATGTCACCTACCGCCCGGCTCGCCTGAGCGTCTCTGAATTGGAAGCCGGCTTTGCCTGGCTGATCTCAGAAGTTTACTCCAAGCAAAGGGTTCGTCATCGTCAATCGATCATCAAAGACTGCTTAGCCGCCCGCACTCCATCATGAACGACCGTCAGCCTGCCCGCACCGTTTTCTTTAGCTTGTGGATGCGCCTTCTCTTTTTCCGGGCATCGCGTGAGGATTACAACACCCTGCGCCGCGGTCATTTTTGGGCGGGCCTTTTGATCACCTGGCTGGTCGGAATTGGCCGCTATTGGGACGATCCCCGCGCCGAGCCGCTGCAAATTCTCGGGGCCGGGTCAGTGATTTATATCTTCGTGCTCGCCGCGATTCTTTGGATCATTTTTAAGCCCGCGGCCCCAAAGCAGTTTTCCTATCTCCATATCCTGACGTTCATCGCCCTGACGTCGCCCCCCGCTGTCATTTATGCAATTCCAATCGAAAAGTGGGCGGATCTGGCAACGGCAAATAAGCTCAATCTGATTTCACTCGGAATCGTCGCGACGTGGCGCGTCGGTCTCCTGTTCCACTACTTGACCGTCCATGGTCGGCTCGATGGTCTGCGAACGTTTATCTGCGGCACGATGCCGCTCGCTGTGATCTTCGTAGCTTTACTTTCCCTGAACCTGCATCACGTGGTTTTCGATATCATGGGAGGAATCCGCGAAGCCGACTCCAGCTCCCAAGACGCCGCCTACGCAATCCTGTTCTCCCTGTCCGTCCTCGCAATTCCCCTTTCAGGTTTATCGACGCTGCTCTGGCTCCTGATGCTTTTCAGCCGTCCTAAAGAATCGGATACAAAACGGGGGTGAAGGAACCCCCATCCCCTGATGCACGTGACCTGGTCTACCGCTGCACGACTCGTAACCGGATAAACCGGCGGTCGGAGGCGTTGAAACTCGTCCGGTCGCGGACCGTTACCGTTTCGCTGTCGCCCGCATCGATCACACTGACAACTTCCGTGTAGTCCGACCCCGAGAACCAGTCGGCCAGATTCCGCGAAACTTCGACGATGTAATCCATGTCGTCCCGGTCCTTCGGTCGGTTAAACGTCAACGATACGTAGCGTTCATTATCGATCTCGACCTCTCCGTAAGCTGGAAGCAAATGCCGCTGATAGACATCCGGCTCCAAACCGAGCGCATAACGGAGGAGATTCGGAATTCCGTCGACCGGCGATGGCGCACCGGGCGCGTATGCCGACAGATCGCCGCTCAAGCCGCCGCCTTTCGCAATCTGCTCGCCCTGCCAGCCGGCAAACGTCGGCGAACCTGTTACCCGCAGACGCATGAATCGCTTCGATGCTTCCTCCATCGGGGTCAAATCCCGCACGGTCACGTCTTCCCAAGCTCCCGCGTCCTCCACTCGTACAATCTCTGTGTACTCCGGTCCCGACTGCCAGTCCGCCAATCCACTGCCGACTTCCGCCAGGTAATTCAAATCCGTCGCACCCTTAGCTCGGCGATACCGCACGGTCAGGTAGCGTTTGCCATCTTCGAAAACTTCCGACCCGGCCGCGGGCAAACCCCGCGGAGATGGATTCGCCCCATTCAAATAGAACGCGTACCGCAACAGGTTCGGCACCCCCCGTCCACCAGGGTCCGCGCCCGGACCTCCGATTTCCGGATTCTCCCGGTCCGCTTCATCCGGATAGTTGGCCAATTGCCAAAAACTGTAGGCCGTTGAAACGGTAAAGATTCCGCTCGCCCCTTCCCGCCCCTCGGCATCCTGAGCCAAAAGCTCATGCTCGCCCGGATCGGTCACAGCAACCAAATACGACGCCAGGACTCCTCCTTCAAACGGCGTCGTCGTCCCGCCTCCCGAAGCCAAATTTCCGGTGGCGCTCAAATCGACGGATTCATCAAAACTCGGCACCGTCCGCCCTAAACTGTCAACCGCGCGAATCGTCACCGTAAAGGGAACACCGACGGTCTGCGGCCCGACCGCATCAAACGCGAATCCAGCGACAGTCACCGGTTCATCATCCAGACCGAATACGAACACCTCCGCATTCGCCACTTCGAAGACACCGCTGAATGTCAGGGTTGTCTCCGCCGCCGGCCGCGAGTCGGGACTGCCGAACAGCGTCAGCGTATAGGTGTTCTCCCCGCTCAAGCCGCCCGTCGTGCTCCCGTCAGCACTCACCAGATCGTCCAGGTTGAAAAACGCCTGATTCGGACCAGCCCCGTCGCCAATCACCGCGGCAAGTCCGTACGGCGACGATGGCGTCTTCAGCAACAGCGCTCGCCCCGCCAGATCGTCCCTCGAAAACTCGACGAGCAATTGTCGCGATCCCGCCACAAACCCGGTCTTGTCCGTGGTCCGTACCGAAGGCAATGGTGCCGCATCCGGCAATATCCGTCCCGGTCCCGGCACCGCAAGCGGGGTCTCGTTCACCTGAAAATAATAGGTTGTCCCCGGCTCGCACCCGCTCACCCGCACGAGCATCGACCCGCTCTCTGCCATCCCTTGTTCCAGCGATCGCCGCACACCGCGAGCAATGTATCCTTCCGGCAAATACAAATCACCCGTATGCAGCGGAAATGCCTCAATCCGCAAATTGCCGGTGATCTCTATACTTCCACCCTCGTCCGAAAAAACGGAGATCCCCGGCGTCGCCGCACTCGGTGCCTGCCACAAAACGGAAAATCCATCCGGACTGACCTGCACTACGTGCGGTTCCTCGCCATAAACAGCAACCGCGGCAATCGTCGCCAGCCAAACCGGAAGCAGCCATCTTCCAAAAGTTCTTCTCATAACTTTCACCTCAGGGATTCACTTCCGCCCAGAACCTCGGCCTCCAACAAATCCAGCTCCGCCTGGAGGTCCGCGTCGTCACCGAGTCGCCGGTAAAACGAACCGCCCCAGCGGCCGGTTCCCGAACGGCCCCCGTGACGCAGAATCTCCTCGCCTCCAGCCAGAATCACGACACGTCGATTGCCCGACGCCCGGATCAGTTCCGCCATCCGCTCCGCTCGGCCGTCACCGCTGTCAATCAAAACCAGCAATCCGTCCTCGGGCCCAATTCCTTCGAGCGCACCGAGGCTTGTCGGTTTCGCGGCGGTCTCTCCGGCCGGGCCGTCCGCGAAAGCCACCCGGCGAACTTCCGGCTTCGGAACATCCAGAACGCGTGCCTCCGGGAACACCGACCGGAGATCAGTCAATTCCGGCAAACTTGACGCGACCCGGACCGGTCCCGGTTCGCTCGCCGGCTCACTCACCGGGGGTGCCTCGCGCAAATCCACCAGCACCGCCTCTCGCTGCGCCTTCGCCAACTGCTGGTACGTAATATACGGAAGGTGCTCGACCGTCATTCCCGCCGGGCGAGTCGTCGGCAGCGCGGCCGATTCCCATGCCGCAATTCCGCCCGCCAACACGCGTGCGCGGATTCCTTCCTTTTGGTCCAGCAGCAGCATCGCCCCTTCACCCGAAACTCGCCCGAGCCCGTCTCCGTACACCACCACTTCGCCGAGCGGAGGCAGGCCGCGGCGCGCGATCGCCGGCAATGCCACGTGAATCGCCCCCGGCAAATGCCCTTCCGCGTACTCACGCTCGGTCCGCGCATCGATCAGCGTCAGCTTGTTCCCTTCTTCGAGCTCCCGGGCCAAATCGGCCGCCGTCACCATTCCCGCACCGTAACCATTCGCTCCGGCCGCAGCGATGCCGGCCGCCATCCAGATCCAAATTCTTTTCACAACCATGTCGCGAAACCTCTTAAAGTTCGGGCCGCCATCCGGTCACCGGTTCGACCATGTCTACAAAAATTACCGCCACTTCAGGAATCGGAAAATCCGGCCCGGTCAGCAAACCGTTCCGCACTTCAATCGTCTTCCAAAATCCCGACGCCGCATCCAGCATCCGCAGGGCACGCACGTTCTCTGCACCGAGCTGACGCGCCATCCGGTGCGCCGTATAGCCTGCCGGGAAACCGGCATAGCCGAGACTCGTCACCCCGTCGCTAAGATCGATTTCTCCCGAAACCGTTCCCAGATCGAGGATCCGCCCTTCATCGAAAGAGACCCACAAGAATCCGCCTTCCTGGAGCGTGAAATTCTCACCGCTCGCCGCACCGCCTTCCCAGCTCGCCCGCTCGATCTCGACCGCGGGCAGCAAGTTCGACACGCGCTCGATCGCCACAACGCCCGCCCGATCCTGCCACGCTTCAAGCAAATTAAACGCGTCTCCATAGCGATCCGCCAAGGCCGCGGTCACAACCACCGCGTTGTTGTTGTCGAACACCTGCTGCAACGCGGGAATTCCCGCAGTGCGAATCTCCTCGCCGCCATCGGTCGTTTCCTGCCAGACCAGCTGACCGGCCGCCAGCACCGGACGCGTCTTCGCCGAGATCGTATTCGTCAGCGGAGCCACCCGAAGATTATCCAGGCTCAGCAGCCGGATGTTGCTCAAATTCGCCCCGACCGAATCTTCCTCCATCACGACCCAATGGCCAAGCAGGAACGGACGCGTCTCGTTCTCCGGCGAATTCGTCAGGCGGGTTTCCGTTCCCCGCAGCAAATCCATCCCGTACAGCTCCAGTTGCGTGTGACGGTTGTCCTGCCACACAATCCAGTTTCCAAAAATTTTCGGATGATACTGGCCGTCCGTGTTGTCGGTGATCCGGCGCGTTTCCCCGGTTTCCAAATCCGCGAAGTAGATTTCGCCCGGCCCAACATCCCGATGGTCCTGCCAAACGATCCGTCCGGCATGAATATCCAGATCCTGCTGATTCTCGGTGCTCGGATTCACCAGGAAGTTTTCGCCGGTCAAAATGTTAATCGCCCGGATCTGCCACGGCGCCTGACTGTCGTTCACCGGCCGGCTCTGGAAGGCGATCCATGGCCAATCGATTACCGGCTTGATATCATTTCGTTCCGGACTGCTCGTTACGCGCGATGCCGGCGCGAATGTATTCAAATCCCGGATCCAAATATCCCAGGCGCCATTCTCGCGCCGTCCCTGCCAGACGACATAACGTCCGTCGGTATACGGATTCTCCTGGGCGGCCGACCCGGTTGTGATCGGCTGCACCGGTGCCGACGGCGCAGTCAAACGGCGTCCGACAATGTTCCACGATCCTTCTGCCCGGTCCTGCCAGACGACCCAGTCGCCCCGCGCGTGCGGTCCGGCAGCGCCCCGGCTCGCGTCCGCAACGGTCGCTTCCCCCGCCGCCAGATTCTGCACCTGAACCAGCTTAGACGCGTGCGCCACGTTCCCGAGACTGTCCACCAATCGGACGCGCACCACATACCAGCCGGCCGGCGCCAAATTTCCGGCGTCATCCCGGCCGTCCCACAAGAAGCGGACCGTTTGACCCTGCACGCCAGGGAACGTCGCCGATCGTACCAAGGTCAAACGCGAAAAATCCGAACCGTATTCAGGATCGACAACCCAAGTAACCGTCGTTGCGTTCTCCGCCTCCTGCCATTCATCCCCGGTTTTCCCGATCAGCGAAACCGTCTGTGTGCCGGGCGTGAGCGCCGACAGCGAGATCGGCTCCGTCAATGGCGCTTCCGCCCGGAAATATCCGCCGTTGATCGTCCAGCGATATAGATCCGCGCCCGCCGACTCCACCGTCAACGTCACCGACCGCGCCGCGGTTGGACTCGGCGGAACTCCGGCCACGGAAAACGCCGGCGCCGAAGCGTCCACCTTCCACGTAACCTCCAGCGCCTCGCTTTCGGGCAAATACCCGCCGTGTATCGAACGGCCCAATACGGCCACCGTCACATCCCCTGACAATCCGTCCAGGACGAGCTTCTCAGCAACCGGCCGTTCCTCGGACCACGTGCCCCCATTCAGCCGGTAACGGTAAAAATCGACGTGACTGCCGCTCACCGTCAAACTGGCCGATCCCGATGGCGCCGGCGACGGGGGCACTCCGGCGATCGTCGGCCAAGCGATCACGCCCGCGAAGATATCGATTTGCGCATCGACCGCGACCGCGCCTGGGGCCGCGGTCACCGAAATCTCCGCTCCGTCCGGACGTACCGACAGCGTTTCTCCGCTGTGCAGCAGCGAAACTTCCTCCGAATCGAAGTCCGCGATTAAACCGGCCTCACCCGGCAAAACCACAATCGCCGTTTTCTCCGCTTCCCGGTTCCCCGCGATATCCTCCGCGTAATACGTGATCTGGTGTTCGCCTGGTTCACGGATCGTAAACGGCAAAGCCGGACGGAAGGCTTCGTCACCGATTTTATAATACATGCTCACCGGACTTTCATCTTCCGCGATAAAGAAGATTTCCGTCTCCCGGTTCACATAATATTTTCCGTCGGCCTCAAAGACTTCGCCGGCAAAATGGATTTCCGTAACCGGTGGTTCGTTGTCGAGCCCGGATTCTTTGTACTCGACCGTGTATTCGTAGGTCGCGCCGAGATCGACGAGGTCGAACAGATTCAAGTAGGTCAGCTTTCGGTTGCTGCCCGGTTCATAACGGATATTCGTCCAGACGTTCCGCCCGTTGATCACTTTTCCATCGGAGCGAACAACTCGCTCAATCGCGAAACGCGCCTGCCCCGGATCGTCGATGCGCACAAATCCCCATCCTTCAAAATCAGCAGTCACGTCCATCGTAAACTTCCGGTCCGGTCCGATTCCCGACGTGACAGTGACCTGCGTTAAATGATTCACCGGCGTCACATTCCCTTCGCTTTCATACATCGCGTCGGGAATCAGGGCCTCATTCCGGTCGGTCACCGCGAGGAAATCGAGAATCCCGTCGCGTCCAGGCTGGTCATTGATCACTTCACGCACAATAAAGTGCGCGTCGATCGAACGGATGACCGAAGTCTCCATCCCGCCCAATTCCGATGAGTGCGTATACGATGCCTTGAAATCGATAAATTCGCCGGAAAGCGACGTAATCATATCCCAGGCGCCTTTCTTCGTTTCGCCTGGATAAATATCGCCTAGATCGACCAGCAAACTCGCCCGGTCGAGCGGACTGTCCATCACCCGGGCACCCAGCAAACGCGCAACCAGCAACAGCCCTTGGTTGTTCTCGACAATCCGCGGCTGCTGCGAATCAATCTTCAAGCTCCGCGCGATCCCGTAACCGGTGTTCTTTACCAAGACTCCCAGCGTAAACGGAATCGGGCTTTCCACTTCCGGCGTGAACGGATCATCGGCCTGAACGTCACGCGGCATAAAATAAGTGATTTCCAGCTCCGGCTCCGGATAGACCGAAATTGTTTCCGGAATCGCGAACATGTTGTCTTCCGGAATCTCCACACCCGCGACTTTTCCGCTCATGTTGACTCCGACCAAATATTCCTTTCCGCGCGGATCCGTCCCGCCCGCGCCGATCTTCGGAATAATAAACCAGCGTATCTGCGCCGTCTTCGTCGGTCCAATCACGCCATCACCATCAATCCGGTTGATGTCGCGCAATCCGAGCTGTCGCACAAAAAACATGTCGGAAACGTCCGTGCCTTCCTCATCGTCCGGATCGTAGAAAACGAGGCTGGCGTAGAAATCCGTGATCGGATCCTCGCTTTCATTGTTGGTGATTTCGAGCGTCGCTTCGAATCCCATCCGCTCGATGGTCAGCTCCTGCAGGATCTCGATCTTAGCAGTCGCGCAAATTCCCTGAAATTGCTGCTGCGCCGCCGCCGGCACCGCAAGTGCCGCCAGCATCACAGCCGCCGCGGCACCCCGGCAGATCCGCTCGATTGGTTTCATCAAAAATCGCTTCACGGCTCGATCCCCATTTCAACAAATGCTTCAAACAATTCCGTGCCGGGCGCTCCGCACTCGTGCTCCAGCAAGATGCCGCCTGCATAGAAAACGCCGTCGTCTTCCATGTGCAGCGTGTAAACCGTCTCCCGCTCGGGAAGCTCCGCCACGCGCGTAACCTTCCAGAGCCGGCCGTCGTCTCCGTGCAGCCAGTCGCCAGCCTCCACGTTGACCGCGGCAGTCCAGCCGGTGCCGTCCACCCAGATTCGGTGATCGTTCGTCACCTTCAACGAGCTCCCCGCGCCGCCGAAGACCGGTTCATAAAAGATCTCCCGGACCTTGGCGGATTCGCGCGTCCGAATCTCAGCCACCGGATTGCCGATTCCCGAACCCGAGAACAACCGGTCGCCCACCGCCAGCTCGTCGATTCGCCGCACAGAGCCGTCCGCCAACGTCACCAGAGTTTCTCCCGTCACACAGGCGGCCGCCGTCATCGGCCAGCTTCCGCCGCCGCCCCAGACGGTTCCGCCTCCTCCGCCGCTCGGGAGCGGCCTGCCGGTGATCTGGCCTTCCGGCAACTGGGCCAGCGCACACGCGAGTCCCTTGATGATGGTGTTAGCGATACAAACCGCCTTCACAACTTTGATCTTTTTCAGGATCTTTCCACTGACGCCTTTGCACGCGAAGTCCAGCAACTTGTCGATGTTGATCGTCGCTGACGCGCCCGGGTAATAACTCGCCCCATCCGGGCATTCCGACTCGCCCCGCGCAAGCAGCGTCAAGGTAACATCGCCATACTTGAAATTCTTATAACAATCGATCGCGTCGCCCAGACTCCCGCCGCCTTCGCCCATCGCGACGCGCCCGCCGCCACCGCCCGCAGCCAGTTCCTCCTCGGTCCCGAAATACTCCACTCGGGTCGGAATCAAGATCGTTTCCTGCGCCCGGATCTCGGGAATATAGGTGATCAATGGCGTCAACTCCGCGGACTCGACTCGCTTTCCGAAGATTTCCGCGTCAAATACGCTGATCAATCCTTCATTCCTCACCTCGAACATCACCGTGCCGACAAACCCCGGCTCGACTTCGCTCAAGGTAACGTTCTGCGGCGTCATCACCAGCACCGGCACCGGCACCCGCGTCTGGAACGTCTGCTCAATTTTAATCTCGTAACGGTCGGTATACGGAACGGGAACGACCGAGAAATTGACCGTCACCATGCTGCGGTCCAAACGGGTCTCGACCGTCGTCGTCTCGTCCGGACTGACCCGCACGATTCCGGTCGTTCCAGAATGCCCGGCCGCCGTCACCCGCCACGACCAGTCGCCTTCCATCAAATCCGGAACCACAACTTCCCCTTCCGCGTCAGTCTCAAACGGTCCGGCCTCGATGCCCAGCAGTGCGTTTCTCATGAGAACCGTCGCGTTCGGCACCGGCAGCACAAGAACGTTATCGACCAGGAATTGCACGGATCCGGTCTGCGACGAGGTGATCCGCGTAAAAATATTCAAATGAAAATCGCTCACCGTATTTCCGCCCCGGATCGTGATCGTATCGTTGTAGAATCCTTGATCCAGACTCGACGGCGGCGTCAGCACGACTGAGAAGGTAAACGTTTCGCCGACTTCCAAATCCGGCAAAAGCACCGTCCCGTCCGGCTCCATCGGCAAATTCACCGTCATCCACGAATATTCCGCCGGCAGGATCATCACCGCATCCTCCAGCGTCCGCAGCCCGCGGTTCTCAATCGTCACTTCGCGGCTGAAAATCTCGCCGCGATTCAGGCTCGCCTGTACGTAACCAACCCTCGGGCTCGGGACCGCAAGGATCGGATTCGCCGCGAGCAAACTTACCTCTCCCGTAAACAGGGCCGACGCGCCTTCCGCCGAAACCAGGCGGAACTCCACCAGCGCATGATCTGGCGATTCCAATTCCGCCTGCAAACGCAGCTTCACGGTCCGCCGCTGACCGCCCGCCGCCAGGCTGGGAACCGCCTCCACGAGCGACCCCGTCAGCGCTTCGGTCGCCACTTTCTCGCCGTCAATGACTTCGAACGCCGAAAATTCCAGAGCGAAATCCGTAAGCGGCAGATCACCCGGATTGATCAACCCGATGCTGAAATCGAGCGTGTCGTTCTTCGACATCCGTATTGTGCCCCGCGCCGGAGCACTGTAAACCCGGTAGAACTGGAACGCTGTTTGATCCAGCCGGTCGACCACGTCCGGATGCGCCGCCCATACCTGGAAACTTCCTCCAAGACCCGCAGTCGGCCGGTATTCAAAGGCATAATTTCCGTTGGCGTCTGTGGTCGTTTCCTCAAACCAGTGGATGCCGCGCGTCGAGAAACCGATGTGCAACGGCACCTCCGGCACCGGCAAGCCTGTCTCCCGGTCCAGCGCCTGGCCCGTCAAAATCACCGTGTCGTCATCCGCGTACAGCGCCTTGTCCGACATCGATGTCCCGTAATAGGGGGTCTGCGTCAGCCCCGAACTCATCATGCCAACGAGCGGACCCGACACGCGCTCCTCGGCTGTCCCGATCGCGTGATATATCTTCGCCAGCTCGGCCTGCAGAATCGCGCCGCCGCCTTCACCCAGCACTTCCGGTATCAATACATCGGGTACGGTGACCGTCCGCGACTCGCCCGGCTGCAGCCGCCAGAATCCAGTTCCGTCCGGTGCGAAAATCAAGCCAGGCACAAGCGACGCGAAACTGGTCCGGCTCATCTCGACTCCCTGCGGATTCAAGACCGCAATCGACAGATCGCCCGGCTCGGCCCCGCCCTCGCGAATCAGCACGACGTCCATGTCCGCGTAGCCGCGATTGAAAACCGTGACGGTGAACTCGTTCAAACCGCCAGCCAGCGGCGCCGACGGCGTCGTCACACTCATCATCAGTCCCGGTGACGTCACCGCGTTATAAGAAACCGTCCGGCGGTAAATGGCCTGACTCCCGCCGTCGTCCACCTGCTGCAAAGCCTCGATCTCGAACAGCCGTGCCCCCGCCGAATGGCTCACGCCCGGAAACACCAGCGTCTCGACAGCGCTCTCCCCGCTCAAAACGAATGCGTTGATCGCCTTCCGGATCGAAACTTCCGGCTCCTCACTCGAAGTTCTCCGCAAGCCAATCTCGTGCAGTGACCAGCCCTGGGCTCCCGCCAAGTTCGTTGCACTGACTTCGTAACGATCGAAATACACCGCTCGCATCGGCTGGTCGGCCCCGTCATTCCCGGGATTAAATCGCGCCGACAATTCGATCGGATAAACGGTCAGCGCACGCGCGGCGCTCTCTTGCCCAGAAGCGTTCACCGTGCGAACCGCGTAACTCACAGGTTCGGTCCCAATCGTCAGCGTGTCCTGATACAGGGTGCCAACAACCGGTATCGTGTTCCGTTTCGCTCCGTTCCGGTAGATGTTTACCCCGACAGCAGTCGGATCCGGCGAATTCCATTGCAACAACGGAGCGAAGCCATCCTCAACCGTCACTCGCAAGCTCGTCACCGCGCCCACATGCAATTCGAGCGTTGCCGAATCGCTCAGGTTTTCGTTTCCGACCGCATCGACGGCAGCCACGGCGTACGTGATCTCCCCGCGCGGCGGCGAATCGTTGATTTCTCCCGCCGAGCTAACGGTCCGGATCACCGTTCCATTTCGGTAAACCCGGTACGCCGCCGGAACTTCTTCCTCCGCAGGCGCCTCCCACGAAACCCGGATTCCCGTCACTCCTAAACTCGCGGCCAAATTCAGCGGTTTGCCCGGAGGTGTCCGGTCCGACACGCCCGGCACTTCATTCGACGCCGCACTTTCCGACGAAAACCGGCTCGCGGTTATCGAATACAGATACGTCCCATCCGCTGGGGGCAAATCGACAAATTCCGTCGCCGTCACGCCGGCCGCCAGCAATTCGCCCGCCTCAAGGCTTCCGTCCTCGCGACGAAAAACCGCGTATTCTTCCGCTCCGCTGGCCGCGTCCCATTCCAAGCGAATCTCACCGCCAGCAAGCGAAGTCGTCCGCAAGCCGACCGGAACCGGCGGCGGCTCCGGCAAGGCTGTCGTGTAAATTTCAATTTCAGCGCCGTCGGCGATTACGGTTCCTTCGTTGCCCAGCGCGTCTACCGTCTCCAGGAAAAACTCCCCGAAGCCCGAGCCCATCGCCGGCGTCAGCGTCAACGTTCCGCTCCAGCTCGCTCCTTCCCCAGTCAGCGCAATGGCGAGATTCTGACCGTCCGGCGCCCGAAAACTTAACTCCGGTGTCATCCCGGCCGGAACCGGCTTGCTCAGCGCCAAACCGACTTCCATCGTCACGTCCGCCAAAACCTGAACGGGAACTGCACGGTCGATCGTCACCACGCCGGTCGGGCGCGTCAGATCGAAAACCAAGGCCGGTCCGGCCGGTGTTCCAACGAATTCATTGCCGACTAAATCCCGGCCGGATACTCGGACTTCCGCCACGCCGCTCGAAGCCGACAGCGGCGACACTGGGAAGGTCCCTTGATACACCAGTTGCGAAACCTGGCTCAGTGTCACCGTGATCGGACTGCTCGCACCTTGCGCGCGCAGGGTCAGCATCGGCGTTGCCGCAAGCGGTTCATCGGCCGTCAAACTGATCGTCAGCGTCCCCGGGCCGACCGGCGAGGCGTGGCTGTAAGAAATCGTAAACGCAGGCGGCGAAGTGTCGTAGTCGACTTCCCGAAGGTTTGAAATCGGGCTCATGTTCCCCGCGTTATCGACCCCGACCACCGCGAAGAAGTAAATCCCGGTCGGCAGGCCGTCCACCGTGTAGTCCATGGCGAACCCGGCTTCGGCTTGCCCGCTCGCCTCTTCCGCGGCCGAGAACGGCTCCTCATCCCAAAGGAGACGGAAGGTCGCCGCCCGCTTGCCGTCCGGCTGGTAGCGCCAGGTGAATGAAACCCCTTCGCTCGGCGAGAAAACCGGCTCTTCCAAAATCACCGACGCCGGCGGCCCCGTGTCCCGCTCAACCGTCACGGGCAGTGACGAGCCGCTGCCCAAATCGTCAAACGCAATCACCGAGAACTCATTACTTCCTTCCACCAACTCCACATCGGCGAAGGCAAACCGTCCGTCCGCACCCACCTCGGCCGTCGCCATCGGAACCCCGTTCCGCGTCAGTCGAACCGAGACAGAGGCTTCCGCCGTGCCCTCGACATCGACCGTGTCCGCGTTCGTCAAGAAACCATCCGCCGGCGAGGTGATCCGCGGAGCGGCGGGCGGTGTCGGCTGCACCGTCACATTGTGCTCGCGCGTCGCTACGCGTCCGCCATTGTCCGTCGCGCGCAGCATCACCCGGTAGATGCCCGGACTCAATCCCTGCGGATTCCATTGGCCAGACAAATTGCCGCCGCTCGCGGTCAGCACCGGAACGCCATTGACCAAAAACTCGATCGATGCCACACCGAGGACCGCGGTTGCACTGCCGGTAACCTCGGTCGGACGAGTCACCAGTTGGCCTTCGCTCAGATTGAATTCGGCGATCGCAGGCCCGTCTGTCACGTATTCAATCGGGAATGACACCGCCGGACTGGTCTCGCCCGACACGCTTTGGAATTGAACAAAGACCGTTTTCAGCCCACCGGATGGCGACAATTCAAACGTCACATCATACGGATAAGCGGTGTAAATATCGCTCTCATCCTGCACCGGAACGTCTTGGAAGAAGGTTCCGCTAAAGGTCGAGTCTTCACTGATCCGGTAAGCGACCGCATTCGGCGAAGCCAGTGTCACGCCCAGGTTCCGCGTTCCCGTTTGCGAAATTCCACCCGCGGCTGCAGCAGCAGGAGCCAGAACCGGCTCCTGCACCAGCGGATTCGCCGCGTCCACATTGCCTTCCAGCCCCGCTTCAATCTCCGGGGCCAGACTCGTCCCCCACCAGTTCCCTTGGGCAGTCAATGTCGATCCGGTTTCCGCCCGCGCATTCACTCCATTGCTCTTCACAACGGAGTCAATCAGTGTTACCGAGCTGTTTCCGCTTAAATCAATCCCGGTTTGATTCAACAGCGCCAGCGAATCGCCAACCAGCTGGGCGGAAACGCCGTCGAAAGTTATGCCGGTCGTGTTCCACGCGAGTCGCAATGCGTTCAAATCCGCGTTCGTATCCGAAATTTGGATTCCATCGCCGTAACGCACCCAGACATGATGCAGGATCGAATCCCCGGCGTTCGGGCCAATCGCGATTCCTGTCCAGTCTCCCGGTGCCGCAGTCCCGCCTTCTTCATTGGCGGAGGTGAAATGAATCGGCGCGATCGCGGTCCCTTCGGCGATCAGGGCGCCGTTTTCCACCGTTAATCCCGCGCCATCGACAAATCGCAAGGTCGTTCCCGGCTGCACCGTCAATCGCGCGCCGTTCGTCACCACAAGCGATTCGTGAACCACAATTTCGGTTTCCCCGTCGCCGCCGACCTCCAGATCGCCGGCGATCGCCCCGGCGAGAGGATCGGACCAGCGGACACTTGTCACCGCCGGATCGAACTCGCCAATTCGATTAAAGCCGACCACCGCAAAATGATATTCCCGCGTCCGGTCGAGGTTCAGGTGCTCAAACATCGAAGCTGCCGCACCCAGCTCGGCAACCGGGGTCATCCCTGCCACAGATGTAAACGGAGCGTCCGATACAAATACCCGGAAGCCGGCAAAGCCGACCAATCCATTTTTTGGGTACGACGGCCAGCTCAGCCGCACACCGCTCAAATCGACGTTCGTCAGCGAAATCGTCACTGGCGGCGGCAAATCGCTTTCAAGCCGCACCAGCAGCGACTCCAGCGCGGAGTCCGCATTGCCGGCCGCGTCAACCGCGGCGACCGCCACGTGATAATCCGTGTCCGGCTGCAAGTTTGAGAACGTAAAGCTCCGTGCGGCCTTCCCCGCTCCCGAGAACACCGGGATTTCGTGAATCGAAGTAAACGGTGCGCTGTGACGGTAGATCCGGAAGGCGCTCAAATCCGCCGGCGCCGTGTAATCGGACCAGGAAACCGTCGCTGAACTTGTCGTGGTCGCCGCAATCGTCAGAGCCGGATGCTCCGGCGGCGTCGCGTCCACCGTGAATTCGAAAACGGTTCCCGCTTCCATCTCGCGGCCATCCAGATCTTTCGCTCCAGCCAGATGCAGCAAGAAGGTTCCATCGTGTCCGGCGCCGAATGTCACCGGCGGCGTCGTAAATGTGTCGTTATTGACGGCACCGCGACTCCAGACACCATTCCCTGGGAACACCGGCGCGGGCGTTTCACTGTCTGATTGCAAGGTCGCCACCGGGACCGCCGCCGGATCCATCGTCCGGTCAAAACGCACGCTGATTTGATAAGCCAATCCCGCCGGAACCGCGCCCGATTTACTTCCGGACGCCGCCACAACCGCCGGCCGCAAACTGCGCGCCTGGTAGTGCGCCACAAAGTGCATCTCGGCCGGATCGAGCGTCGTAAACAGTTTCTCCACCGTCCGCAGGCCGCTGAAATGCGTCCCGTTCAGTGTGAACTTTTCGAATACGTATTCCGTATCGTCCTGAACAACCGTCGCCGGGGCCGAAAGGGTTGTCGTCTCCCCGTTGCTGAAGGTTCCCGCGCCGGACACCGCCGCGATGCCTGCCGGTTCGGTTGCCGTCGTCACTTCATGAACCGGATTCGCCTCCGTGAAATGCGCCGTCAGCGACCGCGCCTCAACCGCCGCAAACGCCAGCACCGGTTCCGTCGAAATCGTTGTCCCGCCTTCTGACCAGTGACTGAACAGATAACCCGGCTGCGGGTTCGCCGTCAGCTCGACGGCACTGCCGTGCTGGTGCGCGCCTCCTCCTGAAATCGTGCCCCCTCCCGCCGGATTGGCCGACACCGCGATGAAATAATTCGGCAGCGCGAAGACCGCGGTCAGTTCCCGGTCGCGAATCGCCGTAAAGGTGTAGGACGCGTTCCCGCTTCGGAACGCCCCGTTCTCCGCCCAGTTGACAAAGCGATACGGCAAGACCGATGTGTCCGGTGTCGCCGTCACCGTCACGGTCGCTCCCTCCGGATAGACACCGCCGCCGCTCACCGAGCCGCCTTCAGCCGGAACAGCGTCCAAACTGATGGTGAAAAACGCGGTAATGCTGAAGGTCGCGACGGCGAGATTCTGCTCCGCGACCGCGTGTCCGTCAGGGCCGTATTCAAAATGTGCATCATCAGCGTCGGTACGGACTTCCACCCGGTAGTTTCCTGGAAGCGCCGTCGCGAAACTCGCCGCCCCCGGAACGAACGCATCCACCGCCAAATCCTCCGTCACCTCACTTCGCTCATCGAACACGACGGTGTTCGTCGCCAGGTGACGCACCTGCACCCGGTCGGCGAATCCGCCAGTCACCATTGCCGCACCCCGGTTCCAAGTCTCCCACGAAACATGGTAGACGCCGTCCCCGTCCGGTCCGGTCAGCGTCAGATTCTCAACCATCAGATCCGGGTAGTCGTTCAGCTCAACCGTAAACGGCGATTCGGTGAAGGTTTCATTATCCCCTTCGAGCACGAACTCATTCACGACGTTTGTCGAATCCGTGCGGACAATGACGTAAAAGCTCCCCGCTATCCCGTCCGGAATTCGCACCTGCCGGGTTACGGTGTACGTCTCGCCCGGCGCCAAGACGCCGGATCGCTGGTGCAAATCAAGGGCGAAATCGTCCTCATCGCCGAAAATCGTGTTCGCTGACAGCACCGCTTCGTCATACCAGACACCGACCTGCGTCGCTTGAGACCCAACGTTGCCGACCTCGTATTCGATCGTAAACGTCTCGCCGCTCTTGATATTCTCCACGCCCGACGCCGACAGGTTGACCACCTGCAAATTGGGGAAGCTCACGCCGCCGCTCGGGACAATCAGGGCGTCCAGAATATATTCGCTCATCAATCCGCCCGTGCTTCCGGAACTGCGCACGAGCGCGAAATATTCGCCCGTCTGCGTAATCTCGATTTCAGCGACTCCATCGAATGGACGCCCGCTGCCGGCTTCGCTCATGTATTGGTTGTCCGCATTGTAAAGGCTGACCACCGGTGCCATCGGACTGCTCTGCGGCAGGCGGACGCTCAGGAAAATCGTTTCCCCGGCCTGCACAGTTCCCAGCGAGAAATAATCCAAATCGCCCGACACCCATGCGAAGCCTCCGACGGCACCCGCCCGCCCGCCTTCAACCGGTGAAAGCGTCAATGGAGTCGCCGTCGCAATCGACTCGTTCGGCTCGAGTTCAACCTCGATGCCGCGATAAAGGGAGAGCCGGAATCGATGTTCATTATAATAACTGTACCAGGGCCAGACCCGCAGGTAATACTTCCCGGTTGCCGGGATCACCATCGGTGTCGAAAGCCCGCGGCCGTTGGACGCCGGCTGGAAGGTCCAAAGTATGCTGCCGTCTTCCCGCTCGATACGGAAGTTCATGCCCGACGATCCCGGATTTCCCGGATTCTCGGAAACCAGCACCAAAATGTCGCCTTCCTCCGCCTCGAAAGCCCAATACTCAACATCGGCGGTGTTCAGCAAAAATCCGCGCCCGGCGCCCGAGATCAATCCCGGCTGGGAACTCGTCATCGCCAAATCAGTCGCCGTCTCCCGGCTGTCATTCGGCTCCCGCTCGCTCGCGAATCCCGGGATTTGCGCAATCGCGAAATGCCGCGTATGCGCGGCTGCCAGCGGATTTCCCGCCCGATCCTTCAATCCGGTCTTTGCGGTAAACCGGTATTCGTCCGGCTGAAGATTGCCGCCGGCGACCCGCAGCGACGCCGTCAAGCCTGTCGAATAACTCGATAACGGCACCACCTCCCAAAGCACGTCGTCCTCAGTATCGAAAAGTCCGTCGGGGCCGGCGCCGCGCAATTCATAATTCGCGGAATCATTCACCGTTTCCGCCAGCATGTCCTCCGAAAAGCCAAGCGTGAACCGATCAATCAAGGCAAGCGTCGACGCGCCTTCTTCCGGCAGTGAATTGCTTGTGATGAACGGCGCCACTTCATCAATCACATCGACATACAGCCGATAATCCGCCATCAATCCCGCTGTTCCCGAGTTGGGCCGCAGCCGAATGTAGTGAGCGCCTTCGCTTTCCACAACGTACGCGAAATCCATATCGGCCTCGTCCACGGACAACGCGGTGATCGTGCCCCCAGTCGTACCACCCGTCCAGCCCGCCGCCGCGTAGAGATCGGCGATTTCCTGGGCGGACAGAGCTCGCGGAAACAAAGCCACTTCATCAATCTGTCCAGCAAAGAAGCCGCCCACCGGCGTGCTGTGTCCGATCCCGTACGTATTCCCGCCCGTCCACGGGATTCCGATCGAAACATCCGCGCCTTCCTGTTCGCCGTTGACGTACAAACGCATCGAACCGTTTTGCGCCGCCGTGACCGCAACAAAATACCAGGTCTCCGCTTGCGCCGTCGTTGTTCCGGTCACGGTTTTTCCGGTACCGTCGTACAGATAGTGCGCAAATTTTCCCGCGCCATCGATATGGACAACATGGCTCCAGTTGCCGTGGAAATTCGTTCCCGAAGTCCGGCTGAAAATCGTCCGGCCAGATGTCGCGGTCGGCTTCACCCACGCGGCGATGGTAAAATTGGCCAAATTGGCCCCGTCGGCGACCCTCACATACGCATCGCTTCCGTTAAAGGCAATCGACGTGTCCGCGTCTCCCGCGATCGCACCCTCTTCAAGAAACGTTGCACCGCCGCTCAAAACACCGTCTTGACTTCCGTCCGCGGTCGCGGAGTCAGCCACCGCGGTTCCCTCGCTCTCTCCAAACCGCCAGTAGCCGCGCGGCCCCAGCGTCTGCACCATCTGAAAATAGGCATCGTCGCTCGACGTCAGTACATTCAGCGTCACCGAGGCACTGGTCCGCGATCCGACATGATTTTCAACCACCACATGGAAGGTGCCGGCATCTTCCGGCTGAACGTCCGTCAGCGAATAAGTCGCCGATGTCGCCCCGTTGATTGCCACCCCATTCCGGTACCATTGGTACGACAGGGGTTCCGCGCCGCCCGCCTCGACGGAAAACTCAACATCGCCCCCAACCAGCGCCGCCCGGCTTATCGGCTGCCGCGCAATCACCGGCCGTCCGGCAGGCGCGCTGAACCGCACATTTCCGTCCTTGTCTAAAACTTCGACCGTGCCCTCAAAGGTGCTCTCCGGCGTCTGACTCAACCTAAACCGCAACTCCGTTCCCGGCGTCACATTGCCTACCGAGAAGACGTCGCCCGAATCTCCCGCTCGCAGGTAGCCGAGCATCCGCCCTTCTTGAGCGCCCTGATTCAGCGTCAGCGGGATCGTGTTCGCCTGGCCAATATTGTCATTGCTTTCGCTTTCGACCGTCCAAGTCGACGGCGCGAGCAAAATCCGGAAGCGATATTCGCCGGTGTAGTTGTACCAATGCCTCACCTGGATCGCGTACGTACCGCTCACCGGAAGCACCCGTGACAACTGCTCCGTCCCGTAAGAACTGGTGATCGATCCCAACTCGCTTCCATCCGGGCCGATCAGAGCAAACCGCAATCCCGTGCCGGATGAGTAGGTGAGGTTCTCCGACGCCAGCAGGATCCGATCCTGCGCGTTCGCACTGAAGGTCCAGTAATCGTAGTCCGCGACGTCGCCGCTCGAAACGGCGCCTCGTCCGGCGACCGAACGGAATCCGCTGCCGACCGGATCCTCCGCCACGAAATGCCCTTCCCGACCCAGATAGATCGTCAAGGTGTTTCCGCCCGAAGCGACAACAGCCAAATCCGGCAAGCCGTCTCCGTCGAAATCGCCGGTCGTCACGGAGCGCACCGTCGATCCCGCCCCGTAAACCGCCGGCGAGTCAAACAGCCATCCGCCGCGATTTTCTCGTATGCTCAGATTGTTGCCGCGGGCAATCAGCGCGTCCGGAAAACCGTCTCCACGCAAATCCGCCAGCACGATCTCCCGATTGGAGCTGCTCCCGCCAACCGTGTAACTCCGAGGCTCTTCAAACGTTCCGTCGCCGTTCGATCGCAAGAGGTTGAACTGGCTGTTTGATCCGGAAATCGAGACCAGATCGTCAAACCCGTCGCCGTCAATGTCTCCCGCCGCCACGCCGTCCGGATTCGCCAAAACCGCGTATTCGGTCCCCGCCCCGAATGTTCCATCACCAACGCCGGCATACACCGAAAGGGTGTTCAACGCATTGTTCGCCACCGCCAAATCCAAAACGCCGTCTCCATCGAAATCCCCCAGTGCCACGCCGGTCGGCCGCGAATTCGGCTGATCGATCCCGGCCCCGGCGGCAAACGTCCCATCCCCGTTCCCCAGCAAAACGCTTACGGAATGGCCGTTGTAATTCGCTGTTACCAAATCCAAGACACCATCGCCGTTCAGATCACCCACCGCGAGGGCGCGCGGACTGGATCCAACCGGATAGGTTGCCGGCGCCGCGAGCGTGCCGTCGCCTTGGTTCAAGAGAATGCTAATCGTATTCGGTCCGTCGTTGACTACAGCCACATCCGGAAACCCGTCTTCATCGAAATCCCCGGCTTCCAAGGCCCACGGATTCGAACCGACCGGATAATCCACTCGCGCCGCGAAACTGCCGTCTCCGTTTCCGAGCAAAATGCTCACCGTATTCGCTCCCTGATGCGCGATCACCAAATCCGCCGCGCCGTCCCCATCGAAATCAGCCGTCCGCACAGAGTAGGGGCTGGAACCGACCGTGGTGGAGGAGATCTGCCGAAACGACCCATCAAAACCCGCGGCGGGTCCGCCCAGCGAAACTCCTGTTTCAAAACTGTTGTTTCCGCTCCGCTCGAGAATGAAGTTTCCAAGCGGCGCCATTGTGAATTGTCTCACGAACGGCTCAGCCAGCGGATTGCCCGCCAGGTCTTCGACCGTATCCAAGATCCTGAACCGGTAATCACCAGGCTGGAGCGGCCCGTCCGATATAAAATAAGAGGCACTCAATCCGGCGCCGTAACTCGGGGTCGTCGTCACGGTGTACACCTCGTCATCCGCCGTCTCAAAAATTCCGTCCGCACCCGCGTTCCGCAGTTCATAACTCGCCGGGTCATTCACGAAACTCGCTTTCAAATCCTCCGAGAAATTCGCGCTGAACCGGTCGATCAAAGCGGTTGAGGTCGTCCCTTCCGCCGGAAGCGAAACGGAAACGATCTCGGGTGCCTCCAGGTCCCGCGGCACATCGATCTCGAGCTCCAGCAGATAGACCGCTGCCACCCCGCTCGATGACGAGCCCGCCCGCACCCGCGCATAATAGCGGCCTTCCTCAGCCACCGTAAAGGTCAGCTCCGTTTCCCCTTCCGTCGCCGACGCAACCGCAGTCCCGTCCTGGCGCAAAAGGTCGATGACCGGACTCAGCGTGCTCGTCGCGGGAAGCTGGAGCGCGATCCGAATTTCCGTATCCACCGGCATGTCCGCCAGCGGCACATCGGTCCCCGGCTGCGTGTTCCGGAAATGGAAAACGTCTCCCGCGTCCCCGTGGCGGATATACCCTAAAACTTTCGCCCTCTGCAGCGCGTCAATTCGCGTGAACACCGGCTGATTCGCCTGCCCGGGATTGTTGTTGGATTCGCCTTCCGCCTGCCAATCGCCCGGGGCCAGCGTCACCCGGAAACGGTATTCTCCCGAGAAATTATAATAGTGCCGCACCTGGATCCCATAAGTTCCCGTAACAGGCAAAATGGTGCTCAGTTGCTCCGTCCCGTTGTTACTGGTCATCGCGATCAATTCGCTGCCGTCCGGCCGCAAGACCGCGTAGCGCAACCCGGTGCTGCTGTTGTGGCCAACCGATTCCGATCCAAGCAACAGGCGTTCGCCAGCCGACGCGCTGAACGACCAGTAATCGTAATGCTCGGTTCCCGTATCGGCGATGTTTCCGCGGCCCGCGCCGGTTCTGACACCGGTTCCCGCCGGGTCCGCCGCCAGAATCCGCGCCCCCCTTCCGAACAGCAGCGTGATCGTACTGTCTGTCGCGCTCACCGCCGCGATATCCGGCCGGCCGTCGTCATTAAAATCGCCGATCGCCGCCGAACGAACCGAGCGGTTCGCGCCGTAGCGAACGGGGGATTCAAATACCATCTCCCCCCGGTTGTAGCGGACAACCACCTCGTTTCGGCCCGAAATCACCAGATCCGGCCGCCCGTCGCCATCCAAATCGTGAAAACGGACTTCAAAACTCGCCGAACTTCCTCCGATACTGCTGTAAGCAACCGCATCCGCGAAATTCCCGCCGCCGGTCGCGCGGAAGACGCTGACTTCCGTTCCCGACGTGTGAACCGCCACGATATCGTCCAGCCCATCGCCGTCGAGGTCCGCGACCCCCACCCCGTTCGGACGTCCCGCGGGCGTGTACGCCGATGACTCACCGAAGGTTCCATCACCATTTCCGAGCCGGATGTATATCGCGTTGTTGTCTTCCGCGGCCACCGCGATATCAAGCTTCCCGTCTCCGTCAAAATCGCCCAGTGCGACACCCCGCAGATCCGTCCCGACACCGGTCACCGCCGCTCCCGCGATAAGGGCGCCGGTGCCGTCGCCGAGAAACAGGCTGACCGATGCGCCGCTCCGGTTCGAAACCATGACATCGAGATGGCCGTCGCCATCGAGATCGCCCACCGCCAGCGCTCCCGGATTCGAGCCGACCGGATACGACACCGCATCCGCGAAGGTCCCGTCGCCATGACCCAGCAAAATACTGAGCGTATTCGAACCCTCGTTGACCACCGCAAGATCGAGTTCTCCGTCCCCATTGAAATCCGCCAGTTCCAAAGCGATCGGATTGCTTCCGACCGGGTAATCGACGGGCTCCGCAAAGGTTCCATCTCCATTGCCCGCGAAAATCCGCACCGCGTCTGGACCAAAGAGCGCAACGGCCAAATCGTCAAAACCGTCCCCGTCAAAATCGGCGGCCCGAATAGAACGGGGATCGGAACCCGTCGAGATCGTCCCCTCCGCAAAGAACGATCCATCGAAAAGACCCGCCGGAAAGGAGCTCAAACTGGTCGCCGTTTCAAAACTGCTGTTTGGATACTGCTCCATCACGTAATCCCCAAGAGTCTCCAGCGTGAAGAATTGCACGTAATCCTCCTCGAGCGTGTTCCCCGACCGGTCAGCCACTGCCGAGAAAACCGTGAAGCGGTAATCCCCCGCCTGCAGCGGACCGTCCGTGATCCGCATCGAAAAGTTCAGGCCGGAAGCATAGGCAGGAGCAGCCGCCAGCGTGTACACCTCATCGTCCGCCGTATCGAAAAGCCCATCCGCGCCCGCCGCGCGAAGATCGTAGTTCGACATATCGTTTACCGGCACCGCCAAAAGATCCTCGCTGAAATCCACCCGAAACCGATCGATCTCCGCGGTCGAAACGCCCGTTGGCAGTGTCGTCGAAACGACCTCCGGCGGCACGACATCGGCCGGAATTTCCAGCTCCGCCTCGAGAAAATATTGCGAGGCCAAACCGGCCGTTCCGGGACTCGCCGAGACTCTGACGTAATGACGGCCGCCTTGTCCCGCCGGTACCGTGTACGTCAGCGAAGGTGCGCCCGTCTCCTCCGAAGCGACCAGATTCCCGCTTGCATTTCGGAGTTCGAGATTCACTTCCAAAGGACTCGACGACGGGCGGCTCTGCTGAATTCGGATTACCGTTCCTTCCGGCAACGGGTAGAGCGGAACGTCATCCGTAAGCGGGATTGGCAAGAACGACCAGAAATCCGCCGCGTCCCCGTGATGAATATGACCAAACGCGCTCGCCCGGTGAATTCCATCCGCCAATACAACCGCCATCGCATCCGCTTGGCCGGTGTTGTCGTTCGACTCGCTTTCCGCGATCCATGGCGCGGGAGCGAGCGTCACCCGGAAACGATATTCCCCGGTATAGCCGTAATAGTGGCGCACCCGCACGAAATACGTCCCGGTCGCCGGCAAAACCCCCGAGGCTTGTCCGGATCCGTTGTTACTCGTCAGCGACAGAACCGAGCCGCCATCCGAGCGCAGCAGGTCATACCGAAGCCCGGTTCCGCCTCCATTCCCCACCGATTCCGACGCGAGGATGATCCGGTCGCCTTCCTCGCCTGAAAAACTCCAGTAATCATAATCATCCGCGCTATTGCTGACGACATGACCCCGACCGCCGATAGAGCGGATGCCCGAACCGGCCGGGTCCTCCACCAGCGGATCGAGCGGCGTCGCCGTTGCCATGGAGTTGTTCCCGATCGTCTCGAATCGCAATTGCCCGAGGGTCTCGATCGTGAAATTCCGGACAAAGGCCGGATTCAACGGATTCCCCGCCCGGTCCGTCACCGCCGTATTGATCGTCAGCCGCAACTCGCCAGGCTGAAGCGGCCCGTCCGCTATTGTCAATTGGACGGTCGGCCCATCCACATAGGTCCCGACCGACAGCTCATGGACATGGTCATCGCCGGTACCAAAGACGTTGTCGGGTCCCGCGTGACGCAGCTCGTAATTCGCCGCGTTCGTCACCGACCCGCCATGCATATCCTCCGAATAGGTGACGGAAAACTGATAGAAGATGTCGCTGGATGCGGCTCCTTCATCCGGCAGAGTCGTCCCGACAACTTCCGGCGAAACACCATCGGTCATTTTCACCGACACCAAGTAACGCGCGTCCATTCCCCAGACCGGATCGATCGGCGCGGCCGACTCGACCCGCAACGGCCGGGTTTCTTCTGTCCCGCCGCCGAGAACACCGTCACGCCCGTTCGGCGAGAGATCGACCACGGCCGTCCCGCTCGCTTCATTAAACTGCCAATATCCCGCAAGTCCGCTTTCGCCGCCCGACAAAAGCTGATCGAAGTCGGCCGCGATTTCCGCGTCCGAGCGCGCCACCCGCCAAATCCTCAACTCCTCAAGATCGCCGTTGACGCTCTGGTTCGGATCGAACCTCCCGCCCACGCTGTCCTGATCCTGACCCAGCAAAAACGCGTCCGCGGCCACCTGTAGATCATTGAGCGTCGTGGATCGCGCTCCTTGAGGCACGCCGTCAATGGCGAGCCGAACCTCCCCGGCCGTCTGGTCTCGCACAATCGAAAAGTGCCGCCACCTGCCATCGGCAATGCTCGGAATAGTCCAGCTCACCATGCTCGAGCTGCTCTCGCCGGTGTGAAACTCAAACCGGGTGCTGTTCGCGAAGAAAAGAAGGATTTCGTTGTCGTTCCCCGCGTTCGCCCCGCTCACGATCGACTGCGCTCCGGTCTTCGTCGTCCGGAACCAAAACTCCACGGTCAAATCCGTCGCGCCGTTGACCGTCTCCGTCGGAAGAAAAACGATATCGTCATTCCCATCAAACCGAAGCGCGCCGCCGCCAACCCGCCGCGGCGAAACGCGGACGAAATACGAATCCGTCTCCGGAATAGCATAATGCAGCAGTTCTCCGTCGACGCTTGCCAGCGCCTCCTCGGAACCGGCCCGAAAAACCGCGATATTCGCCTCTCCGGCCGCTAAACTCCCCATATCACGGGAGAGTGCGACCTGGATCTCATTTCCCGCATTCGCTCCGCCGATCCGGTACCAGTCCGACATGTCGTTGCGGGGCAGCAACCCGCCGGCGCGCAGCGTATACTCGCCAGCACCCGGATAGCTGATCAGTGAGGATGCCGTCGCCGCCGAATCATTCGGTTCAAACTCCAGATCCAGCGACCGGCCTAAATCAAAACGGATCTGAAACGGGGAAACGGCATGATCGGTAAAGGCCCGCACCCGGTACGTTCCAGGGGACGAAAAAACATGCCGTTGCAAAAGCGCCACACCGTCGGTCCCGCCATTGACACTTCCGACTTCCTGACCCGACGCGTTCAGCAACCGGAGTTTCGGACGCGAAGCACCGTTCTCCGCCTCCACGCGAACCGTCAGCAAGTCGCCGGTTTCCGCGTCCAGCGCCCATTCACTCACCTGACCGGTCGCCGCGAATTCACCGTCGGCAAGAAAACTGAAGTAACCGCTGCCGGCAGGACCTTCCGTAAATAATACCGGCTGCGGTTGCGCCCGCACCTGTGCCGCGATCGCGATTAATGCGATCATCGCAACGGATAGGACGGCTGCCGAACGGCGAATGAACTGACTGCATCCTGAAGGGATCACGAGAGAAAGAGGATGGGCCATAAGAAGGGCCAATTATCGAAATTACGGGCAGAGGAACAACGAAATATCCAGTTGTGCCGGCTATTAGAAAGTTAGCTAATCGCACGCTGCCCCGACGCTGGTTAACCCGCCAGTCAACGGAATCTCTTTTCCTCATTCAAGCCATAAAGGCCGCTTTCGGCCCAAAACCTGCTAGCATTAGGAATTCTAATTCGATGGACCAGCGGCGCACGAGGCCGATTCCGCGGGCATCCAACCGCGCACCTCACGGCCGGGAGATGGCTGCCCGCCGCTCCCCGGCGAGCTCTACGCTTCCCACCGCCCGTATATCCCGCACGGCAAAATTTTGCCGTCAGCCTGGATCGGCAGACCGACCTCGCCGGAGGTAATCGTCCCTCCAGCGTCCGCGAAGAGCGCCTGGAGCAGATTGGCGACGACAGTCGGCGACAGCCGCGCGGTGTACGCGTTGAGCAGAAAGAACAGCGGATTGTCCGAGAGCACCCGGCGGCATTCGGCAAGCAGCTCCCAGAGGTGCTCCTCAAGCTTCCACATCTGGCCCTGGCTGCCTCGGCCGTATGTCGGCGGATCCATGATGATCGCGTCATACTTCCGGCCGCGCCGAATTTCGCGGCGGACGAATTTGAGACAGTCGTCAGCGATATAGCGGATCGGATGGTCCTTTAGACCCGATAGCGAGGCGTTCTCCCGGCACCAGCGAACCATCCCTTCCGCCGCGTCGACGTGACAGACCGACGCGCCCGCCGCGGCAGCAGCCACGGTCGCGCCGCCCGTGTATCCAAAAAGATTCAGCACCGAAATCGGCCGTCCCGCTCCGCGAATTCGGTCCGAAAACCAGTCCCAGTTAACCGCCTGCTCAGGAAACAGCCCGGTGTGTTTAAAATCCGTCGGACGGATACGAAAGCGGAACGCGCCGTATCCAATGACCCAAGATTCCGGGAGCGGCCGGCGAAATTCCCACTTCCCGCCTCCGCGGCTGCTCCGATGATAATATCCGTCGAAGCCGCTCCACTCTTCGCCCGACGCGCGCGGCCAAATAATCTGCGGATCCGGCCGGACCAGCACATATTTGCCCCACCGTTCCTGCTTCATTCCGCTGCCGCAATCCAGCAAGGCGTAATCCGCCCAGCTGTCGGCAAGCAACATCGATGACGATGACCGGCTCTCGCTCACCCTGCTACTTGAGGCGAGTTCCCAACTGGATTCAACCCGGAACCGCGAAACCGAACAGATTTGTCATTTCTCATTTTTCCTTTTCCATCTGTCATTCTTCATGGGAAATACACCCCCAATCCAGCAACCGCTCCACGGATTCTCCCGCTCCCAATCCCCAGATCTATAATTTCAAATCTAAAATCTAAAAGAATGCCATGTTCTTCTTCTTCGCTACCTGGGCCGATTGGATCGCATCCGAAGCGGCTGCACGCGCAGTCCGCGTCGCACTGACCCTGCTCATCGGCTTGCCGCTGATCATTCTCGCCGCCCGGGCTGTCGCGCGGCTGGCGACCGCTCGGATTTCCCCGCACGCGGGAATGCTTCTCTCCAAGGCGGTTTATTACACCGGCATTTTCGTTATCATCATGACCACGCTCCGGGAGTTCGGGTGGCACCTTACCGCGATTCTCGGCGCGGCCGGCATCGCGGGCGTCGCGATCGGATTCGCGAGCCAGACAAGCCTGTCGAATATCATCAGCGGCCTGTTTCTCATTTGGGAGCGGCCGTTCCATATCGGCGACACCATCGAAGTCGGCGCCACCAGCGGAACCGTCGATTCGATCGACCTGCTTTCCGTCAAATTGCGCACATTGGACAACCGTTTTGTCCGCCTCCCCAACGAGATGCTCATCAAATCGAACCTCATCAACCACAGCCGCTTTCCGATCCGCCGCCACGATATTCCAATCGCGGTCGCGAGCAAAGAAGATGCCCGCCGCGTCCTGCGAATCCTGACCGATGCGGCAGCCAGCAATCCTCATTGTCTTAAAGAACCCGCCCCGACGATCTATCTCAACGGCTTCAACGCGTCGTCGCTTAACTTCGTCGTCGGCGTCTGGTCGTCCAAGGAAGATTCACCCGTTCTGCGCACCAGTCTCATCGCGGACATTAAGACGCGCTTCGACGCGGAAGGCATCGAGCCCCGGTGAAGCAGCGGGCGAATGCCATTCTAAAATAAAAACAAAACCGCCCCGGGGCGGCTGCCGCCGGGACGGTTGCTTGCTAACCTGACTCGAAGCTGTCGTCCGCGCCGTGCGGACAGCGATCAGCTGCTCGAAACGGATACGGGCCGTCAGTTAGGGCTCGGATATTCGCGGCGCGATTCCGCTCCCTGTTCTTTCTCCTTCTCCTTTTCCTTTTCCTTCTCCTCCTTCATTTTTTCGCGATCACGCCCTGGAGCGCCGAAGATCGACGAACCGCCGCTTTCTTCCCAGCGGAAGATTTGCGGGCTCTGCTGCGCCTGCGATCCCATCATCCGAGCCTGACGAACCCGCTGGTCGACTTCCTGCTCGCGCAACGTCTGCGCCTGCTCGAAGTCGCTCTGGCTCGCATTCAGCCGGACCTGATCTTCACCGCTGACCTGCAAGGCCTGCGGAACGACGGCAAACGTGCCTTCCGCCTCTTCGGCTTCCAGGAGCACGAGGTCCAACTGCCCTTTGTCGATGCTTATCAGGAAGTCGCTGATCTCACCGATCTTTTGCTGCTGCTGGTTTTGAACCTCCGCTTCCATCAGTTTGCTGCCGAGACGAGTTTGTCCCTTCTGCTGCTGCTGGGTTGAGGATGCCTGCGACCCCGGCTGCCGGGATTGCTGCGAGGACTGCGCGCTGCTGCTGCTGCTGCTCGATTGCTGTCCCGGCTGCTGGGAGCGCTGACCGAACTCCCTCGCGGCGGCACCTGGCTGTTCCTGCTGTTCCTGTTGCTGCTGCCGCAATTGCTCGAGCTGGCTTTGCGGATCCTGCGACTGCTGCTGCTCCTCCTGCTGTTGCTGCTCCCGCTGTCCAGGAGCACCGAATTGCTGCTGCTGAGCATCATAGTCTTCCCCAAAGAACTGGTAGATCTGGCGGCCGCGCTGCGGCTGACCGAGTTGAGCGATCTCCGCTTCCTGCACAGTGGGTGCCTGCTCCCAGCGCTGCTGATCGATGTCGACCGTCAAAGCAATCTCCCCTTGCTGGTGCTGAACCCGGACCGCCCGCGACGGGATCGGCTTGAAGTCGCCGCCTTCGGCTCCGACCAGCAGGTAGGATACCTCACCCGACTCGAGATTCACGGCGATGTCTTCAACCTCGCCGAGCTCCTCGCCCGACTGCGACTTGACTTCCTTGCCTTTCAGCTCGGACGCCTTCGTGCGGCTCTGCTGCGACTGCTGCATCCGCGCGCCGTACTGACGCTGCTGCTGTTGCTGTTGCTGCTGTTGCGCCTCCTCCTGCTGTTGCAGCCGCTCGGAAGGGCTTTGCTGCTGAGTCGCCTGACTCGACCTTTCGGCCTGAGACGGGCGCTCCTGCGCGACTAATGCCGCGCCGAAACTGAGAGCTGTTATCGCTCCAGCCATAATGATTTTTCGCGATGGGTTCATCATATTTTCTGTCGTCACTTTTGATGGTTATCGTCTTCCGGCTGTTCATGAGTCGGAGTGGATCCGAAATGGACTGCCCCGCCGGTCTTTCCAACCAAGCACAAGGAATGCCAATCGCCGAAGAACACACCGCGAACGGGACGGCATTTTCCATTGCGCTGATGCGTAGCGACAAACGCGACAATCCCCGCGGCGCGCGCTGGCGGGCGGCTGGATTTTACGGATGCGGTTCGAGCGAATTGCAACGGGCGGCATCGGTGCCTTGCATCTTGCAAAGAGAAGCGAATACCGGGCGTCCGTGCGGCCCCTGTGAACCGCACGGCCGCATCTGGAGATCGAATCGCGAACGGCAGGATTACCACCCTTCAAAAAATCGCCCGCCTCTCTCTCCGCCGTCCTTCTTCGCAAAAAAGAACGGAAAAATCCTTGTCAGGCCAACTCGCCTCCGCCATCGATAAAACCCATGATGTCGCACGACTCCCCGACGGAAAGCGCCAGACGCTATTGGCGCGTCAACCTTTGCCTGCTCGCTATCCTCCTTCCAATTTGGTTTGTTGTCTCCTTTGCGTTGAGCATCTGGTGGGCGGACCGGCTGAATCAATTTTCCATCGGCGGCTTTCCCTTGGGATTTTGGATTTCCCAGCAGGGCGCCATCTATGTCTTCGTGCTGCTGATCCTGATCTATGCCTGCGTGATGGGCCGCCTCGACCGTCGCTACAACGCGAAGGAGGGGCGCTGAGATGGACATCAAAACCTGGACCTACATCCTGGTCGCGCTGAGCTTTGGCTTGTACATCGCGATCGCTGTGATCACCCGCGTGCGAAACACGCGCGGTTTTTACGTGGCGGGACACGGCGTGCCGGCGGTCTTCAATGGAATGGCGACAGCGGCAGACTGGATGAGCGCCGCCTCGTTCATCTCGATGGCAGGCATGATTTCCTACATGGGCTACAAAGGCTCGGTGTACCTGCTCGGCTGGACGGGCGGCTACGTTTTGCTGGCTCTCCTTCTTGCCCCGTACCTGCGAAAATTTGGCAAGTTCACCGTGCCGGATTTCGTCGGCGACCGCTACTACTCCAACATCGCCCGCGGAGTCGCTATTTTTTGCGCCATCTTTGTCTCGTTTACCTACGTCGCCGGGCAGATGCGCGGAGTCGGAGTCGTCTTTTCACGCTTTCTGGAAGTTGAGGTCAATACCGGCGTCATCATCGGCATGGTGATCGTCTTTCTCTATGCGACGATGGGAGGGATGAAGGGCATCACCTGGACCCAAGTCGCCCAATACCTGGTGCTCATCGTCGCCTATATCGTGCCGGCAGTGGCGATTTCATGGCAGCTCACCGGCCAGCCGATCCCCCAGTTTGGATTCGGCGGGACAATTGCCGGGGGCGAACATGCCGGTGTCAAACTGCTCCAGGCCATCGACCAAATTCACCGCGATCTCGGCCTTCCGGAATACACCGCCGCGTATGGTGAAGTCGGCCCAAGCATGTTCAATATGATCGCGATCACGCTGGCATTAATGGCCGGAACGGCCGGTCTGCCGCACGTGATCATCCGCTTCTACACCGTCCGGACGGTCCACGCCGCGCGCTGGAGCGCCTTCTGGGCGATTCTTTTCATCGGAATGCTCTACACAACCGCACCGGCGATCGCCGCGTTCGCACGCGTCAATCTCGTGGAAACGTTACACGAAGTCCCCTACGAGGAGCGCCCCGCCTGGTTTCAGAATTGGGAGCAAACCGGATTGATTGAATTTAACGACAAGAACGGCGACGGCATTATGGTGTTCAATGCCGATCCCGAGATCAGCGAAATCACCGTCGACCGCGACATCATCGTCCTCGCCAACCCCGAAATCGCCAAGCTCCCGGCCTGGATCGTCGGACTGGTCGCGGCTGGCGGCCTCGCCGCCGCCCTCTCCACAGCGGCCGGCCTTCTTTTGGTCATCTCGTCGAGCATTAGCCATGACCTGATCAAGCGGATCCTGCGTCCGTCGATGAGCGAGAAAGAAGAATTGTTCGCGGCGCGCGTCGCCGCCGGTATCGCGGTCGTGATCGCCGGCTATTTCGGGATCAATCCCCCAGGATTCGTCGCTCAGGTGGTCGCGTTTGCCTTCGGTCTCGCGGCCAGCAGCTTCTTCCCAATCATTGTCCTCGGAATCTTCAGCACGCGCACCACGCGCGAAGGGGCAATCGCGGGAATGCTGACCGGTATCCTCTTCACCGGCGCCTACATCATCTATTTCCGCTTCTTCCAGCCGGAAGCAGGCGCCGACGAATGGCTTTTTGGCATCAGTCCGGAAGGGATTGGCACGGTCGGCATGATCCTGAACTTCGCCGTTACCCTGATCGTGACCGCCTTCACGAAGCCGCCGCCGGCGCATGTCCAAATGACCGTTCGCAATATCCGCCTGCCAACGGTTCCAACAACTCCCGCGGAGGAAGCGGCACAGGAGACCGTGCCAAGCGAGGGCTGAGGGTTTCCCATTAGCACCTGAAGGGCAGCCGAAAGCTGGTGCACCCACCGGGAGTCGAACCCAGATCGTCGGCTCCGGAGGCCGATGTTCTATCCATTGAACTATGGGTGCCGAAGAACTCGAAAAGATGACGGCGCAGACGCGAAATGCAAGTCTTTCCGGGAAGCAGCACGCGATTTTTGACGCGAACAACGAACGCACGCCGAACGCGCGGCTCTACTTCCCCTTGACCTGAAAAATTTCGATCACTCGCTCAAGAATCTTGTCGACAGGCCAAAGCCGCCCCTGCCCCTCATAACCGCACGCGAGCATCCCTTCCTCAGGGCCGATGAATTCGTGCCCCCGCGCGCGAAGGGTCTCCAGATTGGCCCGAGTCGCCGGATGATCATACATTTTGCCATTCATCGCGGGAGCGATCAGCACCGGCGCCCGGCACGCCAAATAAAGCGACGTCAGCTCGTCATCGGCCAAACCGTGAGCGAATTTCGCGAGCAAGTCAGCCGTCGCCGGAGCGACCAGCAACAGATCGGCCTTGTCGGCCAGTTCAATATGCCCCGGCTGCCACCCCCGCCCTTCTTCCCAAAGCGACCGCGCCACCGGATTGCGGCTCAGCACTTCCAGCGTCATCGGAGTGATAAACTCCTCCGCCGCGCGAGTCATGACCACATACGGGTTCGCCCCGAGTCTTCGCAAGCCACTGACCAAATCAGCCGCCTTGTACGCGGCGATCGATCCGGATACTCCGACAACAATGACCTTGCCGTTCAGCGGCTTGTCCATCGGTTCACAAAGGGTCTGCCTGACATAAAGCGCAACGAGAAATCGGCCGGCGCGCCTACTTCGCGCCGCCCGCCGTCGCCTCGGCTTCCGCCTGCGCTGCCGCTTTGGTGTCCGTCACGGCGATCGGCGCGGAAGCGGACGCGCCGCGGCCTTGATACCGCCGCATGAGAGCCGCCGCTACGAAGATCACTTCAAAAACCGCGAACGCTCCGACGTACTTCCCGCCCCCGGACCCGAATCCGTAGCTGTGCAAGCCGGCGCCCAAGACGAAATTGACGCCGTACCAGCACATGACAACGCTCATGAACCCGATCACCGCGCCAACGGTCATCCCGAAGCCTTTCCACCAGCCGGTGAGACGCCCGTGCAGCACAAACAGGTAACAGAGGATCGCGATCAGCGCCCAGGTTTCCTTCGGGTCCCAGCCCCAGAAGCGCCCCCAGGAATAATTGGCCCAAACCCCTCCAAGGATCACGCCGATCGTCAGGAGCAGAATCCCGACCTGGACCGCCCGATAAATGTAAGCGTGGAGAAAACGATTCTCCGGCATCCCCGGCCCCTTGATGATCTGCTTCGCCAGGACGACGTGCCCGAGCGCGAACGCGAGCGCAAATGCCGCATAGCTGATCGTCACCGTCAGCACATGGGTCGTCAGCCAAAAATTATCCCGCAAAACCGGCGTCAGCGGATCGATGTTCGGGTTGAGAATCACCGGCACACTGTCCGCGAGAATCAGCAGCACCGCCGCCAGCAGTCCACCGCTTACCAAGTAATACCGGCAGCGGTAGCGCAGCTCGAACAGCAGCGAAAACAGCAGAAGTCCAAAAGCCACCCAAATGACGGTTTCATACATGTTCGTCACCGGCGCCCGCCCGGAAATATAAACGCGCAGGCCCATGCCAATGCCGAGCAAGAGCCACGCGACCGCCCCGGTGCCGATTCCAAACCAGAAACCGGCCCGCCGTCCGGCCGACCAGGTCAGGCTGAGCACGATCGGAGACAGCAGGCAGAGGATCCACGCCCAACGGAAAAATTTGGTGTGTTCATACAGCAGCTCCGCCTGGATTTTCCCTTCCGCGGGCATCACCTCCGGAGCAAGCTCCCGTTGCAGCGAAACAAAATCCCGCGAGGCCAGCGCAAAATCCTTTTCCAGCGGCTCCCCATGATAGGCGGCAAACAGCAGCACCGTTTCCCGGTTCAACTCCCCCCAGGAATCGCCAGCGTAATATTTTCCGCCTTCCGGAACCGATACCCATGTTCCGCTCGCATCATCCGGATGCGGAACCACCGCGAACGCAGCCCCGCTTTGCAGTTGCTGGAAGGTCAGCAGACGCTGCGCCACCGTCGAAAACTTCTCCTGCAGCTCGGAAAACGCTTCCGCCCCTTCGCGGGAGCGCACGTCCTCCATCTCCTCATACAGCGTCTGGAACCGCGCGCTGCCGACAATCTCGCGAAACGAAAACCGGCTCCGCTCCAGGTCCAAATCAAGCGCTTCCTTCAAACCGCGGTGGTCGACCTTGATCACCGGCTGACCCGACCAGTCCCGCCCGCTCAGCCAGATCGAAACGATAAAGGGCATCGGCGAAACTTCGACCGACGGCGCGATCTCAAACTTCGACCGGCCGGCCATCGTCAGCAGCGACTCGCGGGCAAAGGTCAACAACGGCTTCTTGCGCCCGCCCGCCTGGATGATCAGCCCTTCCAACGCGGAATAATCGTGGTCCGGGAGCAAAACCGCCGGATCCACCGGCCGCGCCTCAGCCTCCGGTCGCTCCATCGCCGCGACATCCAAATGCGGATGATCATGCGCGTGATCGTGCGCTTCGCCTTCCGGGTGAGCATGATCATGAGCGCCGGCATGGGCGTGATCGTGGCCGGCGTGATCGTGAGGCGCCGCTCCTGAAGCGGAAGCCTCTTCCGTCCCCGTCTCCGGGGAGGCTGCCGGAACCGCGACAAGCGCGATCGGCGCGAAGAGCAGGGCGGTCGAGGCCGCCATTGCGAGCAGGTTCTTTTTCATGGTTGCGTTAGCCCTCCTGGCCTTTTCGTTGCAGCGCGTTCAGTTCATCGATATCCAGTTCGTCGATGATGTCTTCCGGACGACGGCTTCGATACGAGCGCTTAAAGAAAATAAGATAGATACCACAGACGATTGTCAGGGATCCTATCCATTTAAAGAACCAGCCCGGATCACGCAAGACTTGCACTGAGCTTTCGGTCAAGTCCTCCGGGTTCCAGGAGGCCTGCGAAAACTTATAGGTGAATCCGGTCGCGAGCCGGTGAAACCCTGGCGGGTAAACGGCGGGAACATTCATCCCGCAGGAGTCTTCCACCACGTCGCCGGTTTGCGCATTCGTGAAGCGCAAATAGCTCGTAAAGTTGGCCGGGTTATCCGTCCCTTCGTCTCGCGGAACTTCGAAATTCATCAGCTCAACCTGGAAGGGCAGCGGCTCGCGCTTGTATCCAAACGCGAAACTTACCCGCTCATCATCAAGCCTGATGACGTGCGGGTCGCCCGCGACAAACCACTGGGGCTCGCTCTTCCGCCCGTCGCCCCAGTCGAGCCAGCCGCGCACCGCCGTCAGCCCGCCGGCTATCGCCGACTCCGTTTCGTGAAAACGTTTGTCCATTCTCGCCTCCGGAAGAACCTCAACCAGCGTCACGGTCCAATCCGCCCAGCCAGGCTGAAACCGGTCTCCGGGGACGAGCGTTCCTTCCTCGACGGCTCCGCTCGAGTTCACCGCGTGATACTCGACCCGGCCGTCATCACTGATCCGAAGTTGCAGCAGCGGCGACGGGTTCTCCATCTGCCCGAAGGTTCGGTCGATCGTGCGGCCCAGGCTGATTTGCGCGAGGCCGCCCAAGTCATAGAAGGATCCGTCCACCGGTTCTTCAATCAGCTCCACGCGCGTCGGCGCCCCGCCCATCATCGCGCTTCGCAAGTCGAGGCGCACGGCACCGGCCGGACTTCCCGGACTCGCCGTTACAGTCGTTTCTTCGACGAGCCTTTCGGTGTAACGGTCAAACACGAGCGTCGGTTCCGACGGCGCTCGGTTAAACCACTTGGTCGCCAGCCGTGCAAACGGGGCCGCCGGCGAACGGCTGTAATGGCCCGGCACCGGCATGTAGCGCGGCTTGTCCTCCGTCGGCTGACTGAGATCGACAGGAAAGGGCGCGCGATACAATTGGTCCGTCCGCGGATCGCCAAACTGAATCGCCATTTCCGCCAGCAGCAGATAGCGTTGCGGCGCCTCCCCCGTATGGAGCGTCATCGATCCCTCGATCCCGAAATGCTTCCCAATGATCGCGCCGATCAGCAAAATGATGATCCCGGCATGCGTCACCACGAACCCCGTGTGCTTCTTCTTCCACGGCAGCCGGGTCAGCGTCGCCGCGGCCAGATTGATGCAGAGAACGATCAGCCAAAAGGTGAACCAGGTGGCGTCGTAGATTCTGTGTCTCGCCAGCCGCGCGTCGAATTGGCTTTCCGTAACCGTCCCGAAAATCGACGCCAGGATGATCACGATAAACAACAGCATCGCCAGCTTGAGCGAGCCGAGCGCGTGAATTACGATCCACCCAAGCCCTTGGTGGTGAGCTGGACGCGCTGATCCGATTCTCCACCGGCGACGCCGCTTTGATGGAGGTTTTCTTCTCGGTTCTGCACTTTGCTGCTTCACATCGGCCATGCGTACGTCCCTGATAAAAAGCGGAAGGTAGTCCCAGTCAGGCTTCCGCACAATGAAATATGAGAATCTATAAAGAGAGAGACCCGTTCCAGTAAGTGTCGCTTATGCCCCGAAACCAGTCCTTTGCTTCCTCCCTTCGAGCCCCGTCACCGCGAAATGTTCCCGGCGATGCGGACCGCGGAGACTTTGCGGCCGCCAGGGTGAGCCCGGCGGATCTGGCGAAATTCAACGAGTAACAATATCGTCCACGTGCAGAATAAATCCGCGCAAATATTCGCTTTCCGGCATGCCGGGCAGAACCGGATGATCGGGCGGCTGATGACAGAATTCGAGCACCCGGACCTCGCGGCGGGCGTCCGCCGCCGCCTCACCGAGCACCGCCAAAAACTCCGCCGCCCCAAAATGGTGCGAACACGAATAGGTCGCCAGAATTCCGCCCGGCGACAACTGTTTCATCGCCCGAAGATTAACCTCCTTATACCCGCGCGCCGCTCCGGAAAGTTCACCCCGCGACTTTCCAAACGGAGGCGGATCCAAGACAATCAGATCCCAGGTTTCATCAGTTTGTCTCAGAAAATCGAATACATTCGCCACCGTGAAATCCGCCTGAAGCCCGTTGCGCTCGGCGTTCCGCTCCGCCTGCTCGATCGCTTCCGCGGAATTGTCGACACCCTGCACCGACGCCGCCCCCGCACGCGCGGCATGCAGCGCGAACCCGCCTTGGTTGCAGAACGCGTCCAGCACCCGCCGGCCGGGAGCGTACGCCGCGACTCGACGATGCTCCTCGCGCTGATCGAGATAAAGACCGGTCTTTTGGCCGCGCGTCAGGTCGATCCCAAATTCAACGCCTCCGACATCGAGCCAGGCGGGCGCCAGATCGTTCCCCGAGCGCGTAAAGATGATTTCCTCCAGCCCTTCCCGCTGCCGCACCGATACGTCATTGCGAAAGACGATGTCACGCGGCTGCAGCAGTTCATGCAGCAGATCGCCGATGAGTCCGAGCCGTTTGTCCATCGCGAGCGTCACCGCCTGGACCGCCAGCAGATCGCCGTATTGGTCGACGATCAGCCCGGGCAAACCGTCCGAGTCCGACCAGACCAGCCGCCGCGCCGCTTCATCCCGTCGCCGGCTAATCGCGCTTGCCAGCGCCGAACGCAGCAACTCCTCGTCCAGCGCAACGATCCCGCGTGCAAACCGTCGCCAGGCAATTTGCGAACGGCTGTTATAAATCCCGCTCCCGAGCAACCGGCCGCGCGCGTCTTTGCAAAGCACCGCTTCGCCGTCCAGCTCCGCCGGCAGCAACCGCTCGATTTCATTCGCGAACACCCACGGATGGCCGCGCAGCACCCGCGGCCGGTTCGACGGCTTTAACCGAAGCGATGGCATTCGCGCCTTCATGAAAATTTTCCGGTCTGGTTTATTTGACACGTCGAAAAAACCAGATGGCCACGAGTCCCATCACGAAGACCGGCATCCACGCCGCGACCATCGGCGCCAGCGCCCCGCGTTCTCCGACAATTCGAGCGATGTTTTCCAGGACATAATACGCGGCGAAAAGTCCGAGCGACTTCGAGATTCCGACCATCGGATTAACGCGAACGCCCGTCGTCGCAAATGGAATCGCCAAGCCGACAATGATCAAACAGCTGAACGCGCCCGCCATCACAGTGTGATATTGAACCTGCAGTCCGTTCGCCTTCGGATGGTCCTCACCGAGCAGGTCGAGCATCATGCCGATTTCATGGAGCGAAAGATCGCGCGACTTCTTGTTGAACAGCAGCATCGTCTCCGGCGTTTCGTTGAATGTATCGTTCATGTACTGCTCGAATTGCGGAGACTCCATCGACTCGCCGGTCTCCGGGTCGAAGATCATCCGCCGTCCGTCAATAAATACCCACTGCTGCCAGTAATCGTCAAAATACGCCTCCCGGGCCATCACGCGCTCGACCTCCCGCCGTTCCTCGTTGAGCTGAAACACGCTCACGCCAAACGCCCGGTAGGTAAACTGACTGAACCGGTTCATGAACCAGATGCGGTTCTCGCTCCGGTTGTCGAACGCGAGCGTTCGAATCAAACCGACATCCTCCGTCCCGCGGGCCTCCGCCAAATAGGAAAACTCAATACCGTCGCGCATGCGCCGCGACTGCTCCACCGACCACGGAACCACCCGCGCGTTGAGACCGAGTAAAAGAATCGACAGCAGCGCCCCGCAAATCCAGATGGTGACCGTGATCCTGCCGATGCTCATCCCGCTCGCCCGCAAGGCCACAAATTCATTGTTGCGGTGCAAATTGCCGAGACAAAACAGGAGCGAAAGCAGCAAAGCGATCGGCAGAACGATCGGCAGAAATCCCGGAATGAGCACGAGATAATAAAGAAGGATCTGCCGCAAACCCGCCTGATAATCCATCAGGTCGCCGAAGTTCGAGTACATGTCGTTGAGCACCAGCAACCCCATCGTCACGGCAATGGAGATGCCAAACACCTTCAGCCACTCGCGCAGAATGTATCGGTCAACGGTCTTCAACGGTGGTAAAAGCAATGGCAATCCCCCCGCTCCGCAAGCGGGAAAAATAAAAGTCGCTGATCCCAGCCCGGCTCACGATGCTCGCCCCCGCGGCTCGACTTCCCAAAGTTGAGGCCCCCGGGCACCCCGCAATTCAGGACCTGGGCGAATCCATCCGCGGCATCGCCCTCGATCACAGCGTCACGCGCAGACCGTCGCGCGCCAGCTTGACTCCCGCCGGCAGCTTCGCCTCCCACTCGCTGTGCTTCACGAGGTGCGTCAAATGGGTCAATCGTGTCGGCGC
The DNA here is from genome assembly GCA_964645585.1 of uncultured Opitutales bacterium. GTDB lineage: Bacteria > Verrucomicrobiota > Verrucomicrobiia > Opitutales > T3Sed10-336 > DATGSL01. Next base: position 61,166 of record CAZYAN010000009.1, read on the forward strand.
TCCGATCGCCAGCGCCGTTTCCACCGCTTCGCCTATCGTCATGTGAGTCGGATGCGGCTCCGGCCGCAGCGCGTCCAGCACCACCAGGTTCGAACCTTTTGCCATCTCGCGAGCCTCCGGCCCCACTCGTTTGCAATCGGTATAATAGGTGAACTTTGCCCCGCTGCTCTTTTCTTCAAAAACCAGGCCGAGAACGTCGACCGAGCCGTGCGGCAAAAGAACACTCCGGACCGTGCCGCCCGGCGTCTCGAGCAGCGGCGGCATCTCGTTCAGGCGGAACGCCGGGTACCCGCGAACCAGCGGCCGATCGCAGATCGCATACGGGTAAACCGACCGGACACGCTCAAGCGTCTCCGGGGTCGAATAAACCATGAGCCCTTCATTTCCGCGCAGGTCACAAAAGCGCCTGAGATCGTCCATCCCAAGAATATGATCCGCGTGGCCGTGCGTGAGGATCACCATGTCGACGTGGCGCACCCCATGCTCAATACATTGCAAACGGAACTCTTGCGCCGCGTCGACCTGCACGTGAAAGCCGTCCATCACCACGTGAACGCTGGTGCGCGTCCGCCGGTCCCGCGGATCATCGGAGGTGCAGACTTCACAATCACAGGCGATCATCGGCACTCCCTGCGAAGTGCCGGTACCCAAAAACAGAACTTCCATACGACGCGAAAGCGAACGGATTATCTTGCGGTTCCCGGCGAGGAACCAGGGCCGTTCAGCATTTGCTGCTGTTGCTCCGCGGCAAACGCCATTACTGCCTGGTACAGAGCCGCCACCGTCTCCGTCGGCACGGCCAAACCCGCCTCCGCCGCCCCGCCAGTCATCGATATGTTCGCCTTCACCGGCGCGAGCCGCCGATCCTTCAACTTCGCCAAAACTTCAGCGACTCCGGGAATGGGCACGGCGTCAATAAATCCTCCAAGGTAGCCGACCGGGTCGATTTCGGCCTTGACGAGATCGTTCTCCGAAAGCTGAAGCCGGGCGGCGAGATTGTTCTCAACCGGCTGATCAAGCTTCACCGCTTCAATAATCCGGGTGATGTCATTGACGCTCGCCGCGTTTGCCAAATACCCGCCGACCACCGCGTAATACATGTCCTGCTGCTGCGTCCGAAGCAGCTCGGGCGCCGGCGCCTGGTCCTCATTCTTGTCCTCTCCCTCGGCGGTCGGCGCATCCGCCGCACCGGCAACCGGCATTTCCATCCGCATGGCATGCACCGGCGTCCCTCCCGCGTCCAACTGATTCAACAGCAGCGTGTACTTGGGCAGCATCGCTTCCGCTTCACCGAGATCCTTCTGCAGTTCGCGCATCAGCTCGACCGTTTCCTGGAGAAACCCAATCAGTTCTTCGTTGGTCAGGCTCGACGGCGCGAGACTCGACATCTTAACCTGAAAATCTTCGATTGATAAAACGCCTGCGGACCGCCCGTCGGTCGTGTCGAGCCACCGACGCGAGAGACTCTGGAAACCGGTCCAAATCTCCGGCGCTTTGCCCTTGATCGCCTCAGGCATCGCAGCCACCAGATGATCGATGTAACGGCGCGTCACGGCGACATCCATCCCGCCCAGGAAGCGAATGGCACCGTCCGCCGGAAGAAAACGGGCAAAGCCGAAATCGGCCGAGCGCTTCTGATTGAGAAACGCCGCCAGCTCAGACCCCGGTGCCGCCTGAATATAGAGCGCCTCCCGCAACGTCTCCGGCGAGAGGTCGACACCGATGCGGAGATCTTCGACGGCATCGATCTCCGTGGAAAGCGCCTGCAGCATCGGCTGGAGGAAGAGCTGTTCGACGCCGTTATCACCAGGCATCACACGCAGCACTTCACGAAGCTTCCTCGCCACAGTCGCCCCCTTCAGCGCCAGCTCCACGTCGTACCGGCGCTCGCCGCGCATGAGCTCGATCAATTCCTCCTCGTGCCCGTCCACCAAAGTCGCCGATGCGTCCGCGGCCCACCCAAAGGTCCATCCGCCGGACTCCTTCAACTGGAGGTCCCAGGCCGGCAGCGATTGCCGCAATGGACTGGAATCCAGCAGTTTCATCACCCAAACGGCCTGAATATCCATGCCGCGCGCCACCAGAACCGCCCCCGCGTTCTCCCCCGGCGCAAAACCGTCGAACATCGGATCGCCTAGCATCCCTCCAAGCATGGCCGTCAGCGAACTGGCCTGCGGGCCGGGCGCGATCCGCTGGGCCACCGCCGTGATCTTCGCGGAAAGTTCTTTCGGCGCCGGTCCCCGAATAACGCCCAGCACCTCGGCTGATCCCTGAGCGTTTTCCTGGGCGTCACCCGCGCCCGCATCGACCGGTGCCGCACGGCCCGCCAGAACCAGGGAAAGAAAAACTATCCCCGGAACGGATGCCTTGACGGCTTTCCAAACGGGCCGCGAAAAAGCAGCGAGAAAACATGAGTAGAAGCGGACCGGATCATTTTTCATGCCTATCGTTTACAGACACTTCGATCTCCTGTAAAATTGAAACGTCCCGCCGCGCGCTTTCTGGTTCTTCTCGATGGCGGCGATCGGTGCCCGCAATGAAACGTCTTGTTCAGCCGGAGATTCTCGACTCCCTCCCTCACGACCACCCCGAAGCAGCCGCCAACCGTCGCGACCTCTTTTTAGTCAATTGGGTCATGGGCAACTTTCATTGGATTGGCTCAACGCTGAAACCGCTCCTTGCCAACGATGACCGGATCCTGGAGATCGGGGCGGGCGACGGACGGCTCGGACACTATTTGACGGCGACCGGGATCGGCGCGGAACATGGCGGATGCGGACTGGACCGCTGCCCCCGCCCTTCCCGATGGCCCGGATACTGGGACTGGTTCCAGGACGACATTCGCACCTTCACCGATTATGACTCCTTCACCGTCCTTCTCGCGAATCTCATCCTCCACCAATTCGATGATGAAACACTCAGATCGCTCGGCAGACGCATTTCACAATCCCGAATCCGCCTGGTCATCGCGAACGAGCCGGCTCGGCGCCGGATTCACCAAACCCAATTTCAATTTCTTCGCCTATTCGGCCTCCACCCAATCAGCCGTCACGACGGACATGTCAGCATACATGCCGGCTTCCTCGGGAACGAGCTGCCCGATCGTCTTGAATTATTGGGTACGGATTGGCAAGTTTCCGTTGGAACCACTTTCCTTGGCGGATACAGGATGATTGCGCGCCGGAGGGCCGACACGAGCGTGGACGCGCGGGGTCGGGCAAAGTCCGTACAGATGCTGCCGTGAAACCGCTCCGCATCATCGGCGGCGGTCCCGCCGGACTCTCTCTCGGAATCGCTCTGCGAAACGCGCGTGTTCCGGTCACCGTCATCGAGGCCTTTCACTACCCGCGTCACCGCGTGTGCGGAGAATTCGTCAGCGGCGCCGGCATACGGTCCCTCGCCGACCTCGGTATCAAAAAACTGCTTACAGGCGCATCCGTCAACCGGACAACCGCCTGGTTCGCCGGCAACCGGCTCGTTCTGGCGCGCCCCCTGCCGGAACCGGCGATCGGCTTATCCCGCTTCGAACTCGACCGGCGGCTCGCGAAACAGTTCATCGCAGCCGGCGGCGATCTCCGAACCGGCCAGCGGATCAGCGAGTTCACGAGTCCGGCGGAATCGGCGACCGTCCTCGCTTGCGGCCGGCGAGCGGACGCGCGTTCCGGCTGGATCGGCCTGAAACTGCACTGCCGCGGCCTGCAAGTGGAACACGACCTGACCATGCATTTCTGTTCCGGCGGCTATGTCGGGATTTCCCGGATCGAAAACGAAAGTTTCAATATCTGCGGTCTCTTCCGGCTCCGGCGGGAGATCGCTCCGGGCAAGGACAAGATGCTCACCGCCTACCTCAAGGCCGGCGGTCTCTCCGACCTCGCGGCCCGTCTCGACGCCGCGAGCATCGACCCGGCCTCGGTCACCGCGACAGCCAGATTGCGGTTTGCCTCCAACCCATGGCCGGAGGGTGTCGTTTGTATCGGTGATTCAAATACGGCGCTTCCCCCGTTCGCGGGAAACGGAATCTCGATGGCATTTGAGAGCGCCGGGATTGCCTTCCCGCTCCTCCTGGGTTTCGCGAAAGGCGAGCGGCCATGGCCGGAGGTTCGCCGCTTGGCCCGTCAGCGGCTTCGCCGACACTTCCAGCGCCGTCTGCTTGCGGCGCGGCTCCTCCACCCGCTCCTCCTCCGGCCCCGGACCCTTCCCCCGCTCGCCTGGTCGCTCCACCGCGGAGCAATACCCTTTCCGCTCGCCTATCGAATGCTTCGCTGATCCTTTGCCATGTATTTACAATCCCTGACAACCGCCGTTCCGCCTCACACCTTCACCCAGCGAGACTGCTGGCACTTTGTCGAACGCTCACGTGCAGCAAGCACGCTCAAACCGCGTTCCCTCTCCTTGCTGCAAAAAGTCCTTCTCAGCGAAAACGGCATCGCCACGCGGCACTTCGCGATCAGCGATCTCGAGAACATTTTTGACTACCGCCCCGACGACCTCGCCCTGGCTTTTGAACGAGAAGCGCCCGCCCTGGCCGCCAACGCTCTGCGTCAGGCTCTCGATGAGGCAGAACTCGCTCCGAAGGCAATCGACGCGCTTTTCATCTGCACCTGCACCGGCTATCTCTGCCCGGGGCTCAGCAGTCATGTCGCCGAATGCCTCGGTCTTCGAAGCGACTCGTTTTTGCAGGACGCAGTTGGCATCGGCTGCGGCGCGGCGATCCCGACGTTGCGAATGGTCAGCCATTTTCTTCAGGCCAATCCCGCCGCCACCGCCGCCTGCGTTGCCGTTGAGATCTGCTCGGCCGCGTTTTACCTCGACGACGATCCAGGCGTCCTGATCAGCGCCTGCCTCTTTTCCGATGGGGCCGCGGCGAGCATTTGGACCGGACAGCGACAAGCCGACGAATTGCGGGCGTTTGCCTTCGATACGCTCCACTGGCCGGAACACCGCGAAATGCTTCGCTTCGAAGCGCGCAACGGCAAACTGCGCAATCGCCTGGCCAAAGCGGTTCCGGCGACCGCGGCAAAAGCCGTTAAAGCACTTTTCGACCGGCGCGGTCAGCAGCCGGTCGAAGCCGTCATCGCCCACCCGGGCGGGCGCGACGTGCTGATCTCCCTCGCGTCCGCGCTCCCCGAATACAGCTTGCCGGAGAGCGCGCGCGTTTTGCGGAATTACGGCAACATGAGCAGCCCGTCCGTGCTTTTTGCGCTGAAGGAACGCCTAAAGCAGACCCTTCCGCGCGACGATCTTTGGCTGGTCTCTTTTGGCGCCGGCTTCTCCTGCCACAGTTGCCGCCTCGGCCGCGGCGATTAGGCCGGGATCCCATGCGTGGAAGCGGCATCTTGCGCGGGTTATACGGATCAGCTGCTGGAAGCCGCCGCCACTTTCTGTTATTCTAGCGCCATTCGTGATTCCTCCGTGCGGTTAGCGAATCCGCCAAATGAATTCGTGTTTCATTCGTCCGCATTCATGGTTTACATGGATTCCAAAACATCATGGCCAAACTCAATGATATTGTAACGTGGTGCAACGAGCGCGTCCGCATCCCGGAGGTCGCCGACTTTCCAGGCGCGCACAACGGACTGCAGTTCGCCAACCGGGGCGAGGTCCGCAAGATCGGCGCGGCGGTCGACGCGGGTCTGCGTCCGTTCGAATTCGCGATGGAACGCGGGATCGATTTCCTGATCGTCCACCACGGCATGTTTTGGGATCCCTTCGTGCCGATTGCCGGGACGGCCTACGAAAAGGTTCGAAAGCTGCTCGAAGGCGACTGCGCGGTTTACAGTGCGCACCTTCCGCTCGATTTGCATCCGGAGATCGGCAACAACGTCCTGCTTGCCAAGAAAATCGGCCTTACACCCTCCGGCTCATTCCTCCCATTCGAAGGAAACGATGTCGGCGTCATCGCAACAGGACCGATTTCGCGAAAGGAACTTTCCAAGCGGCTCCGAGAGGCATTTCCCGGCACATTCCGCGCGCTCGAATTCGGTGCATCCGAGCTGGAGAAGGTCGCCATCCTGACCGGCAGCGGGCAGAGCGCGGTCGCCCATCTTCGCGCCGCCGGTGTCGATACGCTGATTACGGGCGAAGTAAAACAAAACACGTTCAACATCGCGCAGGAGCAGCAATTGAATGTGTATTTGTGCGGCCATTACAGGACAGAAACATTCGGCGTATGCGCGCTTGCCGGCGAAGTCGCGGAGCGCTTCGGCCTGCCGTGGGAATTTATCGAAACCGAATGTCCTCTGTAGGCTTGCACGGTGCTAACATAACAAAAAGGCGCAGCGGCTTCCAGCAGCTGATCCGCATACCAAACGGCAAGATGCCGCTTCCACGCTTCGCTCCCAAAACCGCCCGTTTCGTTCTATCCATCCCCTTGCCGATCTGATGGCTTCTCACGTTGAACAAGAAATTCGGGCCGCCATCGCGGCGGCTGGCGGTGCGATTCCCTTCGCCGATTTCATGCGAATCGCGCTGTATCATCCGGAGCATGGCTATTACACCCAGCCTCGGCCGCGCGTCGGGTTCGGCGGTTCGACGGATTTTTTTACGGCGACATCGACCGGTCAGGTTTTTGGAGAACTGGTGGTCGAAGCGGCGCGGCGTCTGCTCGAGCCGGACGATCCCGCTGATTTTTCCTTCGTCGAGATCGGCGCGGAGCCGGGCGTCAGCGTCCTTCCGTCCAACCATCCCTTTCGCGACAGCGCGGTACTGCGGCTCGGCGAATGTGTGCGGATTCCTGAACGCGCGATTGTCTTTTCAAACGAACTTTTCGACGCGCAGCCCTTCCACCGGCTGGTCGCGTCAGGCGGGACTTGGCGCGAGCTCGGCGTCACCTGGCGCGACGGTTTTGCTGAAGCTCTTCTTCCCGGGTTTTCGCCGCCAGTTCGATCGGTCGCCGCGCGGCTGCCTTCCGCGGCCGTCGAGGGGTATCATCTCGACCTGCCGATCAAAGCAGCGGAATTGGTTCGAACGTTGGCCAACCGTTCGGATTGGACGGGGCTGCTCCTCGTCTTTGATTACGGAAAAACCTGGACGGAACTGATCGAAGCAACGCCGCAGGGGACCGCCCGCGCGTATCGCCGCCACCGGCAATCGAACGATTTGCTCGCGGATCCGGGAGAGCAGGATCTCACCTGCCACATTTGCTGGGACTGGATCGAAGAGGCCGCGCGGGAATGCGGTTTTCATTCGATCGCGCTCGAAAGTCAGGAAGCGTTTCTCGTCAAACGGGCGACGGCTGCCATCGAGACGATCATCACCGCCAATCCGGCGCGCTTCGATCCGCGAAGACAAACCCTGCAGCAACTGCTGCATCCGGGAAACATGGGACAGAAGTTTCAGGTCCTGTCCGCGCGCCGCTGACTCCGTCCGAATCGGGAACACTTCCACTATCGAATATCCCGCAAACTTTGGAATAGCCACGGCGAGCCGGAATCGGCAGAAGTAACCATGACGCGGCCCGCCTTCGGGTCAGGCGCCATGGATGCCCATGATTACGACCGACGACGAAACTTCCCCTTCCACGACAGCGGAGCCGCGAGTCGAGCGCCGCTTGCGATCAACGCCCTGGATCGGTGCGATCAGCCTGACGGTCCTGGCGGCCGCGACTATCGTCTCGCTCGATGCTCCGCTCGGGACAGCGGTTTACGGCCCGCCCCTGTTTCCCGCCGCGGCCGTCGCGTTCGCTTTGGTTGCCGTGACCGCGATTGTCGTTCTCGCCGCTTCGGGAAAACGTCTTGCATCCCATCCGGCACGCTGGGCGGTATTTGCCTTGGCCGCAGTTCTTCTCGCTCTCATGGCAAGTCCGTATCGCGATCGCGCGGCATTCCCCTCGCTGGTGCTCCTGCTGCTGCCGGCCGCAACCTTTCTGATCGCCGCTTGGCTGTCAGGCGTGAAAAGTCCCGCCGCGAGCGCCCGCAATCTCTTCCGAGTCGCCGGTGCCGTCGGGATCGGCATCACCGTCTGGGGTCTGTGTAACTGGGCCATTGTTGACTTCGGCACGGAGACGGGGCTTGTGGATCAGCTCGCGGGAATAACCGGTCTTGAACTGACGTATCCATCTCTTCTTGACATTGAGAACCCGCATCCGTTCGGGCATAAGAATTTCGCGGCCGCGTTTGCCGTACTTCTTCTGCCGCTGCTCGCCGGACTCGTTGCCGCCGACCGAACGAAGATCCGTCCGATTTGGATCGCGGGCGTTCCGTTGACGCTCCTGTATTTCGTCTCCGCTGAAAGCCGGGCCGGGTGGCTGGCGCTCGCGGCGATGATCGCTTTTGCTCTCATCCTTTGGCTGCCCAGGCTGCCGTCGAACCGCTGGAAATGGTCCTTGATCCCGCTGCTCGCCGTGATCGCGGCCATTCCGTTTCTCGCCAGCCCGCGACTGCGTGAAACGGCCGGACAGATTTTTGAAAAGGGATCCTTGGCCTCGCTTGACCCGTACCGCTGGGAGATGGCTCAAGTCGGTCTCGCGGCGGGAAGCGCGCGGCCGCTTACCGGATCCGGTCCGGGGACCCTTCCGTTGGTTTCGCCCGAAACAGGGATTTCGGCGAATTACCCTGTAGTCTACCAAGTCCACTCCACGCCGCTGCAACTTTACGCGGAAACCGGTTTCGCCGGACTTGCAGGCTTTTTGGTTCTCGCGGGGGCAATTGCCGCTGCTTGGTGGCGCTTGCGAAGAAGCGCGGCCGACGATGACTCGGAAGAAGCAATCTTGTTGTCCACTGCCGCGGCAGCCGCACTTGCCGGGTATGGCGTCTTTGCGCTGACCGATTACCAGCTCGATGTTCCGCTGATCGCGCTGCTGATCGCGGTTCCGGCGGGCACGATCCTCGGCTTGTCGCACGACGCCTCCCGCCGTGCTCCCGAACGATCAGTCACGCTCGTTCAGCGCTTCTGGATCGGCTTCGTCGGAGTCGTCATTCTGCTTTCGCTTCCGCTGCTTTGGTGGAACGCGAACGGCGTACTCGCCCGCCGGCATCTCGCGCGGGCGACCGTTCATTTACAGGAAAAAGACGTCGAAAGCTTTTTTGAGGAAACCGAGCGCGCTCATCGCCGTGCGCCGACCGAACCGTTTTACTTGAACCAGGCCGCCAACGTATCGCTGATCGACGCCCTCCGCGCCGAGGACCCCGCGGAAAAGCAGCGACTCGCGCAGGCAGCCCGCGAAACGCTCGAGCGATCCCTGGAAATCGCCCCGGCGCAAGATGGCGTGCATTTCAACCTCGGAGTTGTCCTTGAAATTCTCGAACACCCGGCTGAAGCGCTGGAAACGTTCGAACGAGCGAGTGAACTCAACCCGCGCAAACGGTTTGCGCACTTCCTGCGCGGCCGCACCCTGCTGGCACTTGGACGGCCGGCGGAGGCGGCGGAGGCGTTCGCGGCGGAATTGCTCGTGAATCCCCAATCACTATTCCTTCCGCTTTGGCACGATCCGGAGATTGCCCCGCACCTGGAAGCACGTGACGAAGCATTCTTCCGGCGGATCTCGAAAAACCGATCCCAAAAAGCGCTTCGCACCGGATACCTTCTCCACTGGTGGCGGGGTGAACGCAGCCAGTTCGAGTTCGAAGGGGATCTGACCCAACAACCTGACGGGTTTCAAGTCATTGCGATGGCGATAAGCGGAGAACCGGAGGACGCGATTGCCGCCGCGCCGGAGAGTCCGGAAGCGTTTCTCGTACGTGCCTGGCGGGAGCCCGAAGAGGCGGAACGCTGGCTGCGCGCGGGCTTCTTCAAGGCGGCCACGGCCGCCTACAGCCATAACAATCTCCACGCAATTGGTGATGCGCTGGACGAGGGAGAAACTTTTTCAGACGGATTTCGCGCGCTTCTGACGGCTGCCGGACAGCCGGCCGAAGGCGTCCGCAACCTCCCGCGGGCCCCCGGCCTTTTCGAACGAAACCTCTACGGTCCATCCCTCTACGACGGCTTCGTCTACACCCGCCCAATCAGTCAAATTCTCCTGACTTGGGAATGAGTCACAATGAAGAACCACGAATGGACACGACTACACACGAATTTAATGATTTAGAAAACGGTGAGCCGGTATTGTTGTTCACCGATTAAGGAAGATGATCGTCAAAGGATCACCTGCTTGCCTCCTCATTCGGACTCCTTCGTGCCTATTCGTAATTAAGAGTCTTCTTCTTAACCACTGGAACTCACGTTACTGTCTTATCCATTCAACGCAGATAGCGCTGATCGATCCGCTTGACCTGGGTGAATTGGCCGCGGAAAAGCGCGTCGACCAAAGCTTTGGTCTCCTCGGGGATTTTCTTTAGCGATTCTTCTAAAGAGGGCAAGTTGGCGTCGGCCGCACCTCCCGCGTCACCCGCGAATTCAGGCGGTTCCGATTCGTCCCCGGGCGTTGCGGAAGCGGCGGCCGCAAACGCGCGCTCCCAATGCTCTTCGTCGTAACCTTGGTCGTCCGTTTCAGGCAACGTATCTTCCTCGACGGATCGCGAAGGTTCCGCGTTCAGCGAGGAGGAAGCGGGAGAGGAAAAATCCGCCTTCGGAACGGATGGCGCGGCAGACTCAGCTTGCGGCTCGGTCAGGACTTTTTTTTTTGGGCCGCGCCGGCAGCCGCCGCCGGTTCGGCGACGCCGCCCCCGTTCATCTCGTCCGGAAGGCCCTCCGCCAAAGCGGTGATCTCCCGGATCAGCGTGTCAATTGCGCGAGCCCGGCTCGCTTCCAGAGCCTTCAGGAGAACAACCTCCAAATTGACCTTCTCGGAGAGCCCGGTTTTCACGCTCTCCTCGCCCGCCTGCAATTCATCAAGCAGGCGAACCAGCGCCTCGGTGGTCAGCGCAATGCCGAGTCGATCACTTCGGCCGCGGTTGCGGATCGCATCGAGCAGCACCTCGCGAACGACCTCTTGCAAATCGAGGAGAACCCGAAACAGATCGCGGCCTTCCGCGGCGATCTCATCGACCATCTCAACAATCTTTACCGCGTCGCCCGACGCAACCGCCGAGGCCAGCGCCGAGATCCGCTCGCGGTCGACGAGCCCATAAACGTCCAGAACATCGCTGGCCGAAATCTTCTCGCCGCAAAACGCGATCATCTGGTCGAGGATCGACTGTCCGTCGCGCATGCCGCCTTGCGCAAGGCGCGCGATCGCCCGCAAGGCTTCGTCGTCCGCGTCAATTTTCTCTTCGCGGCAGATCAGCGCCAGACGTTCCGCGATCAAGTCCTCGGAAATCGGTTTCAGCTCAAAACGCTGGCAGCGCGAGACGATCGTCGGGAGAACTTTTTGCGCTTCCGTCGTGGCAAAGACAAACTTCACATGCGCGGGCGGCTCTTCGAGCGTCTTCAACAAGGCGTTGAATGCCTGGTTCGAAAGCATATGGACCTCGTCGATGATGTAGATCTTAAAGCGCCCCTGCGTCGGCGCATAGCGCACGTCGTCGCGAAGGTCTCGAATCTGGTCGACCGAATTGTTGGAGGCGCCGTCAATCTCCATGACATCCATCGAGGAGCCGGAGTTGATCGCCCGGCAGTTGGCGCACTCCCCGCACGGCGTCGGGGTCGGGCCTTTGTCGCAGTTCAGCGCGCGGGCGAAAATGCGCGCGGTTGAGGTCTTGCCAGTTCCGCGCGGACCGACGAAAAGATAGGCGTGCGCGATCCGGCCGCTTTCGATGGCATTGCGGAGCGTCCGCACGATATGGTCCTGCCCGACGACGTCCGCAAACTGCTGCGGCCGCCATTTCCTCGCGATAACCTCGTACCCTGCTTCTGCCATATTAACTGTCTGTTATTTGGTTACTGGTTATCGGTTATTCGTTTTCAGTGATCGCCCGGTCACGGAGAGAGAAGAAAAAAAAGTGGCCAGGCACCCTACGGCACATGCGGATCATGGTCACCGTTGCTACCTTCCGGTCCTGGCGGAGTTCACCTGTCCGGCATTGCATAGGACCTGGCCACCTTCGAAGCTACGTCGCCTTCTCCCCAATTCAACCCAAAAGCCGCGGATTTTTCCGCGTGCGACGCAAACATCGAATTATCCGCGGCTTATCGATCGGCAACACGCAGGCGCCGCTTGCGGGGCGCGCAACCATCGCCGAAAGCGGTCTTCCAAACCCGAAAGACGCTTCTAAGGGATTTCCCGTTTCCCCGGGCGTCCTGTTGTTGAGAAACCATCGACCGCTTATATTCCGCAACCGGGCGAAGCGTTTTCGCCGATCATCCGATAAACCCGAACCACAACACAAAACGAAGAAGAACCATGTTCCTGCGAATTGACCGACTGCCTGTTCAACTCCCCGTCTCCCCAAAAGAAGATCCGATTGCCGCGAAAAATGTGCAGGAGCTGCTCGGCGGCCGCTTCGGCGAAATGTCGACCTTAATGAACTACACCTATCAGTCGTTCGGCATGCGCGGCCGCGAAAAGATCCGTCCGTTTTACGCCCTGATCGCCAATATCGCCGCGGAGGAGTTCGGCCATATCGAGATCGTTTCGGCTGCGATCAACTCCTGTCTCAACGGCCCGCGGACCGATTTCGACGATTCCGGCACGATGGAGGAAGGCGTCTGGAAGGACCTTCCCGGCGGGGTTTTCGGCGGGCATTACATCGCCTCTGGACAAAGCGCGCTGCCCGTCGATTCGCGAGGTATGCCGTGGACCGGCGATTACGTCTTTTCCTCCGGCAACCTGATCCTCGACCTCCTCCACAACTTTTTCCTCGAAAACGGCGCCCGCACCCAAAAGTTGCGCGTCTACCAGATGACGGACAACCCGGCCGCGCGCATGATGCTCGGCTACCTCTTTGTGCGCGGCGGCGTCCACGCCATGGCCTACGCCAAGGCGCTTGAAGAGCTGACCGGTGTCAAAATGAGCCAGATGCTGCCCATTCCCAAAATCGGCAATGCCTCCTGCCCCGAATCCCGGAAGTTTATGGAAGAGGGCGTTCACCTGCGTCTCTATCGCCTGTCGCCGAATGATTATCACGAAGCCGGCGCCATTTGGGACGGTGAAGCGCCGAAAGAATACACGGAAGGTTTCTGTGACGGCGGCCGCTTTGAATTTGTCGACGCGCCTCCATCCGGGGGTGATCTCACCCATCTCGCGGGAATCGCGTCGAGTTTTTCGCCCGAATATGCACCTGAAGAGATCATGGAGATCGCCAGCAAACTTTACAAAAAAGCAAAAAATCTTTGATCCGAAGAAGGATCGCCTTCCGAATCATGATTGCCGCCGACATCCTTCTCCGGCAAAATACGGCGGATGGCGGAGGAGTTTGATTTCTTGATTATCGGGTCGGGCATGGCCGGATTGAGCGCCGGCGCCTTGCTCGCGCATGCCGGACACTCCGTCTGCCTTCTCGAAGCCCACGAACATCCAGGAGGATGCGCCCACAGTTTCCCGATGGGTCCGTACACGTTCTGCGCGGCGGTCCACTACATCTTTTATTGCGGCGAGGGAGAACCGGTTTTCAACCTCCTGAAAAAACTCGGACTTCACGAGACGGTGACGTTTGAGCGTCTCGACCCGAATGGCTACGATCACTTTAGCTGCCCCGAAGCGGGCATCCGTCTGGGCATACCGAACGGCCTCGATTGCTGGGCGGAACGGCTGATCGATCGGTTTCCCGAACATCGCACGCGCATCCGCGGGTTCTTTGACGTCGTTCGCGCGATTACCCGGGAGCTGCGCGACCTTCCGTATGAATGGTCCTGGCGCGAATACTTCAACGCGATTTTCCGCAGCCGCGCCATCCTGCGCTATCGGCGGTGGACGCTGCAAAATCTCTTCGACCGTCTCGCGCTCCCAGCCGAGGTGCAGGCCGTTCTCGCGACGCAGGTCGGCGATCTTGGCCTTCCCCCCGAACGGGTTTCGCTCGTGATCTACGCTGCCCTCATTTGGAGCTATGGTCTCGGCGCCTACCATCCGACGCATCACTTCCGGCATTTGGTCGAGTCGCTGGCCAACGTCATCCGCCAATCGCCTCGAAGCGAATTCCTTCTCAACGCGGAGGTGTCACGGCTCTCGCTGCGATCCGGACGGTTGACGGAAGCCGTCACGCGCGACGGGAGCGTCTTTCGCGCCCGCGTCTTCCTTGCGAACACCGATCCAAAAACCTGCGTTGAGCTGATCGGTCGCGAACATTTCAGCTCGTCCTTTCTCAGAAAGATCGAATACTCGTATTCAGTCTCTTCTTACACAGTCTACCTGGCGATCCGCGATATCGATCTGCGAGCTTGCGGATTTGGAAACTGGAATATCTGGCACTATCCCCATCTCGATCTCAATCGCGCGTATCGCGATCAAGTCGACGGAAACGATCTCAGCAACCCGTGGCTTTTCCTTTCGACGCCGACTCTCTGCGCCCCCCGCGCCTCGCCGCGCGCCTGCCCGGACGGAGAAGAAATACTCGAAGTCGTCACCGTCGCTGGCCATGACTCCTTCGCCTCGCTCCGCCACAACGATCGGCGCGCGTACAACAAGAAGAAGCGAGAAATCACCGCCGGCATTTTGAAGCTGATCGAACGTCACTACATCCCCGGCCTGCGCGCCCACCTGACGTTCAAACTGTCGGGAACTCCCGCGACAAATGTGCGCTATCTCTGGGCTCCGGCCGGCAACATTTACGGCAGCGAGTTGACTCCCGCCAACGTCGACTTCGACCGCCTCAGACACCGCACGCCGATTCCCAACCTCTTTCTCACCGGTGCCAGTTCCGCCTTTCCCAGTGTCGGCGCGACTGTGCTCGGAGGCTCACGTCTCTACACTCGCCTGACGGGGGATCCAGTGAATCCGGCGCGCGACCTTCACGGCACTTGGTAAAAAGCGCTGCCGCGCAAGAATGTCGTTCGCCGCGTAAAGACCGGTCAAAAAGCTGTCCTCCAACCCGCAGATGTTGTGATCGCCGATCGTATATAGATTCGGTCGCGGTGAAAGCGGCCGCCATTGATCACCTGCAAGGACGACCGCTGTTTTCCAGCAGACCCGGCCGTCGACCCGCGGCCGTTCATAATAAACCGACAAATCGGGTTCCGGTTCGCGCGAGAAAACCAGGTCATAATCGCCGAGCGGCAAGAGGACCGTTGCGGGGCCGCCGGTTCCAGGAAATACCGTGCGTCCCGGCAGGTACTGCCGGCGGCGGCGGCCTTGCACATGGATCGCGCAGCAGGATACCGTGCGAACAGATTTGGAGTATCCGAGCCAGTCCGAGTCGGGGCAAAACGAGCGCGCATTGTTCACGGGCGTCGCAATGACCACGCTGCGCGCGCGATAGAGGCGCGTCTCCGTTCCCACAAGGAACTTTCCAAAAGGCGCGGGCTCGACCTGGAGCACTTTGCCCAGATCAATCCGCCGCTCGTATCCCGCCGTCATTCGGTCGAGGGTCGACGAAAAGTCCGCTACGTACGTCGGCAGCAGAATGGGCATCAAGCAGGCCAGGTAGTAAAATGTATTGATATTTTGGGTACTCGAAAAAACGGTCGACGAAACGATCGGATTTGTAAAGAGCCGATCAACCTCCTCCAGACCGTTCCGGCGCACGAACTCCTCCGCCGGTTCTCGAACCGCGTTGAGCAGCACCGAGTCCTGTTGAAGGAGCTCCGCCTGACAGCAGAAGGGGACGCCGCCGCGCAGCGCGTTCAGGCGGCGCCGAAACTCGATCAGTCCGCGGTACAGGCGAGCGATCTTTCCGCTGTGACAAATGTTTGACGGGTGAAAGATCTTCCTGAACCGGTCGCGTTCGCCATCGTGAAGGAAGTAAACGTCGTTCATCCGGACACGCCTTCCCGGCCGGACAAACCGCAGGACGTTGCGATAATCACTGGTCAGGTACGTGGCGCCGAAATTCCGCGACGGCGGTCCGCTTTTCGCATGCATCCGCCCTCCCAATCGATCGGTGACCATGACAAAGCTGCTTCCCCTCTCGTGGAGGCGGCGGGCGCAGCTCAGCCCGGCGATTCCGCCGCCTATGATCACTGTGTCGGTTTCCCGCGGCATGTCGATTTGGGGTCGAAAAACGTGGCAACAGCACCATAACCCCGCAGGAAACGCGTTTCCATCAGGGCGCTCCCCGAGTCATCGATACGACAATGCCGGGGGTCCCCTTTTTTCTGACCGCTGTCGGAAAATCACTGAGAGCCGCTTCAGGCGGACCGGTGTTTGCGAGCATCGTCAAAGGCCATTAGGATTTCCCAAAAGAGAAGAGGAATAGGGAACCGCGCAACAGCAACCACGCGTCTAGCGGCAGGCGCGATCAACGGAGGACTTACTATGATTTCAACGCGAACCCACGGAATTCTTGACTACGTGATCGGAGCCTTGCTGATTATCGCGCCTTGGCTCCTAGGCTTTGCCGATGGCGGCGCCGCGATGTGGACGCCGATTCTGATCGGAGCGGCCATCATCGCTTCCGCGCTGTTCACCAAATACGAACTTGGGGTGGTTCGAGCGCTCCCGATGCGTGTCCATCTCGGACTGGATATCGTGCTCGGCATCTTCCTCGCACTCTCACCATGGCTCTTGGGCTTCTCAGAGCTCGTGTGGGCTCCGCACCTGATCGTCGGGCTCATCGTCCTCGGGAGCGGAATGATGACCCACAAGACATCTCCCCTCGAACAGGCAACCATTCGCCATCCCTGACCGCCAGATTCACGGGGTTAGTGCGCTGGGAACGCTGGAAGATTCGCTCGCTTCGCGCCAGCGTGCGGGCGCCCCTGTCCGCCTTGGAAATAACCCGCACGCGCAATCGGCAGGGTGCGTCGTCTACCATGATCGCGCGCCGCTCATGAACCGAGCGGTGTGCATGGCTATTTGTGTGAGCGTCCCAACCGTATCGCGAGGGTTCGACTCCCTCCGCCCGGACCGTTCTAGCTTCGACCGATGATCCCGACCCCAAGTTACGAGACGCACTTGACTTACGAAGATGCGTTTCACAGAATCCACTAAACTGCTTTTCCACATGACACCCTTTTCTGGTGCCCCGAAGCTATCAGCCAGATGGGTGGCCAACTCGTCTCCCTCGTTCAAACCTCCTACGCGCTCAACCGCTTCATCACTGGACACATCATCACGAAAACCGGCCCCCTCACCATCGAACGCATCGAAGACCAGTCGATGGTCCTGCTCGGCGGCGACGGCTCCCGGCAAAACGACCACTACCGCCCATGGATCGATTCCGACGGCGCCTCAAACGCGGATCCCCTTCACGGCAACAACGCCAACATCCTCTACGTCGACGGCCACGTTTCCCCCATGAGCCGGAAAGAGTGGGAAGATCTCCGCTCCGACAAAGACAATATCTTCTGGTACAACCCGAGCTACTACTGAGCCCTCGAAGCGGAAGGGTGACTGGTGCGGGCGGAGGGAGTCGAACCCTCGTCTCAAGCTTGGGAAGCTCACATAATAGCCGTTATACGACGCCCGCTTCCGTCAAATAACGCTCCCTAGCAATCGACCGTTTGCGGATTTTTTCAAGCCGAAAACGCAGGTCGCGACAGCCTGCTCATTCATGGCGCAAAGCGATGATCGGGTCCAAACCGGCCGCGCGGATCGCGGGATAGAGTCCGAACGTCACACCGACCGCGATACTTACGCCAAAGGAGAGGACGATCGAATACACCGGAACGACCGTCGGCATCCCAGAGAGCTGTTCGATAATCTGCGGGACGATGACCCCCGCGACGATGCCGATCAATCCGCCCGTGCTCGACAAAACGACGGTTTCAACAAGGAATTGACCGACGATCTGCGCCCGCCTCGCGCCGAGCGCCCGGCGGACGCCGATCTCGCGCGTCCGCTCCGTCACCGACGCGAGCATGATGTTCATGATGCCGATCCCCCCGACAAGCAAACTGATTCCCGCGATCGATCCGAGGACAATATTAAACGTGCGCTGCGTCTGCTCCGCCTCCCGCAGAAGCGCGAGGGGAACACTGACCCGGTAATCCTCCCGCTGGTGAAACCGCGCGAGCATTTTCTGAATCGCCGCGGCTGTGGACTCCACATTCTTGATGCTGTCGACCTCCACCACCAATTGGTGCAGCTCCACCCGGGAACGCTCCGTCGAACCTTCGCGGCGCCGAATGACCACATCGCCAAATCGCTCGCGAGCGGTTGTCATCGGGATATACGCGTCAATCGCCTGGTCCGGCGTCTGCACGCCGCCGACCGTCCCGCCAGAATCGCTGCGGATAATCCCAACCACCTTGTAATAATTTTGCCCGATCCGGATGCTGTGCCCCATCGCTTCCTCCGTCGCGAGAAGGCGCCGGGCTGACTCCTCCGTCAATACACACACATTCGCCCGATCACGCATGTCGCTTTCACTCAGGCGACGGCCGGCGACCAAATCCCGCTCAACCAGGTCGAACCAGTCCGGTGTCGTGCCGACAATCCGAAGCTCCATCCGTCTCGCCCCGACACGGGCTTCGTAGGGAATCAGCTTGGCCGGCACCATTCGCCGGACGTTGGGAATGGTTTCCTTGATGCGCAGCTCGTCATCGTACGTGAGCCCGTAAATACTCATTCGCACGCGCTCCGTTGCCCGGTCCTCCTGCGGCTGCAGCGAATAGATGATGATATTTTGGCTCCCAAGGCGCCGAATGCGCTCCTGGGCCTCCCGGCTCGCCCCGGTCCCGACCGCAAGCATCGCGATAACGCTCCCGACGCCGAAAACGACCCCCAGCATCGTCAAAAAGGAACGCAGCTTGTGCAGCAGCAGCGTCTTAACACCGAGTTGAATCAAACGAATGTGACGGGAAAAATTCATGAAAAGAGGAATCGTCAGCCTAAATCATACACGGGCGGCTCCCCTCTCGCCTATTCCGCATGGGCGCTCCGGTCCGCGCCCGCGGTTTCCGAGCCAGCAACATGCTCCTCCGCGGCCGGTGCTTCGTCGCCCGACTCATCCTCAGGGACCGTCTCCTCCATCGGCTTGTCATTCTCCATCCGATCGTAAAGTGGCGGCGCCAGCAAAACCCGTTCGCCAGGCTCAAGGCCGCTGCGAATATGTACCATCCGATTGTTGTCATACCCGATTTCAACCGGGCGCGCGACCGGCGGGCCGCCCTTCTCCGGAAGGAGGTACACGTAGTGCTGATCGTTATATTTGATGACCGCCTGCAACGGCACGTAAACCACGTCCTTCAGTTCGTCGATGACCACCTCCACCCGGCAGCTCATCCCGGTTCGCAGGCTGTGGGTGCCTGTGTCGATTTCGACTTCCGTCTTGTAGACCGTCAGATCCGGATTCAGCCAGACGCTTTGCGCGTCGGGCATCGGCGCGATTTTCCGGACCCTGCCTTCAAAATAAGTGCCGGGCCGGGCGTCGACTGTGATCCGTGCAGGCATGCCGACAGAGATTCTGTCGAGGGAGGATTCGTGAACAGAGATGTCCGCGACCATTCCTTCCGATGAGGGAAGATAAATCAGTTCCTGGCGTTCGCTGATCTCCTGTCCAGCCTGGAGCGGCTCGTTATTGCCCCAGCGCCGCTGATTGGCGCTGGTTTCATACACGACCATCCCGGCGGCAGGAGCGCGAATCTTCGTGTAGGAAAGCTGCTGCTCGATTTCCGCCAGCTCGCGCTTCTCCTCTTCCAGCTTTTGGCGGGCCGAATCGAAATCCGCCTGCGCCTGCACAAGGTTCGCGTTCGCGGTCAATTTCACCCGGTCGAGCGCGCGCTCCGCCTGTTCGACATCGCTCCGCAACTGCTCCAGGTCCCGCCGGTGGGTGTACGTCTCCAGCAAGCGAAGCTGGCCTTCGGCGAGCTTCACCGCGACGCGAGCGCGCTCCATGGCCAAGCGATCGCCCTCGACCTCGAGTTCGGTAATAAATTCCTGCTGTGCGAGGGCGACCGAATCCTCGTACTGCTGCTGCGCCCGGATCAGCTCCTCGCGGGCGAGCTCGATTTCCGAAATCAGTTTCTCGCGCGCCTGGGCATACTCCCCATCCGCGGCGAGGTCGGATTCTGACCCGCCGCCTTCCGCCTCGCCGACAGGATTCTCAAGTTCGATGCCGGCACCGGCGAGCGCTTCCTGATCGCCGAGATAGCGGGCAAGATCCAGCCTCGCCAGACGCAGGGTCAGCTCGGCCGCCGCAATGTCGCTCTCGTTCTGGCTTTTGGTGACCGCAAGCTGCTCGCGGGCGCGGATGAATGTCGCTTCCGCGTTTTGCACTTCGATCCGCGACTCAACCAGATCGTTCTCCAGTTTGCTCGAATCAAATTCAGCTAACAGGTCGCCTTCCTCAACCACGGTTCCCTCCGGTACGACCCAGATGATCGTCGTCCGCCCTTTGATCCGGTTCGTGATGACTACCTGATCGCGGCTGCGCAAGGTGCCGGATTCGTTGACGCTGATCGTCAAATCTCCCCGCTTCGCTTCCGCCACCGGACCGTAGTCAGGAACTTCGCTGGTCATCCCCATCCAGGCCGTCACCGCGGCCCCGATAACCGCTAGTGCCGCCCCGAGAAAGATTCCCCGGCGAACGGCGCTCTTGCCCGGCTGCCTGTCTTTGGTTTCTGCTTCCGTCTTCATCTGGTCAGTCCTGTTACTTGGGTAAAAATGCCAAATTCCCCGATTGGTTTCTCAACTTTTCCAAATCTCACCCCTCTCCGCCGCCAAGCTCCGGTTCGCCGGCCGCTGCCGGATCAAATTCCTCCCACAGTCCTCGCTCGTTGATCCCGAGCACCCCGAGATCTCGCTGGAATGCCAGCTCGGCGATCCGGTAGCTGACAAGCGCATCGACCCGGCTGTTCTGGGCATTGAGCAAATCTTCGTTCGCTTCAAGCACATCCCGGGTTTCGGCACGGCCGGCTTCCTGAAAGGCCTGCGCCTGGCGGACGCGGCGCTCAGCGATATCCAGCGCCCGCATGCGAATCTGATAATTCTCGCGCTGCTGGAGAAGGTTGCGCAATCCGTTGCGAACGTCCAATTTTACTTGGTCTTCCAAGGCTTGAAGGTTGCGAACGGATTGCTCGACTTCCAGCAGGCTCCGGCGGAACGCGAGGCCCTCGGCCCGTCGCGACCACGGAAGGTCCGCCTCCAGTCCGATCGAGTAGATCCCGGTCGACGACGGGTCGAGCCGCGCGTTGGCAAGCCCGGCGGAGCCGATTCCCCGGCGCTCACCGACAGAGGCGCTGCCGATCAAATTCAGCCCCGGCCGCAGCGCATCGGCCGCGACCACCACCCGCCGCTGAGCGTCCTCGACTTCGCCCTCGGCAATTCGCAGATCGAGCCGATTCTCCCACGCCAGCTCGATCGCGCGCGCCTCAGCGATTTCATAGCGGCCGCCGACTCCGTCGCCGCGCAACTTGAGTTCGTCCGTCGCGGCCGCGTCGGTGTCGCCCGCGTCACCCAAAATCGTGTCAGCCGCAAGCAGCAGCCGGTCGAGTTCCCCTTCGTCGAGTTCGATGCGCGCGTCGGTCGGCAACCCGAGAGTCAGTTTAAAATTGTCCAATTGTGTCTGGTAACGCTGTTGGGCGGCGATCCACTGCTCACGCGCCCGCAGGAGATCCTGCCGCGCTTGATCGACTTCAATCCCCGTCACGCGGCCGCGTTCGTAAAGAGCCTGCGTCCGATTGACCAGCAACACCAGCCGGTTGTAATTGGCTTCCGCGTTCACGATCTGGTCCCGAGTCTGCAAAACCGAGAAAAACCCGTTGGCAACCTGAACCGCGTAATCGCGCTTAAACTCTTCGAACGCCAACAGCGCGTAGACCACGTCGCGCTCGGCCTGCGTTCGGGCCTCCGTCACAATGTGCCGGCCCGACCCGCGCAGGAGCGGCACTGTGATCGACGCGTCTCCAAACAGTCCGAGCGAGCTGTCGCGGCTGCCCGAAAGGAGGCGCACGAGATCGACAATCAGCCGGCCGCTCAAACCGACCCCTGTTTCAAATGTCTTGTCGAAGCCAAATTCGCCCGACCCTTGCACCCCGGTCTCGTTGGCACCGTCGTCATGCCGCAGCAATCCTTCCAGGAAACCGGTAAAGGTTGTATCGAATGCATACCGCTCCAGATCGAGATTGAGCGCCGTTAGAAAGACGGATTCTTTTTGGTTCTGATACTCCCGGCTGTTCCCGGCCGCCAGCTGCAGCGCCTCGAGGAGGTCGATCGGCATCGCCTCATCCGGATCTCCCGGAATAAAGGGCGCCGGCGCCTCCAGCGCTTCTCCCGTTTCCGGCCAATGTTCGGGCTCTTCCAGCGCATCGGATCCGAGCGACGCGGGACTGTAGCGCGGCAGGTGCTGATCGAGCAGCAAGCGCTCCCGGAACGTGTCTTGCGGGCGCTCGATACTGAACGGCTCCGTCCGGCCGAGCGCCTTTGCCTGATGCTCTTCGATGATCCCCATCGCCGCCTGGTCGGCCCGTTCCCGGTGCTCCGCCGGCGTCCGGCATCCCGCGAGCGCCAAAGCAGCCAGCAACGCGCACGGAATCATCGTCGCGGCAGTCGCGTGTCCGAATCGCAATGGAGAATGGTTCTTTTGTCTGATTGAGCAGGTCACTTTCCAACAACTGAATGAAGGCGGCCGCAAAAGGCCGTCTTCTCACGCATCGCTTTCACTTGGCATTGTCCAGAAAAAACGTGAAACACCGTGCCGCAAGCCAGGTTGCGTAAAAAGCCAAACGCTGTGGCGCCCGAATAGCGGCAAGATCTTCGAGCGGAGTCCGTTTTTCCTCTCACAACATTGACAACAATCGCCGGGTTCGCGACAGATGGGAGCGATATCACGGTGCAGCTGGAACGTCCGATTCCCGGTTTGCGTTCGGTTGCGCCCGTACACAGAGTGTTGCGACGCTGGCGGATGACTTGGCACAGAAAAGACCTGATTGCAATCGAAGACCTTACTCGCGAGGAAATTGACACGATTTTTCGCGTCACCGCCTCCTTTAAGAAAGCCATTAATCGCGGCGATCGTGTCCCGGCTTTGCGAGGAAAAACCGTTGTCAATTTTTTCCTCGAACCGAGCACGCGTACGAGGATCGCCTTCGAGATGGCGGCCAAACGTCTCGCCGCCGACATCGTTTTCCTCTCGGGCCCCGCCAGCAGCGTCGTCAAGGGGGAAACGCTTCGCGACACCGCCGAGAACATCCAGGCGCTCAACGCCGATATCATCGTCCTGCGGCACAGCGCCGCCGGAGCGCCGCTCTACCTGAGCCGGCTCGTCAAGATCCCGATCATCAACGCCGGCGACGGCGCCCACGAACACCCGACCCAGGCGCTCCTCGATTGTTTCACGATGCAGGAGCACCTCGGCGATCTCGCCGGAAGAAAAGTCACAATCCTCGGCGATATTCTTTTCAGCCGCGTCGCACGCTCCAACATCTGGGCGCTCCGCAAACTGGGCGCGGAGGTGACGCTCGCCGGACCCGCGACACTCGTGCCGGAATGCCTCACCACCCTCGGCGCGAGCGTTTCACACGACTTGAAATCCGCCCTGGCCGACGCGGACGCGGTCATGCTCCTTCGCATCCAGCACGAACGCCAGAGTTCCTCCCACTTCCCTTCCCTCGGCGAATACACCAGCATGTTCGGCCTCAACAAAACCCGCGCCTCCTGGCTCAAACCCAATGCGATTATTATGCATCCGGGACCGATCAACCGAGGAGTGGAGATTGACTCCGAGCTCGCCGACTCGCCCCGGTCCGTCATCCTGAAACAGGTCACCAACGGCGTCGCCGTGCGGATGGCCGTCCTGTATCTCTGTTCGAACGGAGACCCCGACGCCCTCGAGGAATTTGAATTCGACCATGCATAAGCCGCTCTGGATTCGCAACGGCCGGGTCATCGACCCGTCGCAAAATCTTGACGAGACGCGCGACATCTTCGTCCTCAACGGAAAAATCGCCGAGTCGCTGCCGGAAAGCCAGCTCTCCCGCTGCCGCGAAATCGACGCCGCCGGCCTCGTCGTCTGTCCAGGCCTGATCGATATTCACGTCCATTTTCGCGAGCCGGGTCAGACCCACAAGGAAACGATCCTCTCCGGATCGCGCGCCGCGGCCGCCGGCGGGTTTACCACCGTCGTCTGCATGCCGAACACGTCGCCGCCGGCCGACGACGCGGGAACGGTCCAATACATTCTCGACACGATCCGGCGCGACGCGGTCGTCAATGTCCATCCAACCGGCTGCATCACCGTCAACATGGAGGGGAGGAACCTCGCCCCGATCGGTTCGCTCAAACGCGCGGGTGTCGTCGCGATCACCGACGACGGAAAGTGCGTGCAGAACAATGAAATCATGCGCCGGGCGGTCGAGTATGCGAAAATGTTCGACCTCCCCGTCATGGATCATTGCCAGGATGACAACCTCACCGAATCCGCGGTGATGAACGAGGGTGAATGGTCGACCCGGCTCGGGCTGAAGGGATGGCCGTCGGCCGGTGAGGATGTCATTGTATCCAGAAATGTAATACTTTCCACGCTGACCGGCGCGCACATCCACATGCAGCACATCAGCTCCGGCAATGCCGTCGATATTCTGCGCCGCGCCAAACAGCGGGGTGTCAATGTCACCGCCGAAGCGAGCCCGCATCACATTTCCCTGACCGACGAGTGCCTTCGCGATTACAACACCAATTGCAAAATGAACCCCCCGCTCCGGACCGAGGCGGACCGGCTCGCGATTATCGAAGGACTGAAGGACGGAACAATCGACTTGATCGCGACCGACCACGCGCCGCACACCGATTACGAAAAGGACCGCGAGTTCGACTACGCGCCGTTCGGAATTATCGGACTGGAAACCGCGCTGGGCGTGACGCTGCAAACACTCGTCCATTCCGGCGAAATGAAACTGCCGGACGTGATTGATTTAATGACGCGCAAACCGGCCGCGATTATCAAGTCAGACCGGGGAACCTTGGTCGCCGGACGCGCCGGAGACGTCACGATCTTCGATCCGGACGAAGAATGGGTTTTCACCAAAGACGATATTTTCAGCCAGTCGAGCAATTCCCCCTGGCTCGACAAGCCACTGAAAGGCCGGGTCAAAATGACGATCGTCAGCGGCAGCGTGGTCTTCGACCGGATGCGCGACTCCTGATTGACGTCGTCACCAAGAAGCCGGGCCCGAGGACCGCGTGGACCGACAGACATCTCAACGCGTCGTCTCAAACTCGAGCTCGGTGACAGCCTCGTCCTTCCATCCGCATCCGGCGTCGATCAGCTTTCGTAAAAACTTCCGTCGATGAGCCGGACAGGCCCCGTGCTGGTCGAGAGCTTCGATATGCTTGGGTGTCCCGTACCCTTTGTTCGAACAAAAGTGATACGCGGGATACTCCTCGTGAAGGGCGGTCATCAGCCGGTCCCGCTCGACTTTCGCCACGATGGACGCGGCCGCGATCGCGAACGAACGCCCATCGCCCTGCACCAGCGCCGTATGCGGATAGAAAAACGGTTTCAGCGGCCGGCCGTCGACAAGGATCACCGGCCGGCGCCGGATCTCCCGGACTTCTTCCTCGGAATAAAACAAATCGCCCGGCTCGACGGTTGCCCAGGCACGCGCCGGACAGCCGCAGTCCTCGAGCACCGCGTCAAGGGCCCGCTTCATCGCCAGACGGGTCGCCCCGAGAATATTCTCCTCTTCAATCTCCTCCACACACGCCACACCCGGAAAGAACAACACCTCACCCCGCTCCCGGCACCGCTCCAGGGCCGCGAGCGCTTCTTCGCGTTTCTCCGCCGTCAATACCTTCGAATCACGGATCATCGGCCGAATCCGGCGGCAAAGCGGCGAGTCATAAAATTCACGCCGAACCAGAAGCGCCGCGGCGACGACCGGACCGGCCAAGGCGCCGCGCCCGGCTTCATCGACTCCAACCACCGCCATCGAATCTTCCGGGAGGCAGGAACGGTCAAAAGCAGTGAGCCGGGGGCGTTTCATTGGCGTCGTTCTTCAATTGACAGAATGACGTTACCCATCCTTCGTTTTCGGTTCTCCGTTTCGCTGAAACGCGGGCTTCAGAGGCGGCAGCTCGATCTCGCCGGTTTTCCCGCAAGCCGCGATGACTTCGTGCGCCGTGCGAAAATGCAGCTTGGCAAACTCCCGCAGCGCAGGCGCCCCGAGTTTTTCGACCAGGCGGATCGCCTGCTCGCGGACTTTCGCGCTCGCGCCTTTCTGGAGCGGCTCGCCCAAGCGATCGGATAATTTCTTGACCTGCCGAACATACTCGGCGCGCGCGACAATCGACGCGGCCGCGACAACCGGATCCTCCTCCGCCTTCGTCTGCATCCGCAGGTCGAATTTATCGTTTTTAAAATAACGCTGCACCAGCGGCTGCTTGCTGAACTGGTCGAGCATCCCCCACGGCACCCATTTTTCTTCAAGCGCCTTCGTCAGTGCCTGCGCATGCTGCCAAGCGAGGAGCAAGTTGAGATTTGCCCGCGGCTTCGCCATCAGCTCGTTGTAGCGAGGCATGCTGCAGAAAACGACCTTCGCGACAACGCCAGGTGTCTCCCGGATCATCTTGTCATACTTGGCGATCCCGGAATCGCCGATCCGCTTGCTGTCCCGGATTCCCGCCTTTCGCCATCTGTCGATCGCCGGCTTCTCCGCGATGACGCACGCCGATACGAGCGGGCCGAAAAAATCGCCCTTCCCGCTTTCGTCCAAGCCCGCGTGCGGCTCAAACCACTCCGGCCGCAGCACTTCGTCGTAGCCGAATTTCACCGTGCCGGTCACCTCCGGCTCAAGGACATTGACGATAAAATCCTCTGTCCCCTTTCCCTGAACGACAACCTTGCCGCTCTCGTAACCGACAACATTGACCTTCGGGCCTTTGAACGCGAACCGGGCGTACGCGACGTCGAATGGCTCCCACGATTTCCCTTCACAAATGATCCTGAGCTTCTCCATCTGCTCCAGATTCAGTTTTTCCGTGTAAATCGTGACCTTCGGGGCCGCCTCCGGCTCGCTCTGTTTCCGCTTTTTCCCACTCATCGGCTTGCTTTGAGGGAGGCAGCATTCCCGCGCGAGTCAAGCGAAGAGCACGACTGCGGACCCGCGTTTTTCATCCATCCGGCCTTCGCAGCCGTCGATGGGGTCAAGCCGTCGATGCAGCCGCCGTCGATGGGGTCAGACC
>CAZYAN010000010.1:0-68780 GCA_964645585.1 uncultured Opitutales bacterium
TTAAAAATGCTAATAGCACGCATTTTTTCTACTTTTTAGACAGCCTCTAAATGTTTGGAAATTCTCTGCCTCCTTAATAAAAAATGCCACTGTTCCTATCGTCTCGGTTTGCAACGCGAAGTTGAATGCTAATTCTCGAAAAGCTTTCGTAGGCTCGGTGTCAGAAAGCACAAATAGAATGAACGGAGCCCCCGCGAAAACCTCAAAACACAAGGCATTCTCACGCTTGCTTTCGTCGCCATCACCAAGGTTAAGAATCTCTGTGCGGCCATCGAAATCGGCAGTCTTGTAGAAAAATTTCTCTTCGAGGATCTGCCGCAGGGCCAAGAGGTCAGGATCCGTAATCTTTTTTCTTCACGACACTAGTCGTGATTTTTTTGACAGGCGTCGTCAATATTGGTTTTCGGAAAATCTACGGAGGCAATTCTCGACAAACCCAGCTAGGTTTCTGCCCTTCTTCACTTGGGTGTGGCGTAACGGCGCCCACTGATCGGCGGATTCTTGGGCCGTCATGAATTTGCAAGTCTTCTATTCGCCCGGAGATCCAACCGTCGAGCCATGCGGTCTTGACACCGGCGGGGAATGGAGAGCGGATGAGCGCATGACAACACCGCTCGAAGCGAACTTCAAGGACTACAAGAAGGCCGAAGCAAAGGCGCTTGAAATCCTGAAGGAAATGAAAACCGCCAGCGTGCGGCCGATGGATATTGAACTCGCGCTTTTGGTAGCGATTTTCGAGCTACATAAAGGGCAGCTCCCGGCTGAAAATGTGACTCGGATCGTGGAGGGACACCTGAAAACCTTGGAACCCTTTTACAGTTCGCCTCAGTAGGGTGGTGGCCGTTCGGCTGCCGATCTTACCTGCGAGGTTTAGGATCAAACGAATGATGAAAGCATTCCAGGCATTCTTTTGGCACATTGTTCTGGGTCTCGTTTTTCTCGTTCTGATCGGCTGTGTTCACAGTCCTGAGAAACAGGAACCCGCCGGCGGCGCCGCTCAAGAGGGGCCGACGGCCGCGGAAGTGTCGTTTGGGCGCTTCGCCGACCGGTTGGTCGACGGCACGCCGCTCGCGGCGCATATGGAAGCCCGCGTATTTCGTGTTTTAGCGAATACCGTTCCCGCACGGGAGAATGGCGCGATCCGGTCGATCGCCGATTTAAAAGCTGTCGACCCGAACAAGCCGCAAGCATACGGATGGGCGGTTCCGCTGACGGACGACGGCTATTTTTTAACAGCCGCCCACCTTCTTCACAAGGCGCCGGGCCCCCATTATCTATTGAACGCGAAGACCGGCGAACTTTCGTCCGGACCAGTCCGCGTGGTTTGGGACGGCTGGGACGGGATCGATTCGGAGGAACTTGAAGTGCTGATTCCAGCCGACTTCGCCATCGTTCACACGTCGCTGCAATCCGATGCGTACGCGGTCTGGGCGTGGGACTGGGAACTGCGGCCCGGCACGGAATTCGTCGCTCCTGGCGGCATCCGATTTTGGCCGCCGCGCCTGACCGCCGGATCTCTCATGTCTGTGCAACAAGGCCTCGATGGGTATGGGCGCGTTTGGCCTGACGACCGGATCGGCACCGTCGTCCTGTGGCATGGCGCCCATATCGGACGCGGGGACAGCGGGTCGCCGGTTTTTCTTCCCAATGGACGCCTCGCGGCGATTACGATCGGCGGAGGCACGCGGAGGGCATTCGCGGAAACCCCTGTCGACGGGAGTGGAGCTGCCGGGGAACGCGTGCCCGTCGCTGCCGCGGTTCGTCCGGACCCCGACTCTGTCATGGAAACTATCCGGCGCGACCGCCTGCGCATAACCTCCGAAAGTTTCGGTTCACCGCCGCGTGACACCGAGACAACCCTTCGCCAGTGATCGACGACCACGCTCTCGCGAGCGCGGCTAGATGTGCGCTATCAGGAAAACTTCAACTCACCGCCGCGCGATGACGCGACTATTTCCGATTCTGCCGGTACGTGAGGTAATCGTGATACAGGTCGCGCGACGCCGGCTTCGGGCTGTTCGGCGACATGTAATTTAGGTGTTCAAAAAGGACGATCTTGTCCGCGTGTCTGGCCGCGACCCTCAGTGAGTCCCTCAGTCTTTCCATCGTGAACGCGTGATATCCGCGGCTTCGGTTCATGTCGGCATTCTCGACATCCACCCAAAATTCCTTCCCCGCGCCATGCACGAGCGATCGCCCCCACTCCTGGGCTTCAGATGTGTGCGCCAAATGAGACAGTCCCGTGCCGATCCCGTCGATCATCATCCAGATATCGATTTCCGGAATTCCCTCGATCCACGGTCGCCAAAAGCGTTCGAGATAGGCGGGAGACGGGGCCGACGGCAGCGACTTGCCTTCCTCGTTCGTATGCCGCTCGGCGTAGAGTCCGATCGGGTGAAGAATTGGAAGGCCCCGCTTCTCCTTCTTGACGAACTGCGCGAGCGCCCGCGTTGCGTCGAGCCATTTCGGCATAGCGTCTTGCACCCGGTGCGGGTCCGGTTCATTGGCGATGTAATATCCGGCGAAGCTCGGGCTGTTCCTGAAACGGGCGATCATCTGACGCCGAAATCCGATCGCTTCCGGTGAGAGCCAGATCGAGAAAGCATCGTCGGGACGTCCGTAGCGAAGATCCGGCGGAACGAGAAAATCCCCGATGATAATCTTCACGTTTTCCTCTTCCGCCGCCTGAAAGATAGCGCCCAATGGGTCGCGATTTTTCGCCTCCTCGAATAGCGGAATCGCGCTGTTCGGAACGAACGTGCGGTAGGTTTTTGATCGCGTATCCCAGATGGCGCTGTACTGGATAATGATTGTATCCATGCCCGCCTCCTTTACTCGCATGACTTCGGCGGCCAACTCCTCGTCCTTCCAGCTCGCCAGCCGCGCGGTGCCGAGCTGCCAAAAGGTCCCGGTTGCGATCGCGTCCGCGGCCGCCGCACCGGAGACTGCATTCAGGCAAAACAGACAAAGTCCGCAAAACCATGCCAAAGCCGGGCGAAAGATGGTGCGGGCCGGAAAGGTATTGAAAGACATCGCTCCTTCAGACAGGTCGCCGCACAAGGCGGCGTCAAGCACGCGGTCGCGCTGTTATCGAATCAGCCGCTGACCGCGGCAGCCTGTATTCCGCATTCTTGATCGGTCGAGTCGGTTGACGAAAACTTCTTGTAAGTTTCCCCGGTGTTCCGCGACTAACTCCTACAAACACCTTGAACTCCCCATCGAACAACGATGAAAGGTTTGTGACGTTGATCGCTGAGAACCGGCTGAGGCTTCTCAATGTCTGTCGGGTTTACGCTTGGGGGCACGCGGATCAAGAGGACCTTTACCAAGACATGCTGTTTCAGATCTGGCGCGCCCTCCCGAACTTGCGCGACAAAAAATATGCGGCCACCTGGCTTTACCGTATCGCTCTTAATACCGCGGTCAGCTTCGTTCGAAAAGACAAAGCGCGCCGTCGCCGCATCGCCTGCGACATCGATCCAGCCGAACATGAAATTTCCGAATTTCATCCGGCGTCCGATGCAGACCAGCGAGAACGGCTCACACAATTGCACGAAGCGATCGCGCAACTGAAGGTGACCGATAAAGCGGTGGTCACCCTTTTCCTAGAAGGCCTGAGCTATGCGGAAATCGCCGACGTGCTTGGCGTCACTGAAAACAACGCGGGAGTCATCCTCCATCGGGCAAAGAAGAAACTCGCAACCCTCATGAAGGAGGCGCCATGCACGACCACGAATTAAAGGAACTGTGGCGGGCACAAAGTCTTGAGCCGCCGCCGCTGCCCGACTCAGGGCAAATTGCGAACCTCAAAGCACGCGCCCTCCGTCTGAATCGCACGCTCTTCTGGAGAGACATCCGCGAAAATAGCGCCGCTGTTTTCGTCATTCTTTGCTTCGGAGCTTATTTCTTCCTCTTCCCTTCCCCGCTCGCCCGCGTCGGCAGTGTCCTTGTCATTTTGAGCGGGCTTTTGCTTATCATATATCCGATCTGGCGAAAGCGGCGAATTCCAACCGCCGCGCCCGACGCGCCGTTGATGGAGGCGTTAGAGCGTCAATTGCATAAGGTCGAGATTGAGATCGCTCTTCTGCGAACCGTCCTCTGGCATTCCATCCTGCCGGCCTCCTTGGGCGCATTCGTTTTCATTCTCGGCATCGGCCTCTCCCCCGACTGGATCATCCCGGTCGCGCTGCTGGGCGTCGCGTTCGACGCGCTCCTTTACTGGCTCAACCAAATCGCGTGCGATAAGAAGCTTCTTCCGCTCAAACAGGAATTTGAATCACTCCTCCGCGGGAACAATGATGAAGTCCCCTCCCCTGAACGTCCCAAGAACTATACCATGGCAAAAGTCCTTATGCTGATTTCCTTCGTCCTGTTCCTCGGTGCGGCTAACGGCATTCTCACTAAGGGAGACAGTGCTCCCTCGGCCGAACCTCCCGCCGGCGAGACAGCGGAAATGCTTGAAGTCATTCGAGCAAAACACGGCTTTCCCGCGCTGGCCGCGGCGGTTGTCGTGGATGGCGAACTTGCGGCGATCGATGCCGTCGGATTCCGCAGACACGGCGGCACGGAAGCCGTGACGCCGGACGACAAGTTTCACATCGGATCGGTGACAAAGTCGATGACGGCGACCCTCGCGGCGATGCTTGTGGAGGATCGCAAAATCGATTGGACAACGACGATTGGAGATTCTTTCCCCGAACTTCGGGACCAAATGCATCCGGACTATGCGGGGGTAACGCTGGAACAGCTTCTCGCGCACCGCGGCGGCGCGCCGGCCGCCGCGCCACAATCGTTGTGGCGCGAAGCCTGGAAAGCGGAAGGCACACCGGAAGAGCAGCGAATGAAGTTTGTCCAAGGAATCCTGATACAAGAACCCGAAACGGCGCCGGGAACCCGTACAGTTTACTCGAACCAAGGCTATGCCATTGCCGGCGCAATGCTGGAACGGGCTACCGGAAAAGCTTGGGAAGTTCTCATGCGAGAACGGCTCTTCGACCCGCTCGAAATGGCCTCCGCCGGATTCGGCGCTCCCGCCACACCGGGCAAAGTGGATCAGCCATGGGGACACGCGAAGAAGCTGCTTTCCGCGACGGCCCCCGTCCCTCCCGGACCGGATGCCGACAATCCCGCTGCGATCGGCCCGGCGGCAACGGTCCATTGCTCCCTCGGCGACCTTGCGAAATACGTCCGTTTCCATTTGGCGGGCGCACGCGGTGAAGGCACGCTCCTGAAGGCCGAAACGTTTCAAAAGCTCCACGCACCCGTCGGCGGCGATAATTACGCGCTCGGCTGGATCGTGCTCGACCGCGAATGGGCCGGGGGGCGAACGCTGATGCACAACGGCTCCAACACGATGTTTTACGTCGTCGTCTGGATGGCGCCCGAACGAAATAGCGCCGTGGTCGTCGCGACCAACGTCGGTGTCGACACAGCCTTCTCCGGCTGTGACGAAGCCGCGGCCCAGTTGATCCAGCGTTTCCTGCTCAAGGAATAGGCGTTCGGCGGGCTGCAGCCGCAATCAGTCGCAATTCTCCGAGATGGTCGAACCCGTTAAGGTTCCGCCGGGAATCAGTGGCATTTTTTGTTACCAGTAACATCATTTCGTTGCTGCCTCCGTGCCGAAAGCGGAAATGATCACTCCGTCTCCACATGAATCTGTTTACTGCCACCCATTCACTTCGCCGGAGTCTCCCGGCGTATCCTGTGGTCGCGTTGCTCGTGCTTGCCATGATCGGCGCAGCGTCCAATCTCCGCGGCCAAGCCTGGGAGCTCTTTGAATCGTCGTCGGTGCCCGCTGTGTGGAGCGTCTCTGGAACCGGCGCAAGCATTCGGACCGATAACAGCCGTTCCTGGCAGGGAAATCGCTCCTTGGAATGGAGCTGGAGTCAGCCGTCCACCACCCTTACATGGACGATCGCGCCAGCGACCTCCGGCTCCGGCCACCGCGTCTTGTCACAATGGGTGCGACTCGAAACGCCGCTTCCCGATGCCCGTCTCAGAGTCGAGCTGCGCTCCACCAACAACAGCCTGCGGTATTTCGAGGTAAACCTCGATTTCACCGGCTGGCGCACGATGTTCGTTCCCTACAGCAGCATGGACGGCAGCGGGACAAACAACATCAATCGCGTCCGCTGGACACTGGTCGGATCACCGCCGCAATCCGGGAAGATCCATCTCGATCAGGTCATCGCGGGCCAACTGATGGATGTGCGCTTTCAATATGCCGACGCCCAGGTGCCTTTCGTCTGGGCGGAGCGCGTGAACAGCATGTGGGAAAACAAACCTCACTGGCATCGCGCCCGCCCCGCTCGCGTCGTTCCGACGGCCGCCGAACTCGCCGCCCTCGCCAAAATCCGTGTCGACTGGGACTCCCGTCTCGCCGGCACCGGAACCGTCACGACCAGCCAGGTCAATTCCTGGGAAACCCAGCTGAACGCCTACAACCTCCGGCGCGAAGGCGGCGTCGTCCGCGGCAATCCCATCTACTACCGTCAATACCCGGAGTACGCGTACCCCTCCACCCTCGCCAATCAGATCGTCGGCGCCCAGGCGCCGAACGCCTTTCAGGATTTCACCACGCTTATGTACAACATGGCCCGCGCATGGCACCGCACGACCAACACGACGCTGCGGTCGCGTCTGGCCGACATGATCGTGCTGATGTCGGAACACCTCCTCGACCAAGGCTGGGCCGGCGGGAGCAACCAGGGTTCCATTTTTCTCTACGGGTACCAAAGTCGCGAATACATGCGAGCGATGTATCTCGCCCGCCACATCTACGCCCAGACCGGGATGCTCGACGAGATGCTGGAAGCGGCGCTTTGGTACGGCCAGGCCGGCTTCCTGCTCGACGGGCCGCGCGCGCCCAACATGGATTTCTTCAATACCTTGCTCCAAGGTCAGATGCTCTCTCTCCTCATGGACCCGGACCCGGGCATGCAGACCGCATGGATGCGTCTCTTCATTGAAAACCTCAGCGACCAGGTCGCCAACCATACCCCGGGCGACCTCAACGGTTTCAAGCCGGACGGAACAACCTACCACCACAACGGCCATTATCCGGCCTACGGGATCGGCGCGATCTCCACGCTCGGCGGTGTCTTCGACGTGTTGCGGGGAACACCATTTGAACTGACGGATCCCGCGCGTATGTCGTTTCGCCAGGTCCTCCTTGCCGCCCGGCACTACGCCCACCCGTACGACTGGCCGATCGGACTCAGCGGCCGCCATCCTTTCAGCGGCACCATCGGCAACGCTCGATCCCCGATTCTTGCCCTCTCTCTCTACCCGGACCCTGTCCTTGGAAACGCTCCGGACCGCGAACTCGCCGGCGCCTATGTCCGGCTCTGGGGACAACCGGACGGCACGGCCGGCACCGCCTACCAAAGCGCCGGCATCCAGGCCGAAACGGGGCACGGCTTCCACCCATTTCCGTTTGCCAACCACGCGGTCTACCGGTTCGACGACTGGATGGTCAGCCTTAAAGGCTACAGCCGCTACGTCTGGGCGTCCGAAATTTACGCGGCCGACAATCGCTACGGACGGTACCAGAGCAACGGCACAGCGGAAATTCTCTTTGGCTCAGGACGAACAGCGAGCGGCTTCCGTGAAAACGGCTGGGACTGGAACCGCCTCCCAGGCACAACCACCGTCCACCTTCCCATTGAGCTGCTCGACAGCCCGCACAGCGGCACACTGATGCGCCGCTCCAATGAAACCTTCGCCGGCGGTGTTTCCGGCGAATCGGGCGGCGCTTTTGGATTTGTTCTCAACGAAGCGTACTACGGTCACCTCCTGACCGCCCGCAAATCCGCGTTTGCGGCCGACGGCATGCTGATCATGCTCGGCTCAGGCATCTCCTCGAATCATTCCTCGGCCCCGGTGGAAACCACGCTCTATCAGGTCGCGCTCACCGGCGGACGTCCGCCAATTTACCTGTCGACCTCGCCTGACACGCCCGTCTCGAACTTTCCTTGGACCTATTCGACTACGCCTTCCACCGCGTTCTGGACAGTCGACCCGGTCGGGAACGCTTTTTGGATGCCGCCCGGCCAGCATGTGCGGTTTTCTCGTGTAAATCAGGAATCGCGTCATAATAAAACGAGTGCGGTAACCAACGGCGACTTTGCCAGCGCCTGGATCGATCACGGCACGAAACCGGACAACGCCCGCTATGAATACGTTATTCTCCCCCAGCGCTCGGTCGCTCAGGTCGCCCAGTTCACGGCTGAAATGGCATCGGCCTCTCCCGCGTATGAAGTCCTCCGCCACGACAACGGACTCCACGCGGTCCGCGTCGCGAACCCGAACCGCTATGGCTTTGCCATCTACGAGCCGAATGAATGGAGCGACCTGCCGCACCTGACTGAAGCCGAAACGCCTTTCCTCCTCTGGATCGAAGAGGCAGGAAACCATCTGGTCGTTTTCGCGGCCAATCCCGACCTGAATTCGACACCGGAGGAGAATCTCGTCTCCCCAACCTCGTTCACCCTTCGCGGACTCTGGGAAGTCGCGGACACAAACAGCACGGGGATCCTCGCCTGGCACGACGCCGGTGACACCCGCTTTGTCATTCCAGCCCGGAACGGGGCAACGTACCGCCTCCACCTGATGCCGGCAGCCTCGCCGATTCCGGGTAGTCTGGTCGACATTCGTGACGAAATCGCCCCGCCCGCCAACTTCAGTGCCGCTGCCGCCTCACCGTTTATTCACTGGAACGTATCCAGTGGAGCGATACTCGGTTACGTGGTCGAGCGGCGGCGCCCCGGCGCCACCGAATTCGAGTTCCTCTCGATTGTCTCCAACGACGCGACACACTTCTTCGATCCGGAGCTGGCGGCCGGTGACTTCGCGCATTACCGCGTGCGCTGCTGGACGGAAGCCGGTCCGGGCGCCGCGACGACGTCCATCCTCGTTCACAACGCGAGAAACAACGGCACGTTCTTCGATTTCCGTACGATCAGTGCGGTCAATGATCTACAGGCACTCGGCTGGACCGCCTCCGGTCTCCAGTCGGCAAATGACTGGTATCTGGAACCGCGCGGCATGTTTCTCATCGACAATTCCACGAACAACGCGGCTTCCTTAGTGGTCCCGTTTGCTCACCGCGCCACCGGCCGCATCGAAGCGCGCATGGGGGTTGCCCGCACTTCGGGCTTCTACGCGAACCTCGAATTGATGGCAGGGTCCGAGTCGCTCGGATTGATCCAGCTCTCCAACCGCGAGAACGGATTTCTTCGCGGCCCAAGCGATGTCTCCTTCAGCGATGTCCGCTGGGATATCGAACAAGGAACGCTTCGCGACCTCGCGATCGAATGGCGCGAACTCCCCGGAACGGGTCAAATCGCAATCGTTCTCCGCTACACCGGCACAACCGACGCGGCCAGCGCGCTCCACTATTGGCAAATTCCCAACACCGTCGCCAACCGTCCCGACCGACTTCGGCTCTCAGTCGGGTTTGGATCCGCCGTCAACCGCGGCATGGTTCTCCAAACGCTCGAGATCGCCGAAGACCAGCCGGCGGCGCCCGCGGAACTGTACGCGGCATGGACGAAGGCCTTTCTCGGTGAATATAACGCGGATCCCGCGGCGGATGCCGATGGCGATGGTGTTCCCAACCTTTGGGAGTTCGCCTGGTCCCGCGGCGCCGCGGCTGAACACGTTCCCGCCCGATCCGACCTGATCCCGCAAATGGAAACCGGCGAAGATGGACCGCGTTTTGTCTGGGAAATTCCAATACTGACAGACAGTGATCTCCGCCTTGAAACAACTGACCGGTTCGATAGCGAATGGACCGTCGTCTCCCACATTGAAACCCCGATAATCGGTCGTCCCGGCTGGACGCGCATCACCTCCCCGCCCGTCTCGGCAGCGGATTCGTCCCGGTTTTTCCGCCTTGTCCTGGTCAGCGAGCTTAACCCGTAGAACGTATCGCGGTCGATCCACCTCCCGCCACGCACTTCTTCAGCCCCTTACCCCTGACTTCGGCACCGGCCCAGAGCCGACGGGCTGTCTGGAAACATTCCGCCGCAGCCGAAGGACACAACATTTTCGGCTGGCTCCGCCCCCATAGGTCCACCGGTTGCAGTTACCCCGCCGCCTCCCTGCCAATGAGCTTCTTTGCGCCAGCTGAAAGACGGTGAACAGAACTCCCGGCGATCGCGGAGCCCGTGCCGAGATTGCGACCAGGGGGCTGCTGTCGAGAAGCACCGGGGAGATTGAAAAAAGGAGTACTCTCAAAAAGGAAAATACGTACGCCACCCGCCCAGGCTCAAGGGTCAATATTCACGGTAAAAAAAGAGTTGAATAAAACAAACATTCGAGCCGCTTGCCTGTCTTTGCGGGCTGATGGCGCGGACCATTCTAGATTCTATCGATGAAAATGCCAATGCGATATCCCACTTCGGAAATACCGCAAAATCGACATTCTTTCCCTTGCCTTCCAGCGTCGCCGTGCTTGTATTGATATATAATTACAGCCTTCTTTTCTTCAGATATGCCCAATAAAATGCCTCGATGCGATCTGGCGGAAACTCGCAGCTCGCGCGCATTCACCCTGATCGAACTCCTCACCGTTATCGCCATTATCGGCATTCTCGCGGCGATCCTTATTCCGGTCGTCGGCGCGGTTCGCGACAGCGCGCGCGCATCGAAGTGCATTTCGAACCTGCGCCAGATGAGGAACGGGATCGCTCTTTACGCGAACGACCATAATGGCGTCGCGCCGCCGCCAGCATTCTGGGGAAGCCGACCGGAGAACTTCCCGAGCAACGATCTCCGAACAACTTTCCATTATAGGATTTGGGAATACGTCGGCTATGAGAATCGCACATTCAGGCGGCCGGACAATACACAGCTCACCGAAAGTCGTACAGAGAATATATTTCATTGTCCGTCTACTGTTCAGAAACTCACTGTTGTACCCGGCGGAACGGCATCTATAGACGGTTACGCGTATGCGATGAACGAGCAGCCCAACGTTATTTATAACAGGGACGTCACCGTCGGCCTGAAGAAAGACCGGCTGACCGCCCCTTCGCGAACCGTGGCCGTTCTGGAGCACTCATCGTGGAAGACGACTCCGGCGAAATATTTCGAGAGCGGTCTTATCCCTCACAACGGCGGTGGAAACTTTCTTTTCTACGACGGCCACGTTCAGGCGATAAAATTCGAATCCGTCCCCAAAAACAGTTATCAGGATGACGGCCTTTATTTCTGGGCGGGCGGGCGTTAGCCATTCCTCTTTCCTTGTCTCCTAACCTATCCAACTACAACATGCTACAACGAATATCCTGCTGTTACCGTTACGCTCAAAAGTCATTGAAAATCGCTGGAATCGCGCTTTTCTCTTTCACTCTTCCCGAAGTTGCAAACGCCCAAACCGATCTTGTCGTGGACGATTTTCAATCCGGTTATCCCGGCCAAGCCGTCCACGGAGCCGACACCTATTACTCGTCGCCTGTCCCGCGCTGGTATTACAGTTCCTCGCACGCGCTCGATGCTTCAGGCGCCTACATCGCGGCGGACGCTTCATCCGCGAATCAATACATGTACTTCAATGGGCAGGTCAATACCTGGTCTATCACGTGGGTTGACTGCGACAGCGCCAGTTACCTGACTCTGAACCCTGCAAAGCGATACAGGATTGAGTTCGACTTGCTCAATGTTACCGGCGCGGGAGAAACCAGTGCCCTGCTTTTGCATTATCTATTGAATGACCGATGGACGAATATGGGAGCGGTGGTGCAAACTGATCCCGCGGGCTACCGTTTGCAGCTTCATATATCGGGTGACAATACTGTCGGATATAAAATCATCCATAAAGGCGGCGGCCAATTTATCGACGTCCCCGGAGCCGCGGGCGAAGCCGAAGTCGCCCCGGCCTGCTCGGCTCGAGCGAAACCGAACCGGGCCGTCCCGTGCGAGTCGCTCTCGAGTTCTTTCAGAACGAGCAGAGCCTGTACATCGACGGCGTGGAGCAGTTCACCGTCGATATCGATCCCCTGCCGCAGAATATGCTTTTTGGCAACGGATTCTGGGTGCAGATCTGGTCCAGCGCCGGACAAGCTCGCGGGATGGACAACATTTTACTCCAGGAACTGGAGGCTCCGGAGCCTGAACCCTGGACTCCTGTTGAACCGGGTGAGGTTTACTGGGTAAACACCACCACAGTTCGCACCTCCGAATCGAATGGAGGGGACCCGCGAACGGTGGCCGAAGGCTACGGGCGAATCATCGGCGTTGCGGTCGACTCGGTAAACGAGACGGTCTACTGGACAGATGCCGGCGACATTTTTCGCTCTGATCTTAGCGGTGCAAATGCGGCAAGGATCTATGACGGCGACGGTTCGACCCAGGCGATTGCGGTAGATCCGGTTCGCGGAAAAATCTATTGGACCGAATGGGCGACGGGGCTTTACAGCGCCGACCTCGACGGGCAGGGAGTCACCCCTTTGCTCGATTTGGACGACTATGGCCAGGCAACTGGCTCGGGCGCGGTCACAATCGATCCAGTCACCGGGCGAGTGTACTGGGCAGAAGTCATCGCCGGCACCGTGGTCCGCCTGGACGCGAACGGCGGCGGCGCCGCAACCGTAGCAACTCTTGGTGCCAACACCTACGGGCTCGCCGTCGATGGAGAGAGCGGCCGCCTCTATTATACTGTCTTTGGGGCGGAGGGATCGTTGAATTACTACGACCTCGTGTCCGGCGAAACTACCGAAGTTCTGTCCGGTCTCAAAGAACCGCTTGGCGTCGCGTTGACAGCAGCAAACAACGGCATTTTCTGGGCCGAACGCACGGGTGGAAAAATCAGCCGGGCATTTCTCAATGAAAACGGAGAAATTGAAGGGTCCATCAACACGATCCGGATCGGGGAAATCAGCCCATTCGGTCTCGCCGTCACCTCGGACGCAACCGGCCCGGTTCCCCCGCCAGCAAAGCGTCGTCTCTTTGTGTATGACGGCTTTGAATACAACGCACGCGATCTGGTCGGACAAGACGGCGGCCTCGGCTGGGCCGGGCCTTGGGTCGAATCGCAAGAGGTCAACGGACCCTATCCTTTCGCGCTGGCCGCATCACCGGGTCTGACTTTCGGCGATCTGCAAGCAGCCGGCGGCAAAGCTGAAATCAGCAACGGTCGACGCGCTTTCCGCACAATCGACACCGCCGGAATCAACCCCGAACAACTTGACACCAACGGCAATCTCGGTGTCCCGGGGACCAGCGTCTGGGCCAGCTTCGTCGTGGAAGGCCTGACTGCCTCGCCCACCGACGGGTTCTGGGGCATCTCCTTCTTCCGCGGCGATGCCGAAACGCTCTTCTTCGGAAAGAGCGCGACGACCGATAAGCTCCGTCTTTCCGGCCAAGGTCAACCGGCGCAGGAATTCATGGATTCTCCGCTGAGCCCGACCGATAAGCACTTCATCATCCTGCGATTCGACTTTGTCGACAACGGTAATGATGTGGTCACGCTGTTCGCCGATCTCGATCCAATGGCTCGAACACCGTCCGACGACGATGCCCGCGGGACCTTCTCAGCGGCTGACTTCAGTTTCAACCGCATCCGCCTGGCCAACAACGGCGGCCCTGGCGGGACGTTCGACGAGATTCGCATCGGCGCGACTTGGGCCGATGTGACACCGGTGCCATTCCGCGGTCTTGTGAACGGAGACTTGGAAGATGAGCCCTTCACTCGCGGCTGGAGCGTCAATGTCGGCGCTAAGGAGCATCCCGGCATCGTTCCGGGATCCGGCAAAGCGGCGTTCGTTCCGAGCGGGGGCGCGACCGAAAATCCGATCCGCCTGATCCAATTCTTCCCGCAATGGATTGAATTGACAGGCGATCCGCTGCCGGCCAATCCGTCCCCTGTCGACCCGGTCACTGGCGGGCGCACGGCCGATCACTTCATTCCTACCGGACCGCAATGGCAGCTGGGCTTTCACGCCGCTGTCGGTGCTCCCGAGAATGGTGGAGACCGCAGCTTGAACCTTCTGCTCGGCCATGCGCCGTCCGCTGCCTACAACGTGGCGAATCTGCCGGTCATCAACTTCCGGATTACGGGCGACGGCTCTGGACAAGTCTACAACAACTCAAACCCGGCGTTCAGCACCGGCTGGCATGTTATCCTGCCCGCCGGAACCTTCGAGGCATCCGAGCATGCCGATGACGCCTTCATCGACCCGAGCGTTTATTACCTGCAGTTCGATGGCGACTATTCCACGGAACAGCCTTCCTACACGGTCTCGGTTCGTCGAGCCGGCGAAGACGACTTCTTCGCCGTCAGCGATGCCGCCAGCTATTGGCAATACGAAGTACCGCCGGCCGGAAGCGGGATCACCATGGTCCACTTCCACGGGTACGTCCAGGCGCCGTACGTGATCGACGATATCCATCTGGTGACGATCGGAGAACCCACTGGCTACGCGGCTTGGGCAGAAAATCACTTCAACCCGTCAGAACTCGCCGATCCATCGATTAGCGGACCCGACGCCGATGCGGACGGAGACGGCATTCCGAATCTGATCGAATATGCATTTGGCGGCGATCCGCGTAAGGCGAGCCGGTCGATTTTGCCTGTCACCGGCCCCATTGAAGTGGAAGGCGAAACCTACCTGACGATCACCTACACGCGTTCCAGCGCGGCGACCGACATCGCCTATCGGGCAGAAGCTTCCGGCGATCTCATCGCGTGGGGCGCCGGCCCGGTGGAAGTCGGGTCCAGCGATAACGGCGACGGCACAATTTCGGTCACCTATCGCGACGCCGAACCGATCCGCACCGCCGGCAGACGTTTCCTCCGCGTGCATATTTCGAATGCCGGTCAGTAGGCGCTTGCTTGTCTGGCACGTGTAACTGGCAAACGTTTAAACAGAGGCTCCGGGTGCTTTCGAACCCGGAGCCTTTATTTCTTATGCCGACGTCGAGTTATTCGTTCCCTCACGCTCTCACGAGCGCGGGGAAAAACGTCGAATTGACTCGCGTTTACAGCCCTGACGAACCGAACATTCTGTATATAACGAGAGACCAATACTTCCTCCACGCATGAACACACTCCTTCGCACAATCCTGTCTCTTTCCCTGGCAACCTCCGCCATCGTCGCACAGCACCTGCACGCCGAACCTGACGTCGAAAACGCGCCGGTATACGACGTCGTTGTTTATGGCGGCACGTCGGCTGGGGTCGTCGCGGCCGTGCAGTCGGCTCGACGTGGCTGTTCCGTAATCCTGATCGAGCCGAGTGCGTTTATTGGCGGACTTTCCGCGGGCGGCCTCGGGATGACCGACTCCGGTCGCAAATCCGCGATCGGCGGGGTGTCGCGCGAGTTTTATCAGCGAATCCGGCGCTATTACGAGAATCCGGACGCATGGAAACACGAGGAGCCGAACTTGCCGCCGGGTGACGCGATGTGGAAATTCGAACCGGCCGCCGCCCGGACGGTTTTTGAGGAAATGCTCGCTGAAGAGAATGTCCCGGTGGTGCGAAATGAGCGTCTCGATCTACAAGGAATCAGTGTTCAAAAAGACGAGAACCGTATTCGTTCGATTCGGATGGAAAGTGACAGAATCTATCGCGGCCGAATCTTCATCGACGCCAGCTACGAAGGCGACCTGATGGCGAAGGCGGGCGTCAGTTACACGGTCGGACGCGAATCAAACGATACCTATGGCGAGACGCTGAACGGGGTTCAGGTCGGCCGGGCGGTGTCGCATCAGTTTGAAGCTCCGGTCGACCCGTACATTCATCCGGGCGATCCGCAAAGCGGGCTGCTGCCGGGAATCGAACCGGCACCTCCGCC
This sequence comes from uncultured Opitutales bacterium, assembly GCA_964645585.1. Classification (GTDB taxonomy): domain Bacteria; phylum Verrucomicrobiota; class Verrucomicrobiia; order Opitutales; family T3Sed10-336; genus DATGSL01. Next base: position 15,798 of record CAZYAN010000010.1, read on the forward strand.
GGCCGACGGGACAGGCGATCACCGGATCCAGGCTTATTGTTTCCGCATGTGTTTGACCGATGTACCGGAAAACAGGGTGCCGTTTCCAAAACCAAGCAAATACGATCCGTTGCGCTACGAGCTGTTGCTGCGATCGATTGTGAAAGGCGCCAATCAGCATATCCGGATGCGCCAGAACCATATCCCTTTTACACTGACGCTGATGCCGAACAGGAAAACCGATTCCAATAACGCCGGGCCGGTGTCGCTCGATTATATCGGCACGAACTACGGCTACCCGGAAGGCGATTACGCCACTCGGGAAGCGATTATTGAGGACCACCGAAACTACCAGCTCGGCATGATGTGGTTTCTAACGCACGATCCGCGAGTGCCGGAAGAAGTACGCACAGCAATGGGAAATTGGGGCTTAGCGGCGGATGAATTCACCGAAACGGGGCACTGGCCGCACCAGCTTTATATTCGGGAGGCACGACGAATGGTGAGCGATTATGTGATGACGGAGCACGATTGCGTTCGTAAACGACTCGTCGAGGACTCTGTCGGTCTCGGGTCATACACCCTTGATTCGCACAACACCCAGCGCTACGTTTCGCCGGATGGCACGGTTCGTAACGAAGGTGATGTGCAAGTGAGTCCGCGCGGGCCTTACATGATCAGCTATCGGTCGATCGTGCCGAAAGAGGAAGAGTGCGCCAACCTGTACGTCCCGGTTTGCCTTTCGGCATCGCACATCGCCTACGGATCGATTCGGATGGAGCCCGTATTTATGATCTTGGGACATTCCGCTGCCACGGCCGCATCCATCGCCTTGGAGAAAGAAATCGCGGTCCAAGCGGTCGACTATGCACAACTTCGCGAACAGCTTCTCGCTGAGGGTCAGCACTTGGACCTTACGGCCGCGCAATAGCGAATGAATCCGGCAGCCGGGCCAATCCGGCCGCCAAAACAGATTGACTCGCCGAAAGCGGGTTTTCAAAAAAGGGCGAGCGACCGTCAGCGACGCTTTCACAACATCCCTGAAACCATGAAAACAATAATTCGAGTTTTGCTCTGCATCCCGCTCGCCGTGCTCCTTTTCACCGGTTGCGCGACAACCGAACCGCGAAGGGCTTCCGACGGCCTGACCGACGAAATGTACATGCGGCGGTTTTCGCATATCAACTGGGTCGAGATCGGCCGTTCCGTCGAAGGTCGTCCCATCTATAAAACCGAGTTCGGTTCCGGCGACGATGTAACACTCTTCTTTAGCTGCTTTCACGGCTCCGAGCGGGCGACTCCCCGGTTCGGATTTGAATTCGCCAACCTCCTTCATGAAAAGCAGTCCTTGCTCGCCGAGGGAAAACGGGTCGTCATCGTCCCGATCCTCAACCCGGACGGTTTTGTCAAAGGAACACGGCGCAACGCGCGCAATGTCGATCTCAACCGCAACTACCCAACCGCAAACTGGGGTCGCCAGCCGGCCGAAGGCAGCAAGGTTTACTTTGGAGAATCACCCGCCTCCGAACCGGAAACGCGAATCGTTCTGAAGCTGATGGCGGAGGTACAGCCAACAAAAATTCTCACGATCCACCAGCCGCTCTATTGCAACAACCCCGACGGTCCAAACGGCATGGGCCTCGCCCGCCTGATGGCCGAATGGAACGGGTACCCAATTGAGCCCTACATCGGCTATCCTACCCCCGGCTCCTACGGCACCTACGCCGGCAGAGAACGCGGGATCCCCATGGTCACCCTGGAGCTGCCTCCCGGTGCGCCGGATTCTCCAGAGTTCGATGAAATGTGGGCCAGAAACGAGGGTGCCCTGCTGGCCGTCGTAAACAGTCACCTCGAAGACCTTTCAACCGGCAAATAACGAAGGGCGAAGATGGCAGTTGGAGGAGTTGGGGCTTCAGTCCCATTCCGAGGCGCTAAAGCACCCACTCATCCCCCTATTGCCGGTACCACTTTGCCTATTCTTCCCGCTGCGTTCCGTCCGCCTTTTTGTTTGTTCTTTTGTATCCATTACTTAGGTTTCGGTCATGTCGTCGTCTCCCTCGGTTTTGGTCTTTCCGAGAAAGAATAAACGATGGCGGCAGATCCAAGGCGCGGACGGCGGATCAGTTTCCTGGCAAAGGTGCTGATTCCAGTCCTTGCGTTTTTGATTCTCCTTCCGCTCTTTACTCTCTGGACCGTGACGAGGCAGATGTCCCGGCAGGTTCTCGAAGATGCTCGGCAGCGCTTGGAAACAGCTGACGGGGTATTCGCTCATTCCCTCTCAATTCGTTCCCGCAACCTCCTCACCCGCTACCAAAGCGTTGTCAATGAACCTCGTTTCAAAGCGGTCGCCAGCCTCGCCGATCCACGGACGATGACGGTCCACCTCAACACCCTCCTTACGGAGATCAGCGGCGACGCCGAAATCATGCTTTTTCACCTGAGTGACGCGGAACTGCTCGCCGGCGCCCGCCGCCCACTCAACCTCGACCTCGTGCTCTTCGCGGAAGCTGCCGCGGCAGCCGTCTCACAGGCGCTGAACGGTCAGCCATCCGTGACCACCATCGCTTTCGGCGACAGCATCTTCAATCTCATTTCCGCTCCGGTCACCATCAACGAACAGGTCGTCGGCGCTCTCACCGTCGGCGAACATCTCGGCGATAAAGTGATGCGCGAACTCAAGCTCCTCGCGCGGACGGACATCCTCATTTTGAGCGGAAACGCGATCGTGGCCTCCACGCTGGAAGACCGGAACCTCCACCGGATCCTCCTCGACGAGTTTGCCGGAGAGAGTTCGGACGCACAAGCCGTTCCGCGGGATCCCATGCGTCCCGTCATCCTCCGCGGGGAACATTTCCTCACATCAGCCGGCTTCATTCCGGCTGCAGTCGGCGGCAAGATCCAGTTTCTGCTCCTGTCATCCTACGAAAACCAATTGCGCGAATTTGAACAGGCACGCGCCGCGCTCCTCTGGTTCAGCGGCCTCGGCATTGCTGCGAGCGCCGGAGCCGTCTGGCTCCTGATACGCCGCGTCACCCAGCCGCTCCGAGAAATCACGGCGCACGCCGAAGCCGTCGGACAGGGGGATTTTTCCCGCCGCATCGAACGGTCCGCCAACGACGAGTGCGGCGACCTCGCCGACTCGTTCAACCGCATGACGCTGAACCTCCGCGCCTCCCGCGCCGAACTCGAGAAAACCGTCGAACGACTGCACGCGACGCAAAGTCAACTGGTGCAAAGCGAAAAACTTTCGGCGGTAGGTCAATTCGTCGCGGGCGTCACCCATGAGCTGAACAATCCGCTCACCAGCATCATCGGCTTTTCTGAGCTGCTGCAAAACTCCGACCTGAGCGAGACAAACCGCAAATACGTCGACCACCTCGCACGGAATACCGAACGCTGCCACAAGATCGTGCAAAGCCTGCTGAGTTTCTCCCGGCAGCAAGCAGCGGAACGGAAGCCGGTTAACATCAATGAGCTGATTGACGGCGTGCTCGAGATTGTCACCTACGACTTCCGCACGAACAACGTGACCGTCCTCCGAAACCTCAGTTCAAACCTTCCGCGCGTGCTCGCCGATCCCCACCAGCTCCAGCAGATTTTCCTCAATATCCTGACGAACGCCCGCCAAGCGATGGAAGCGAATCCGGACGAGCGGAAGATCGAGATCGCCACCTCGGCCGGCCCGGAAGGCGTGCATATTATCTTTCAGGACAACGGTCCCGGCATCTCACGCGAGAGTTTGCCGCGAATTTTCGATCCGTTCTTCACAACCAAACCGATCGGCAAAGGTACCGGCCTCGGCTTGAGTCTCTCCTACGGGATCATCCAGGAACATGGAGGACGCATCTACGCGAAAAGCGAACCGGGGGCGGGAGCGGCCTTTCACATCGAACTGCCCCCCGACAGGTCCTCGCCTTCGGCTGCTGCGTCCAGTCTTTCCGCTGCCGATATGGCGACAGCGCCCATCCTCCCGGCCGCGGATGCTCATGGCAACAGCAACGGCAACGGCCAGCAGGTTCTCGTGATCGACGACGAAGAATCCATTCTCGCCCTGATTCGCGCCATTCTTGAAGGAGATGGCTACCGAGTTGAAAGCACCAGCAACGGTGCCGCGGCGCTGCGGCAGCTCACCGAAGTCCATTACGATCTTGTCGTGTGCGACTGGAAGATGCCGGGATTAAATGGTATTGAAATCTTCAAAACCGCGGCCGAGGCAAATCCCGAAATCACCCGCCGCTTTGTTTTCATGACGGGCGATGTGATCGCTGAAAATTTCAAGGACTTTCTCAAGCAGCACTCGCTGCCCTGCCTCCCCAAGCCGTTTTCGATTCAAGAATTTCACTACATCGTCGGCGGTCTTTCTTAAACGGATACAGCCGCTCCTTTTCTGATCCCAAGGAAGCCTCAACCTCTTTCGCTCCCAGCGGAGCCGGGAATAAAAAAGCCCCTCATCCGTCTTATCTTACGAGGATTCACACGCCTGCCGGAATCAGTCCGAACGCGCTCGCATGGACGAATGGGAATTTGAACAGATTGTGAACACCTGGTACGATCCGCTCTACCGGTTCGCCTTCAGCCTTGCCCGCAATGCTGACGACGCGCTCGATCTCACCCAGTCCGCGTTCGCGCGATACGCGGAGAAGGGCCGTCATATCCGAGATGGCAGCAAGGCGAAATCGTGGCTCTTCACCGTGCTGTACCGGGAATTCATCAGCCAGAGGCGCCGCGGCTGGCGTCTGATTTTCCGGTCGCCTGAACTGCCGGAAACAGCGCACGAGGAGGCCGCATCACCGTCACCGGCACGTCAACTTGACTGCGCGGCCGCCCTCGACGCCCTCATGGAACTCGATGAAATTTACCGCGCGCCTCTCAGTTTATTTTATCTCGAAGACCTCTCCTACCGAGAAATTGCCGAGATCCTCAACATTCCGGCGGGAACGGTGATGTCACGCCTGACTCGCGGCCGTCTCGCACTTCGCCGAGCACTCGATGACGGATCTCTCCAGCAAAACACGGAGCAGCAAGCCATCGACGAAAGGAAGCAGCCGTGAACATCGAAGAAGCAAAGGCGATTCTCCGCGTGTGGCGTCCCGACGGGCGCGACCATGCCGACCCCGTGTTTCGAGAAGCACTCGAGCTGGCGCGCGAAACTCCCGAACTTCTCGAATGGCTGCACGAGCAACAGGAATTCGACGCCGCCATGACCAGCAGCGTCCGGGCAATCCCGCCTCCGACTGAGGCCCGCGCCGAGATCCTCGCGCACGGCCGGATGGTCCTTCGCCATCGGCGTGCGCGCCGACGCGTCCGGCTGTTTGCATTTGCCGCCGCCTGCCTGTTAATCGCAGCCGGATGGTGGCGCATATCCACCTTGATCGACCGCGTCCTCCCCGCCCAGCCATACACGCTCGCCGGAGCGGCCGAACACCTTTCCGTTCACCACAAGTCGATGGAATTTTACTCCGATGACATCGCCGCCCTGCAAAGCTGGCTTCAGGAACGCCGGAATCCAGTTCCGCACGAGCTTCCCGGCAAGCTGCCCGAGCTGCGCGGATACGGGACACAGGACTGGCTCACGATGAAGGGGCGCATTTCACTGATGTGCCTCTACACCGACCGCCAGAACGGTTCAAATCAATACAATCGCCCAGGAGAATGGCTGCACTTTTTTGTCTTTCCGAAAAGTTTCGCGGGCTTGCCTGATGCGACCGATACACCGCAAACCATCGTTGGAAACCAATGGATTTTCATCGTGTGGAAGGAAGGTGAAAATGCCTTCGCCCTCGGGCTCCCCGCGCGCGAAGGCGCTGAAGACCTGCTGCGAAGTCTTCTCGACGCATAAGATCGAATCGCCGCTCGCGAGCCCGAAACGAAAGCGCGCCGTTCGTACACCCGGCAGCGAAACTTTCTCCTCGTCGAGGGAATAAAGCTGACCGCTCGCGCGTTTCATGATTTAATCACATTGCGCGGGGCGCGCCTGATCGAAGGGTTGAGCCCGCGATTCTTTTGTAACGAAAACCCAAACCCTTTGAACGATGATGACTTTCCCGAAGCCGATCTTCCTGGCTGGCGCGGTCGCGGCAACCGCCTGTTGTTCGATTCACGCGGAATTCCCCGCCCTTCGTCTCGAGCCGATCGCGATCGGACAATTCTCTTCCCCGGTTGCCATAACCCATGCGGGCGATGGATCGGGCCGTCTCTTTATCGCGGACCAGCGCGGCCGGATTTATATCCTCCACGACGGTGCCGTCCTCCCGGAACCGTTTCTCGATATCGAGAACAAACTCGTCACGGAACGACCCGGCTTCGATGAGCGCGGTCTCCTCGGATTAGCCTTCCATCCCGAATACGCCACGAAAAGCGCGCCGGGCGAAGGACATTTTTATATATACTACAGCGCGCCGTCTCCCGATGCGCCCGGAACCGCATCAGATCCGGTTGATCATCGAAGCGTCATCGCGGAATTCCGGGTCTCGGCTGAGAACCCTAACCAGGCGGATCCGTCGAGCGAACGTGTTTTGCTCACCTTCAATCAGCCCCAGTTTAATCACAACGGCGGACAACTCGCATTCGGCCCCGACGACGGCCTTCTCTACATTTCCACAGGCGACGGAGGCAGTGCCAATGACAACAACGCGGGCCACACAGGCGGTGACTCCTCCCAACCTTCCGGCGTACTGGGAAACGCGCAGGACCTGACCCGACTTCTCGGAAAGGTCCTGCGCATCCAGCCGTTGGGCACGAACGGACCCGGCGGCCAGTATGGGATTCCTCCCGGCAATCCATTCGTCAATTCGCCCGGCGGAGAGCGCGAGGAAATCTTCGCGTACGGTCTCCGCAACCCGTGGCGTTTTTCTTTCGACAAGCCTCCCGGCGAACCGCAGCGCCTGTTTCTCGCCGACGTCGGGCAGGGCCGCTTCGAAGAAATTAATCTGATCATCCCCGGCGGAAACTACGGCTGGCGCGCATTTGAAGGTTTCTCGGATTTCGATCCGACGGCTCCGTCCAGCGGACCGTATGAGGAACCGATCGCATCCTATTCCCGAAACGGTCAATCCGGGGACAGCGGGCTGCCAGAGATCGGTATCAGCGTGACAGGCGGGTACGTCTATCGCGGTACAGCCATTCCCGAACTTCAAGGGAAATATATTTTCGGCGACTGGTCCACCAGCTTCGGGGCACCGAACGGAACCCTTCTTGGACTCGAAGAATCAGCACCAGGCGTATTCGATCTATCGATACTTGAAATCGAAGGCGGTAATCCCATTGGGCGGTTTATTCCTTGCTTTGGTGTGGACGAACAGGGGGAAATCTACGTCGGCACAAAAATGTCTCTGGGTCCGTCGGCCCCTCATCCCGATACCGGCGAACCGGCCGGGCAGCTGTTCAAGATTGTCGCACAAGCGGAACCGGTCGAAATCACGCTCGTCCCGTCCCGCGACAACTCGATCTATTCCGACTTTCCCAATAACTCGAATGGCGCCGGCGACCTCTTTGCCGGAAGGATCCAGTCGGGCGACGGCGTTCGCCGCGCCCTGCTCCAGTTCGATCTCGATGAAGTTCCAGCTGGATCGCAAATAATCGACGCGACGCTTTCGCTAACCGTCAACATGACAACGACAGGCAGCTTCGACTTCTCCCTCCACCGTCTGCTTCGCGACTGGGGTGAGGCCGGTTCTTTCGGAACAGGAACGGGAGGGCCCGCACAAACCGGCGATGCAACGTGGTCCAACGCATTTCATCCTGGCGACGCCTGGTCCGCGGCCGGCGGCGATTTCGTCTCCTCGGCGAGCGCAACCACGGCGGTAGGCGCGCTGGGACAATACCAGTGGACGTCGCCGCAGCTCGCTGATGATGTTCAACAGTGGCTCGACAATCCGGACCAGAATCACGGCTGGATCTTGCTCGGCAATGAAGCCACCCCCTCAGCCAAACGCATCCACTCGAGCGAAAGCGGCAACAGCGGCGCCCGGCCGGCGCTCACCATTCACTATTTGGCAACCAGTGCGTTGTCACGCAGGCAAATTTGGGAGCGGGAGCATTTTCAGATCGGACAATACATCGATCCCGAGGACGATGCCGACGGGGACGGGATTCCCGCACTCCTGGAATACGCTTGGGATCGGAATCCCGCGATTTCCGATGCCGACCCGAACGATCTGGCGCTCGCGCTCGGTCCGCCGACTGCCACGATCCGTTTCCGACGCGACCCGCGCGCGGCCGACCTGAACTATATTCTGGAGGTTTCATCCGACCTCCAAAATTGGAGCGCAATCGTCACCTCCTCAAGCGGCGAACCGCCGTCCAATCCCGCCTTTCTCAGCGAATCTCCGGACCCGGCCAATCCGGAGCTGCGCATCGTCGAAGCCGCCCTCCCCTTCGACCAGGATCGGCAATTCACCCGCCTGCGGGTGGAACGCCCATAATGCGGTAACGCGGCCGGGCCGCTCTGGCGCCGGCCGCATCCGCTCGGCGATGCCTGCTAGCGGATATGCTCGTTCAGCAAATTTTCGAGCAATTCCTGGCGACCGCTCCCACTCGGCGCCGCCTCTCCCTTTTCGAGGATATACGCTTCGAGTTCGCCAAACGTCGCTTGTCCTTCCTCGATTCGACGGCCGATCCCGCTGTTCCACGATGAGTAACGATCCCGAACAAAGTCGTCCAGCCTGCCATCCGCGCGAATGGAAGCAGCGATCTTCAACCCGCGGGCGAACGCGTCCATCCCCCCGATGTGCGCGTAAAAAAGATCGATCGGCTCAAAACTTTCCCGGCGCACCTTCGCGTCAAAATTCAGACCGCCAGTCGTAAAGCCTCCGAATTTCAGGAGAGCCAGCATCATCCGGGTCGTCATGTAAATATCGGTCGGGAATTGATCGGTGTCCCAACCGATCAGCGTGTCACCGGTGTTGGCGTCGACCGAACCCAGCGCACCCGCCGCCCCGGCCACTTCCATTTCATGGTAGATTGTGTGCCCGGCGAGCGTCGCGTGATTGGTTTCAAGGTTCAGTTTAAAATGCTCGAGGAGGTCGTATTCCCGAAGGAAATTCAAGCAGGCTTCGGCATCGGAATCGTACTGATGCGTCGTTGGCTCCATCGGCTTCGGCTCTATATAAAACTGCCCCGTGAAGCCGATCTCTTTTTTGTACTCGACCGCCATATGCAAAAAACGTCCGAGGTTGTCGCGCTCCCGTTTCAAATCGGTGTTCAATAGCGTTGAGTAGCCTTCACGGCCGCCCCAAAACGTATATCCCAAACCGCCGAGTTCATGCGTCACCTCCATTGCCTTCTTCACCTGCGCGGCGGCGAACGCAAAAACGTCCGCATTGCAACTGGTCGCGGCGCCATGGACGTAACGCGGATTCGCAAAGAGCGACGCCGTTCCCCAAAGCAGGTGAATGCCGGTTCGCTCCTGCTCTTCCTTCAGCACCTTCACGACCTGATCGAGGTTGTCGTTCGTTTCCCGCAAACTCTTACCCTCCGGGGCGACATCACGGTCATGAAAACAGTAAAACGGCGCACCGAGTTTTTCGATAAATTCAAACGCGGCGCGCACCCGACGCTGCGCATTCTCGATCGAATCCGATCCGTCATCCCACGGCCGGATCGCCGTTCCAGGACCAAACGGATCGGCCAGCGGATTACGGAAGGTGTGCCAGTAAACGACGGAGAACCGCAAGTGGTCCTTCATCGGTTTGCCATCCACAATCTCGTCGGGATTGTAATGTTTAAAGGCGAGCGGGTTCTTCGACTCCGGACCCTCAAAAGGTATGCGGCCGCCGACTTCGGGGAATGCGATTTTTTCAGCCATGGGTGCTTTCCGTACCTAACCCCCGGGTCGACTGAGTCAATGCGAAAGCACCGCCCGAATCCAAAAACTCAACCCGCCGCCGCTGCCCCGGCTGCATCCAAATATCAATCCACTATCCCGCCTGTCGGCCCGGGACCCGCGTCCGTCATCGTCACCGGCGCGATCCGCCCGTCCGTCTGATAGCTAAGTCTCTCAATCGCCACCGACCGCGAACCGCTATACGGTCCAAGCCCAGGCCGATTATTCCACCGGTGATAAAAGATATACCACTCGTCCGTTCCCGGCAGGCGCACGATGGAGTGATGCCCTGGCCCCTTGTGGGTCGCGTCGCTGCCGAGAATCTTTCCCCGATACTGCCACGGTCCAGCCGGTGACGAAGCCGTCGCATAATGCACCGAATAGGTATGGTCGTGCCAAGAACCATGACTGTACGATAGATAATAAGTCCCGTTCCTGAAATGCATGTAAGCGCCTTCCGTGAAACTCGGCGGCGTCGCCACCGAAATCTCCCGCGCAAACGAAACCAAGTCGTCATTCAGCTCGAACAACCGAAGCGTCGACCCTGCACTGCCGCCCGCATACAGCCAAACCTTTCCAGTCGCCGGGTCCTCGAAGACCGCTGCATCAATCGCCTCAAAACCGGGATCTCCCCCGTCCGCCAGCAGCGGTTGCCCGGAATCGACGAACGGCCCGTACGGCGCGTCCGCAACCGCGACGCCAATGTGCGACGGCTTAGGACCAACCGAATAATACAGATAAAACCGCCCATCCTTCTCCAACACGCCCGGCGCCCACGCGTGCGATGTGCGTCCTTCCCTCTCCGTTTCGATCCAAGGAACATCCGCGAGCCGCAGCACCGGACCGTGCATGCGCCACCGGACGAGATCCTCCGACGAAAAAACGATAAACCGCTGCGCCCCGCGGGTCGGATACACCCAGAACCGGCCGCCCCACCAGAGCACGTCCGGATCCGCGCCGTCAAAGATCGGATTGCCTGCCTCGCCCTGCACCCGCGCCGTATCGACGCGCGCGCGAAGAAACGAGGCTTCCCGATCTTTGAGCGCAATCGTACTGACAAGACGAACCCGTCCAGGTACCTCGCCGGGGTGTTCGACCGAAAAAGCAACGGCCGCCCAATCGCGCAGGTTGGTCGAGGCTTCCAAGCCCAGATCCTCCCAATCCGCCGGCGGATTGGTATCGAGCGCGAGCACGACCGGCGTCCCTTCCGCGTCCACTCGCGGAACCAGCCTTGCCTCCACGCGCAAACTATCAGGACGGGTTGCCGGCGAAGCGAGAAACTCCTCCGGTTGGAGCACCCGGTCGGAAACGCGAACTTCATCGAGCGCCCCCGCAAAATACTGATTCGTCTCCCACCCGTCCGAGGCGGCACCCAGCCGCCAAGTGCCGCGTTCTCCAGAGCCGCCAGCTCCGTTGTAAAACGCTCCGTCGAGCGCTGCGGATCCCTCCTTTACAAACCCAGAACTGCCCGGTCCTTGCAGCCAGAGCACCAGCTCCGTCGCGGATCCAGTCGCCACCGCGCTGTACCATTGACCTTCCTCAAGCGGGGCCTGACTTGTGACCGTCCTCGGCGTCCCTGAGCCATCAACGACCCCGACTTCCAAACGTCCCGATTCTCCGCTCTTGCGGAACCAAATCCAGACCGGATGCAGCGAAAAAATGTTGCCGGTCTTGGAAAGGAGCACTTGGTCGCCATTTGACGGATACAAAAGAAACGACACCTCCACAGTCCACTCCTCAAGCGGCTGGTCATCGATCGGCTTCGGATCATTCTCCTCGGGACGATGCCAAGTGAACAGCGATCGCTCGGGTGTAAAACTCGCCGCCAACCGATTTACCTCGCCCGAACCAGGAAGGTAATCAAACGGCGTGTCGGTCATGTAAGCCGGCGCATGCACCGGAAAAAACGGCCGCAAATGATTTCCGTGCCCGGAATGGTCGATGACCGAATTGAAGGCCGCGCGGATGTCATCGCCCGCGAGCCCTTCCTCGAAACGCCAGTAGGCGATCGTCTCGCCGGTCCCAGTCCCCGTTCCAATCAATCCCGCAACCAAAGCGATAATCCACGGTGTTCGAAACCCGTTTCTAGTCCCCATTTGCGCTACCGACAGCCGCCTTTGTCTGTTGTCCATGCCAGTCCGTTTCACCTCTTCCCGCAATCGAACCGAATGAAAGATACACATCATCCTTCCAGCCATCCCGCCAAACCAGTGTGGCCTTGAGCGAGGTTTCGTCCACCGAACGTTCGACCGAAAGCAGCAGAGGTTCATCCCCTCCAAACGGTGCGAGTAGAGTCACCATAAACCAAGGCGGCCCGTTCCCGACGCGATACACGAGACGAGGCGCCGGATACTTGGACCCGTATTTCGGCGAATACCATCCTTCCTCGACAAGTGGCTCCGCCTCGCCACCGAGCGGAATAACCGCGATCTCCGCCGTTCCGTAATCGGTCGCAAACGCGCCCGGAAACTTTGTCAGCCGCTGCGGCTCCGTTGGCAGAAATCGCCAGTTTTGCTCGATCACCAGCGACTCCCGCATGACCTCCGGCGCTCGCACAAGGTCAGCGACAATCCAGTATTCGTCCCGGACCATCAGCAACTGCCGTTCATGTATGATCGACCCGTCCACGCCGTCTGGGAGCAAGTGACTGTATCCATCGTGCCAGGCATGGAGATACTTGAGCTCTCCTTCGATTTGCGAGCGCGCGAGCACCGGTTCAACATTCCGCACCATGTTCCCGCCGTTGATCGAAACCGTGTTCTGGAAACGCGTCTGAAGAAAAGCGTCGCGCCCGCCAGCGTCGTAGGTGTAGCGTCCCGGCGCAACGATCAGCGGCTGTCCGTCCGCATACAGCTCGACCGCGAGCGCGCGGTCGGCGCCCCGTCCGCGCGGTCCGTAATCCATCATCGACCAATGCGCATCACGACCGTCGGTCCATGGACTTCGCAGCAGCGCGAATTTTCCTTCCGGAAAAATCCGGCTCGTCCAGGCCGGCGGCGCGCCTTCCTTTCCCTCCGTCGCCAGATACACATGGTCCGGCCGATCCGCCTGTCGCCCCCAGCGCAGCAGACGGTCCTCCATAAAATCCCGATCCGTGTGGCCGAACTGCGGAATCGTCAGATTCGGCTGAGTAAACGCCGCCGCGAAATCAAACATGCCGTTCAAGCGCTCCACAAACTCCTCCGCAACCGGCGCCCCCGCCCGCTTCATGAGCTGGTAAAACCAATTCTCCTCCCGCAAGGTCACGTTGTGATAGGTGGGGCTTCGGCCGCGATAAACACCGTCGGCGTACGTGGATTCAAAGATGTGGTTTCGCATCGTTTCCACCGTCACGCGAGCCCATTCGCCCGCATCTCGAAACTCCGGAAAATACGTCGCCGCCTGCAAGACACTGACCGCCGCCATGGCACCCTGATTGCTGTCGCCGTATCCAGCTGAACCGCGCGCGTTCAGCCACTCGCAAGTCGCGTGCATGGTATCCAAAAAAACCGTCAGAACCTGCTCGTCAAAATGGCGCGATGTAACCGCCACCGGAAAAAGCCACGTCCAGTGCCGCATCCGAATGCCGGCTTCGAGACGCCGCGGATAGCCAGGCGCCACCTGCTGATCCCATTCCAGAAACCGTTCGGCGAACTCCGCCATGTAACGTTCGTCACCAAACCGTCGATACGCCTCCACCAGCGTCAGAAAATACGTGTGGCGGTTGAGCATAAAATTCCACTCACGGTCGTGGAGCTGATGTTTCCAGTCGACTCTGTCGCCAAACTCGACCGTCTCTCCAAGAAAGGTCAGCCGACGGGCCAACGCATCGGCCGGAGTCGTCGTATCATGCACCCCGACGGGCATGCAGCGGACACTCGGCACCTTCATCGGATCATGGAGGTCGGCATCGATTCCGGGCAGGTCGCGAATCGCCGTCGACGGGTCGAAATGATAGTCCATCTCACGCGTCCGATAATACTGGAGCAGTTGCGTGATTGCCGCCCTTTCGTCCCCCGCCGCAACCGCCTGACGGACCTTTTCCAAACCGGGCCGGTCGAGGTCGATTCGCGCAAGCACGGCAGCGGCCCGCTCCGGGTTAGCCGGCGCTCCTTCCGCCACCGCAGCTGCCCCAGCGATCAACGCGATCGACCAAGAAGCCCAGCCGATGAGTTTTGCCATTTCCCTCATGGGTCTATCCTTTCCTGCACTTCCTCGGGCAATCGGACAACGTGCCGCCGCGAGGTATACGCAAACGGCACGTTCCATGCCTTGGCGGAAGGCGGCGCGCACGCGGCCGACTTCACGAAATCCGGCCTGGCTGCGCGCACCCACGCGGATGCAGTTCTCTTTCCCATCACTCGATGCTTAAACGAAAGAACTGCCGGCTGACCTCCGTTGTGTCCACGGAATATGGGCTCGCCGCCCCGTCGACAACCGTCCACGGGCCCGTGACTTCAGGCGCGCTTTCAAGAATCGCTTCGGCACCTTCCCAATTGAGAATAACTCCGGCACCGTCCCGGGAGATCGCAAGGACCGGAAGAACCGCGGACTCGAAGATCTCGCTGTCGATCCAGGTTCCTCCCCAGAGTTCCCCTAAAAATCCGTTGCCGGATGAAAAGTCTGTCGCGACCGCCCCGCCGCCTTCATTAAATCCAAATCGCAGGTGCAGCCCGTCAGCAGGATTCAGCAGATCGTGCAGCGGCTCGAACATCGACTCGCTGATCTCCTGCTGGGTTTTCGCGACGTGCCATATCTGGAACTCATCGACAGCGCCGCGGAAGAATTGCGCTCCCAGCTGCGCCCACGGGTACGGATCAGCGCCAATAAACGACCGGCGCATCACCACGATCTCCGTCGTCGGCACAGTCAGAGACGACTTGAGTTCCCCGTTGAGGTACAGCAGAAGCTGATCGGCGTCTCGAACGAGGGCGATGTGAACCCATTCGCCGTATTCAAAATCCGAGGTCGAAACCGTATGAAGATCGCCACCTGAAACGACGCGAATTCCAGCGGTGATGATGCCGTCGAGCTCGCGCATCTCGATCGTCCGGGTAAGCGACTCCTGATTGGTCATTCGGAAAAGCACCTGCTGCTCTTCCTGATCCAGTATCTTGTACCAGGCCGAGATGGTAAAATCGCCGAACGTTCCCCCGGCATGGCTAAAACTCACAAAGTCGTCAATCCCGTCGAATTCGAGCGCGAAGAACCGCTGGAGATTTCCAGGGAGAACACTGAAGCTCCATGCGACACTGTACGGCCCGCTTCCTTCCGAATCAAAATACTCGACCCGAGCACGGTTGATTCCCGCCGGAAGATTGCCAGGCGTAAAATAAATGGTGGCGCCGTTTCCAGTCGCCGCCGTGATCGCCGAAACCTCGTCCTCATTGACGAACAGGCGCAGACTCAAAACGTCGAGCGCCACCGTGCCGTTCACAACCTCGGCCTCAATCGTCACGTTCCGATCCACGTTGCCTGAGTGATGAACTGGTGTGGTGGAGACCACCGTCGGCAGCGTTTCATCCACCGGAATAAACATAAAGAAATTGATCTGAATATCATTATTAAAATTGTTGGCGCTCACCGCGCGAAGCCGGACAGTCTCTTCGCCGGAAAGCGCGACCCTGACCTCCTGATCGAGTCCGTCCGGGCCGGTCAGCCGTGTGAATTGGTAAACGCCGTTCCCTTCAGGACGGAATTCGCCAAGGACCTCCGTTTGCTGATTGGGCTGGGTGGGATCGCTTGTGACGCGTTCAAGGAGAATCACCGGAGCTCCGGTTGCGGCCGCCCGCAGAAACACTTGATACTGTCCCTCCGGGAAATTCCGGGTGTAATTAAACCACTCACCGGTTTCTACCAGGTGCAGGTCGTAATCCGGAATCGTGACGCCGGCATTCAGGCTGGCTTCGTCATATTTCGGGCGAGGCGGCAGATCTCCGCTGAAAAATGTCCCGACAACATCGCACCAGCGATACATATTGGTTTCCAGCGTCGCTTTCGTCTCCGACTTGCTGAAAAAGTCAACACCGGGCTCGCCGACACGGTCGACATAGCCGGTCGCCTGATTGAAGTAGCTGCCGTTCGTGAAAGTCGAAGGAGTCGGTCGGTCAATATAGGATCCTCCGCCCGGCGTCCCCGATACAGCGCCAGAGTCACCATCGCACAGCATACCGGCCGCGAAGTTGTAATCTTCCGCCTCGATGACGACGACCGCGTCTTCGTTCAAGGTATCGAACGACCAATGATGCGTCGTCTGGCGCTCGTTATCGCGAGCGATGACCGTCACCGCGTAAAACTCGTTCGGTTCGAGCCCGTCGAAAAAGACTTCATACGCGGGCGACGAACCGGTGATGGTCAAACTTTGATGAGAAATAAGCTCTCCGTTCAGGTACAGTTCGATGTCCTCCGTCGAAAGCGTATTGGGTTCTTCGGTACTTACCTGGAAGCGCAAACCATCCTCGGCAGGATAAAAGAAGGCGTCGTGCAGCGGGGTCAGGTTCGCAATCACCGGACCGCTCTCGGTCACAAACGCGTCGACTTCAACGAAGCGCGGCTGGCGGAGCAGCATCGCCCCTTCTTCCGTGAATTCACCGAGGTTGTCAAAACCGCGGGAAATAAACTTCAAGTAGCGAAAATCGCTGACGGCGCCGGCCGGAAACACGAGTCGGACGAGGTTATAGTTCCCCGTTCCGGTTCCGGTATCCGTCGCCGGTATGCCAGGAACCGGAGCGCCGGTGTAGGTCAACGGCGTCGCAAAACGCGATCCTTCGATCACCGTAAAATGAATTCCGTCGGTCGACACGGCGAACTCGCCATCGTATCCGGTTCGCCACGGATCAGCGCCGGTTATCCAAATGTCAATACGGTCGAGGGAGCGGTGCTGTGCATTGTTCGGGTCGCCCAAATCCCAGACAATTTCGACGATCTCGTTGTCCGGCCCCGGGATGACATTCGTCGCGGGCGCCGTCGCACTCGATGCATCCGTCAGCGCCACAAGCGATCCCTCCACCGGAGCAAAGTTACCGCTGCCGATGATGCCATGAAGCGCATCGTCAGACGACATGTTCAATTCCACGTCATCGAGCGTGCCGGCCGCCAAGCTCCCGTCGAAGGTGTCGAACGTCCAGGCCACTTCCCCGCTCGTCGCGTTGTCGCTGGCGACCACGCGCACTTTGTACAGCCGATTCGATTGCAAGCCGCCATAAGAAACCTGATACGAGGGGGACGCGCCCGCAACTGTCAACTCTTCCGGCGGCACGAGAACGCCGTCGATGTACACTTCAATATCCTCGGCCGCGAGCGTGCGCGATTCATCGGTGCTGACCGTCAGCGACAATCCGGCCGCGGCTGGATGCCTGTGTGTACCGGGCGGCGGTGTGATATCGTCGAAAGAAAGATAGTGCGGCAGCGGAGCGGTGTCCGGGTAAGGCAAGGGTTCTGTCGATACCCCGAACGCGTGATAATCGAGCTCGAGCAGGTGGGACGCATGCGCCGTCCGGTTCCTGTAACCGAAGTAGGTGCCGGTCAGCGGCGCCGTGTCGACGGCCGTTGCCGCGGTACCGACCGGGCTCCCCGAAGCGTCAAAAACGCGAAACTCCAAGCTGAGCGTGGCGCCGTCATACGTTCCCGTGAGCCGAAGTTCATACGTTTCCCCTGGTTCCGGAACGCCGGCGTTCCCATTCACCGCGGCAAACCCTCCGCCCGCGCCGCCAAGCGAAAGAATTCTGACATTGCCGGCGCCAGAGCCGCGCACGGTCCAGTCCGCCAGATAATACGTGCCGCTGAACGCGCTGTTGTTCGCAAAAGCGCCGAACCCGGCGGTGATCGCCGTTCCGCTCCCTTGCACGTCGACGACCGTCATCCAGCTCGAGATCACGAAAGAATTTCCAGAGACTCCCGTCACTTCTGTCGCTGTTCGGGCGACGACGACACCAGACCCGGACGGCTGTCTCAGTTCGAGAATTTTCCGGGAGTCATTCCACGTCCACGGACCTGCCTGCTCCGGAAACGCGCCGTCGGAAAAATCGGTTGTGAACGGAAAGGCATTTTGGGCGCGAAGAAACGCGGCGGTCGACAACTGGACCGCGAACAGCACAAGAATAAGGAGTCGAGCGGTACTTGCGTATATCATGGTTTTTGGAGGGTTCTGATTGGAGAGAAACAACCCGCGGACGCGAAACGAAGAAGGGCGCTATCTTCGCCCGCCCTGCGAGGGCATCGGAAAGGGGTTTTTGAAATACCAGGTGTTGCTGCCGACGCTGTAACCGCCCGGATCAAACTCCGCGGCCGGCACCCACTCGACACTGCCGTCGGAGCGGAGGTGGTTAGCGCCGGCAACGGACCCGGAGCCGTCGCCATGACTGGCGTTCAGCCCGCGCGAGGGATGATCGCTGACGAGGTCGACCATCAACAGATCGTATTCGAGCGGATCATTCAACGCGCTGAACGGCAGAGAACTCGTGGTCTGCCCCGGCCAGTACGCATAGCCGAATACGATGGAACCGCCTTCGGAAGTGCGGTTTGCCTCCGTCATGTGCGTCACCATCCAGTCGTTGTTGGCCGGACAGAAAAACATGGCCCAATCGACGTCGTAGCCGAGCAGATCGTCGCGCTGGATGGCAGAGAGCCAATGAGGGTATGGCGGATTGCTGCCCATGCTGTCCATGTAGCGGCCGCCGTTGTCGTCCCGATAAAGATTGTGCGCATAGCCCCACTGACGCAGGTGTGTCGCGCACGATGCTCGTTTTGCCTGCTCGCGCACGCGACTGACAACGGGAATGAGGATTGCGGCGAGGATGCCGATGATGGCGATGACGGTAAGCAGTTCAATCAGGGTGAACGCGCGGCGGCAGACGTGCAGGGTAGCAGATTTCTCATTCATGACGGGGCGGGTAATATTAAAAATTTCAGTTTAATCGAAACATGGGTCCAGAGTGGTTTCCGCTGGTTTGATCGGCGGTCAGATCTCGACAGCGCGCTTCACCAACCTGCTCCCGCCCCACCGGAAGGCGAAGAGGTCGAGCCCCTCCCGCAGGAACTGAACCTCCCGCAGGCCGGCTGGGTCGAGCGATCGCGTCGGATGACGGACGCGGGCGCTTGCGATGATGCCCGCGTCGTGAAGGTTGTTTTTCATGACCGAGACGCCAAGCCCCGGTTGAAGTTCGTAGCGGATTAAAGGCAGCGCACGGGTAAATTCCCGATAAGCTTCTTTCCTTTCGCCAGCTTGGTGATGGTTCCAGATTTTAAGGAAGATGTCGACCAGGTCGCTGCCCGGCATCGTTCCCACCGCACCGCGATCGAGTTCCTCCGGAAAGAACTGACCGTTCAACCCGCCGAAAAGGATCAGCGAATCGCCGGCGGCGGCCCGGACGGAGGTGACCTTCATGGCTGTCGGGGGCGCTTCGACCTTGGCCAGAACGACGTTCTCCAGTTCCTGCGCCATCCGCGCCAAGAGCGCCGGCGGCATGCTGATCTGAGTCATCAGCGGCGCGTCCTGAATCATAATCGGAATCCGGACCGCCTCCGAGATCGCCCGGTAATACGCAAAGATGCCTTCGGCGTCCGGCTTCATATAGTGCGGTGGCAAAACCATCAGCGCATCTGCGCCCGCCGCCTCCGCCTCCACGCTCAAAGCAACAGCAATGTCCGTTCCCGTATGGCCGGTGCTGACGATGACCGGAACGCGGCCCTCCACCTCCTCAAGGATGACTCGTGTCAGCTCCGCGCGCTCCTGGGCCGACAGCGCATAGCCCTCGCTCGCGTTTCCGAAAAGCCCGAGCCCGTGCACACCCGCATCGAGTAAAAAGCGCACAAGCCTCCGCTGGCTGTCAAAATCAACCGCACCGTCGTCCCGGAACGGCGTATTGACAATGGGAAAAACCCCGCGGAAACGAGTCTCGATCATATCCCTGCCTTTACCTCCATGGCGGCCGCCTCCGCGCTCGCCGGATCATGCGTGCTGGTGCCCGTCCGCTCCAGGTCGCGAATCAGCGAGTCGGCCGCTCGTTCGATATGCGTCCGCAGGAGCCGCACAAGGCGGGCCGCATCCCGTCGCTTCAGGGCCTTAAAAATTTCGTTATGCTCGGCGCGCTCCTGCTCGATCCGCTGTTCCCAGCCTTCACGGCTGTAATGAACCCGGGCGATTTGAATATGAGCATTCAGGCTGTTGTACATGTCCATCAGCCTGCGATTCCCGGCGATCCGGACGATTTGCTTGTGAAACTCATGGTTGCGCTCCTCGTGCAGTTTGCGTTCCCGGTCGGTCCTGACCGTCGTGTTCAAAGCCTGGACCAGTTTTTCCAGATCCGCGAGTTCTCCCTCCTCAATGCGCTCGACACACAATTCGGCGGCCAGACATTCGAGAGCCACGCGCAATTCAAAGGTTTCCGCCAAGTCCCGGGACGATATTTCGGTCACATACGTCCCGCTTCGCGGATTGATCGCCACAAGCCCTTCGATCGCCAGGCGGTTGATCGCATCCTTGACCGGAGTCAGACTGACACCGAGCGTCGCCGCCAGCTCCTTCACATGGAGCCGCTCTCCCGGCTGAAACTGTTGGGACAATATACACTCGCGCAAGGTCTGGTAAACGGAGTCACTCGCGCGCTCGCGCTTTAACGCTGTGAGAAGGGGTTTCATGAAGCGAAATCCACCGAAAGCTTTCTTCTATCTGGAATCTGAAATTTTTTGCTTTAGATGTTAGATTTCAAATTACCCACTCCTTCCCCACCCTGACAAGCGCTTTTTTTACTTTTCCCCAGCGACGTGAAATTGACGAGACTCCGATCTTTTTTTCGGCCACCAACTGACATCTGAAATTTTTAGCTTTACATTTTAGATTTCTGACTGAAGCCTCGACGACTTGATAATAAGGCTCTTTCTTCAGAAAGTCGTGCTCGCTTCCCTCATCCCATGAACCGTTTACAGGGCAAGGCAGCCGTCATCACCGGCGCGGCCGGCGGCATCGGCGCGGCCGCTGTCCGGCTCTTCGCCAGCGAGGGAGCAAACGTGCTCGCAACCGACATTGACGAAACCGCTCTGCGCGAAATCGCGGCGGCAAGCCCCGATTCGCGCGTCGAAACTGTCGCCGCGGATGTTTCCGTTGAATCCGATGTTGCCCGCGCCGTCGAAGCGGCTGTCTCGCGACTCGGCGGAATCGATATTCTGCTTCATGCCGCCGGGATTGCTTCGTTCACGCGCACCGAGGAGTGCAGCCTCGAAGAATGGGACCGCGTCCACGCCGTCAATACACGCGGCGCTTTCCTCTTCGCCCGCGCCGTCATTCCGCACATGCGATCCCGCGGCGGCGGATCCATCGTTTTCGTCTCCTCGATCAACGGAGTGATCGGCGCTCCCGGCCTCGCCGCCTACAGCGCCTCGAAGGGCGCCGTTCTTGCCCTCGCGCGAACATTGGCGATCGAGCTGGCGCCGGACCTCATCCGTGTCAACAGCCTCTGTCCGGCTTCCGTGGATACATCCATGCTCCAGCTCGCCTTCAAACGCGCCCCCGATCCGGCCGCGGCACGGGAGGCGAACATCAAGCGCCACCCGCTCGGGCGTCTCGCCACCCCGGACGAAATCGCCGCGTTCGCCCTGTTTCTCGCGTCTGACGAAGCCGGCTTCGTCACCGGGGGCACCCACTTTATCGATGGCGGCGCCCACCTCGCCCGCCGGTAGTCGCAACTTTCCCGCACAATCGCCTGATAACGATGTCAATTCCTGCCCCGCCCAATATCCAAACACGCGAGCTGATCGAACGAGTCGCGGCTGTGACCATGCGCTGGCCGTTCCGGATGTGGGCGTTTGGCGAAGCCGTTGCGCTCCGCGGCCTGCTCGCGGCGTCCGCGGCAACAGGAAATCCGGAATGGCGCGGTTTTGTCTATGCGCTCCTTCGCACTTACGCGGGACGCGGCGCCGGCAAATCACCCGACGAACATGTCGCGCCGGGCGCGGAATTGCTCATCGCCTACCAGAATACGGGCGAGGAGATTTTTCTCCAGGCAGCGCGTTCCCTCGCGGAACTCCATGCCTCATTCCCCCAAAACCGGCATGGCGCGCGCATGCACCGCCCGGATCTTGCCGGCTGGCGCCGTCAAATCTGGGTTGACTGCATCGATGCCGAGGCCCCGTTCCTCGCACGCCTCGGAGCCGTTACGGGAGAAAACCGTTATTTTCATCAGGCGGCCGATGAGCTGCTCGCCTATGCACGACTCCTCCAGGACCGCGACACCGGCCTTTTTTATCATGGACACGAAGAGGCGTGCGGAATCAACGGCCAGCTTTGGGCTCGCGGAAACGGATGGGCGCTGATGGGGCTGACCGAAACGCTCGCCTTCCTTCCGCATGATTTCCCCGCTCGCCCCGAGCTGACGGCGATCCTTCAGCGTCTATGTATTGGTTTATTAAATACGCAAGATCCGAACGGACTGTGGCACACCCTTCTTCTCGATCCGGACAGCCCGCTCGAGTCGACGCTCGCCGCCATGGTCGCGTTCGCCCTCCGTTTTGCATCCGATCAAAAGCTTTTTGATACGGCTGACTTCAAGAAAATGACCGAAAGCGCGCGGGCCGCGGTGCTGTCACAGATCGACGAATCGGGGACGCTTCAACTCGTCACGGACGCCACGCCAGTCGCGTCGATCGCCATGTACCGCACCCGTCCCTTCGGCGTCTTTCCGTGGGGACAGGGTCCTTTGCTGCTCCTCCTCTGCCGCGAAATGGAGGCCGAACGGTCGCCATCGCTTTCCAACCCTCGAACAACAGCATGAAAATCACCGAAGTAGCCACCTTCGCCGTCCAGGCGGAACGTCTCGATACGCGCCCCTACTGGGGCAGCCGCGCCTGGGCGAACCGCGACGATTCCCGCGAACGCCGCGTGGAGCTGTCAAGCGAGTACCCGCCTGTCCAGCGGCGGCGCCCGGTCTATTCCAGCACCATCGACACCGTGCTCGTCCGGATTGACACCGATGAAGGAATCACGGGATGGGGAGAAGCGAAGGCGCCGGTAGCCCCCCAGGCAACCAAACAGATCATCGATCTGCTGCTGCGCGATCTCCTGATCGGGAAAGATCCGCGCGACGTTCTGGTGCTATGGGAAACCATGTTTGCCGGGATGCGCGTCCGCGGCCATCGCGCCGGATTTTACCTGGAGGCAATTGCCGGCGTCGACATCGCTCTGTGGGATATCCGGGGACAAGCGGCCGCGATGCCGATCTGTCAGCTCCTCGGCGGCAGTTTCCGACCGGCGGTCCAAGTCTACGCCTCCGGCATTCCCGCGCTCGACGTCAACGCGTCCGCGGAACAGCTCCACGCGCTGGCCGAAGAAGCCCGCGCGCTGCGTGAACGCGGTTTCAAAGGCGTAAAAATGGCGCTCGGCCAAGGAATCGAAGGTGATATTCGTTCCGTGCGGGCGGTTCGCGAAGGCGTCGGCGACGACTTCATTATTCATGCGGACGCGGCGGGGGTCTACGATCGCGCGCAGGCCTTGCGGCTCGGCCGGGCGCTGGAAGAGTTGAAAGTCGGTTTTTTCGAACTGCCCATCCCCGCCGAAGACATGGAAGGATACCGCTTGCTCGCCCAGGCCCTCGACCTGCCGATCGCCAGCGATACGCTGATGAACCGTTACGAAGCGGCCGAATACCTGCGGGCCGGCGGGCTCGGAATCGTGCAACCGGATGTTTGCCGCGCTGGCGGCATCACCGAATGCCGGCGCATCGCCGAAGTCGCCGATATTCTCGGGGCTGCCTATTCGCCCCACCTCAGCATCGGTTCCGCGGTTCAATTCGCCGCCAGCGCGCACCTCGCCTGCGCAATGCCCAACACCCTTACCTGCGAGTATTGGATCGGCGACAATCCGCTCGGCGATGTGCTGTTGGAAAAACCGCTTCGTCTCGAGGACGGATATTTATACGCGCCGGACGAACCCGGATTGGGCATCACCTTCAAGAAAGAGGCTCTTGCCAGCATCGGCGTCCACTAGGTGCCTCCGTCGCGAGCATGCCTGTCACATCCAAGCTCATTGCAAAACCCGTCATCGGCGAGGTGCCGGTGCCACATTCAACCCGAACAGTCCGTGGAGATTCCTGAGAGCCCCGGCACCGCGCCTCCTTTCAAAACAACGCCCGGTCAGGCGGATCCTGTCTCTGCCGACCTCAGCGCGACAAAGCCACATGTCTGGCTCATGCGCGGCGAGAGGCCGATTGACTCGGCACGCGCAAATGTTGGCGTCGCCGACGCGGCGCGCGGCATCGTCCATAATTTCAAGGAGCTGATTGCGAACCAGCGTTCATTATGACGACGCTCGATTACCTTGTTCTCTCCGTTTATATCGTCGGCGTCTTTGCGATCGGGGCAGTCTTCAGCGGGAAGAATCAGACATCCGAGGACATGTTCACCGCCGGCGGTCAATCGCCGTGGTGGGTTTCGGGGACGAGCGGATTCATGACGATGTTCTCCGCGGGAACCTTCGTCGTCTGGGGCGGAATCGCTTATCGACTCGGCGCGGTCGCGATCAGTATCAGTCTCTGTTACGGGATTGCCGCCTTGATCGTCGGATACCGGATCGCCGCCCGCTGGAAGGCGACTGGCGTCACTTCCGGCGCCGAGTTTATCCGCCTCCGATTCGGCAAGAACGCGCTCCGGTTTTTCACGTGGGCTGGGATCGTGTACAAGATGATCGGCACAAGCGTGTCGCTCTACGCGATCTCCCTGCTGCTTTGCACGCTGGCGCCGCTCCCGGAAGGCTTTCCGTTCCGCGACCCCGAGAGTGGAAACCTCGCTCTGACCTGGTCCGTTTTGCTCTTCGGCGGCGTGATCGTGCTCTACACGGTTGCCGGCGGACTCTGGGCGGTCCTGATGACCGATGTGCTGCAATTCATCGTGCTCGCGGTCGCGGTGACTCTTCTCGTTCCGCTCGCACTCGACCACGAAGCAGTCGGCGGTCTCAGCGGGTTCCTGCAAAACGCGCCGGATGGATTTTTCGCGCCGACAGCCGGAGAGTTCACGTGGTTCTTCCTGGCCGGATGGACCGCGATTCACGTCTTTATGATCGGAGCGGAATGGGCGTTTGTGCAGCGATTCGTCTGCGTCGGAAGCGAGCGTGACGCGAGGAAATCGGCTTGGCTTTTCGGCGTCCTCTACCTCATCAGTCCCGTGATCTGGATGCTGCCGCCCATGGCTTACCGCCTGATCAATCCAGACGCTCCGCCGGAGGAAGCGTACATCCTCGCCTGCCGGGAAGTGCTCCCGGCAGGGATGCTCGGTCTCATGCTGGCGGCGATGCTGTCGGCGACGGCGTCACTTGTCGATTCGCAGCTCAACGTCTTCTCCGGCGTCCTGACCCGGGACTTCTTCCGTCACTGGCGGAAAGGTATCGACGAACGCGCCCTTGCGCGGGCCGGACGCGCGATCACCCTGCTTCTCGGGGCGATCGTCATTGCCCTTGCGCTTTTGGTTCCCCACGCCGGAGGAGCGACGAACATCACCTTGACGGTCGCGTCTCTGATGGTCGGTCCCCTGCTGGCCCCCACGCTCTGGGGCCTGTTATCGCCGCGTATCGGCGCGCGAGCGGTCTGGTGGACCGTTGGAATCACCTTTCCGGTTAGCTTAGCCGTAAAAGTCGGGCTTGGCGAAAACGGCTTCCTGGCATCGGCCCTTCCCCGTCTGGCGCTATGGGCGCAAACGAATGCCCGAATGACTGACCTGCTCGTCGGTCTGGTTCTCCCGGTTGCGGTTCTCGCCTTTCATGAGTGGCGTTCCCGGTCCACCTCGCCCGGCTGGAAAGCGGTGGAAGCCCATCAGGCGCCGGAAACGAATGCCCGCCCCGAGTCCTTTCTCCTTCCCGCGCGAATGATCGGTATCAATACCGTCGGGCTGGCCCTGCTGCTTCTCGTGATCGGGCTGGCCCAAGAAAAAGTCTCCGCCCTGATTTTCGGTTCCGCGGTCCTCCTTCTTGCGATCGGCGGGGGCATTCTCCTCGCCGCCTCCCGCGCCGCCCGGCTTCGCGAAGAACCTGTCGTGTCCGCGAGGGTGTTGAAGTAGTTTCGCAATTCAAGGGTGGCTGCGGCTCCCCGATCGAAAGGCAGTCGCGAAGTTTCAAACGATGAAAAAATCCCCGAGGTGCGCTCAGTAAGAACGAAGCGGCAGAGGAGGCGCCTCGAATGTCACGCCTTTCCAGTCGGCGAGAATTTTTAGATACTGATACGGATCCTGCCACGACGATGACGGCTCAACAACGGTCGACTCCGGCCACTCGTTGAAGCTTGTGACCATCACAAAATCCGCGGCGGCATCGCTGGCGGCGCGCAGATACGACCGCAGCGTTTCGCCGTCTCGACGCGGCATTTCGAATCGCTCCGGATTCCCTTCACGCAGGTTGTCGTGTCCTGGATGCACGGGCAGGAGCATCTTCTTCTTCGATTCATGGGCCTGCCGCACCACGTTTTGATAACGGCCGATGAGCTCGTCGTACCCGTATTCCCGGAAGATGCTGAACGTTCCGTAAAAAGAAAACGCCCGGATCTCACTCACCGCCAGCCACTCAGCGGGAACGCGCAAATTCCCGCCTTCATTGCTGATCGCGTCGACGATCCAATAGACCGGCCCAGTCCGCTCCTCCACATATTCGCGCAAGTCCCGAAACCTTTCTGGTGTCAAACTCGGGTTGAACGGCACTTGGTACAGGTAATACACCGGTTTCCCTTCGATGTGCAGGTAGGCGGGACTGTCCTTATAGCGACTCAGATACTTCACCGCCCACTGCTTGACCTCATTCCAGTTCGGCCGGAACTGCGCGGTCTCGTCGAGCAAGGCAACCTGGAAACCTTCCTCTTCGGCAATCGGCAAAACGACATCCTCAAAGGCGAATTCCGTCAAGCGCGGCACACGCTGCCAGTCACCCGGTCCCCACCAGTCGACCAGAAAAGCGTCGATGCCTGCCGCTTTTGCCAGCCGGATGTGCCAACGGACGATCTCCCGGTCGTCGCTGTCGTACAATCCCACGAGCGGCCAGAAAACCGACGCGATCCGCGCAGGATCCAGGTGCTCCACCAATTCGCCCGATTCTCTGGCCTCCCGGTTCATGCGGTCCGCCACATCGTGCCGTACCCAGTGTGTCCATGTTTTGTGAGGACCGCTTCCAGTCGCGTACCATGTATAATAATTTGCAAGCAAAAGCGGACGGGGGCGTCCTTCCGACGCATCGACCGCCGACGCGGAGACGCCTCCAAGAAGCACGAATCCAATTGCATGCAAAACAACGCAACCGAAGAAACGCATTGGTCCGATCGTGCCGCGGTTCACGAAATCCGTCAATGGGCCGGTTTGGGCGGACTCGGGCTGCTGCTTCTGGCCACCCGTGCCGGGTCTCCACGGATGCGACTCGGGCGGAGAGGAGGTCGACAGTGTGGCACCAAGTCTTCCAGTCAACCGTCATCCGGTTCTCGCGAGATCGACAGCGCTCTCCCGAAACTGCTTGTTTCTCGCGCTTCATTCCGGATGATGCGGAGTCACACCAACGATGCTGAAGCGTTTTCGACCATATTTGCACTACATGAAGGCAGTTCGGGTGCCATTCGCACTCGGCCTGCTCTTCGGCGTGCTTTACGGTGCCGCCTCCAGCCTCGGCTTGCCTCTCATCACGCGCCACATCGTTCCCCTCGTCACAGGCAGCGAACTCGGCGCCGGAGTCGGCTTCGCCCCGGGTCCGCCGCGCGGCCTCGCGCTGGCCGGGGTTCTCGCGCTGATTCCGCTCGTTTTTCTCCTCCGGGCGGTCGGCGGCTTTTTGAACGCCTACCTGATGGCCTACTCCGGCATGCACATTCTTGAACGGATGCGGGTCGACGCGTTCAGCAAACTGCAGCAACTGCCGCTGACGTTCTACTCGCAACACACGGTCGGCGACCTGATGAGCCGCGTCATCGGCGACACCGCGCAACTGCAAACGGCGATCATTCATGTCGTCAACGATCTCATCAAACAGCCGGCGACGCTGATCGGCGCCGGTTTTACGCTCATCTATCTCGCCTTTCAGCAGCACGAGGTCGGTTTTTTTCTGATCGTTCTCGCGTCCGTTCCCGCCTGCATCCTGCCGATTCGCTTCATCGGCAAACGTGTCCTCGCCAAGGCCAAGCGTGCCCAGGCCGAAGCCGGACAGATGAACGGCATTCTGAATGAAAATCTTTCCGCCGTCCGCGAGGTCCGGGCTTACAACCTCGAGGAACGCGAAATTTCCCGTTTCCGCGAGAGCTGCCGCCACTTCCTGAAAGTCAGCCTCAAGGTGGTCAAATACCAAAAAAGCCTCAACCCGGTCATCGAGGTCGTCTCGGCCCTCGGCCTCGTTGCCGCGGTTTTCATCGCGATCGACAAAGATATCAGCGAAGGCATCATCGCCGCCCTTCTCGTCGCCCTCTACATGGGTTATGAACCAGTCAAGAAGCTCGGCGCCATGAACAACAATATCCGGCGGGCCGAAGCCTCACTGGACCGGCTCGAATATGTGCTCAACCAGCCGGACACCGTTCCCGAACCGGAAAACCCGCAACCGTTCCCCCGTCCGGCCGGACAAATCCGCTTTGAGAACGTCGCGTTCAGCTACACCGGCGCACCCGTACTCCGCGATGTCAACGTCTCGATTGAACCGGGAGAGACAGTCGCCCTCGTCGGCCCGAGCGGCGCGGGGAAGTCGACTTTTGTCAACCTGATCCCTCGCTTCTATGAAGTCGGATCCGGCGCCGTCCGAATCGATGGAACCGATGTCCGCGATGTCTCCAAACACGCGCTTCGCGAGCAGATCGCCGTCGTCTCCCAAGAGGCCGTTCTTTTTGCCGGGTCCATCGCAAACAACATCCGAGTCGGACGCCCGGACGCAACGGATGACGAGGTGATCGAGGCCGCCCGCATGGCCAACGCGCACGACTTTATCGAGTCGTTGCCCGATAAATACGACTCCGTCGTCGGCGAACGCGGTTCCCAATTGTCCGGCGGCCAGCGTCAGCGCATCTCGATTGCCCGGGCGTTTCTCAAAAACGCTCCGATCATCATTCTCGACGAGCCGACTTCCGCGCTCGACTCCGAAAGCGAGCATCATCTCCAGGCGGCCATGGAAAAACTTTCCCGCGGGCGAACGGTCCTGATCGTCGCTCACCGCTTCAGCACGATTCGTCACGCCGACCGGATTCTCCTTTTTGACGAAGGGCGTATCGTGGATTCGGGTACACACGAAGAACTTTACGCGCAAAGCCCAATCTACCGAAATCTCTATGACAAACAGGCGATCGACGACGGGCGGCGGCCGCTCGCGCATTGAAGTGTTTGGGAACCTTCGGAAACCGTTTAAGCCGGCAATCCGCGGAACCGTCACCCCGCCCGGTCTCGGTCCAGCGTCTATGTCGTCGTGAGCCTCGTTCTGCTTCGTCTCCTCAGCCGTCTTTTGGCCGCCCTTCCCGAAGGCGCGATCCGGTGCGCTGCCTCCGCGGCGGGTGAGGTTTACTTTTTCATCGACCGCAAACGCCGGCGAATCCTCCTGTCGAACCTGACACTTGCATTTCCTGAAAAAGACCGTCGCTGGATCCAATCAACAGCACGCGCGAGCGTCCGGCAGATGTTTGAGTTCGGCCTGCTCGCGGCGGCGATGCCCGCGATGAGCGAGAAGCGACTCCAGACGATTTTCCGGATGGATTCGGCAACGCGCGAACAGCTTCAATCGCGGGCCGACCAAAACCGGCCTCTACTTGTTGCCGCGCCTCACCTCGGCCCGCAGGAGGGTTTGTGCCTCCTGCCCTTGTTTCTCTCCAACCCGCCGCCGCTCGGGTCGATTTACCGCCCGCTCGACCACCGGGCGCTCGAAACGTTCATTCTGAATTCGCGGCAGCGCTTTGGTGTCACGCTCTTTTCCAGAAAGCGGGCGCTCCAGAGTTCAATTCGGATTTTGCGCCAGAACGGCTGGCTGGCGGTGTTTTTTGACCAGAACAGCGGGCGCAAAGGCGCGTTGCTGACCTTCTTTGACCGCGTCGCGTCCGTCACCGAATTGCCCGGAATGCTCGCTAGCCGTCACGAGGCCGATATTCTTTACCTGTACGCGGCCCGCCGGGCGTTCTGGCGCATCGATCTTTGCGTCGAAGCCGGCCCGAGCGCGCCGGATCGCAACACGGCTGTCTTTGCAACCAACCAATGGCTGGAAAATCTCCTCCGCGAACGCGAAGAGCTGATCCCGGGATGGCTCTGGGCACACAATCGCTGGCGGCTCCACCGGCGGCCCCGCCTCTGCCTGGACGCCAAATCCCATCTCCTCGATGAACAGAACCGTTACCTGAAACGCAAAGCACTCCCCCGACGAGAACCGTTTCTTATCCGTCTTCCCGATCGCCTCGACGAAGCCAAGCTTCTGTTGCCCCTGCTTCGGGCCCTGCGTCGGTCCCGTCCGGACGCGGCGCTGATTCTTCTTGGCCAGCCGGACGCGCTTCCGCTCTTCGAGGAATCGGGTCTTTGCGAACGTGCGATTCCCCTGCCCGCGAACGCCTGGCGGCGACTGCGGCTCGCCCGAGAGCTGCGCTGGATTTTTCCGACGTTTCACCTTCTCTTCAACGACCGGGCTTCGGTCGATTTCGAGGCCTGGCTCACCGGAGCGGTCCATCGGCTCGGCATCGAAGGCAAGCGGCGCCGACGACTGCTGACCGCAACGTGGCGCCCCGAGCCCGCCGACCGCGCGGCAGGCGATCTGTTATCGGTGTGGACAAAGTTTCTTGAGCATTTTCAGATGGATGGCAAAGACGGACACGAGGGGACGCAGGCTGACACGCACGGGTAATGACGAGCAGGGACGAAAGGATAGGAAAAGCGGACGGTTTCGTGTGAGTTCGCGCGTTATCGCATAGACTTCTTGTGCATTTTTTTTCATTTTTGAAAATTATGCGCGTATTTGCCTTTCCCCTTTTTCTGCTTTTCGCCGCAGTTGGTTTTTTGCATTTTTCTGTCGTTTCGGCCGAACCGCTCGAGCTTCGAGCCGAACTTCTTGACGACCGGGTCCAAGTGCTCGTCGGCGACCAGCTTTTTACCGAGTATCAATTCGGCGACGACCTGAAGTATCCGCAATTTTATCCGGTGCAGGGCCCGCGCAGCGAAACAAGTGTGACCACCCGCCGGTCGGATCCGTACCCGCATCACTCCTCGCTGTTTTTCGGCTGTGATAAAGTCAACGGAGGCAACTACTGGCAAGAAGGTCTCGACCGGGGCCGGATCGTATCCAAAAATGTGCGACTGCTCCAAGCGGCCGGAACAGAAATTCTGATTCAACAGGAATGCCGCTGGGAGCGGCCCGGCGCGGAGCCCCCATTCCTCGATTCGAGAATCATCGCGATCCGCGCGCCATCGCCTGATCGCCGAATCATCGATTTTTCAATCACACTGGCTGCATTAACCGATGTCACCATCAAGAAAACCAACCACTCACTCTTCGCGGCGCGCATCGCCCCGGATCTCGCCGTCACGGCGGGCGGAAAACTGATCAATGAGCACGGGCAGCAAGGCGAGAAAGCCAGCTTCGGGCAGCCGTCTGCCTGGATGGACGCGCGGGGAGAGCGCGAACAAGGCACCGAAGGACTCGCCATTTTTGTTCATCCCGACAATCCGTGGACACCGACGCCCTGGTTCACGCGGGATTACGGTTTCTTTTCACCGACTCCGTTCTACTGGATCGATGAATCGTTTCACATGACGGCCGGCGCGACCCTGCACCTTCGCTACCGCGTTCTGGTTCATGCGGATGATCCCTCCCCTGCCGACCTGCAAATCGTATTCGATTCCTGGACGAGTTCGAAGTAGAATCTCGCCCCTGCGCCTGCCGGACCGAGGGACTTTTCTGACTTGAAGGCCGTCGCTGCGGAGGCTACACACAATCCCCTTATGATCTTTCCTCCCCTTCGACCGACTGCCTCTTCCGCCTACCCGGTTCGATCAGGTTTTGTCCATAAACGGCTGACCGTGATCGAATACACCATCGCGATCGCATCCCGCGAGGAAAGGAAGCGGCTGTGAACCTGCCATTGTTTTTCGCGGAAGCCGGAGTCCTTGCGGGCAACTTCACCTATATTGACTGGCTGGTTGTCATTGGCTACTTGGTCATTACGACCATCCTCGGCGGCATTCTTGCCGGGAAACAGCAGAATATTAAGGACTTCTTTCTCGGCGGACGAAAGCTGCCGTGGTACGCCGTGGCCGGCTCCAGCATAGCCACGGAAATTAGCGCGATCACATTTGTGAGCGTTCCCTTCGTCATCTTCCGGCCGGGCGGCAATTTCACCTACCTGCAACTCGGCCTGATCGGAGGCCTTCTTGCCCGTATCGTCGTCGCCAAAGTTCTCGTTCCCGCGTACTACAAAAATGAGATTTACAGCCCGTACGACTACATGGGGAATCAGCTCGGAAGTCGGGTCCGGGGAATGACGACCATGCTCTTCTCGCTCGGCGGTATGCTCGCCCAGTCGTCGCGTGTTTACCTGACAGGACTCATTCTCGCCCTTGTCCTCCACGGGCCGCTCGGCCATCTGGAAGCCGCAACCGGAGTCCCGCTTCTGGTCTGGGCTATTGGCATTATCGGCATAGTGTCGATCGCCTGGACGCTCATGGGCGGCATCGCCACCGTCATTTGGACGGACGTCATCCTCTTTTTCGTTTTCACGGTCGGCGCGGTCGGTGCGATACTCACGATTCTCTATGAAGTTGATGCCGGACTTTTTACGGTGGTGCAAACCGCTTGGGACGCGGGGAAATTCCAGCTTTGGGATTTTGATCCGAGCCCGGCGGTGGAGTTCACGGTCTGGACGGCCGCGATCGCAGCCACGTGGGGAAACATTGGCGCCTTCGGAACCGACCAGTTGATGGCGCAGCGCCTCTTCTGCTGCCGGAATGAGCGGGAGGCAAAAAAGGCGGTGATTGCCAGCTACGCAGGCACCTTGATCACGCTCCTGGTTCTCTTCGTCGGGGTTGGACTCTGGTACTATTATCAGCACGTCCCCCTCGAAGGAGAAGCTCTGGCACTCTACGAAGACCGCGGCGACCGGATTTTCCCGATTTTCATCCTCACTGTCGTTCCGACCGGCCTCACCGGCCTGATCGTTGCCGGAATTTTCGCCGCGGCAATCTCCAGCCTCGATTCAATCCTCGCCGCCCTTTCCCAAACCAGCATGTCAGCCTTCTACCTGCCGCTTCGGGAAAAATTTCTTCTCAAACAGCGGAAAGCCTTGCCGCACAAGGGCGACCCTGCCAGCGGAGCGCATCCGGATGACAAAACGGCAGGCAACGCCGCCGAGGATCGGCGAACGGTTTTCGTTTCACGGATAATCGTCATCTTCTGGGGTGTCGTCTTGTCGGTTCTCGCAGCGGTCATGCATGTGGCCGCTGATTATTTCGATCACCTCCTCGGCTTGGCGCTCGGGATGGCGGGCTTTGTCACCGGCGGACTGATGGCAGGATTTTTCCTCGGATTCTTCGCCAAGCGCCTGAACATTAATGGAACCGGATTTCTGTACGCCGCTCCGCTCGGAGTCCTGACCGTTCTGGCCGCGAGTCCCTTCAACGAACATGGCTGGACCACTTGGACCTGCATTATCGGATCGCTCATTATCCTGGCCGTGTGGATCGTCAGCCGGGGTCGCCAAGCACTTTCCGCCAAAACAGCTATTCTCATTGGCGGCGTCGCGATCGTGATTCTCACGGCTCAGTTTGCCTATTCGACTTCAGTTGATCCGGAAACCGGCGAAACTCTTCGGCACACGGTTTCCTGGCCGTGGTACGCACCGATCGGCTCGACAATGACGTTTGTCTTCGGTTACTTGCTAGCGGGGCCGCGCGACTCGCGGTCGAGGGACAAATCCGAAGCGGAGCAGATCTATGTCGGGGAGAATTGAGACCATCGTGAATCTTCATTGCGGCCTGGGTGAAGGCCCTCTGTGGGATCCGGACCGGGAAAGCCTTTATTGGACGGATATTCCCGCGGGCCGAATTCATCAGTACAGCGTCCGGGAAAGAACAACAGCAACGGTTTACGAAGGGCCCCTTGTTTCCGGCTTCACACGGGAGGCTGACGGAACGCTTCTTCTCTTCCGCGAGCGTGATATCGCACGCCTCTATCCGGACGGGCGCGTCAAACCCGTTCTCGCATTTCCTGAGGACGGTGCCGATCGCTTCAATGACGTCATTGCCGACCCCGAGGGCCGCGTATTCGCCGGACGTTACGCGAAGAAGAACGAAGACGGCGGACTGTATCGCATCGATCCGGACGGCTCGATCCACCTATTGTTCAAGGGCTGCGCCTGCCCGAATGGCATGGGTTTTTCCCCGGACCTCAAGACTTTCTATTACACCTGCTCGACTTCGCGCACCATCGAACGATTCCACTATGATCGCGCGACTGGCAAACTGGCAGACCGGCAATTGTTTTACCAAGCGACAAAAGAGGAAGGGACTCCAGACGGGTTGACCGTGGACGAAGAAGGGGTCATCTGGTCGGCCCGATTCGGAGGTGCCTCAGTCATCCGGCACGCCCCGGATGGACGCGTGCTTGAAACGATTTCGTTTCCTGCCTCCCAGATCACCTCGGTTATGTTTGGCGGCGAGATGATGAACACCCTGTTTGTCACGAGCGCTGGCGGATCCGCTGGAAGCGAATCGGCTGATGGAGCCTTATTCGCTCTTCAAACGGAAGCGAAAGGACGGATCGAATTCCGATCGCGAATACTCCTTCAGTAAAGCCGGCACCAGCAAAAGAATCGGTGGATCGCTTGCAGCACCGGCTCATGAATGAATCGGCCCGGCCCCTGCGCAATACAACGCGAGAAGACACAACACTGTGCCTTCCGGTGAAAAATTACGGGCCCGCCCGCGGAACGGAATGAAATATCCGTCGCAGGCGGGCCCGCTGCTTACTTCTCACTCGGGAGCATCACTGCTTCACCCAACGAACGGCATCGGCAATGACCTTGTCTCCACTGCTGGTCCAGCAAGAAAGCTGGACCTGTCGATTGCCGCTGCCGAAAGTATACGTTCCCAAAGAATTCCATTGACCGCCATTGGCGGTCTGGTTGACGTTCTCGACGGCCGTTCCACCGGAATGGTGAATATGATAGGCCGCCGCGGTCGCCCGGTCAGGCGACTCCGTCCACCAGGCATCCACACGCCACGACCCGGACTGCGGCAGATTGCCTGTCCACGTCGCCGGATCGCTGATAAATTCGGTTTCCCGCCAGTGATAGCTCGACCCGAATTTATCCGATGACCAAGTCGCCTCTCCCCAGTTCGCTGAGGCGGAGAAGCCCGCGTGTGTGTTATCGACCGTTACCGTTGTCACGGTGGGATTAATACGCGAATTGATCGCGTTGCGCGCCGTCCCGCCGTTGTAGTTGGTGCCGATCGTCGCATAAACGATGTCTCCTGGGCACGCGGTCGACCCGACGTTCCGGTGACCCGCTACTCGACCGACCGTCTTGCCGCCGTAGCTCCCGGACCCGTACGGCGACCAGCCATTCGGCATGCGCCAGGCGATCAAGTCCCACAGCGCATTGCGCCCGGCGGTTGTGAACGATTGGTTGGGCGACGGATGGTGGTACCCCATCATCACGAAACCAAAGCTGTTGGTATTCACCGCGTCGTGCGCGCCGCGCCGCTGCTCAGACTTAACGTCGGAATTGCGGCGGCCTTCGAAGATATTCCCCAGCTTATCAACCAGGTAATGATAGCCGATGTCGCTCCAGCCGTTGACGTCCATTTGATAATTCTGCACGCCGCGCACCATCGAGGCCGAGGTGCTCTGGCTGGTCGTGTTGAAGTGCGACGAAGCGGCCGTGTGGTGAATGACGGCACGATTCAGCGCGCTCATGTTGGAGTTGAGGGACGCCGAACGGGCGTTCCAGCAACTGCGATTGCAGACGGATGGTTTGGTGGCGGCCCCGGCCGCCTCCGCGGTGCCGGACAGCAGAACGGAAATTCCCGCGGCTGCCGCGGCTGCCAGCGCCAAGATCGGCGCGGCGCCTGTAGGTTTGTCGTTTTGGTGCTTCATTTTCCTAACTAGTTTGGGTTGGGTCTTCTTTGTCTGATCACCTCGGTTCGGAGGACGGCCTCTTCCCCGAGAGCAAAGGCGCTGCTGGCGCCGGAAAACAAACACTGTGGCAATCCATTTTGGGTGGCCGACAGCTTCGCCAATGGGGGTGCAAGGAGCAATCCCGGCGTCAGTTAAATTGTTGAAAAAGGTTTGCTTGCTCGGCTCCTAGACGACAGTTTCAGCACGAAGCACGCGGTCCGCCCGCCTCGGGCTGTTGAGAAGCGCCAAGTTTCCCCGGATCCGTCTCCTTTACACCCCGATGAACGACACACCTGATTTCCCCCGGGCCGACCGGCCGGTCACGATGATCACAATCGCACGCGAGGCAGCCGTCAGCGTTGCCACCGTTTCGCTCGCTCTGAAAGGCAACCCGCGCATTCCAGAAAAAACGCGTCGGCGGATCGCGCTCATCGCTGACCGGCTCGGGTATCAGAAAAGTGCATACATTGCGGCGCACATGGCCTGCCGGCGGAAGGCGAAGCTCCCCGCGTCGAGTCCGGTTCTCGCGTTTCTTGAGCCTCGACACCCTCCACCTGGGGAAGATCCGGATGCATCGGACCGCCCCGATGCATATTTTGAAGGAGCGGCGCGGCGCGCGGCTGAGCGCGGCTTTCGGCTGGAACGCTTCCCGCTGTCCGATCCTGGCACAGGCGCGGCGCGCCTCAGCTCGGTCCTTTACGTGCGCAACATCGCCGGCGCCATCCTCGCGCCCCTTCCCGACGGCTGGCAAACGGTGCGACTCGAGTGGCGGTACTTCGCGACGGTTGCGCTCGGCTTCACCCTTCGGAACCCTCCGTTGCATCGTGTGGCCAGCGATCCGTTTCAATCGATGACCGCCGCGGTCGAAAAATGCCGCCGCCTCGGCTACCGGCGCATCGGCCTTACCCTGACCCGCCCAGGCGACGCGCGCGTCGACGGCCGATGGCTCGCCGCGTATGTAATGTTTCAAACCGGACCGGAGGGACGGAATCTCTTGCCGCCATTCGTGACACGGCAGTGGAATCCGCGCCGCCTTCTCTCTTGGTTAAAGAAATCGCGTCCTGACGTTCTCATTACGCCTTGGGCAAATCAATTCCTAGACTTGCTTCACAAGAATGGCTGGAACGTTCCCGACGAGATCGGGTTGGTCACCGTCGACATGCCCGCTCCGAACGGACCGGTAGGCGGAGTATTTCAAAACCGCCCGCTTCTCGGATCGCGCGCGGTCGACACGGTTATCGCCGCGCTGGAACGCAACGAGCGCGGAATACCGCCGTTTGCCAATACCGTGCTGATCGATGGCATCTGGCGCCCCGGCTCCACCGTCCGTCCCGAAAAGGCGCCCGCTGAGCCAGACGGAATGCAAAAACACACGGAACACTCGATTTCGATGCGCGAGCTCGCGGAACGGCTGAACCTCCACACGTCGACGGTCTCGCTCAGCCTCAAAAACAGTCCAGCAATCGCCCTCGCAACCCGCAAGCGCGTGCGTCGGATCGCGCGGGAAATGGGCTATCGCGCGAATCCCTTCGTTTCCAAATTGATGAAAGCCCGCCGGACGGGAAAACTTCCGGCACAGCGCCCGTCCATCGCGTTCATTACCACTTTCCCGACCCCGGACGGCTGGCGCGAAAAATCGGAGGTGTTCGTTCAGTATTTCAACGGTGCCTCAGAGATGGCGGCGCGAAAAGGGTTTCAGCTCGAGGAAGTCTGGGCTCCGCCGCATGCCGCGGCCGAAGTCAGCCGGAAACTTCGCCGCCGCGGCATCCTCGGCATCCTGATTCCGCCGCTTCCAGCTGTCGGCGCGCCGCTGCGAATGCGCTGGGAATGGTTTTGCACCGTTGGGTTTGGATTTACACTTCACAGCCCCAGCATTCATCGGGTCGACAATGATCACTATTCCTCCATGCGCCGCGCGGTGCGCCAATGCCGCCGCCTCGGCTATCGCCGGATCGGTCTCGCGCTCAACGCCAAAGACTCCGGCAAAGTGCAAAGCCGGTGGCTCGCCTCCTACTTGATGCAACAGCGCGAACTCCGCGGAATTGTTCCCGTGGATCCGCTGATCGCCCGCCGCTGGACGCAGTCGTCGATCGCGCGGTGGCTGGACCGGACGCAACCGGACGTCATTATCGCCTTCTGGCCGGCCGACATTATCCATTGGCTCAATGCCCTCAACTACTCCGTGCCGCGCGATATCGGCGTCGTCGGCCTGCGCAGTCCCGAACTCGGCGGTCCGCTCTCTGGCACCTACGAACGGGCCGAGCTGCTTGGCGGACGCGCTGCTGAAATCGTGATCAGCCTTGTCGAACAGGGTAAACAAGGCATATCCGAGCACCCTCGCACCGTCCTCATCGACGGGATTTGGAATCCGGGCGGCACGGTCGTGCGGCAACGGAAACCGATTCCAGCAAGGTAAAACGAGAACCGTGAATGCCGCGCCTGTCGCAGTACACTTGCGCGCGCCATGACACCGTCGGCGCCGTCACGGAACAAGCCATGGTGTCAAAGGAACTTGTTTTACCGCGATTTCTGGCTATCCGTAGGGGCGAATGGTGCTAGCAGAACGAAAAGTGGCAGTGGATTCCAGCCGCTGAAGATGCCTTCCGCGCTTCGGATTCAGACATTGCATAGCCATAGATCCGTAGCGGCCTCACCTGTAAGGAGGACAACGACAGCCATTGTGATTAAAGCGCTTTTATTTGATTTCGACGGACTGATTCTTGACACCGAAATGCCAATCTACACCGCTTGGCGTCAGGTCTACGAGGAGTTCGCGTGTTCGCTGACCTTGGCCGAGTACGCGGACTGCGTCGGCGGAACCCACGCTCACTTCGATCCGCTGGCGGAACTTGGAAAACGGATCGGTCGCACGGTATCCAAAGAGGAAATACAGCCGCGGGTCACGCGAATTTATCGGGACCTGATCGCGCGCAATGAGACGCTTCCGGGCGTTCGCGAAACGCTCGACGCCGCACGCGCCACCGGTCTTCGCACCGCCGTTGCCTCGAACTCCAACCGGGACTGGGTTGAAGAACACCTCGACCGCCTCGGTCTGCTGCCGGCGTTCGAGGTCATTCGCACACGCGACGATGTTCCGCTCGATCGGCTGAAGCCGGCACCTGACCTCTACCTGACGGCGCTCGATGCGCTGGGCGTCGCGCCCAACGAAGCGATCGCGTTCGAGGATTCCCCGCACGGAATCCTCGCCGCCCGCCGAGCCGGAATTTTCGCCGTCGCGGTTCCAAATACAATCACTCGCGAACTTCCTCTCAACGAGCCCGACCTTCACCTCGCTTCGCTGGATGAAATGCCTTTACCCGAACTGCTGGAGGCCGTTCAGCGCGCGCGCATCGGACCGTGACCCAGCCCGACGTTACGCGAGCCGGACGGCAAGCGATTCCCATTCAGCGGTCGCGGACGCCAGCTCGTCGACGATTTCGGCGAGCGCGAGATTGATCTCACGGGCGCGCCCGGCATTCGCGTAGGTCGCCGGTGATTCCAATTCCCGCGTCAACGCCGCCTGTTTTTCTTCGAGCGCGATGATCCGCTGCTCCAGCGCCTCGGCCCTTTCTTCCCACTGCCGCCGTTCGCGCGCCGTTTCCTGTCGATCGAGGGCTTCCTGACGCCGCTGCTCGCGGCTCTTAAAATGCGGAGATGCCTCGGACGGTTCCTTGAACGAGCTCGGACGGTGCGCCGAAGTCGACGGGCCGCCGGCCGTCAATCCGGTTCTCGCCGAATCCGCCCGCGATTTCTCCAAGTAGTAATCGTACCCCCCGGCGTAACGCGTGAGCTTCCCGTCGCTGACGTGCAAAACGTGACGGGCGATCGAGCGGATGAAATGCACGTCGTGACTGATAAACGCGAGCGTTCCCTCGAACGATTCGAGTGCGGCGGTGAGCGCTTCGATACTCGCCATGTCAAGGTGGGTCGTCGGCTCGTCCATCAACAGCAGGTTCGGCGGGTCGAGCAGCAATTTGACCAGCGCGAGACGGCTTTTCTCGCCGCCGCTCAGCACGGCAACCTTTTTGAAAACGTCGTCGTCGCGGAAAAGGAAAGATCCGAGCAGCGTTCGGATGGCACCCTCGCCGACGGCGTGAGGAGTGTCGCCCGCCTCCTCCAGGACCGTGCGGCTGGGATCGAGCATTTCGACGCGCTGCTGCGAATAGTAGCCGGCCTTGACATTCAGCCCGAGTTCACGGCTTCCCTTTTGCACCGGCAGAACGCCCGCGAGTATTTTCAATAAAGTGGATTTGCCGGCGCCGTTGGGACCGACAAAGACGATCCGGTCGCCGCGTTCCAACGCGAAATCGATGCCGCGGTAAACGACGAGATCGCCGTACGCGTGGTGAATTCCGTCGAGCGTGATCACCTGGAGCCCGCTTCGCGGCGGCTGCGGAAACTTAAAGCGAATTCCCGCCGCGTCCTCGAGCGGCTGCTCAGTCATCGTTTCCTCGATCCGTGCGATCTGTTTCAGTTTGCTCTGCGCCTGCGCCGCTTTAGTCGCCTTGGCGCCGAAGCGATCGACAAAGTTTTGCAGCCGGCGAACCTGTTTTTGCTGATTCTCCCAAGCCGCCTGTTGCTGGGCAGCGCGCGCGGCACGCTGTTCCAAAAACGAATCGTAATTGCCCCGGTAGCGCTCGAGGCGGCCGTGGCGAATTTCGACGATACTTTCCGCGAGCTGGTTGAGGAACTCCCGATCGTGCGAGATGATCAATATCGCGCCGGGGTAGCCGCGCAGATAATTTTGGAACCAGAGGAGAGATTCGAGATCGAGATGGTTGGTCGGCTCGTCGAGCATCAGGAGATCCGGCTCGCTGGTCAGCAGCCGCGCAAGGTGAATCCGCATGATCCAGCCGCCGCTCAACGTTTTCGCCGGGCGGTCGAAATCGGTTTCGCCGAACGCCAGACCGGACAGGATCTTTTTCGCGCGCGGCTCGATGTCGAAACCGCCCAGGACCGCGAACCGTTCTCGCCACTGGTGGTATTCGTCCGGACCAGCATCACTCACGTTCCCTTCCTCGTATTCGCGAAGACGCGCTCGCAGATCCGCAATCTCCGGCGTCACGGCCGTCGCGAGATCGATCACGGTTTCGTCACCGGCCGGCGCGCTCTCCTGGGGGAGGAAACCGACCGTCGCCCGCTTTTCCAGCGACACGCTCCCGTCATCCGGCGACAGCTCGCCGAGGATGATCGAAAAGAGGGTCGATTTCCCCGCACCGTTCGGTCCAACGAGCCCGATCCGGTCGCCGCGGCACACCTGCAGGCTGACATCCTGAAACAGGACGCGGCCGCCATACGATTTGCTGATCTGCGAAAGCGTGAGCATGAAAGAGACACCACTTAAAACGGTGGATCAGCGCGATGAGGCAAACAGAAATCGGAGATTCTTGATTGGCGTCCAAACAACAGGCCGCGCAATCCGCTTTCCTTTTTGTCATTTTTCCGCATGATAGAAAGCGAGCGGACACGACATACGGGTCCGTTCTTCTGTGGCCATGAGGATTTGCATGATGACGAACACTTACCTGCCGCATGTCGGCGGGGTGGCCCGTTCCGTTCATACCTTTGCAGAAGACTACCGGCGCCTCGGTCATGAAACCGTCGTTGTGGCTCCCACGTTTCCAGGAGTGGACGAGCTCGATGAAGCGGCGGAACAGGATGTCGTGCGTGTCCCTGCCGTCCAGCGGTTCAATGGCAGTGACTTCTCGGTCCGCCTGCCCTTGGTTGCGCTGATGGAGCCGCGGCTGATCGAAATGGACGTTGATATCGTCCACTCGCACCACCCGTTTTTACTTGGCGACACCGCCTTGCGATTCGCTGCTGACAAACAGGCGCCGGTGATTTTCACCCACCATACTTTATATGAGGAATACCTGCACTACGTCCCGTTCAAGGGTACGCCGATGCGCCAGTTCGTTATCGAGTTATCGACGCATTACGCTAACCTGTGCGACGCGGTGATCGCCCCCAGCGGGAGCATCGCTGAATTGATTCGCTCCCGCGGCGTTGAGGTGCCAATCGAGGTGATTCCGACTGGAATCGATGTCCGGGCATTCGCCGAAGGTGACGGCGAACGTTTCCGAGCGGAAAACCGGATCGCGCCGGACCAGTTCGTGGTCGGAACGCTCGGGCGCCTCGCGGAGGAAAAGAATTTGCGATTTCTCTGCCGGGCGGTTGCGAAATTTTTGGAAGCGGCGCCCGAGGCCATTTTTCTCGCCGTCGGATCGGGATCGCTGGAACGTGAAATGAAAGGAATCTTTCAGCAACTCGGACTCAGCGAACGGGTGCGTTTTCCTGGAAAGAAAACCGGTGCCGGCCTCTACGGCGCGTACAAGGCGATGGACGTGTTCGCCTTCGCCTCGTTCAGCGAAACCCAAGGACTGGTTCTCGCCGAGGCGATGGCGGCCGGCCTGCCGGTCGTCGCGCTCGACGGGTCCGGCGTGCGTGAGGTCGTGACCGATGGGAAAAACGGTTTCATGCTGCCGGCCTCCGCGGACGAGGATGCCTTCGCGGCGCGATTGCAAGCGATCCGTCAGGAGCCAGAGCTCCGTGCGCGTTTTCGCGATGAGGCAAAGGCGACCGCAAACGAATTTTCGCGGGAAACCTGCGCCAGGCGCGCGCTCGATCTCTACGCGGAAACGGTGCAGCGCATGAACATGCGGTCCCGGGATCGCTTCGAGGACACGTGGAACGGCTTGCTGAAACGCATTCGCATCGAATGGGATTTGATTGCCGACAAAGCCGAATCGATGTTCGACGCGTTTCGAACCGAAGACGAGGAGCCGTCAGGAGAAGAAGAGGTTCGAATGAAACGCTGAGCCGGCCGCCGCGACGAAGCCGCGTCCCCGCCATCCCGTTTTTTGTTTTGCAGAAAAGTCGCTGCCGTCAGCCGCGCCGCCTTGCGTTCCTTTCCAAGCGGCACTACTTTCGACTGTTGGCGCTTCGTACCCGGCGAGCGCTCGAGAGGGGATCAGTTATGCTGACGTGGGCGGTCATCTTTCTCATTCTGGCCATCGTCGCCGGAGCCTTGGGTTTCACTGGAATCGCAGGTGCGGCGGCCACGATCGCGCAAGTGCTCTTCGGCATTTTTCTGGCGCTCTGCCTCCTCATGATCGTGCTCGCGGTAATCATCAAACGGAAGCTGTTTTAAGTCTCATCTGTCGATTTTCTATTTTTCCTCTTTCATTTGATAGAAAATGATCAATGAAAGTTGGAAAATGGTGCCTGATAAATAACTACGGCAGCAGGTGCTTCCAAGCCGCGCGGATGTCCGGAAAGCGAAAGCGGTAGCCGAGTTCCCGCAGCCGCGCCGGCTCCACGCGCAGGTCGCCGAGTATCGTCTCCTCGGCCATCCGCCCAAATCCGGCTTTCAGTGCCAGAGGGGGCACCGGAAAAATCGCCGGACGGTGTAACGCCGATGCCAGCGTCCGCGTATACTCCCGGTTCCGCACAGGTTCCGGCGCCGTCGC
Source organism: uncultured Opitutales bacterium (assembly GCA_964645585.1). Classification (GTDB taxonomy): domain Bacteria; phylum Verrucomicrobiota; class Verrucomicrobiia; order Opitutales; family T3Sed10-336; genus DATGSL01. The sequence goes on from CAZYAN010000010.1 coordinate 59,116, forward strand.
ATTAATGATTCCGCGCCAGCTTTCATCGAGCACCGCCGTCGCGAGGACCGCCGCGATGTCGTCAATCGCAATCCAGCTCGTCCAGCGCCGGCCTCGCCCGATTGACCCGCCGAGCCCCAGCCGAAAAATGGGCAGTTGCATCGCCAGCGCCCCGCCCGCCGGACTCAGCACCATCCCGCTGCGCGCAATCACGCGCCGTATGCCGGCCTCTTCCACCGGAAGCGACGCCGCCTCCCACTCGCTGCAAACTTCGGCGAGAAAGCCGTTTCCTGGTTCCGCTTCCTCGGTCAGCCGCTCCTCGCGGGTTGCTCCATAAGCATTAATCCCCGAAATCGACACAAAACAGGCGGGTCGTCTTTTGCATTTGAGAATCGTTTCGGCCAAAAACGACGTTCCCTCCCGGCGGCTTTCCAGGATGCGTTTGCGGGCAGTCGCCGTCCATCTCTGGGCGATCGGTTCTCCCGCCAGATGAATCACCGCGTCAATCCCTTCAAAGGCATCGGCATCGATCCGCCCCGCCTCGGGCGCCCACACAATTTCCGCCGACGGCCGCCTTGAAATTCCCCGCACCTCATGACCGTTCGCCCGCAACAGCGCCGCCAGAGCCGTGCCGACGAGGCCCGTCACGCCAGATACCGCAATCGTCACAGGCCGTTCCGATGACGGCAGCGGGTGCGTCTCGAGATCCATCCGGAGAATTGCGGAACGATATTCCACCTCGCGTTCAATTTTTCTCCAGAACTTGTCCGGCTCGCCCGTTCCGCCCGCCCGGCGGCCCGTATCCCACCGGAGTTGCTCGACGACCTCACATTCTGCTTCCCCAACCGGTCTAAATTCGCGCAAATGCGTCCGTTCAGGAACCGGCCCGCCGACCGCCCGATCAAGAATCGTCATTCGGGAATGATCCACCTCGCGGCGAATCCGCCAATGTTTCCTCGACGAACGCCCGGACGAACTCAGATAAATCTGTCCCGTCTCCCCCGAAGTGCCCTCGTCCGCCGTCACCGCCGCCTTGACCCACGGCGGCAGCAGTCGCTGAAAAGACCCGGGGCGAAGGTGCCATGCGAACACCTCCGCCGCCGGCCTATGTATTCGGAATTTCCCTACAAATGCCACGCAGACCGTTCCTCCTCCGCAATAATGGGACTGCTCGATGATGAAAAGCCATTCCAAAAACCGTGCCAGTCACCAATGGCGAGCGGGCATGCCTTTCCATTGGTCGGATTGAAAAACCCGCTTTCCCGCCACGCCGCCCCTGCCGGAACTTTCGCAATCATAAAACGATCCGCGCTTCACCAGCCCGGTCGATGATCGCGGTTTTTAATCTTTCATCCCTCCCGGTGATTCTGCCAGACTCCCGCGCCATGAAGCTTTGGACTGTCACCCTTGTAACCTGCATTCTCACCGGCATCGTCGCAACAGCCAAAGCGGCGAATCCGATGGAAACCGGTCTCCTCTCCGAAAGCGAATCCATCGCCGCTCGAACGCTCCGGGTTTCGAACAACTACCCGTTTGTGATTCGCGAGCCGGTCCGATTTGTCCTTCCGCCGGATCTCATGGCTTCCGGCAATGCCGGGGAAATCCTCGGAGTTTCCCACTCGGTTTCGGGGGGCGCGGTCGAGGCCCATTATCTTCCGATTCAGGTCGAGAGCGGCGAAGGCGGCAGCCCGGCGGCCGCTTGGATCGACGTGCAGCTCCGGCCAGGCGAATCACGCACGTATTCATTTCAACAGATCGGCGGCAATTCAGCGGAGGCGCAGGCCGGCAGTGTGGAAGAATCGTTTGCCAGCGGCCTCCCCGCGCGCTTCTCATGGCAGGACAAACGCCGCACCGACTTGTTCGACGTCGCTTTCTATACCGCGGCGGACGGCGACGCGACAGCTCGAGAATCACAAAAGGCGCTGACCGTCCAATTTCATCAAGTGCGTGAGGAGCATGGACCGGTGAAAAGCATTTTCCTCTACCGTGGAGAAACGCGGTCGGGCGAAGGGGAGAGCCCGGCTTTTCGCATGGAGATTCGCTACGATTTCTATTCCTCCGGGGTCACGGATGTGGAAATCGCCATCGCCTCCGACGAAGCGCAAAACGGCGGAAGCGGGGGACGGCCCTGCCTGGCGGTTGCCAAACGTCTGCCGGCGTCCGACGGCAACGCGGCGGCGGCCGGCGCTAACGGAGAAATCCGCCAGCTTTCGCCCGATCAGGCGGATGCGGTCGTAACGAACATTGACTGGCTCGCCTGGGGAAACTTCACCCAAGACGGCGATGGCAATCAGGCTGTTCTCGCTCTGCCCGCCCTGCAACCGGCCTGTGCGGATGACTCCGGTCGCGGTGCCTCCTTTCGCAGTGCATTTGCTGGAGAAACGGCCCGGAAGGATCGTGACAGCTGGATACTGCTGTCCGAAATTTCACCGCTTGCGAAACACGGTTTGCGGTACCGCGTTTTACCTTTGGCGTCTCGATCGATCGAACAAGCCGATGAAGCCGCACGCGCTTTTACCGGCTACCTCGGACGCCAAGCCGGATCCAGCGACGACGAATTTCATGTCAGTTTCGGTGCCTCGGCGACGTCGTTTGGCACCCGCTACAATCCAAAAGGACTGTATGGCGACGACTGGTGGACGGCGGAAACCGAGATCGTTCGCGATTTGCGAATTGCCCATGCCATCGGAATCGACTGGATCCGCCTGCCGGCATCAACGTTTCAGGTTGCCCGCGCTTCCGATGCGGCGGCCCTGCTCAGCCGCGCCGCGCGCGAGACGCGGCTTCGATACTTCGTCGACCTCGACGCTGAATCGCCCGGCAGAATGATCGCTCAAGGACTCGGCGGCACGGCGGGGTTGTATGGTCTTCCGGCCGGCAGCGAGAAACTGCAAGACATAGCTGCTGCCATCCGCGGCGCTCATCCAGAAGCCCGTTTTGCCTTAGTCGGAGCACCCGAAACCGTGGCTCTTGTCGCTGCCCTGGAAGAAGCCGGGATTGCAATCGCCGCGTTTGCATTGGAGGTGCCGGACGAGATTCATAACCAGTTTGGAGCACCCGCGGCCACCGGCTGGGCGAGTCGCAACGGCATCGTGCCGATGGTCGGCAACGTCCCGCTCTCAGTCGATCCGCGGGCGGGAGAAGAGGCCCGCGCACTTCAATATTACGAAGATTTTCAACAATTCCTGAATCGGCGCGGCGCCCCCGTCGTCTTCCAGGGCGAACTGGCGAGGAACGATGCTCCAGCGGGTGAAGGCGGGACGCTCCCATTGCTTCGCCTCGATCGCACACCGCGGATAATCGCGCACGCCTTCCACGCGCTCGCTGAACAAAATAAGAAAAACACCCCCCTCGGACGAAGGGCCTCCATCGAGATGCCGCTGCTCAGGATACGTCCGGAGGAAACCCGCGACCTCCCCGTCACCGTGCGGAATTTGTCCACGCAACCATTGGAGATTTGGACACAAGCACACCCGCCAGCCGGCGTGACAGTCACCAGCACGGAAACTCGCCAGAATTTCACGCTGCGGCCGCATCAATTTCAAACAGTGACACTTTCCATTGAAGCCGCCGATGATCTCCGTTCCGGCTTCTACCATCTGTTCGGGGAAATCCGGGCCGGCGGCGAAGATAGCGACCATGTTCAGTTTGGATGGACTTACCTGTCGCACCGCGCGCCGCCCAAACTCGACCTGACAAGCCCGGCTGCCGAAAACGTCCGCTACGTCGACGGTCTTTCGAATCTGGGCCGCTTGAACCTTTCCAACCTCCGGCACACGGTGTTCGGCCGCTCGGCGTCCGCGCGGGAGCTGGAGTGGGCAGGCCGTTTGCAAGAAACGCTTCGCCGCGCGACCGGCGCCGACATTCGTCTCTGGGCGCATGATGAACTTTCGGAACAGGAAAGCCGCCGCTCTCTCCTCCTCGTCGGCAACCAGGAGAGCAATCCGGCAATCGCCGATCTCGCGTCGCGCCTCCCCGCGAATCCGCTCGAACTGCGACCCGGCGAGGGAACAGTTATGGCAATCACCCATCCGGAGAACCCGCGTCGTTTCATCGTGATCATCAGCGGCCGTGACGCGGACGGCGTCGCGAGCGCCGCCGCCGATTTCGCGAAACGGTATTAAAAATCGACGCGGCAAAATGCGTACTAGCAAGAAAACCGGCGGCGTATTTCGGACAGCGTAAGAAATCGACAGAATCGCCTTGTTTTTTCCGCGCAAATGTCTTTCGTTAGACGCTCCCTGCCGGAGAGATGGCTGAGTGGTCGAAAGCAGTGGTTTGCTAAACCGCCGAACCTCGATAAGGGGTTCCGAGGGTTCGAATCCCTCTCTCTCCGCCATTTATACTGGGCTTTTGCCCCGGATTTGCCAAAATGAAATGGCAAGTCTGAGGAAAACTGCTGCCTGGAAGAGGGATTGATCACAACTGAGGAAGCGTATAGGAAAGCTTCCGACAAAGACGCGTTCGCCACCTTGCTCAAGAAGTAGTTTTTCGAAACGCCGACACCGACAGAACCCGCCCCGATGAAACCTCGCATCTCGGTAATCACCCTCGCCGTCGACGACCTGCAACGCTCGCTCGAGTTCTACCGCGATGGACTGGGACTGGAAACCGACGGAATCGTTGGCGAAGAATTTCCGTATGGCGCGGTCGTTTTCTTTAAACTTCAGGCCGGATTACAATTGGCGCTCTGGCCGCGGAAAAGTCTCGCGCACGACACCGGCTTGAACGAGGACAAACGGGAGTCGCCGCCCCGGTTTTCGCTCGGCCACAATGTCGGTTCGGCCGACGAGGTCGATCAGGTGATGGCCCGGGCCAAGCAGGCCGGCGCCACGATCGTCAAAGCCGCGCAAGAGACATTCTGGGGCGGGTACGCGGGCTACTTTTTCGATCCGGACCATCATTCGTGGGAGGTTGTCTGGAACCCCGCGCTGACGCTGGATTGACGTCGGTTTCAGCCGACGCGGTCAAAAATGCGCCCTTCAGTCGGGCGGTTTCTTGACGCTGTCCAAGGTGACCCATAGCGTTTCCGCCCTTCATGTCAGTCAGCAAAATCAGCTCGTCCGCTTCCGCGCCTGCCCCTGCCCCTGCGCCCGAAGCTCCCGCTCACCGCCTTTCTGATTTCAGCACGAATCGCCGCGTGGTTCTCCTTTCCTCCATGGCGATTGTCATCGGCGGCCTGAGCGCGCTCATCGCCTTCATGCTGGTTCGCTTGATTGCTTTGGTCACCAACCTCGCGTTCCATCAAACCGTCTCGGTGCGCGAAGCGGTCCCGCAAGGTCACCACCTGGGTTTCTGGGTCGTGCTGGTACCGGTGACGGGGGCCTTGATCATCGGCTTGATGGCGCGGTTTGGCTCGGACCGGATTCGCGGGCACGGCATTCCCGAGGCTCTGGAAGCGATCCTTCTCGGCAGAAGCCTGGTGCGCCTGAAAGTCGCTATTCTCAAGCCGATCTCCGCCGCCGTGTCGATCGGAACCGGCGGACCGTTTGGTGCGGAGGGTCCGATTATTATGACCGGCGGCGCAATGGGATCTCTCTTCGCGCAGCGTTTCAAACTCAGCGCGGCCGAGCGGAAAACGCTTCTGGTCGCCGGTGCCGCGGGCGGAATGGCGGCGGTATTTGCGACCCCGATCGCCGCGGTGATGCTGGCGGTCGAGCTCCTGCTTTTCGAGTGGAAGCCGCGAAGTTTTATCCCGGTCGCGATCGCGGCGCTGGTCGCATCGATCGTGCGAGTGCCGCTCCTCGGAGCCGGTTCCATTTTCCCGGTCATTCCGCACGGGGCCCCCAGCGGCATCGAGCTGGCCATCGCGGCCGGCATCGGGATTCTGGCCGGTTTCGGATCGGGCGCGCTGACGTTGATCGTCTACACGTTTGAAGACCTCTTCGAGCGGTTGCCGATCCATTGGATGTGGTGGCCGGCGATCGGTGCGGTTTTCGTCGGAATCGGCGGCATCATCGAACCGCGCGTGCTCGGCGTCGGTTACGAAACGATTCACGGGTTCCTCCGGGGCGAGCTGCTCGGACCCGCGGTAGCCGGCTTACTCGTCGCCAAGGCGGTCGTATGGGCGATCGCCCTTGGTTCAGGAACATCGGGAGGGGTCCTCGCGCCGCTTCTGATGATCGGGTGCGCGGTCGGCGCGCTTGCGGGGCAGCTTATTCCAGCGGGGGATCCAGGGCTTTGGGCAATGATCGGCATGACCGGCATGATGGCGGGCACGATGCGCGCTCCCCTGACGGCTGTGCTGTTCGCCGTCGAGCTGACCCGCGATTATTTTATGCTTCCAGCCGTGCTGGTTGGCGCTGTCGCGGCGCTGGGCGTCACGGTCCTGATCATGCGCCGTTCCATTCTCACCGAAAAATTAGCCCGCCGCGGGCATCATATCATTCGCGAATACAGTATCGATCCGTTCGAAATTACTCGTGTGAAGGAGGTCATGGATCCCGACATTCCGCTCGTGCAGGCATCGATGACGCTGCCGGAATTTTCCTCCCGGATCTCCAGCGATAAATCCGTCCTCGGCCGGCGTCAGGGAACCTTGATCGTCGACGCGGACGGGAGTTTGCGAGGAATCGTCACCCGCGGCGACCTCGTTCGCGCCATGCGCCAGGAAGGATCGGCCGAAATGACCGTCCTCGACGCCGGCACGACCGATCTGGTCGTCACCTGCCCGGATGAACCTTTGCATGTCGCCCTGACGAAGATGCTCGACAAAGATATTGGTCGACTGCCGGTCGTGGACCCGGCGAATCGACTTCGTCCCGTCGGCTACCTCGGCCGCGCCGCGATTCTCGCCGCACGCAGGAAGATGCATGAGGAGGAAAATTTCCGGGATCGTCCGACCGCCGCTGGCGCATTGCACCAAACATAAGTCACTCCCGCTGCCAGAACCGTCGAGTGCCCGGCTTGACGTTTCTGACAACAAAGCCACGCTGATCCGCATGGGGCGGAGCACCGTGCCGGCGCGGAAATGATCTGAATCCAATCGCTCTCGCCAGCCGGCCCGCTCCTCGCTTCACGACTGTCATGTCCTATTTCGACTACAATGCGACCACTCCGCTTTCGCCGGCCGCGCGCGACGCGTGGCTGGAGGCGGAGAGCATTGCCTGGCAGAATCCCTCGGCGCCGTATCGGTCCGGCGCCCGTGTTCATAATCTTTTGGAAAAAGCGCGCGCCCGCCTGGCCGCGAGGATCGGCTGCGAGCCCGGGCGGATTGTCTTCAACTCTGGGGCAACCGAAGGGGTGAATTCAGTTTTTCAATACGCTTCATCCAATGCGGCCGGAAACCAGACATCGGTTCTGCTTTCGCCTTTTGAACATCCATGCGTGGTCGCTTCGGCGAAGCGTTATTTTCCCGGGAATGCGGTTCAACTGACCGCCGGACGCGATGGCCGCTGCGATCCGGCCGAGGCGAAAGCGCGCCTGCAAGAACGGCCGTTCGCCCTTCTCGCCATCATGGCCGCAAACAATGAAACCGGGGTTCTGCAACCTTGGGCTGAGATCGCCGAAGCCGCTCGCACAGCCGGCGTACCTGTCTTGTGCGACGCTTCGCAATGGGCGGGAAAGCGGCCGCTTCACGGTCTTGCCGAAGCGGGATTCGTCACGGCGTCCGCTCACAAATTCGGCGGGCCGAAGGGATGCGGCTTTCTCGTCGTCCCGAAGTCGGCCGCCGATTACCGCGGATTCGCAGGCGGGGAACAGGAGCACGGGATGCGGGCGGGAACGGAGAACTATCCCGCGGTGGCAGCCATGCTCGCGGCGCTCGAGGAATGTGAAGACCGGGCCGCTGACAAAACATTGATCGCTGAGCGGCTGCAATGGCGCCGGGAGTTCGAACGTCAGATCACGCGGAGGATCCCGGAGGCAAGAATAGCCGGGGGCGAGAGTGAACGGCTTTGGAACACCGTTTTTCTGGTTCTTCCCCGCGGCGCCAATGACCGTTGGGTGCGCAAGCTCGATCGCGAGGGGATCGAAGTCTCCACGGGATCCGCCTGCTCGTGGGGCAAGGATGAGCCGTCGCACGTGCTGACAGCGATCGGCTTTTCCCGCGACGAGAGCCGCCGCGCGATCCGGATCAGTTCCGGGTGGGAAACCTGCCGGGAGGATTGGCTCGAACTGGCGGAAGCACTCGTCAAAATCGATCGAGAAATCGCCGGCAGCACGGGAAATGCCGGCGTCATTCAGCTAGAGTCGAAACCTTCGCGCAATGCCCCGCATTGAAAGCGCGTGATAGCGTGCCGCTCTTTCGATCGGCACATTCGCCACGCGCAATGCCGGTTGGTCCCCAGCGTCGTGAACTTAGTTTTGGTGACGCGCACTGACCCGCGTCTCGCCAACCGCCGCCCGCTTGTATAGAACCGCGTCTTGTCGTCCGGAACGACGAACTTTTCCGGGAGACGATTCGCATGGAACGCATCCAAGACAGGGCCAGAAAAACTTTTCGCTGGGATCTCGTAAAAGGCTCCTGCTCCGGGGTGCTGGAAACGGGCTGGCAGGTATTCGCCCTGCTGCTCGCGGTTCGTGTTTTCCACGCTCCCTCCGAGATCAAAGCTTCGATCGCAGCCGCCGGGTCCTACGGGCATCTGCTCGCGCCGCTGAGTGTTTTCGTTATTACCCGATCCCGCACTCCAGTCAGCCGAGCGTGCAGCTTGTTTCTCTTCTGCGCATCGATGCTCCTTGTACTGGCTGTGTTTTCTTCCACGCTTACCTGGTTCATCGTCGCGATGATCGGGTCAGCAATTCTGTTCGCCCAGCAGATGCCGCTGATGGTGCATATCTACTCGGAGAACTACCCCGCTCGAAAGCGCGGGTCGATGGTGTCCAACAGCATCGTCCTCTCGGTGACCGCCGCAGCCCTCTTTTCCGCTGCGGGAGGCAAACTTCTCGACCGCAATCTTGATTTCTACCCGGCGGTTCTTCTGGTGATGGCCGGTGCCGCGGCGGTTGCCGGATTGGCGATCAGCCGAATGCCGTCGACACCGCTTCCGCCCTCCCCGAGCAAGAATCCGCTCGCCAACATCAGCTATGCCTGGAAGCACCGCGAATTTGGCTGGATGCTGATCGTCTGGATGCTGATGGGTATCGGAAATCTCATTACAATCCCGCTGCGCGTCGAATATCTTGCCAATCCAGCCTACGGGATCAATGCGACGAACGCACAGGTTGCGCTGATTGTTGCGGTGATCCCCTACTTCGCTCGCATCCTGACGACTCACTTCTGGGGAAGGCTCTTCGACCGGCACAATTTCATTGTGGTCCGCACTCTGCTCAACAGCTGCTTCCTGATCGGCATCCTCCTCTTTTTCCACTCGACCAGCCTTGGGATGCTCGGCCTTGCCGCGAGCATCTTCGGAACCGCGGCCGCGGGAGGAAACATCGCCTGGAGCCTCTGGGTCACCAAACTCGCCCCGCCGGGCAAAGTTGCCGACTACATGAGTGTCCATACCTTCAGCACCGGAATTCGCGGCATCCTCGCACCGTATATCGGCTTTTACCTTATTGCCGCGGTTTCTCCATCGGCAACCGCCATTCTAGCGGCCACCCTGATCGGAACCTCGATTGTCCTTCTCCTCCCCATGAAGAGCCGATGGTGAGAGGACGGACATGAATCTTTTGTCTCTGGTCTTTAGTCGTTTGCTTTTCGCACCAAACAACCAGCAACCCAATAACCAATTACCAAGAACCAA
>CAZYAN010000010.1:68880-80357 GCA_964645585.1 uncultured Opitutales bacterium
AAGAACTAAGAACCACTCCCCACCCCAAACATCAACTGCAGGGTGCGCTGGGTGTGGCTTCCGATGACAGCGCTGTCGCCGCGGATGTTCAAGGTGTGCAGGCAGGCGCACTGTTGAACAAGTTCGCGATCGAACTCGACCACCCGCGCTTGTTCGCGCTGGTCCGGCTCCGCCGCAAGCGCCTGCCAGCGCTTCGGCACCCCGGTTGAAGTGAACGCGATTTCCCAGCCTTTCGGACCGTCCACAGGAATCGCTCCGCGCACGAGCGATGGATAGCGGCGGATAAAATCGGGCATCTTGTTCGATTTTACCCGCAGCACGAATGCCGTCGGCTGCGCTTGCAGGTAATCGTCGAACCCGTGCACGGCACCTGACCGGTACTGATTGTAAAAGTCGAGCGGATCGATCCCGACAATATTCATGCCGTTCATCACACCGTGCGTGTTCTTCGATCCAAACTCTTTCCAATCGTACCAGCGTTGAAAATCCTCGCTCAGCCAGACCGCGATCTCGAAGTGCAGATGCGCACGGTCCCGCGGGATATGGTTGCCCCGAGCCGACCGCCCCATGATACCAATGCTCGTTCCCGCTTTGACCCGCGTCCCAGGCTGAATGCCTTCGCGAATCTGTCCGAGGTGTGCATAGAGCGTCAGCATCGGCAGGCGCGCTTCACGGTGCTCGATGACGACGTAACGGCCGTAACTGCTCTCGGAGGGGACGGTATTAACATAGACAACGACCCCGTCCATCGCGGCGTAAATCGGATCGGTCGCTTCGCCGCGCGCATCCCGCGAAATCGGTTTCAGATCCAGGGCTTCATGAAATCGAGTTCCACTGTTGCGCACACATCCGAAAAGACCCGACTCGACGCGTCCTGAAATGGTCGGCTGGATAAACGCCTCGGGACCCTTCCTCTCCGCATAGGCCGGGTTTGGCGTCGGCCATACAAGAGGCAAGCGCTCGGAAGCGGCCGCGGCCGAAACAAAGGCAAAGAACAGAGCGAACCCGCGCCCAATCACCACCCGGTCCGGCTGGAATTCTCCCCGCCGATCTCGTCTGATGTCTTCTGGATCGACCGGATGATCTCAGGCAGATCATCATCCGGGACTTCCAGGTAAAAGAGCATCCGTCCATCCGATACGGGGCCGTCAATGTAGTAGGCGCCTAACGGAACTCCATTGATCGTCACAACGAGGCGCTTGCCTTGATTGCTGATCGTCGTCCGGTAGAAATCGCTCGCCGCCCGCGGACGGAACAGCAAAACAACCGCCGGACCGAATTCCGTTTCGATTTGGGCAACATTGGCGATGTCCCCTTCATAATAAACCGGCTTCGCCTGCACGGTAATATGGCTCCCGCTCACCGGCAGGATGACGTCAAGCGTTCGGCTGGCGGGGAAGTGCGAGCTTTCTTCCAAGTACAAGCGGGTGAGGTGCGGCGTGTAATCCCGCCCGCGGGTCTGGCATCCCGCGACGGCCAGCGCCAGCAGAACCGCTAGAATACCTGACAGAAACATGGAGGGGAATCTCATGATCCGATGAAATAAACTCCACGCGGGTAACCACAAGCCGAAAGATCGGCCGTCCCGAATTCAACGCACTATTTCCCACCTCATCACCATAACCGCGCCCCTCGGCGGTTCGTCCTCCCGGCCCCGTCCTAGTGCTATCTAATACACCGCTCGCCGCGGCCCTTGGAATTATCTTGCTATCTCGCTCGGTGCAACCAGCATAGGCTCGACCGAACGCGGCTCTCACTCGTTTTCTCCCCTTTCATTTACCCATGGCTGACCCACGACCCTCCACTAGCCGAACCCCTGGATCGCCCGCTTCCTCTCCATCACTTTCGTCTCCTCCTCCAGTCAAGCACGCCAGATCCGCTCGCACCCGCCGGCGCGATCCGATCAAACACCGGGAACGGGCGCTTCTTCAGTTGGCGAAACTCCATTTCCCGAGGAGGTCTGACCTCCGGCGGAGTTTGCAAAAGATCACCGAAGCGGCGGTTCGCTGTCTTGAAGTATCGCGCGCAAGCATCTGGCTGCTGTCGCCGGGGGGTGAATCTCTTCGCTGCCACGCCGCCTACGACCAACTGAGCAAGGCGAACGTTGAACGTCTTGAACTGCCCGCCGCGCATTTTTCCCTTTATTGGAAATTCCTCAAACAGCGGCTGACAATCGCCGCCGAGAACGTCGAAACCGATCCCGCATTCCAGGAAATCCTCAAGGACTACATGCGGCCTAACGGCATCCGCGCCACGCTCGACGCCGGCATCCGCATCAACGGCGCGCTCACGGGCGTCATCTGTTTGGAAGAGAGGCGCTCTCGCAAATGGACGTTCGATGCCAAGCAGCTCGCGGCTTTTCTCGCCGAAGTTAGCGTTCACGCGATCCACGAAGCTGAATTGCGGCAAATCGATATCCTGAGTCGCAGCTTCGCCGATCTCGGCCGCAAGCTGAACGCCTGCACCACCCCCCGCATGGCCGCAAGACTGATTGGGCAGACGGCCCAGAAACTGTGGGGATGGGATTCGATGTTCCTCCTCCTTGAGGATCCCGCCTCGAGCCGCCTGGTCCCCGTTCTCGCTATGGATACGATCAGCGGGCGCCGAGTTCAGGTTCCGTTCGCCGCCGACGATCTTGCGCTCACACGGGTGCGCCGATTTCTCCAAGAAGAGAAATTTCTCTATAATGGTCACTCCGCGGCTTTGCAGCTGACTCCGTTCGGAGATGTGCAGCGCCCGTCGCAGTCCCGCATGTTCATCACCATCCGTGACGGCGACAGACCGCTCGCGCTGCTTTCCATCCAAAGCTACTCCCCCGACGCCTACTGCGAAAAGGCACTCGACGGTCTCGCGGCCCTCGGCGAATACTGCACCGGTGCCGTCGCTCGCCTGCAAGCGCAGGCCCTGCGGCGCGAAAGCGAAGAGCGGTTCCGAAAACTGGCCGAGGGCACGACCGAGGGTATTCTCATTCACAGCGCGACACGCGTCTACGAAGCCAATGGCCGGCTTGGTCAGATCTTCGGCTACAGCGATTCCGAAATCCGGAACCTTTCTCTTCCGGATCTCATTCCCGCCGCTCGCAACAGCAAGCGCAACGGCGCCAGCCAGCCAACGCGCAGCGAGCGAATCGAAGAGACCGGGGTCCGCAAGAACGGTACGGTCTTCCCGCTCGAAATGGTCACGCGCCGGTGCCGCTATCTCGGGAAATCCGCGATGGTCACCGTAATGCGCGACATCTCAGAACGTAAACGCGTCGAAGAGGAACTTCGCAATCATTCCCGCAAGATCCTCGAAGTGCAGGAGGCCGAACGCCATCGCGTCTCGCGCGACCTCCATGACAGCGTGAACCAGCTGCTCACCGCAGCGCAATTTCGGCTCGAATCCGTCACGCATTCCCTTGTCGCATCACCCGAACGCGCTCAGACCAATCTGAATGCCACCCGCGAACTTCTCAGCAAAGCGATGGAGGAAATCCGCACGATTTCCTGGAACCTCCGCCCGAACGATCTCGATGCCGTCGGGCTGCCCGGCGCCATCCGCACCCTCTGCCAGGATTCCGAGGACAGGACCGGAATCGCGATCGCCTTCCATTACCCCAAACAGGCCGGCGAAATCGATAAAGCATCCGCCGTCGCCCTCTTCCGGATCATCCAGGAAGGACTCGCCAACGCCTGTCGCCATTCCAAGGCTCGACACATCACCCTTACCATCCGCTGGACCCGTGACACGATCGTCATGGATCTGACGGATGACGGCGCAGGATTCTCACCGGCAACCAGTCGGCCCGCCGGACGGAAGAACGGGCTCGGCCTTCTCAACATGCGCGAGCGCGCCTCGGCGGCAGGAGGGAGGCTGACAATTGACTCCGCTCCTGGGAAAGGCGCGAAGATCCACCTCGAGCTTCCAGCGAATCTCCAATCTCGCTCAGGCAAAGACGATTCCAACGGACAGAAGCCCGCCATATCCAATCAGAAACGCACCGGTGCGCCCGAGGATTCGGTTGAATTCCTTACCGGTATCCGCCTTGCGCAAATCCCCGCAGAGACGCCGCGCCGGAATCAGCATGACTAGCGGAAGCAGGATCGGCCATCGATACCCATAGAAAGACAAGGCGACGACCGCGGCTGCCGCGACAGCTATCCCGCCCGCATACTGTCGCTCCGCAAACCGCCGTCCCAGCCGAACCACCAATGTCTTTTTCCCGGCTCGGGCATCGGTATCGCGATCGCGAATGTTGTTCACCACCAAAATATTGGTCGCCAGTGCGCCGACAGCCGCCCCGGCAAGCCAGGCGTCCCTCGAAAACACACCGGTTTGTACGTAAAACGTGAATACGACGGCAACGAGCCCGAAGAAAACAAAGACGAACAGGTCACCGAGACTATTGTAGGCAAGCGGAAATGGACCGCCCGTATACGCGAGCCCGCAGGCAATACTCGTCACCCCCACAGCAACCAGCCACCAGCCGCCATAGGCGACGAGATTGATGCCGACCGCGAACGCGAGCGTGAAAACCGCGACGGTCGCCCGGCGCATCGCCGCGGGCGCGACCAAGCCCGCCGCCGTGACACGCGTCGGCCCAAGCCGCTCAGCGGTGTCAGCGCCTTTGACGAAGTCGAAGTAGTCGTTGGCGAAATTCGTGCCAACCTGGACCAGCAGCGCAAAGAGCAAACAATACAATGCTGGCGCCGGGTGCCAGGCATCAACGCGTGCCGCAAGCGCCGTCCCCGTCAGCACCGGCACAAGCGCCGCGGCAAGCGTCCGCGGACGCGAAGCCGCCGCCCAAACAGCCGCCGAAGGAACGGCCGCGGCTCTTTTCTCTCCGGGCGCGGCGTCCATGGTCACATCACCGCGGATTTAAATCTACAATCCCGACTCCAGATCCCAGATTTAAAATCCAAAATCCAAAATTCCAGATCCCAAATTCCCTACACCACCATCCCGACCGCAACGGTGGCATTGGTGAACTCATCGATCAGGATAAGGCTTCCCGTAAGCCGGTTCCGCTGGTAGCTGTCGACAAACAGCGGCTGGGAAGCGCGGATCACGATACGGCCGACGTCGTTCAGAGCCATTTCCTGCTCGCCTTCGATCTTATGAAGGGTGTTTACATTCACTTTGTAGCGAAGATCCTTCACGATGCAGCGGCACTCGCGGGTCGTGTGACGCAAAATATATTTCCCGCCGACATTCAATTTGGCATCAGAGAACCAGCAGATCATCGCTTCGATGTCCTGGGTCACCTGCGGCGGATTGTTCGCCTTCACGATCATGTCCCCGCGACTGATGTCGATCTCGTCATTCAGGGTAAACGTGACCGACATCGGTGAAAACGCCTGTTCAATCTCGCCTTCAAAGGTGTGAATTCCCTTGATCTTTGTCGAGAATCCCGACGGCAGCACGACCACCTCATCATCGGTCTTAAAAACGCCTCCGGCGACGCGGCCCGCGAAGCCCCGAAAATCATGGTGGCTGTTCGATTGCGGGCGAATGACCCACTGCACAGGGAAACGCGCGTCGATATGGTTGTGATCGTTGCCGATATAAACCGTCTCGAGATTGAACAAAACCGATCCGCCCTTGTACCACGGCATGTTGGTCGAGTCGGAAACGACGTTGTCGCCCAGCAGCGCGCTGATCGGGATGAACCGGACGTCCGGAATGTCGAGCCGGGAGGCGAACTCCTTAAAGGTGTCCACGATCCCGTTGAAAACGTCCTCGCTGAAATCGACGAGGTCCATTTTGTTCACGCAGATCAGGACGTGCCGAATTCGCAGCAGCGACGCGATAAACGCGTGACGGCAGGTTTGCTCGACAACGCCCTTTCGCGCATCGATCAGGATGATCGCCAGGTTCGCGGTCGATGCGCCGGTCACCATGTTGCGGGTGTACTGGATGTGCCCCGGAGTGTCGGCGATGATAAACTTGCGCTTCGGCGTGGCGAAATAGCGATAGGCGACATCGATCGTGATGCCCTGCTCGCGCTCCGCGCGCAGGCCATCCGTCAGCAGAGCGAGGTTCACGTACCCGTCGCCGCGCTGCTCACTCGACCGCTCGACCGCCTCGAGTTGATCCTCAAAGATCGCCTTGGTGTCATATAAAAGACGCCCGATAAGCGTGCTCTTGCCGTCATCGACGCTCCCCGCGGTCGTAAACCGGAGCAAATCCATGTCGAGATATTCGTTTTTCATAAGTGAATGGGAGTGGGAAGGTGGGAAAGTTTGAAAGTGGGAAGGTGGGCAGGTTCGGCTATTTCGTGGTGCGAAGGTGACGGGTAAATGCGGCAATGCCCCGCGAAAGGGCTCGCGCTTCCTCGCGAAAAGCAGCGGCTTCAGTGCCTGGGAGATATTGCAAATCCTCGGCAACGTACAGCATGCTTCGAATTTCTCCGGCCGAACCTTTGGCTAAATCCAAGAAATGAGCAAAATCCTTTCGGGTTCGCCGCTCGAATCCTTCCGCGATATTATTCATTACAGAGACAGCGGCGCGTTGTAACTGATCGCGATAGGAACGGTCGTCCATATTCGGGGGAAATGCACTATAAGCCCGCTTAACGAGGATTCGCGCATCTTGCCAAATCCGAAGATCTTCAAAGTTTTCCACCAATGCCATATCAGCTCCTTTGTCTCAGTATTTTCACTTTCACACCTTCCCACTTTCCCACCTTCCCACTTTCCCACTAAAAATACCCCGCCTTCTTCCGGTCCTCCATGGCGGTTTCTGAACGTTTGTCGTCGGCGCGTCCGCCGCGCTCGGTCACGCGCGCGGCCGCGACTTCGCGGATGATGTCGGTGACACTGGAGGCCTCCGAGAAGACCGCCCCGGTGCAGGTCATATCCCCGACGGTCCGGAAACGCACTCGTCTGCGCTCAACCACCTCCGTCGCCTGCGGCTGCACGTGCTCCCCGACCGCCAGCCAGACTCCGTCGCGCTGGAAGACTTCGCGCTCGTGGGAGAAATAGATGCTCGGAATGTCCAGATTCTCAACCGCGATATATTGCCAAACGTCCATCTCCGTCCAGTTGCTGAGCGGAAACACCCGGAACTGCTCTCCGTAGCTTTTCCGACCGTTGAACAAGTTCCAGAGCTCCGGCCGCTGGTTCTTCGGATCCCATTGGCCGAACTCGTCGCGATGCGAGAAGAAACGCTCTTTCGCACGGGCTTTTTCCTCGTCGCGGCGGGCGCCGCCGAGGGCCGCGTCGAACTTGTGCTCCTCGATCGCGTCGAGGAGCGTCACGATCTGCAACGCGTTTCGGCTCGCATTCGGCCCCTTTTCCTCGACCGCGCGCCCTCGGTCGATCGAGTCCTGGACGCCGCGCACGATCAGCTTCTCCCCAAGACCTTCGATGAGTTTGTCGCGGAACTCGAGCGTTTCCGGAAAATTGTGACCGGTGTCAATGTGCATCAGCGGAAACGGAAACTTCGCCGGGCTGAACGCTTTTTGGGCCAGCCGCACCATCACGATCGAATCCTTGCCGCCGGAGAACAGAAGCACCGGCCGGTCGAATTGAGCCGCGACTTCGCGCATGACGAAGATCGCTTCCGATTCCAGTTGCTGGAGGTGTGTGAGATTGTAGGAGGTCATACGCGTAAAAAAACCATCAATCTAAAGCGCAAGGCGCGGAAGGACAAAATCAAAAAGCCGGTTGAGACTTTCTTCCGGCGTTTCCTTTTCAGTGTCGAGAATCAGGTCCGCCCGATCCGGCTCTTCAAACAGCGAATCTTTTCCGGTAAAGGAAGCGATTTCGCCGCGACCGGCTTTTGCATACAGGCCTTTGACATCCCGGGCGGCGCAGGTCTCGAACGAGCAGCGTACGTAGACTTCGAGAAGATCGTCGCCCAAGATCGCGCGCGCGGTTTCGCGATTGGCCCGCAGCGGTGTAATAAACGAATTGATCACGACGAGACCGGCGTGAAGAAAAAGTTTGCTGACCTCGGCGATGCGGCGAATGTTCTCCGCGCGGTCTTCATCAGAAAACCCGAGGTTGCTGTTGAGCCCCGAGCGAACGTTATCGCCGTCGAGCAGATGCGTGACGCGGCCCTTTTCAAACAGCCGCTTTTCCAAGGCCGTCGCCAACGTGCTCTTGCCCGAGCCCGACATCCCGTACAACCAAACGACGCGACCCCGCTGCTGGAGACGCGCCTGCTTTTCGTCCCGGGAAACCACCCGGTCGAATATGGGATGAATGTTTTTCGAGTTTGTCACGCAACAAACTAAAGATTAGGTCGGAGCCGGTGTAAAGCGTGTTTTCTAAAAATTTGCCGCCATATCCGCGCGCGATCACTGCTCAACAGACGGTATCTGCGGGGCAAACGGCGGCTGGAAGCGTTCCGCTTCAGGAACCTCGAGGATGTTCTCCAACTCCCGAATGCGCTCGAGCACGACGCTCGACCGATCGGAAAACGAGGCTGGATCCAGCGTGGGATACAGGTCTTTAAGCCAATCGTATGCCTCTTGATACCGCTCGAGTTTCTTCAGCAGCTCCGCGTAAATGCGCGCGGCATACGCCGGCGGACTGTCGACTAGCGACGCCTTTTTATAATACTCAGCGGCCAGCTCGAGGTTCCGGCGCTTGCGCTGGTAGACGTTCGCGATCTCGACGTATACCCGGGGCTCTTCCGGATGGTACTGAAGCGCGCGATTCAAGTAATGAATCGCAACCTGCCCCTGTTCGTCATCAATGCGGTGAACCACGGTGTCCGGAACCGAGAGCATGCTCGGATCGATCTCCTTCACGCGCCACACCGACATGTCATACGCGATCATTCGCGACCCGTTCAGCCAGAAGAAAAGCGGCCGCGGGTCGACCGTCGTCACCATCTGAATCATCGTCTGCGTATTCGGCAGATCGTCCTTCTCCCAATGCGCGTTCAGGCGCAGCCACATGAAATTGGCCACGAGCGCGCGGAATCCGCCCAGAAGCCCGACCGTGATCCCTTGACCCAGCGCGCCTTCGAGGCTCGCGAGGTCGAGCGCCGGTTCATTTTCGCGCAGCGCGTTCCACGCCGGCCGCTGCACCGGCTGCAGCACGAATCCCGCCACCAGCAGAGTGAGAAAGATAACGCCCAGTGCCCGCCACTTCATCGCTCAGATTTCCCTCTGTTTGAAGCTGAAGATCGCCAGCCCGCTGAAAACAAGGACGTAGGCGACCGAATACAGGAGAATGCTTGCGATTGCCCCGGCCGGCAGCCGCTCCCCGAGCGCAACCATATCGCCGACGTTGAACACCTGGAAATTCGGGAAGAGCAGCGACAGCAGCCAGACGAGACCTTTCGCCAGCCAATTGCTAATCCCCTGCCAGGCTTCCACAGCGATGTACTGCAGGTGACAGATGATCAGCACAAAAAACGAGACGACAACCGTGTAGAGGTTGCTGTTCGAAAAACTCGCCACAACCATCGTGACCGCCGTCAAAATACAGAACTTCAGCCACTGCACGATCCCGAACAGGAAGATGTCGCCGTAATAGACGAGCTGGACATCCGTCAATTCATCTTCCACCGCGGCCAGCAGCGCCCCTTCACGCCACCAGAGAATAACGGTGAGGAGGACCGTCATCAGGGCGATAAACACAAGCAGCACCGCCGCCACCCCAGTAAACTTCCCAAAGATGAACTCCGCGCGGTACACCGGCTTCGCAAGAATCGTCAGCGCCGTCCGGTTCTCGATTTCACTGAAGAACAATTGCGCGGTCGCGACAATCGCCAGAATCGAGCCGAAAAAGACGATCGCCCCGAATCCGAAGTCCGCGATGAATTTCAGCTCCGATGTCCCGAAGTTGAAGTCGCGCAACAGCAGCGAGCTGACCGTCATCCCGACCGCGATGACGACTAGGAAGTTGAAGAGCTTCTGACGGACCGCTTCGAGAAACGTGTTCCGGGCAATCACGCCGATCCGGCCGAACGAAAAACTGATTTTGTCCTTGTGCATCGATCAATTCCTCTTATTCACCCTGGTTCGCTTCCGTATCGCTGCGGCGTTCCTGTTTGCCGGCGCCCTCTTCCGCTCCTGCCCGCCGGCGGCTCTCCGCCCGGCCGACGTGATCGAGGAAAACGCGGCTGAGACTCGATTGCGGCTGCTCGATACGCACGAATTTCGCCCCGCGCGCCTCGAGCGCCTGCCGCGCCGCCGCTTCGGCCTCCTCGCTGAGATTTTCAACCACCAGCGATTGCAGGCCCTTGTGGCGGACGAGCTCATCGACCGGCCCTTCCAGGATCAGTTTCCCCCGGTTGAGAATCGCGACGTGGTCGCAAATGTCCTCAACCTGCGCGAGCAGATGCGAGCAAAGCAGAACCGTTTTCCCCTGATCCTTGAGCTTGAGGATCAGTTCGGAAATCTCCGCTGAACCGACCGGGTCGACGCCGGCCGTCGGTTCGTCGAGAATGATCAGACGGGGATTGTGGACGAGCGCCTGCGCGAGCCCGATCCGCTGCAGCATGCCCTTGGAGTAGGTGCCGACCCGGCGATCCGCCGCCTCCGCGAGCCCGACCCATTCGATCACTTCGCGACAGCGGTCCTTCAGGATCTTTTTGTCGACGCCGCAGACCCGAGCGAAGAATTTGACCATCTCGAACCCGGTCAGGTAGCGGTAGAAATACGGCGCCTCGGGAAGGAAGCCGACATCCATGCGCGACTGCACCTTGGTGCTCGGGACCCCGAAGATCTCGCACCTCCCGCGAGTCGGATTGAGCAGACCGAGAATGACCTTGATCGTCGTGCTCTTGCCCGACCCGTTCGGTCCGAGCAGGCCGAAAATCTGGTTGTCTTGGATTTGAAGGGAAAGATCCTCGACCGCCCGGAGCTTCAAGTTGCGGAAGCCGAACGGGAAGTCCTTCGTCAGGTTCTCAATATGGATAGCAGGTGTCATTTCATTGACTGCATGAACGGTTTGCAACAGTCTTGGAAGAGTCGAGGCGAAAAGACGGTTCGCTCAATCCAGCCGCCAAGAAGGCGGCTTCTTCCAGGCTCAAAGCCGGAAATTCATGTCTATTCGTGTCCATTCGTGGTTACACCCTCTTCCGATCGCCCGGGCTTTGATGAAGCAACGAGAGAGAAAACAGCCCGCGGAGAGCGATCGAAAAAAGGAGAGACAGCGAAGGAACCTAGTTGATCCTAACGAATAGTAAAATTGAAAAATTGCTGTTTGTGCCGCCCGCTTTCCCGCTCCGTGCGCCGGATGCAGGACCCGAGCTCCTCCTCGACCTCGCGAACAAACGCCTCGACTTCCGCCTCCTCGCCCTCCGCCCGCAGCCGCACCCGCCCGTCCGGCAAATTTTGCACAAAACCCGTCACCTCAAACCCCTTCGCCACCTGAAGCGTCTGGTAGCGAAATCCCACCCCCTGCACCCGGCCGGAAAAATGCACGGTAAGCTGATAAACGTCGTCGGTCATGATCCGCTCCGCGGATGTTCTTGGTTCTTAGTTCTTAGTTCTTGGTTCTTAGTTCTTGGTTCTTAGTTCTTGGTTCTTAGTTCTT
>CAZYAN010000011.1:0-67888 GCA_964645585.1 uncultured Opitutales bacterium
GGCGATTCCGGTGTTTCGTTCATGGACGCGGGAGAAGGCGCTTTCGGCGCGCTCGGCCTTGGTCATCGGGCTCTCGGATTTCTTTCCGTCTGTTCCGGCACCGGCGCCCGTCGCGGACGTCGCAGTTTGCCGCGACGCTCGGTAACGCCGGAGGTCTTCCTGCATTTCGCGCTTTTTCGCCTGCAAGGCCACAATCGCCTGATTGAGCTCGGCCTCCTGCTCCTTAGCCTGCTGAAGCGTCTGTTCAAGGACCGGAAGCTGGTCTTCAATATCGATTTGCTTGGCAATCGCCGCCTCCGCCAAGTCCTCCCGCTTCTCCGACAGCGCTGTCTGGATCTGCTCGGAAAACGCGTTGTGCTTGGCATTGAGGTCGGCGATCGACTTGATGACCAAGTGTTTGTTCGCTTCCACGCGGCCGAGTTCGTCGCGCACCTCGGAAATGACAGTATCGATATCACGGATTGCCTGCTCCATCACCGTCTCGGGGACGGCACCCTCAATGGCGTCGACAATGGAGTTGGCGGTTCCCGTGATGATGCGGGATATGCGGGCGGTCAGTTTCTCTTTCATGATGGTTCCGGTTTCGGGTTGTTCTTGATCTTGCTGGAAACGATTTCCGTCACTTCCAGGAGCGCGCGCAGCTTCTCCTCGAAGTGTTCCGGCGAATAGCAGGGCGGCGCGGACGAGATCCCAATGCGCAGCAGACTTTCGATCAATTGAAAAACCTGGTCGATCAGACGCTTTTCCAATTGAGCCAGATGAGCCGGTTCCTCCTCGGCGCGCGCCGGCCGGCCGCTCGTCAGGAGGGCCGCGAAAATCGGCGGCAATGCCTCAACGAGCCGGTTGACGAATTCCGAGCGCCGATCATGAGAAAACTCCATGTCTTGAATTTCCTGATACGTCGGGGCAATGAGATTTCTGAGGTCCATCAGACAATCACGAAAGTTCTGGAGATTCTGCTGACGCTGCCGATAGTCCGCAAGCACATGCCGAAACTTTTCGCTCAACGTCGTCGCGCCAGGCACCTCAAGCGACAATAAAAAATCCGCGTCCTTCTCCTCTACCCGGCAACTGATCGTCGTCGTTCGCTGTGACATAAGAACAGATTGAGCTTGTTTGTTTGCAAATGCAAACATAAAATTAACAGAATTTGCGAATTGAGACACCGCGCGGGATCGAAATTGAAATTGCCGAGCCGGCCGCCCGGATTTCATTGAAGATCGGTACGAAAAACCCCGAACTTGCAGCGGACCCCGGCGGCGGCAAAGTACGTCCATGATCCGGTTTTTCGATCACATCGACCTCCGCGTCCCGAATCTGGAGGAAGCGCGGCCCTTTTACGAAGGGCTCCTGCCGGCCCTGGGATTTACCCGCCCGGTTCCGATCGACGGATGGCTGCAGTTTGAGGCGCCCCCGTCCGATGGTGCCCCGTTCTTCGGTTTAACAGAATCGCCAGGTCACCTCCCTAATGAAAACCGAATCGCGTTCCGGGCCGACGGACGAGAGAAAGTCGACGAACTTGGGGAAGTTCTCCGCCGCATAGGCGCCCGAAATATCGAAGGCCCGATGGACTACGAAACAAACTACTACGCGGTTTTCTTCGAGGATCCGTTCGGCAACCGCTTTGAGGTCTGTCATCGCGGTGAATAATCATTACCGCGAAAACCTGGGGCATGAAGAGGCTTCCGAAGATCCGCCTTTCTTTCGCATTTCAATCTTGGCTCAACTATTCCCGCGGTTTCTTCCAGCCTTCTATGTCACGGAGAATCTGCGCCTTCAGTTCGTCCACATTCGCAAAAGACTGCTCCGGCCGCAAAAACTCCAGCCACTCGACCCGCAGCAAATCGTTTGCAATAAACGGGCAATCGCCGTCGGGAATATGCACCTCCAAGAGCGGCCCTGATTCGCCTTTTTCCACCGTTGGCCGCATCCCGTAGTTCGCGATGGCCGGAATCATCGCCTCGCTCTCACCGCGCGCTCGTCCCACACGCACCGCGTACACGCCGAACCGGGGGCGCAAGGGAGGATCCCACGACAGGTTCAAAGTCGGGAACCCGAGGGTCCGTCCCAGCCGCCGCCCCTCGATCACGGTCGACTCGCAAAAATACGGATAGCCGAATAGCGCATTTGCCTCCGCCATCTTTCCCTCCCGCAAACATTCGCGAATCCGCGTGCTGCTGATCGGGATTCCGTCGAGCCGAAGGCGCGGAGCGCTGACGACGGTGATACCGGCCGCGCGCCCCAGCTCGGCCAAAAGCGCGGCGTCTCCCTTGCGCCCTTTACCGAAGCGCCAATTTTCCCCGACGTACAAACCGCGCACCGACGGCAAGCAGCGCCGCAGGTAAGCGACAAACTCCTCCGCCGGGATCGCCGCGAATGTGCGGTCAAAACGCTGTTCAATAATCAAATCCACCTCCAGCGAACGAAGAACCTGCTCCTTCATCTGCGGCGTCATGATTTGAGGAACCGCTTTTTCCGGCGTGAACAGACAGCTGGGGTGCGGCCAAAAGGTCAGAACGCCGGCGATCCCTCCGCTTCGCCGGGCGCCGCCGATCGCATTCTGAATCACTTGCCGGTGGCCGAGATGGACGCCATCAAACATGCCGATCGCCAAGTGCAGCTCGCGATCGTCCGGAAGCGCGAGCCCTTCCAGCGCATCGACTTTACAGGGGAATTTCACAGCATCCTCTCACACCGCGTCTATCGGTATCACAGGACGGTTCGCGGAACAAGATTTCGCACCGGGAGAAGCCGTTTCGCGATTTCACTGTTCTCCATCGCCAGCAACTCCTCCAGCGGAAGCGCGTCTTCCAGACGTATGTCATCGATCGCCTCGCGGACCAGCCGGGTGAGATGCGCGCCGCAACCGATCCGCTGTCCAAGATCGTGCGCGATCGTCCGCACGTACGTGCCTTTGGAACAGCGGAGGCGAAACTCGATGTTCGGCGCCTCGTACTTGAGCAGCTCAAAACTGTGTACGCGGATAAACCTCGGCTCGCGCTCAATACTCTTTCCTTTGCGCGCGAGCTTGTAGAGCGGGACGCCGTCGACTTTGACCGCTGAGTGCATCGGCGGCGTCTGGTATTGATCGCCGAGAAACGTCTTCATGTGCGCCTCGACCTCCTCCCGGCTCATCTCCGGAACCGGGGCCGTTACCATCACCTCACCTTCCGCGTCCTGGGTATTGGTGGTTTTCCCCAGCTCGATCGTGCCGGCGTAAACCTTGTCGAGACTGATCAAGTACTGCGACGCCTTCGTCGCCTTTCCGATCAACAGCACGAGCAAACCGGTCGCCATCGGGTCGAGCGTTCCCGCGTGACCGATCCTCTTCATGCGCAGCTTGCCCCGCAGGCGCGCCACGACATCGTGAGACGTATGATCTTTCGGTTTATCGACGAGCAAAACTCCGTCGAGCTCAGGTCCTGTAGCACTAACCGTCATGATTCCAGGGCATCAACCTCGTCGAGGCGCTGTTGAATCGCCTCGATCAGCGCCGGGCGAAATTCTTCGAAGGACATTCTCGCGGTAAAACCGGCCGCGCACGCGTGCCCGCCTCCTTGAAACAGGGCGGCAATCTGGTCGACGCGAAAGCGAAGATCCTTGCAGCGCAGACTGCCTTTGATCCCGTCGGGCCGCTCTTCTAAAATCCCCGCGATATCAACACCGTCGATCGAGCGCGCGTAATCGACCAAGCCCTCCGCGTCCTCGCTTGTGGTGCCGGTTTCCTCGAAAAAATTCGAGGAGAGGAACCCAAGGCACACCCGGCCGCCGCACTCGAGACGCAACGATGCGAGAAATTTCTGGAGGAGCCGCATCTTCCCAATCGACTCCCGCTCGTACAACTCATTGGACGCCGCCGCCGGGTCCGCCCCGCGATCGAGTAAACGCCCGCTGATGGAAAAAACGCGACGGGTTGTCGACGGAAACCGAAATTGCCCGGTGTCGGTCGCGATCCCGACATAAAGCGCCTGCGCGGTCGTCGGATCGATCCGCCAGCCGTTATCGAGAGCGACACCGGCCAAGATCTCCGCCGTCGCGGCCGAGCTGCTTTCAATATAGTTTCTCTTGGCGTACTGCGTATTCGAAATGTGGTGATCGATGTTCAGCTCCACCTCCGGGAACGCGCGAAGGAGCAGCTCGCCCGTACGCTCCTGGTCCGCGCAGTCAACCGTCACCGCGAGATAGCCCTCCGGCTTGAAATCCTTGGCCCGAAAGAACGGAGTGTCCCTGACAAGAAACTCGAGCCGCCGAGGAATCGGGTCGGCATTTACACAGACGGCGTCGACATTCTGGCCATGCAAGATCCGGCAGAGACCGACCTGCGAGCCAATACAGTCGCCGTCGGGCCTCAGGTGACCGACCACGGCCACCTTCCGGCCTCGAAGTTCGTCCACCGCGTCGCGGATGGAAAGAGACAACTCAGGATACAACATTACAATGGTACGAACGCGTTACTCCGGCTGCTCACCGTCCAGCTCGTCAAGGATGTTCAACACATGATCGCCCTCCTCGAGCGTCGGATCGTAATGAAACTGCAGATGCGGCAAAAACTTGAGCACCACCTTCCGGCCCACCTGACGCCGGATTTCCTTCTGGTTTTTCCGCAGCCAGCTCAGCGCCGGACGGACCTCGATTTCGCCGCCGATTACCGAAAAGAAAACGTGCGCTTTGCGGTGATCGGGCGACACATCCACGCGGGTAATCGTGATGCGCACCGACTCCGCTTGGAAACGGGTATGGAGCACTTCACTGATCTCCCGCTTGATCAATTCGTTCACCCTGATATTCCGCTGGCTCATGATTCTAATGCTCGTCTCCAGTCTCTGGTCTTTTGTCTGTCGTCGATTTGTTCAACGTGCCGTCTGGTCCTGTAAGCTCCGACCAGAGACGACAGACTAAGGACAAAAGACGTTCTTTTACAGGCTCGCCCGGAGTTTCTGGATTTCAAACGCCTCGATTACGTCGCCGGGTTGATAAGTATCAACTTCGTCAATACGAATCCCGCATTCGTAACCAGCGCGAACCTCGGTGACGTCGTCCTTGAAGCGCTTCAACGTCGTAACCGTGCCCTCGGCAACAGGCTTGCCCTGCCGCAGAAGACGGACCTTCGCGTCGCGGACGATTTTGCCTTCCGTAACAAGACAGCCGGCAACGTGACCCTTCGCCATCGGGAAGACCTGGCGGACTTCCGCCGCGCCGAGTTTGATCTCCCGGATCTCCGGATCGAGAAGTTCAGCCATCTGCTCCTTCACGCCGTCAATCAGCTCATAAATAATATTGTAGGTGTGAACCGGCACCCCGTGGTGCTTGGCGGCGCTCTTGACGCCTGCTTCCATCTTGACGCCGAAGCCGACAATCGCGGCATTCGCGGCACTAGCCATCGTCACATCACTCTGGGTAATCTGTCCCACATCGGCGGCGACGACTTCCACGTCGACCTTGTCGCTGTCGATCCCTTCGAGCGCCTCGACAACGGCCTCGAGCGAACCTTGCACGTCACAGCGCACAACCGCCCGGAAGGTTTTCTTCTTTTGGCTCTCAATCGCCGAGAAAAGGTCGTCGATGGTCGGGCGCGGCGCGGAAGCGGCGACCGGCTGGCGTTTCAGCTCGATTTCGTTCTCTTCCGCCTGCTGCTTCGCGACACGTTCGTTCTTAACGGCTTCGTAAGTCGTGCCCGCTTCCGGAGCATCCGACCAGCCGATGACGCGGACCGGGGTCGACGGCGTCGCCTGCTTCACATTGCGGCCATGCTCATCAAACATCGCCCGCACCTTGCAATAATGGGGTCCGCAAACGAGCGCGTCCCCCACTTTGAGCGTGCCCTTCTGGACGATCACGGTCGCCGTCGGACCGCGTCCCACCACAACTTCAGCCTCGACGATGACGCCGGAGCTCGGGCCTCGCGCAACGGCTTTCAGCTCCAGGATCTCCGCTTGGAGCGAGATCATCTCTAGCAGCGTGTCGATGCCTTCGCCCTTGAGCGCGGAAATCGGCACACAGATCGTCTCACCGCCCCAGTCTTCCGGCGCGATGTTGCGCTCCTGCATTTGCTTTTTGACCCGATCCGGATTCGCGCCGCGCGCATCGATCTTGTTGATCGCGACAATCACCGGAACGCCGGCCGATTGCGCGTGCTTCAGCGCTTCATCCGTCTGCGGCATGAAACCGTCGTCCGCCGCGACGACCAAGACCGCGATATCCGTGACGTGGGCGCCTCGGGCGCGCATCTTCGAAAACGCCGCGTGACCCGGGGTATCGAGAAAAGTGATTTTCTGCCCGTCGCTGGACTCGACCTGATAGGCGCCGATGTGCTGGGTGATCCCGCCCGCCTCGCCCGCGACGACGCTGGCTTTGCGGATGTTGTCGATCAAGGTGGTCTTCCCGTGGTCAACGTGGCCGAGAATGCAGACGACCGGCGGGCGCGGTTCGAGAAATTTGCTTTCGTCAACCGGCGCCGCCTTTTTCGCTTCCTTCCCTCCCTTCGGTCCCGTTTCCCCGCGGTGGCGCACATCGAGCAAATAACCGTGGCGCGCCGCGAGTTCGCTCGCGACGTTCTCCTCGATCACCTGGTTCATCGAGGCGAAGATGCCCATTTCCATCAGCTCGGAAATCAGGCGGAACGGCTTCAGGCCAATCATCCCGGCAAAGTCGCGAACGACGATCGGCGGCTTGACGACAATAACTTTGACGTCCTCCGTTTCCGCCGGCTCTTCCGCAGCCTCGAGCGCGGCTCCGGCTGCCGGAACTTTCGATGCGTCTTTCGCCGCGGAGGAATCCGCGGTTGCCGGCGACGGCGGCTTGGAACCTTCCTCGCTTGCCGATTTTGCGGCCGGCGCCGGCGGCGCCTTCGGTGAAACCGGCGGCGGCATCGAAGGCGGACGAGGCGGCGACTTCGGACCTTGCGCGGCCGGAGGCGGCACCGGCGGCTGGGCCGGACCCGCAGGCCGCGGCGGCGCGGGCGGCCTTGATTGGACTGGAGGCGGCGGAGGCGCTGCTTTCGGCGGCGGCGGTTGCGGTTTCGGCGCGGCGGCGGCGGCTTTCTCCTCGCGCTCGCGGCGCACGTCTTCGGCGCTCTTTACGAAAACACCCGGAGGCAGCTTGATCGAGGGCTGGGTTCCCGCCTTAGCCTGACCGTCCTCCGCTTCAGCCGATTTCACTTTTTCCTCTCCGGCTGCTTCCGCTTTGGCGGCTTCTGCTTCCTTCTTTTCGGCAGCGGCAGCCTCCTGCTCTTCCTGCTCCCGTTTTGCCTGAAATTCTTCAACCAGGGATTCGGCAGAGATGTTGTCGATCGTGCTCGAAGCGCTCGTGACCGTGGTGTACCCGCGCTCCCGCAGAAGAGAGATCAATTCCTTGTTCTCGATGCCAATCTGTTTGGATAACTGATGTATTCTTACGCTCATCTGTAACTGTCTGATAGTAGCAAACCGCGAGTCACAGATGAACTGTGGCCCGCCCTAGCAATCCTGGTGTGTTTTCACGGCGAAATTTTCTGCGAGTCCAGGAACGCAGAAACCTTCTTCATAATGTTTTCGGCCTCGTCTTCGGTAAAGCCCGCCTCGACCAGGTCGCTCTGCTCGACGCCGACAAAGGCCTCGGGACTGACGAAGCCATTGGCAACCAGCCGCTGCGCGAGGTCGCCTTCGATGCCTGGAATCTGATTAATGCCTTCGACCGCCAAACGCTTTCTGTCCTCAAAATCAAATTTCTCGGACTTCTCCTTGAGGATATCGAGCTTCCAGCCGAGCAGCCGCGAGGTCAAACGGGCGTTTTGACCCCTTTTCCCGATCGCGACCGCGAGATCCTCGTCCGACACCTCAAACGAGATCGTCCGGGTGCTTTCGTCGAGCTCAATATTCCGCGGTATCGACGGCTTCAACGCCTCGGCGAGCATTTCCTTCGGATCCTCATGGTAACGAACGATGTCGATCTTTTCGCCCCCGAGTTCGCGCACGATACTCTTCACCCGAGCGCCGCGCGCCCCAACACAGGCGCCGACCGGATCGACACGCGGATCGTTGCTGGAAACGGCGATTTTCGTCCGGTATCCCGGCTCGCGCGCCAGTGCTTCAATTGTGACGGTGCCGTCGGTGATTTCGGTCACCTCCAGCTCAAAAAGCCGATGGACAAATTTCGGACTGGCGCGGCTGAGAATGAGTTCGGGCCCGCGAGTCGTCGGTTCGATTTCCAGAAGAAGACAGCGAATTCGCTCGCCCGGCGAGTAGTCTTCGCCGGGGACGCGCTCGCGCGGCGGAAAAATCGCCTCGGCGCGCCCGAGATCGACGATCAGATCACCCCGCTCGCGCCGGCGGACGGTGCCGGAAACGATGTCTCCAACCAAGTCTTTAAAGTCGTCGTAAATCCGGTCCTTCTCATACTGGCGCAGCCGCTGCATGATCGCTTGGCGCGCGGTCTGAGCAGCGATGCGTCCGAGAAGGGAGGGATCGAGTTCGTTCTCGATAATATCGCCGAGCTTCGCGTCCGGCTTGACTTTTAATGCACGTTCCAGCGGGATTTCCCGTTTCGGATCACTGACGGAATCAACCACTTTCAACAGGCTCCAGGCGGAGAGCGCACCGGTTTTCGGGTTGATCTCGATCTTCAGTTCCTGACCTGCATTGACACCCTTGAGCGCGGCCGTATGAATGGCATTAGTGATGGCGGCGATCATGTCTTCCCGACTGATCCCCTTCTCCTTTTCCATGTATTCCAGGACTGAAAGAATTTCGCTGCTCATCGTCGTGTTTGTTGAGAAAAAAAAAAGCGGGGAACTCCCACTTTTCGACCAAAAGTGAACTTTAAACCGTCGAACAGTATTTTGTGGCAGTTCGATTGTCAAGCGGGCTCCCGGGGTTTCGGAAATCCGGAAGAGACAAGGGCTTGACGAAACGGATTTCGCAAGCGGCCGCCGCTGCAGGCGGTTTTCACGTTTCCAAGAAGAGAATGCACTTCCATTTTGACCAAGTCATCGACCGCCGCCACACCGGCAGCGAAAAGTGGATTAAGTACGAGGACACCGATATTTTGCCTCTTCCGGTGGCCGACATGGATTTCGCCTCGCCGCCCGCGGTCATCGAGGCGATGGCCAAACGCGTCGATCACGGGATCTTCGGCTACGCGCAGCCGACTGCCTCGCTCGTTGAAGCAGTCGTCGAGATGTGCGAACGGCGCTACAGCTGGAAGATCGACGCCGACTCGCTCGTTTGGCTCCCTGGACTCGTGTCCGGACTCAACGTCACCTGCCGTGCGATCGGCGACCCGGGCGACGCCGTGATGACTTCCATTCCGGTCTACCCGCCTTTTCTCACCGCCCCGCGCAACATGAAGCGCGAGGTGATCAAGGTACCGCTCGTTTGGAACACATCGTCCGGACGCTGGGAAATGGACTGGGAGAGAATGGAAGCAGCCGTGACCCCCGCGACGCGATTGTTCCTTCTCTGCAACCCGCACAACCCAGTCGGCCGCGTCTTCACCCGTGCAGAGGTCCACCAGCTTGCACAATTCTGCCTGGAGCGGAACATCGTCCTCTGCTCCGACGAAATTCACTGCGACTTGATCCTCGACGACCGGCCGCACGTGTCCGCGGCCAGCATCGACGACGAGATCGCCGCCAATACCATCACGCTGATGGCGCCGAGCAAGACCTACAACATCCCGGGACTCGGTTGCGCCTTCGCCATTATTCCGAATCCATCACTTCGCGCCAAGTTCCGCCGCGCGGCCACGGGAATCGTGCCGCAAGTGAATATCTTTGGCTACGTCGCGTGCGAGGCCGCCTACCGTCACGGCGAACCTTGGCGCCAAGCCTTGCTCAATTACCTGCGCGCCAATCGCGACCGTGTTGCCAGCTTCATCAAAACGGATCTCCCGAGCGTCAAAATGTCGCCGGTGGAGGCCACCTATCTCGCCTGGTTCGATATTCGCGCGCTCAACCTCGAAAACCCGGTCGACCACTTTGAAAAGGGAGGCGTCGCTCTCTCCGACGGCCGCTTCTTCGATGGCCCCGGCCACGTCAGGCTCAATTTCGGCTGTCCCCGCGCCACCCTCGACGAAGCCCTCTCTCGCATCAAACGCGCCGTCACCGGATCCTAGTCACAGCCTCTTTGTCCCGAACGCCCCGTCCCGAAGGCGGCTTCAATCAAGTAACGGTCAAACGCCCGGGCCCGCTCAGATCAAAGACTATAAACATACGTAAAAGAGGTCCGGGGCATCTCAATCCAATCGGGTTCGGGACGAGGTAACAAAACGAAACGAAGCAGCTGGCATGCCGAGCCGCAGCTGACCGGGGTGCTTCATTTCATCTCGACGTCACCCCATCCAAACTTCAACACGGCATCCCTCGCCCACTCACGTAGAACGAAGGCTGGTGGAGCCGAGCGGGGTCGAACCGCCGACCTTCTCATTGCGAACGAGACGCTCTACCAACTGAGCTACGGCCCCTCCTAAACGAGATTCCATCGAATTCGTTCATCTCATGATTGCAAATGAATTTTGGCATTCTCCTGCAGTTTCCCTGTTTTTTCTCCATTCGGCAGAAGATTCGTATTTATTCCTTTCCGATCCTTGCTACCATCAACTCCGCAAACTTTCCTCGAGGAGGGCATGATGACTCAGAAAAAGAAATCTTCCGCAGGCAAAAAGCCATCGCCCAAGGCCGATGCCGGCTCCCCAGCCAAACCCAAACGGCGCTCCGCGGCACCCAAAGCCGCCGCCGCGAAACCGCGCGCCGTCCGGTCCCGCAAACCGGCCGCGACCACCAGCATCATCGCCCGTTACGACGTCGGGTTCGGCAATCAGCTCTTCATTCGCGGCGAAGGCCCAGGGCTCAGCTGGGATCGCGGTATTCCAATGGAATGCCGGGGGGCCGATGAATGGCGCTGGTCTTCCGCAGCCGCGACGCAACCGTTCCCGTTCAAGCTCCTGATTAACGATCATCACTGGTCGGAAGCAGAGAACGCCGTAGCTGAACCCGGGAAAACGACCGAAATCTCGCCTGTCTTTTAACTTTCGCGCCGGGCGGGGCGTCCTGACTAGACCTCGTTGATTTCGAGCATCGCCGTCCGCAAAGCCTCGGCGCACGCACGGCCGTCCGCCGGAAGCTCATCGAACCGGAGAATGCGCGCATCGAGCGATACCGTTGAGAACGGTCGGGGCAGGATAAACCGGTCCCAGCTTCGGACGCGCCACGCCGACGGCGAACGCGATCCGAACAGAAGCACGCGCGCGCCACTGCGCCTGACCAACCCGGTCGCGCCTGGCTTAAAGCTGTAAGCGGGTCCCCGCGGTCCATCCGGCGTGATCGCAACATCGCTTCCGTCCGACAAGCGATCCAGCAGCTCCCGCATCGCTTCAGCACCGCGACGGCTGCTCGACCCGCGGACCGTGCGCAGCCCAAAAAGCTCGGAAATGCCCGCGAGCCACGCACCGTCCTTGCTTGCACTGATCAGCGCATAAACCGGACGGTCGCTCCGCCACCGCCGGAAGATCTCCGAAATGACAAACAATCGGTTGTGCCACAAAACCACCACTGTCGGCGCATCGGTGTCGCCCAGCGCCGCCCGCGCCTCCGGAGTCATTTCAAATCGGAGCGTCCGCGTCCAGACCCAGCAAACCAGCCGCAGCGGAATCAGCGGAACACGCTGCCACCAGGCAAGCCTTTGAATTTGATCATGCTGAGCAAGGTCGTCTGGCACAAAGGAAAGGAAATGGCGAAAATTCAGATTCCGCAAACAGGTCCGCGAAATCCCGATCTAAGATTTCAGTCCGCAACCTTCACACAGAAAAACGAGTACCAAAAAAGAAATAATAATAAATGAAAAACGAGAAATGAGAGATGAAATAACCCCGGAAAATTCTCCGCTGCCTCTGTCAGAACTCCCGAGCCTCCCCGCCAAAACCTCGGACCAGCCGCCGCATTCCTTCGGCATCGGACGGTTTCATCTCAAAGCCGATCGCGTGGATTCGCACATTCCCGCCGTTTCGCCGCGCGAATCCTCGCAGGCTTTGTTCAAGCACGGAGTAAGGAATTTCTGGGTACCGATAATCTCCGGAGACGCCTTCCCGCCGGTCGAGCTGGCCGTCGGTTAAGAGGAAAATGACATCTGGATCCAGCCGCAAAGCGACCTCGAACGCCGCTTCATGGCCGTAATAGCGCTGTCCGTCCGATGCCCGGGGATTGCCGCGCAGATTTGCCGGCACCCACGCGCGGACCGCCTCCTTATTCGCTTGCGTGGCCGGTGCGAGGAAGTCTTCGAAAAGGCGAACGCCCTGACTGAACTGCACGATTCCAAACAGCGTCGAGGCGTCCAGCCCGTCGATCAGACGGATCATTTCCTCCTGTATTCGTTCGATCGTTACACCGCGCCTGGCGGCCTTTTTGACCAC
Source organism: uncultured Opitutales bacterium (assembly GCA_964645585.1). Lineage (GTDB taxonomy): Bacteria > Verrucomicrobiota > Verrucomicrobiia > Opitutales > T3Sed10-336 > DATGSL01. The sequence goes on from CAZYAN010000011.1 coordinate 12,382, forward strand.
GGAGACCGAGGTGTTGACCAGGATCACGATTCGCTCGCCGCTGTCTTCAATCCCAAAAAACGATGCCGCCGATTCCTGTCCCTGACCGGCCGCGCCTAGAAGGGCCGCCGTCCCGAGGAGAGCCTGCGCGTCCGGCGGCGCCATCGAAGCGGCATCGAGCGGATTAAAGTCCGACTGGTCGACCGAGGGCAACGGCGGAAGCCCCTCCGGCATCAACGCCGCCGAGGTAAGCCTGTTCATCAGCGGCGGCTGTCCGGCAACCTGCTGAAATTCAGCAAGCGCAACTCGATGCTCGAGCTCTCGCTGCGGCAGAAATACCGCCGGCGCCGCCGTAAACTCCGGTTCGTCGCGCGAAGCCGGAATCACGATGGCGATAAACATCGTCAGCAAAAGCAGCCCGGCCTGAACCGCAAGCGCGAGCGCCAACGGTCCGATTCGCCACCTGCGGCGCAAACGTCGATCCAATGGGGCGGAAAGCGGAGCCTTGGCGGGGTCAGCCATTTTCACAAAGGCTAACCGCGTCTCCTTCCGAATGAAAAGGGAAAAAGTCTCGCTGGACCGCGATTTTTTTATCAAAATCGACCTCTATGCCGTCCCGCGCCCGCGGAGAATGCGACATTACAAGGAACAGCTGTTCCTTGGAATGTCGCGTTCCGCTTCCTGACTTCTGCTGCCTTACTTTCGATTCCCGAGCAGATTGCGTCTAGTCGAGCAACACGAACGAGTATGCGATTCCCAGACCGACGATCAGCAAGCGGATCAATTGCTCCGACAGGGGCAGCGGCCGACTGGCCGGAGCGATCACGCATTCCGCCGGTTCCTTCTCGGGGATCTTTGGATGTTCGAACGTCGCCGGTTTCATTTCCTTCACTCCCTCCCTCCGCTGTTACAGTGGCCTGATTTTTGCCCAAATCCATCGGGCGACACCCCGGCAGGTGCGTGCGCCTCGCGCTGAACCTGCCGGGCTCCAGTCCCCTTAGCCCCACGCGCAAGCTTTCGCGGTGGCGGTTCCGGGAGAGCCCGAAAGACCATTCCGCCTTGCGCCGATGCTCCGGCAGGCATTACGTAACAGTTCTCGTGAGCGATCCTGACCAGTTCGATCTTTTCCCGGCCGAAAGCAGGTCCGCGGAAAACCTTGCACCGCCCGAACCGCGGCCCGCGCGTCAGCCGCTCGCAGCGCGGATGCGACCGCGCGACCTCAGCGAAATTATCGGCCAAACGCATCTCCTCGGTCCCGACAGCCTTCTGATTAAGCTGATCCGCGCTGACCGGTTCGGCAGCCTTCTCTTCTATGGGCCGCCCGGCTGCGGCAAAACCAGCCTTGCGCGCGTCATCGCCCGCGAAACCCGCGGCGAGTTCGTCCGGGTCAACGCCGTCCAATCCAACGTCGCCGAACTCCGCAAGATCCTCTTGGCCGCGCGTGCGCGTCCCGACACCAAGACAATCCTGTTCATCGACGAAATCCATCGCTTCAACAAGGCGCAGCAGGATCTCCTCCTCCCGGATGTTGAAGAAGGTTTCATCCGCCTGATCGGTGCCACAACCCACAATCCCGGCTTTTACATCATCCCTCCGCTCGTCAGCCGCAGCCATTTGTTCCGACTCGAACCGCTGTCGCCCGATGAGGTTGCCGCGGCTCTCCAGCGGGCGCTCGCTGACGAAGAGCGCGGGCTGGGACGTCACCGGTGCATCGCCGACGAGAACGTGCTCGCCGGACTCACGCGTCTTTGCGACGGTGATCTTCGCCGCGCGCTGAATGCGCTTGAGGTCGTTGTGGAAAGTGTCCCAGAAGGAACGACGCTGACGACCAACCATTTGCAGGCGTTCGCCGCCGAGCGGCAGATCCGCTACGACGCCGATGAGGATGAACATTACGACACGATTTCCGCGTTCATCAAAAGCATTCGCGGCGGCGACCCGGACGCCGCCCTCTACTGGCTGGCGAAAATGCTCGCCGGCGGCGAAGATCCGCGGTTCATCGCTCGCCGCCTCGTCATCCTCGCCTCGGAAGACGTCGGCCTCGCCAATCCGCATGCACTGCCGCTCGCGGTCGCCGCGCACCATGCCTGCGATTTCGTCGGACTGCCCGAATGCGAGCTCAACCTCGCCCATGCCGTGGTTTTCCTTGCCACTTCGCCCAAAAGCAACTCAACCACGGAAGCACTCGGACGCGCCAAACGCGAAATTCGCGAAAAACCGCTCCAGCGCGTGCCGCTCTACCTGCGCGATTCCCACAGTGCCGCCGGGCGCGATGCGGGCCATGGCAAGGAGTATCTTTACAGTCACGATTTCCCGGAAGGGATTTCCGGCCAAAACTATCTGGATCGGCCGGTCGATTGTTACACACCCAAACTCAACGGCGCGGAAAAAGCCATCGCCGAACGGCTTGATCGCTGGCGTGCGCTTCGCGACGATCAGCGCAATAGGGGCCAACAAAAATGACCCAGCCCAATCTCCACTTGTTGCCCGCGCGAACCGCTGGCGCCGCCGAACAGATGGCCATCGATTTCCTGCTGCTCCAAGCCTACCCGGAGCCCGAGGCGGCGCGTTTCCGGCATTACGATTGGCGGACGGCGGCCGTGACGTTTGGATACAGCCAGAAGTGGGCCGATATCGCCGCCGCCTGCGATGCTGATCGCGACTTTTGCCGGCGCCCGACCGGCGGCGGAATTGTTGACCACACCGACGACTGGACGTGGTCGCTCGTCATTCCGCGCGCCTTCGATCTCTGTCGCCAGCCGGCGCATGTGGCCTACTACCTCGTTCATCGCGCGATTGCCGATGCGCTGACCGACCAGGGCGAAGACGTCGTTCTCCAAGGTGAAAGCGATGGAAGCGCAAAGCCGGGGCATTGTTTCGCCCAGCCCGAACCCAACGATGTCATTCACCGGGCCAGCCGGAAGAAAGTCGCCGGTGCGGCGCTCAAACGAAATAAGAACGGTCTGCTCATCCAAGGATCCATCGCCCGCGCCCCTATTGCGGCTCTCGACTGGGACCGCTTTGAACAGGGGTTCACCTCCCGCCTGGCCGACTGTCTTTCCGTTGCTCCCGATCCGCGACCTTGGCCCGCCATCGACCCCGACCAGGAATCCCACCTGATCGATCAATTTTCCTCGTCCGACTGGAACGAACGCAGGTAGGCGCCTTACTGTAGCGCGAGCTCCGAATTCGCGGACGCCGCCCGACCCGACCTTGAAAACTTAAGCAACGAACCCGCCCCACTCCTACGTTCGCCGTTGCTCCAAACCGCCGACTTCTGTTACGCAATTGGCGCATGATTCACAAAGCGCTTCTCTTTGTTTTCACCGCGTGCCTACCTCTCGCTTGCGCCGCCCAGCCCGACGATCCCGCTCCGCGGCCAGGCAAACTGCTGATCGCGGGAGGAGGCGTTCGTTCCGCTAAAGCCGAGCTGTGGGAGCGAATGCTCGCGGAACGGCTCTGCGATCGGCCGATCGGGATCATTTCAACCGCCAGCGAGAATCCGATCGAGCAAAGCGCCCGGACCGCCGCATCCATCAACAGCGAGTTCGGCGAGGGATCCGCCGTGGCAATCGCGCTAAAGGAGGGCGACAACTCCGCCTTTGATCCGGAAACTGTCGACCTGATCACGCGGTGCGGCGGATTTTATTTCACCGGCGGCCTGCAGAGCCGGACATCTCGCGCTTTGCTGACGGCTGGCGGGCAACGCACCCCGGCGTTGGCGGCAATTTGGACGGTCTACCAGCAGGGCGGCATTGTGGGCGGCTCCAGTGCCGGCGCGGCCATCATGAGCGATCCAATGATCGCGAGCGGCAGCAGTTCGGACGCCCTCCTCCGCGGCGCAACGCCGGCGGAGACTCCCCGCGATCAGCGCGGAGTAAGCTTCATGCGCGGCCTCGGCTTTGACCGCGATATCTTGTATTGTCAGCACCACATCGAACGCGGGCGCTTCGGGCGCCTGCTCGCCGCGCTGGCCAGTGACCATTTTCCCCAGACGATCGGCATCGGTGTCGCTGAGGACACCTTCGTCCTCGCGGATCCTGCGCAGAAACGCGCCCAAATTCTTGGCGCGCGGGGCGTCTTTTATCTCGACGCCTCTCAGCTCAACCGCGAAGCGGACGGCGGATACTCGGGCATCCGGCTGCATTATCTCGACCGCGGGGACTCCATTCATTTTGCAACCGGCAATGTTCAGCCCGCGCCGGGCAAACTTGAGACTGCGCCCGGCACATCCGCCGATACAGTTGAAGTCGAAGATGCTTGGGCTCGCGACGCGATTGCCGACTTGCTTGAAGACCTCGCGCAGCGCGGACCAAACGCGATCACTGTCGCGCACGATGAAAACTTCGATCTGATCTTTACCCAAACCGACGATACACGCATCTGGCGCCAGTCCGGCGACAGCGATGCGTCAAGTTGGACGATCACCAACATCAGCGTCTCGGTTGCGCCACGGACGGAATTGGCGCCATAGGAGCCCGTGCGACGCCGGCTTTGTGCCGGCCCTTCGATCACAAAATTGCGCTCGGAGTCGCGATGCGCTGGAAATGACCGATGCCCATCTGATCTTTTGCCCACCGCAAAAGTTTTGTATCGAATTCGGGAATACATTCCACCTTGCCGTCTAGAAAGTCCTCCAGCCGGTCGATAAGGCTTCGCACGCGGGTCATCCGCGCGCCATAGCGCAGCTCGATAACTTCCAGTCCGAACGGCTTGTATGTCGCCAGCCACATGTCCCGGTGCAACCGCCAGAGTTTTTCCAGCTCATCCAGCAGCGGCCGAACTTCGGTCTCCAGCAACCGCTTCAACTCCTTCCGGTCATCCGATCGATAGGCACGAACGAGATTCTTGCGGCAGTCGCATTTCAACGCCAGTGTCCGCGCCAGCTGCGCCGGGAACCGCAAGCGTCCGGCTTCCGGCAGGGGCTTCGCCGCGGCCGCGTCGAGTTGTTCCGCCAGCGCCTGGTAAGCCGGGCGGTAACTCTCGACCTCGTGAAAAGGTTCGCACAGGCCGAGCAGCGGATCGTCCCAAAGAAGCCACTTCGCGGTGTTCGTATAATCCATCTCCATCGACTTCTCGGGCGGCGTCTGATCGAGCCGGCTGGCGGAAACGTAATCGCGATAATCGGCCAAGCAGCTCGCGGCGAAGTTTCTTGCGGTTTTCTCCTCGTCAAATCCGTCGCCATAGGCGGAATCGGCGATCGCCTGGACCACTGGCAGCACCGAATAAAGGTCGCACTCCATTCCGTCATCGCCCCAGGTCGTGAGCAAAAGCCGCGTCACCCCTTTCGCCTTGCATGCCTCCACACAAGGCAGCGCACGAGCGAGCGTGTGGGGAACATTCGTCCAGAACCGGGACCAGTTCCAGCAGCCGGGCGCCACAATCGGTTCTTTACCCATTTCCCGATGCCGGTCGATGCAGGTTTCGTAAAACGACTGGTCCGTGTGATAATAATCCCAATACACAAGATCGACTTCCGCGGGGATCGTCGCCGCGGCATCTGCCGGAATCCGGATGTCTGGATCGTAATAGGCGCCTTCCCGCGACGCCATCCGGAAATACATGTCCGACCAGATCATCGGCGCCAGACCGCGCTGATTGCAAAGCCCCGCCACCCGTGCGAGGTGTTCATTCATGATGTCGAACGTCCGCCGGTCGCCGAAGCGTTTCCGATACGCGCCCGTTCCCAATCCAAACGCCTCGTCCATTCCCAAGTGAATCCGCTTCGACCGAAATGGCGCGGTTGCCGCGTCAATCATCCGCCCCAGCAGCTCGTACGTCTTTTTCTCTCCAACGAGAAGAACATCGGCGGTATCCGCGACATCGGAGTAGGCCGCTTTCCACTGGAGCATTTGTTTGAGGTGCCCCAGCGTCTGAATCGACGGAGCAACCTCGATGCCGAAGCGGTCGGCATAAGCATCGATTTCCTTTAACTCCGATTGACTGTATCCGCCACGCAAATACCCGAAGAACGGTTCGTCCGGCACTTCGTACGTATCCTCCATGTAAAGCAACAGGACGCTGATGCCCATCAGCGCCGCGCGCCGGAGAAAGGCCTTTACGGTTTCCGGTTTCGGGACGCCGTTCCGGGAACATTCCAGCTGAAGCGCGAGCATCTCAAAATGACAGTGCTCGCGGCGTTCCGTCTCGTCACCGGTCGCGGCAAGAAGCTGGCCGAGCGCGCGAAAGGCGTCGATGCGACGGCCCCAGACAATTTCCCAGTCCTCGCCGACCCGACGGATCACATACCGGCGATCGCTTTCGAAATCCGGATCACAGTGAAAACGAACGGTTCGCCTTGCGCGCTGACCTCGATCTTCAATCGCCAAATGCGGCCGTTCCGTGATCAACGAGCGCAGACCCGCGCGCAAGTCGTCCGGGGCATGTTCCAGATCAATCCGCAAACGGTGGTCGGGCATCTTGGCAGCGTGACGGGATGATGGGAGTCAGGCAACGGGATTTCCCGCTGGGCGATGCACACCGGATGGTTCGGAAACCCGCTGGCGGAGACGTCCGCCCTACGATGGGCGCGGCTTCTCCATCGCCGCCGCGGCCGCGGCGATCATCACCTCCTCGGGCACGGGCGCTTCTGACCAAATTTCCAGCGAACGAACCCCTTGATACACGAGCATCGATAGACCGTTCGCCGCCCGCAATCCGCGCTCCCGGGCCGTCCGGACCAGAGCCGGTTCCGCCGGATTGTAAATCATATCGAATACACACGTTCCTTCGGGAAACGGCGCGAGGTCGATTGGCGGCGGATCGTCCGCGCGAAGGCCGAGCGCGGTCGCATTCACCACGACAGGAGGCCGGTCCCAGTCGGTTGGCGGATCGGACAGAACGAAGGTTCGGATTTCCGTCTCGCCGCCCAGACGCCGTAGATCCTCGCGGAGCGGCGTCAGTTTCTCCGGTGTCCGGTTCCCGAGAAACAGCTGGCGGCAGCCGCTGCGCACGGCCAAAACCGCGGCCGAACGTGCGGCCCCGCCCGCTCCGAGCAGGACCATGTCGGCACCGTGCAAATCCACGCCCAGCGCCACCTCGATCCCGCGCGCGAGACCGTAGCCGTCGGTGTTGAAACCGCGGTAGCCGCCGGGCGTCCACAAAAGCGTGTTCAGCGCCCCCGTCGCGCTCGCCGACGGGTCGATTTCATGCGCGAGGCCGACCGCGAGGATTTTGTGGGGAATCGTCAGGTTCAGCCCGCGAAATCTCCTTTGGTGAAACTGCTGTAACGCCTCCGGCAGTTCTTCCGGCGGAACGGCGAACTTGAAATAGCGCCAGGACGCGAAACGCGCGTCCTTCTCAGCCATCGCCCGAAGGGCCGCGTTGTGCATGGCCGGACTGATGGAATGTTCGATCGGAAAGCCCAGCACCGCCAGCGCCGTCCCCTCAAAGGACCAGTCCGCCAGCGCATCAAGCGTGAGCACCCGTTCTTCAGGAGCTGACGTTTCGCTGGTGGGTTGCCTCAAACTCATGGACAAAACCGGCAAAGAGCCGCGCATGCGCGGCATCGTTTGCCCGCTGGTAATGTTTCGCCAAGATCCGGCAGCAGCCGCACAGTACCTCGCGAACGGGCGTCGGCGTCAAGTAGCTCAGCCTCGGCGGCCGCTTCTCCGCCCGCAGGCGAGCAAACACATCGTCCGGGGTCCGGAACACGCCGCGCGAAAACGCATCGATAAAAAACGGCGGTTTTTCGTCGTAGCATCCGACCAGAAAATGGCCCGGCACCGCGACAGGTTCGAGTTCGATGCCGCATCGTTGCGCGACCAGGATGTAGACAATCGACAGCGTGATCGGCAGACCGCGCCGCGAAAGCAAAACTTCCCCGAGAAAGCTGTTTTGCGGATCGGCGAAATCCTCGGTGTTCCCTCGAAAACCGTACTCATGAAAAAGGACACGGTTGATCACCCGGCATTTCTGGCGCGTGGTCATCGGAGGGAACATCAGCTCCATGCAGCGCTTCGCCATCTCGTCGAGCAGCCGGCAGGCCGCACCGACGTCGAGATCGGGCCAGACGGTCCGGTTCAGAAGCAGCGCACCCGTCTCCAGTTCATAGTGCAGCGACCGAATGAACGCCGAGAACTCCTCGACTGGATCGTTGAAATCGAGCCGCCGGAGATACCAGGATGCATGCATCCGCAAGACACGATTTTCGCCGTCGCAGACTTCCTTCAAAAAATCCCCAGCCGGCCGCCCAATCGCGGAAAAACTGCGCAACAGCGACCGCCGCACCCCCAGATCCGGATCATCCAGGAGACGGAGAAACGCATCCTTGCGCTCGGGACTGAGGCTTTCCTGGTTCACGGCTCCACCCTCGTCAAATTGCCCCGCCAGCGCAACTGAAAAGAGCCGAAAGCATCCATGACACTGAAGCTCCCCGAACCTATTTCGCCTCACCCTAAACGCGGTCAAACAGCCGGTGGCGCAGGCGCTACGTATCGGAACCGTTCGAGTGCAAGCAAGGCGCGATGAAGACTGGCCGACGCGCGGCGGGCGACCTGCGGCTGCCAGCGCGAATAGACGAAGCGCGTGAGAACACCGTTGTAGTCAGGTCCCACCTTTCGGCGCCGCCCGGGTCCCGGGACAACCCCCTCCCGAATTTCCGCCGATCGCGAATCCCGCGCGAGTTCAATAATCAGCTCCTTTGGATCGACGATCGTTTCGGAATTCGCCGGAATCAATGCCGCCCGCACTTGCAGATAACGCGCGAGCGCTTCGCGATGCGCCAGCAGCCAAGCTTCGACTTCCCGGATCGCCACTCGGAAAACGAGGTTCGGATGTAGAGGCGCCGGCAGCCAGGAACGAAGAATTACGTGCGGACAGAGGTGATCGTCCAAGTCGGTGAGAACAAGAATCCCGTTCGTCTCCGCCGCCTTGTTGAACGCCGGCATATTTTTCTGAATAAACCCGAATCCTTCGTGGCCGAGAGATGCCAGCACGGAGAACTTGTCGCCAAATCCGGCGAGCATTTTCCGCAGGGCCGCTTCGCTGAGGACATCCTCGACGACAAGCACTACCTCAATTCGCTTCGCGTCATTCAAAATATCCGAGCTCCTCAATGCGCGACGGCTGACTCCGCGGCAAGACGACTTCCCCCGCCGACAGTCCGGCGTCCATCAGCGACGCGACTTCGGGAAGAGACGACGCCATCACCAGCGAAGCGCCGCCGGACGGATCCGGCAGACAGAGCAGCACTTCGGCTCCGTCGATTCCCGGATCGGATAACAGGTCCGGACTGTGCGTCGTCATAATCACTTGCCCGGGCCGACGCCGCTTGAGGCGAAAGATCAATCCGGGCAAACAGCGCACAACCGATGGATGCAGCGACAGCTCGGGCTCTTCCAGGAGGAGCATCGATTCGTTCTCCAGAAGCGTCCAGAGAATGCTGATCAGACGAAGCGTGCCGTCCGAAAACTGACTCTGCCCAACCGCGTCCGCCGAACGCCACTTTTCGAAAATAGTCTCAAGCTGCAGCCGGCCTTCCTTCGTCATCGCGAGTCCGAGCGATTTCAATTGCGGAACCGCCAGCTTCAGCGCCGCCTCGATCCGGCGAATGCGGCGATTCCGCTCCGCGGCCGGAGTCGCCACGATGCTGTCCAAAAGGGATTGGACCGAACCATCCCGCGGCGCCTCCGGCCAGATCCCGCTTCCTTGCCGGATCGATTCCCGCGCGGTCTGGGGAAACAGATGCTGAAAAATGACGCCGGCAAAGAAATCCGCGATCTCACGAAATGCGCCGTTCGTTGTCACATTTTCCAAATACGTCTCTCGGAGACGCTCCGGATCCGCGCGGTCTTCCCGGTCGGGTCGATCCAGAATCTGTTCTTCGCCGCGCCAAACTTTTTCAAAAACGACAACCGGCCGCGTGTCCTTCCGGTCGCAGGGCTGAACACCGAGCGCATACTTCCACGCCTGGCGCGCCGCCCCGACTTTGCCTAGCGTGACAGCGATCTCAAATCCGTCCCCGCGTCCCGTCCGGCAATGGATGGCGCAAACACCGGCTCGCTCTTCGACGGCCCGAAACAATCCGCCTCCCGGTCGCGTGACCGATGCGAGGAACCGAAAGACATCGAGGAAATTGGATTTCCCTCCGGCGTTCGGGCCGACGGCGAAAACCCGGCGATCCAGTGCCACCCGGGCATGACGAATATTCCGCCAATTCCGAATCTCCACCTCGGTTACGATCATTGGCATCCCCTCCTCTCTCTTCTTCCTTGAAACTTCCGTGCTATGCGGGCGGGGGGCGGCACGAGCGGGGGCTTCAGCGCCTTCTCCGGAGGCGCTAAAGCGCCAATTCTTACCTCTGGTGCCGTGAGTTTCATTCTGTTTTGTCCACCCGCGCCCGCCCGGGATTTTTGCTCCTGTGAATCACTGCTTGAACATCCCTTCGATCAGGTCCCGGTACTTCGCCTCAATGACGTGACGCCGCAATTTGAACAAATTTGTCATTTCCTCCCCCACTTGGAACGGTTGAGGCAACAGCCGGAACTCCCGGATGCGCTCAAAGTGCTTGAAGCCGTTTTCCGCCGATATCCGTTCCCGAATCTCGTCGCGAATCATGGCCGCCGCCTCGGCGTGTTTCGCCAGATCTGCCGTATCGGTGAACTCAATACCTCGCTCCCGGAATCCCTCCAGGTCGGGAACGATCAGCACGCCGATAAACTTTTGATCCTGCCCTACCACCATGCACTGATCAATCAGCGGACTCTGTCGCAACCGGGCTTCAATCGGCGTCGGCTCGAGGTTCTCCCCGCTTGAAAGAACAATGGTTTCCTTGCACCGTCCGAGAATGCGGAGGCAGCCGTTATGAGTGATCATCCCGAGATCGCCGGTGTGAAACCACCCGTCGCGCATGGCAGTCGCCGTGATCTCCGGATCGCGGTAGTAACCTTTCATCACCTGGGGCCCGCGCACGCAAATTTCTCCGCGCTGTCCGCGCCCTTCGTGCGGGAGTTCCGGATTGGGAAAAAGGATCTTCCGCGTATCAATGCATTCGATACGCACTTCCGTCCCGGGAATCGGCGGACCGACGCTGCCGACGACCACCGACCGCCGCGTCCGCACCGCGAGCACCGGGGAGGTTTCCGTCAGACCGTATCCCTCGAGGACCGGAATGCCGACGTAGTTGAAAAATCGATCAATCTCACTCGGAAGGGCGCCGCCCCCGGAGATCGTTGCCTTTAATGCGCCGCCGATACTTTGCCGAATTTTCGCGAGAACCAAGGAATCGAAAAGCGTGTAACCGGGTGCGGTGACAGCCCACCGAACGCCGTGAACCGCCGTCAGCATCGCGCGTCTCCACGCGGGCTCCGGCGCCATCAGCAAACGCTGCCCGGTGAGAAAGAAGCGTGACTCGGTGTGGCTCTGTCCAAAGAAGTACGCGAGGTGAAAGAGAAGCCGGCGCGCCGCGGGAGCCGTTTCGACGCTTTTGAGAATCCGCTGGTGCAGGCTTTCCCAAAGGCGAGGGGCGGATCCCATGAAGGTCGGCGCAACCGTACGGAGATCTTCCGCCAGTGTTCGCAAGCCGGAATAGTACGTGCATGCGCCGCAACTGATCGCGAGCACTTCAAAGACCCGCTCGAAGATGTGCCACACGGGAAGAATCGAGAGGATCCGGTCCTCGCTCGAAAGCGGCAGCGGAATCGTGGCCACCTGCGACATCATGTTCGCATGCGTCAACATCACGCCTTTCGGGTTACCCGTCGTCCCGGATGTGTAAATCAAGGTGAAGAGATCGTCCGGCCGCACGCCTTCGATTCGATCCTCGACGCGACGATCGCCGGATTCCCGCATTTGCGCCCCCCGCTCAATTAGATCGCGCAGGCGATGCACGTCAGGACCGGGGGTTCCATCCGGATCGAGAAGAACCACATGCCGAAGCTCCGGCAACTGGTCGCGCAACGCCAGCAAGCGCTCCTGCACGGCCTCGTTTTCGACAAATGCCACGCGGATGCCGGCATGGCGCACGATGTAGGCAAGCTCGTCGGACGTCACATCCCGGCCCCGCGGAACATCGGCGGCGCCGCAAAGCTGCACGCCGCAGTCGGCGAGAATCCACTCCTCGCGGTTGTCGCCGAAATGCCCGACATGATCGCGCGCCTCGACGCCGAGATCGATCAGCGCGGTCGCCAGACAAACCCCCTGACGGTAAAGCTCGGCATAGCTCAGCGGCTCCCACTGGCCTCGATTGCGCCGGCTCGCGAATGCCGGACGGTCGCCAAAACGCGCGGCGGCCTGCCGAAAAAGTTCAGCGAGATTCGGAGCGAGTATGCGGTCATCCATGGTCAGGGCATCCAGCTTCCACTAAAACTTCGGCACGGCGTCGAGAAGTTTCCGGGTGTACTCATGCCGCGGATTCTCGTAGATTTCGTCTGCCGTCGCCTGTTCGACAATCTTCCCCTCGGTCATGACGAGGACTTCATCGCTGATATGTTCGACGACCGCGAGATCGTGCGCGATGAAGAGATACGTCAGGCCAAGCTCTTGTTGCAGATCCTGCAAGAGATTGACGATGGAAGCCTGGACCGAGACATCGAGCGCGCTGACCGCCTCGTCGCAGACAATAAATTCGGGCTCGACGGCGAGCGCCCGCGCGATGCCGATGCGCTGGCGCTGACCGCCGGAAAATTCGTGGGGATACCGTCGCAAATGATCCTCGAGCAACCCGACCTGCCGCAGCAATTCGACCGTCCGGTCACGCCGTTGCGCGCGTGACATCTCCGGAAAGTGAATCGTCAAAGCCTCTCCGACAATCGCTTCGACATTCATGCGCGGATTGAGCGAATTGAACGGATCCTGGAAGATCATCTGGATCTTCTTTCGGTACGGGAAAAATTCCTTTCGGCTGAGCTTCCCGATCTCGCGGCCTTCGTAATAGATCGCCCCGGCGGTGATCTTATTCAGCCGGACGATCGCGCGCCCGATGGTCGTCTTGCCGCTGCCGCTCTCCCCGACCAGTCCGACGGTTTTTCCGCGCGGCACGCGAAACGACACGCCGTCGACCGCCTTCACATGATCGACGACCCGGCGAAATACCCCGCCGTAGACCGGAAAATGAACCTTGAGGTCCTTGACTTCGAGAATCGTTGTAGAATCAGACATTCCGGGTGCAAAAAGTTTCACAGCAACGGGCTGGGAACGCGGCCGCTCCAGCCTGCTTTTTGTCGAACGCCGATACCGTTCCGCAGGATGAACAAAACAAAATAACGACCGGCTATAACCAAGGGGAAAGCTAGCGCTCTGGCCGTGTTGTGCAACTTTATTTGCCGCAATCCAACGCTGAGGCCGGCGAGCGCGTCAGTCAGTTTGTTTGGCTCGAGGTCCCGGCCGCGACTCCCCGCGCGAGAGCTTGACGTGGATCGCACCCTCCTCGTCGAATCGCAACGGATCCAAGGCGATGAACCGGCGGTAATTTGGCGCCGCCTCTTCTTTTTGATGATACACCATCCAGAGCGCGCCGTCTGGACCGGTGACAACGGCGTGATGGCCCGGACCAAAAATTTTCTCCGTCCGCCGGGCGATCGGATTTCCTGGATGCTTAACAAACGGGCCGGTCGGCGATCGTGCCGTCGCATACCCGATTCCGTAATTCGGGTTGTCCGCCGCCGACCCGGAATACATGAGATAATAAACCCGGTTCCTTTTCAGGACAAACGGCGCTTCGGTCACCGGAAATCCATGGCGCTCCCACGGCTCGGTCGGTTTCAGCAACGTGACAAATCCCCCCTTTTTCGTCAGCGGATCCGCCATCGGCTGCACCCGGATTTCGAAGCCGCCTTTCAAATTCGCGTAATAAAGATAAAGCGCCCCGTCGTCATCGCGAAAGAGATGCGCGTCGATCGCATCGGAGACGAGCGACGCCTGGTCGACGAACGGCCCGAGCGGATTGTCCGCGACCGCGACACCGATATGCTTATTCGCCGGGTGCTTCGGTCGGCCAGGATGGTTTTCCGTATAATACAGATAAAATTTTCCATCCTCTTGGTCCGCGTGAAACACATCCGGCGCCCACGCCCCGCCCGTCGCGGAATCGAAAACCGCGCCGCGATGTTCCCATTCCACCAGGTTCACCGACGTGTAGGCGTCATAGCCGCGACCATGCGATGTTGGATAAAGATAATACACGCCATCCACTTCCAGCACATGCGGATCGGCCGGGTTCTGCCGTGTGATCAACGGGTTTTTGTACGTGGCTGATGCCAAGGACGGCAGCCCCTCCGGCTCATCGGCCGATAACCGGTCTCCCGCCGGGCTCTCCAGGCATGCCGCGGAGAGAACCATCCCAAGAATCAGCAGCTGTTTCACAAAAGAATCAGTAACCGCTCTGGTACGCGGTCTGACAAGGCAAAAAGCATACGAACGAAAGGCAGGTTTCATTATACTGGTATCACCTTCGTTCGTCTGGGGGTTTACCCGATAGAACCGGCGGCGGGAATCGCGTATCGTCCCCGCCCGCTTCGTGGGGCCCGACCCTCTTCCGCGCGCCGTTGTTGTCATCGTCTGTTTCCAGTTCATGCCTAGTCAAAAGTCTCCTCAGACCCCCCGGAAATCCGCCAATCGAGCTTCCCTCCGTTCACGCCGGAGCTCTGTTGACGCCGAAGACGGGCAGCTCGATCAGGAAGTTCTCCTGAAAGTTCTTACCGCAGTCGCTCGAGGCAATTTTTCCGCGCGGCTTCCGGTTGAATGGACCGGTCGTCCCGGCAAAATCGCCGACACGTTCAACGAGGTGATGAGCCTCAATGAAAAAATGGCCCAGGAGACGGAGCGGGTCGCCGAGGTCGTCGGAAAGGAGGGCAAGATCGGCCACCGCATCAACCTCGGGCGTGTCGAGGGCGCCTGGTGCGCGCAAGCCGAAAACATCAACGCCCTCGTCTCCGACGTCACCACCCCGACGCGCGAAATGTCGCGTGTTATCGGAGCGGTCGCGAAAGGCGATCTCACCCAAACCGTCTCCATCGAGATCGAGGGCCGCCCGCTGAAAGGCGAATTTCTTCGCGCCGCCGAAACGGTCAACGCGATGGTCGACCAGCTCAGCGCGTTCACATCCGAGGTCACCCGCGTCGCACGCGAGGTCGGCACCGACGGCAAACTCGGCGGCCAGGCACGCGTCAAAGGGGTTTCCGGCACCTGGAAAGACCTTACGGTCAGCGTCAACTCAATGGCATCCAACCTCACCGCGCAGGTCCGCAACATCGCCGACGTCACCACCGCCGTCGCCCGCGGCGACCTTTCCAAGAAGATCACCGTTGATGTTCGCGGCGAGTTCCTCCAGCTCAAGGAAACCGTCAACACGATGGTCGACCAGCTCAACTCCTTCGCCTCGGAGGTCACCCGCGTCGCACGCGAGGTCGGCACCGAGGGCAAACTCGGCGGCCAGGCGGAGGTGCGCGGCGTCGCCGGCACTTGGCGCGACCTCACCGAAAACGTCAACGGCATGGCGTCCAATCTCACCAACCAGATGCGCAACATCGCGCAGGTAACCACCGCCGTCGCCAACGGCGACCTCTCCAAGACGATCACCGTCGATGCCAAGGGCGAGATTCTCGAGCTCAAGAACACCGTCAATACGATGGTCGACCAGCTCAACTCCTTTGCCTCCGAGGTCACCCGCGTCGCACGCGAGGTAGGCACCGACGGCAAACTCGGCGGCCAGGCCCACGTCCGCGGCGCGGCCGGCACCTGGAAGGATCTCACCGACAACGTCAACGGCATGGCGGCCAACCTCACCAACCAGGTCCGCAACATCGCCGAGGTCACCACCGCCGTCGCGCGCGGCGACCTCACCCGCAAAATCACCGTCGACGCCAAGGGCGAGATCCTCGAGCTGAAAAACACGATCAACACCATGGTCGACCAGCTCAACTCTTTCGCCTCCGAGGTCACCCGCGTCGCGCGCGAGGTCGGCACCGACGGAAAGCTCGGCGGCCAGGCAACCGTCCCCGGCGTCGCCGGCACTTGGAAAGATCTCACCGACAACGTCAACCTCCTCGGCAACAATCTCACCGTCCAGCTGCGCGACGTCTCCAAGGTCGCCACCGCCATCGCCAACGGCGACCTCAGCCAAAAAATCACCGTAAGCGTCAGCGGCGAAATTTTGCAGATCAAGGAGACCATCAACAGCATGGTCGACCAGCTCAGTTCCTTCGCCTCCGAGGTCACGCGCGTCGCACGCGAGGTCGGCACCGACGGCAAACTCGGCGGCCAGGCGATCGTGCCTGGCGTCGGCGGCACCTGGAAGGATCTTACCGACAACGTCAACGGCATGGCGGCCAACCTCACCAACCAGGTCCGCAACATCGCCGACGTCACCACCGCCGTCGCCAATGGCGACCTTTCCAAAGAGATCACCGTCGATGCCAAGGGGGAGATTCTCGAGCTCAAGAATACGATCAACATCATGGTCCAGCGGCTCAATTCCTTCTCCGCGGAAGTTACCCGGGTCGCGAAGGAGGTCGGCACCGAGGGGAAACTCGGCGGCCAGGCGGAAGTCCGCGGGGTCGCCGGCACGTGGAAGGATCTCACCGAGTCGGTCAACGGCATGGCGGCCAACCTCACCAGCCAGGTCCGCAACATCGCCGATGTCACCACCGCCGTCGCCCGAGGCGACCTCACCCGCAAGATCACCGTCGATGCCAAGGGCGAAATCCAAGAGCTGAAAAACACCATCAACACCATGGTCGACCAGCTCAACCGGTTCGCCTCCGAAGTCACCCGCGTCGCGCGCGAGGTCGGCACCGACGGCAAACTCGGCGGCCAGGCGACCGTTTCCGGCGTCGCCGGCACGTGGAAGGATCTCACCGACAACGTCAACGGCATGGCGGCCAATCTCACCAATCAGGTCCGCAACATCGCCGAAGTCACCACCGCCGTCGCCCGAGGCGATCTCACCCGCAAAATCACCGTCGATGCCCAAGGCGAAATCCAGGAGCTGAAAAACACCATCAACACCATGGTTGATCAGCTCAATTCGTTCGCCTCCGAAGTCACCCGCGTCGCGCGCGAGGTCGGCACCGACGGCAAACTCGGCGGCCAGGCGACCGTCCCAGGCGTCGCCGGCACGTGGAAGGACCTGACTGACAACGTCAATCTGATGGCCGCCAACCTCACCGACCAGGTCCGCGGCATCGCCCGGGTCGTCACCGCCGTCGCCAACGGCAACCTCCGTTCCACGCTGACGGTCGAAGCAAAGGGCGAAATCGCCGAACTCGCTGACACCATCAACAACATGATCGGCACCTTGGCGACATTCGCCGACCAAGTCACGACCGTCGCCCGCGAGGTCGGCGTCGAGGGCCGGCTCGGCGGCCAGGCGAACGTCCCCGGCGCCGCCGGCACGTGGAAGGATCTCACCGACAACGTCAACGGCCTCGCCGCGAATCTCACTACCCAGGTCCGCGCGATCGCCGAGGTCTCCACCGCGGTCACCAAAGGCGACCTCAGCCGAAGCATCATGGTCGAGGCCGCCGGCGAAGTCGCACTCCTCAAGGACAACGTCAATGAGATGATCCGCAACCTCAAGGAGACGACGCGCAAGAACACCGAGCAGGACTGGCTTAAAACCAACCTCGCGACGTTCACCCGCAAACTCCAGGGCCAGCGCGATCTCCAGACCGTATGCCAGATGACTCTCAGCGAACTCGCGCCTCTCGTTGGCGCCCAGCACGGTATTTTCTATATTAACGAGGGCGACGATGAAGACGAAGCGTGCCTCCGCCTGCTCGCCTCATACGCGTTTCGGGAACGGAAGCGGCTCGCCGAAGCCTGCCGTGCCGGCGAGGGTCTGATCGGCCAGGTTTTGCTCGAAAAGCAGCGAATTCTGGTCACCGACGTACCCCCGGACTACGTCAAAATCGGCTCGGGCCTCGGCGAAGCCGCCCCCGCCAACCTCGTTGTCCTTCCGGTCGTTTTCGAGGGCGAAGTCAAGGCCGCCATCGAGCTCGGCAGCTTCCAGCGCCTCAGCGATATTCACCTCGCCTTCCTCGATCAGCTCATGGAGTCGCTCGCGATCGTCATCAATACGATCCAGACCAACATGCGCACCGAGGAACTCCTCAAACAGTCGCAGTCGCTCACCGAGGAACTTCAGAGTCAGCAGACCGAGCTGACCGAGAAAAACGAGCGGCTCCAGGAACAGGCGCGCTCGCTCCGCGCTTCAGAGGAATTGCTCAAACAGCAGCAGGAAGAACTTCGTCAGACCAACGAGGCGCTCAAGGAAAAGGCATCGCTGCTCGCCGAACAGAAGAGCGAGGTCGAGCGAAAGAACGTCGAGGTCGAAAATGCCCGTCTCGCCCTCCAGGCGAAGGCCGAGGAGCTGAGCCTTACGTCCCGCTACAAAAGCGAATTCCTCGCCAATATGTCGCACGAGCTGCGCACGCCACTCAACAGCCTCCTGATTCTCTCAAAAATTCTCGCCGAGAACCCGGACGGAAACCTGCTCGAAAAGCAGGTCGAACACGCGCGCACCATTTACACATCCGGCTCCGATCTGCTCGAGCTGATCAACGAGATCCTCGACCTGTCGAAGATCGAATCCGGCACGATGAGCGTCGACATCGGCGACGTCACCTGCTCCGAACTCGCCGAGTTCTGCGAGCGCACCTTCCGTCCGGTCGCCGAAACCAAACGGCTCCTGTTCCAGGTCGAACTGGATTCAGGCGTCCCGCCGATTCTCCGCACCGACGGGAAACGCGTTCAGCAAGTTCTCAAGAACCTGCTCTCCAACGCTTTTAAATTTACCGAAACCGGCCGGGTCGCGCTTCAAATGGTACCGGCCACCGAGGGCTGGGATGAGTCCCACGCGGGACTCAACCGCGCCGAAAAAGTCGTCGCGTTTGTTGTGCGCGACACAGGAATCGGGATTCCGCGGGACAAACAGAGGATCATCTTTGAGGCGTTCCAGCAGGCCGACGCCGGCACGTCCCGCAAACACGGCGGAACCGGCCTGGGTCTATCGATCAGCCGGGAAATCGCCCGCATGCTCGGCGGCACAATTCACGTGACGAGCGAGCCGGGCAGGGGCAGCGCTTTCACGCTGTATTTGCCGGTCGACTACACCGCTCGCGCCAGCCTGAACGGCGGCCGTAACCCGCACGCACTGGTCGCGGCCCTTGCCTCCGGTGTTTCCACGGTTGCATCCGCCCTGCAAGCATCCGGTGCCGCGACGGCTGCCGCTTGTCCGTTGAAGCACGCGACAGACTCGTTTACTCCACCGGATGCGCTGCTTGAAAACGGCGCCTGCGGCGACACATTCGAGGATGCCGCCGTGCCCGATCCCGCGACGATCGAAGATGACAAATTGACGATTGCCTCGGGCGATCGCGTTCTCCTGATCGTCGAAGACAACGAACGGGTCGCCCGGCTGCTTGTGGAGGAAGGGCGCGCCGCCGGCTTCAAATGCGCCGTGGCCGCAACAGCCGCCAAAGCGATGCGTTACATGCGCACCTGCACACCGTCGGCCGCGACGATCGAGCTGTTTCTGCCCGACGCGAACGGCTGGGTCCTCCTCGATCGCTGGAAACATGCCGTCGAAACCCGGCATGTTCCCGTCTGCGTGATTTCTTCCGACGAGGGTGCCGCCCGGGCACTGCGCATGGGCGCGCTCGGCTACCTTCGAAAGCCGGCAGGACGCGCCCAAATCCGAGCCGCGCTCGACGGCATCCGGACGTTCCTCGACCGGCCCGCGAAACATCTTCTTCTCGTTGAGCCGGATGACGTCGAGCGCGACGCGCTCCGCGCACTGATCGGCGGCCGAGGCGATGTGCGCGTATTCGAAGCGAAGGATCCGGCGCCTGCCCTGGAGATTCTCGAACGGGAATGCATCGACTGCGTGGCGCTCAATCTCCGCCTGGCGGATGAGGCATTCGCTTTCGTTCATAAAGTCAAACAGATGCGGCGGCAGGCCCACCTGCCCATTGTTTCTTATGCGGGCGAGAAGCTTCCCGTCGAAGAGCAAAAGGAACTGCGACGGGTCTGCGAGATACTCATCGCGGATGATGAAAGCTGGAGAGAGCGCCTCCTGCACGAAACCTCGCTGTTCCTCCACCGGCCCCATCACGATCTTTCCGAATACGAACGCGAGATGATTGATCGAGCGCGGTCACAAACCACCACCTTCAGCGGCCGAAAAGCGCTCGTGATTGATGACGATGTCCGAAACATCTTTGCCCTGACGACGGCACTCGAGCGGTGGGACATGGACGTGCTCTACGCCGAAAGCGGCGCCCAGGCCTTGAGCGCACTGGAGGAAGCACCGGACATCGATGTTGTTTTGACCGATATTATGATGCCCGAAATGGACGGGTTTGCGTGCATGCGGCGGATACGTTCGCAGCGCCGGTTTCGTTCACTGCCCATCATCGCGGTCACCGCCAAAGCGATGAAAGGCGATCGCGAAAAATGTTTTTCGGCCGGAGCCAGTGATTACATCACCAAACCGGTGGATATCGATCATTTGCACTCTCTCCTCCGCGTCTGGCTGTACCGGACGTGAAACGTCTGATTACGTAGTTACGGAATGAATACGACTTTTGGCATCGCAACCGAAACCGGTGTTCCTTCATGGACCTCTCTTGCGGACATGGATCTTAGAGACTCCGACCGGCAAACGAATCTTCCCTCAATTCTTCTGGTCGACGACCAGCCGGAGAACCTCGCCGCGCTCGAGGCCATTCTCGAAGGACCGCGCCACCGGCTCCTGCGGGCGTCTTCCGGGCGGGAGGCTCTTCGCTGCCTTCTGGAGCAGGACGTCGCGCTCGTCCTGCTCGATGTTCGGATGCCGATTATGGACGGCTTTGAAACCGCGCGAATGATCCGCCAGCGCGACCGCTCCAAGGCCACGCCGATCATTTTCCTGACGGCGGCCGGCGCTGCTGACGACTCAGAATTCGAGAGCTACTCGGCCGGCGGCGTCGATTACATCGTCAAGCCGTTTGTGCCGGAGATTTTGCGCGCGAAAGTCGAGGTGTTTCTCAACTTGGCAACGGCGCGTCGCCGGCTCGAACAAGAGATCGAGCGACGGCGGCTGGCGGAACGTAAACTCGAGCGGGTCGCCGAGCGGCTGCGCGCACGCGCCAACGATCTTCAGATCGCCAATCAGGAGCTCGAAGCATTTGCGTATTCAGCTTCTCATGACCTCCGCGCGCCGCTCCGGCACATATCAGGTTTCGTCAATATCCTTCGCGAGGAGCGCGACGCGGTCTCGGATGCTGACGGCGCGGCGTACTTGGCACGAATCGGCGCGTCGGCCGATAAAATGAACCGTCTTCTCGACGACTTGATGGCCTTTTCCAAAGTTGGGCGGGTGGAGATGTCGATGGTGCCGGTCGATCTCGAATCGGTGCTGGAGGAGGTGATCGAGGGGCTTGAACCGGAAACCCGCGACCGCCGTATCATCTGGCGGCGCTCGCGCCTGCCGGTCGTTGTCGGCGATGAAGGCATGCTGCGGCAGGTGCTCGTCAACCTTCTGTCCAACGCCATCAAATACACCGTCCATCGCGACCCGGCGGAGATCGGAATCGGGTGGCATGCCGTCGGTGCCAAGGCAACGGTATTTATCCGGGACAACGGCGCCGGCTTCAACATGAAGTTTGCCAGTAAACTCTTCAAAGTCTTCCAGCGCCTCCACCGCGGTACAGAATTTGCCGGCACCGGGATCGGCCTCGCAAACGTCCAGCGGATCATCCAGCGCCACGGCGGAAGAGTCTGGGGCGAAGGCCGCGTCGGCAACGGCGCCACCTTCCGCTTTACCATCCGGCTCGCCAACTCCGCCGCGCCAGGCGCGCTTCGTCCGATTGCCTGAACGGGATCACGTCCCAAAAAGCGGCAGTGGCTTCCAGCCGCTCGGCCCCCCGGACAAAAGTAAAACGGTAAGATGCCGCTTCCACTCTTCGAGAGCCGGATGCTTCGCTCCTACGTCTTTGGCCGGAACGCGCTCGTTTTTCGGAGTAGCGGAAACTTGCGGCTGCCCGATTGAACCTCCGTCCCCAGCGCCCGCGCGATCTCGAGCAGCTCGTCGTAGGTGAGCGGCTTGACTAAAAAAAGGTCCGCCCCGAGGTCGTAGGCCTTCCGCACTTCATCCGGATGACTCGAGGTGGTAAAGATTGCCACCGGAAGTTTGCGGAACTCCTCCCGGGACCGCAGCCATTGCAGGCACTCAAAGCCGTTTCGCCGGGGCATCTTCAAATCGAGCAGGATCAAGTCGAGCGTCTCCGGGTCCGCGACCCGGTCGAGATACTCAATCGCTTCCTGCCCATCGGACGCGAAAGCGACTTCCCCGTCATAGCCCACCCCTTTCAATGCGGATCGCAGGAGAAGGATGTCGTTCTCGTCATCGTCAATGTTCAGAATACTCATGAGGTTTCCAAGCGAGAAGGGGCTGCGTCCCGCAGCGAGCGCCGCTTCGACGGTCGAGTTAAATTTAACTCAAATCAATTTCTTCGCGAGCCGAAAGATGATCATAATCAGAAGGCTTTGGGGTACGCTTCCGCCAAGGGAACTCCCAACCCCGCTCCGTTGATTCGATCACACCGGATGTGAAGAGTGGAAACCCCGTCCGCGCCGCTCCGCCAGGCGGCGCCAGCGACTGGAAGGCCGCTGCCGCTTTTCACTTGGAGCAGCGCGATTCCCCCTCCGGGGGTTGAGCCTTCGTGTGTCCGGTGAACCTTGGACGATGCCGGAACCACCCGCACGCGCGGATGGTCCGGCGACCGCCTTACACTTCGACCAGCAATTCGTCGGTCTGGTACTGGAAGATTTCCTTCGGCGTTTCCGGAGTTGGCGGGTGCGGCACTACTTTCCAAAACTTCTGCACCGTATCCGCCCAGTTCTCCAGCAGCTCAGCGGCCCGCGGACTTTCCGTCAATTGCTGGTGAACCGCAATGATCCGGCGCAGCGATTCAATCTCGTCATCGTGCTCCAGCCGTTCGATGTCCATCATCGCCGAGTTGCAGCGCTTCGAGAACAGGCCGTCATCATCATAGACAAACGCGAGGCCGCCGCTCATGCCGGCGGCGAAGTTCGCGCCGGTCCGTCCAAGCACGACAACGGTGCCTTTCGTCATGTACTCACAGCAATGGTCGCCGCTGCCTTCAATGACCGCTTTCGCGCCGGAGTTGCGCACCGCAAACCGTTCGCCGACCCGTCCGGCCGCGAAAACATGTCCGCCCGTAGCGCCGTAGAGGCAGGTGTTGCCCATAATGATGTTCTCATGCCAGGCAAATGTCTCAGACGGTTTGGGACGGACGATGATCTCGCCGCCGTTCATGCCTTTTCCGACATAATCGTTTGCCTCGCCGACGAGCCGCAAACGAACGCCTTGAACCAGGAACGTTCCGAAACTTTGTCCGGCGCTGCCGGTAAAGGTGAGGTCGATCGCGCCCGGAATCAGGCCGGTGTTGCCGCGCGAAAACGCGATTTCCCCGGAAAGATGCGTGCCGACGCAGCGGTGCGTGTTCTTGATTTTGTAACTTCCGGTAAACCGCGCCGACCGGTTGCTGATCACGTCCTTGGCATCCTGTAAAATCGTGTCGTCGAGCGATCCCTCGTTGCCAAACCGGTCGTTGCGCTCCCGGGTGTGAATCCGGTCGAGCTCGCCGGTCGGATCCGGATCGTGGAGGAGGCCGGCGAGACTGATCATCTTCGTCTTCGGATTTTCCGGGTCGTCGATTTGCTCCAAAAGTTCCGTCCGGCCGATGATTTCATCAAGGCTGCGATAGCCGAGTTTGGCCAGGTAGCCGCGCACATCCTCCGCGACGCCATTGAAGTAGTTGATGACGTTCTCCGGCTTGCCTTTGAACTTCGCTCGCAGGTCTTCGCGCTGGGTCGCCACGCCGACCGGGCAGGTGTTGAGATGACAGACGCGGAACATCGCGCATCCCGCGGCGATCAGCGCCCCGGTGCCGAAGTTGAACTCCTCGGCACCGAGAATCGCCGCGATCACGATGTCGCGGCCGGTCTTCATTCCGCCATCAGTCCGCAGCACGACGCGACCGCGCAAGTTGTTCATCATCAAAATCTGGTGCGCTTCGGCCAAGCCGATTTCCCACGCGGATCCGGCGTTCTTGATCGACGAAATCGGAGAGGCGCCGGTGCCGCCTTCGTGTCCGGAAATCAGAATGACGTCGGCGTACGCCTTCGCCACACCGGCCGCGACCGTGCCGACGCCGGAAGACGAGACAAGCTTCACGCAGACCTTGGCGCGCGGGTTGACTTGCTTCAGGTCGAAAATCAGCTGGGCCAAATCCTCGATCGAATAAATGTCGTGGTGCGGCGGAGGCGAAATCAGCGTGACGCCTGGCACACTGTAGCGCAAGCGCGCGATCAGCGGCGAGACCTTGTGGCCGGGAAGCTGTCCGCCCTCGCCCGGCTTCGCGCCCTGGGCGATTTTGATCTCAATTTCCTTGGCCGACGCCAAATATTCGGCGGTGACGCCGAAACGGCCGGAAGCGATCTGCTTGATCGCGCTGTTCGCGTTTTCGCCATTCGCCCGCGTGGAAAACCGTTCTGGATCCTCGCCGCCTTCACCGGAGTTCGATTTGCCGCCGATGCTGTTCATCGCGATGGCAAGGCATTCGTGCGTCTCGGGTGAAATCGCCCCGAGCGACATGCCCGCCGTCGTGAAGCGGCGACGGATTTCCTCGACCGGCTCGACCTCGTCGAGAGGGACCGGCTCTTTATCGAAACGAAACTTTAACAGATCCTTCAACGCGACCGGCTGGTGGTCATCGCTCGCGTTGACGAACTTCTCGAATTCCTCCTTGCCGCCGCTTCGAACGAATTTGTGCATCCCGGCGACAACTTTCGGATTCCACCCGTGGAATTCGCCGCCCTTCCGATTCGGCCGGTAGTAACCTTCATTATCGAGGGCGGGCTCTCCTTCCGCCGGAAACGCGCTGTCGTGACGGCGCAACGTTTCCTCCGCGATTTCCGCGTAGCCGATCCCGCCGATCGGTGACGGGGTGCCGTAAAAACATTCGTCGATCACCTTCTGGTGGAGCCCGATCGCCTCGAAGATTTGCGCGCCCTGGTAACTGTACAGGGTGCTGATGCCCATCTTGGCCATGATCTTCAGGAGGCCAGAGTTCAATGCTTTCCGGTAGCGCTCCCGCGCGTCAGAGAAGTCGGCGATATCGCCGAGCTTCTTTTCATGCAACAAGTCGCGAATGACTTCGAGCGCGAGATACGGATTCACCGCGTTGGCGCCAAAACCGAGCAGCGTGGCGATCTGGTGAACCTCCCGCGCCTCGCCGGTTTCGCAGACAATGCTTGTCTTGAGCCGCAATCCCGCCTGCACCAGCGCGTGATGGACGGCGCCGGTCGCGAGCAGCATCGGGATCCCGACTTTCTCGGGCGACACGCCGCGGTCGGACAGAAGGAGAACGCGGGCACCCTCTTTCTCAACCGCGTCAACCGCCTGCCGGGCAAGCGCCTTGAGCGCCGGTTCCAATCCTTGCGGGCCGTGGGCCTTCGGAAAAAGTGCCTGGAGAATGACAATATTCCCTTGGGCGGGTGCCGTTTCCCGGAGCACCGCCAGCTCGTGGGTCAAGAGCACCGGCGAATCGACTTCGATCAGCGACGCGTCCGGAAGGCCGTGCTCGAAAAGTTCAATCTTTCCCGCGAGCTGCGTGCTCAGCGACATCACCGAACGCTCCCGGATGGAGTCGATCGCCGGGTTCGTCACCTGGGCGAAGAGTTGCTTGAAATAGGTGTAAAGGAGACGCGGGCGGCGCGAGAGGATCGCGAGCGGCGTGTCGTCGCCCATCGAGCCGGTGGGCTCCACGCCCTTTTCCGCCATCGGCCCGAGAATCATCTCCAATTCATCCAAATCGTAGCCGAAGGCCATCTCGAGCGGAAGCTTGTCCTTGTCGTCGACGCTCGGTTCGTCGTTCGCGGCCTGTTCGCGACTGATTTTGTTTAAATTGATCAGATTTTCGCGACACCAGGCGCCGTAATCCACCTGCTCGCCAAGATGCTCTTTAATTTCGTCGTCGTTGAGAACCTTGTGTTCTTTCAGGTCGACGGCCATCATTCGGCCCGGTCCGAGCCGCCCGGTGAAGACGACTTTCGCGTCGCCGTCCTTGATCAATCCGGCCTCGGAGGCGAGAACAACGATCCCGTCGTCGTAGATCTTGTAGCGTGCCGGGCGGAGGCCGTTTCTGTCGAGCGCGGCGGCGATGTAGCGGCCGTCGGTAAAGGCGACCGCCGCGGGACCGTCCCACGGTTCCATAATGCTCGCGTGATAGTGGTAGTAATCGCGAACCTTCGGCGGGAGCAGGGCGTCGTTCTCCCACGCGCACGGCATCATCATCGACGCGGCATGGAGCGCCGACCGGCCGCTCAAAATGATCGTTTGCAAGCAGTTGTCGAAACTGGCGGAATCGGACATGTCCGGCTGGATCAGCGGCCGGAGGTCCTGGAACCGGTTTCCCCAAAGGCCGTGCGAATCGGAATGCTCGCGCGCCCGCATCAGGTTGCGGTTGCCGCGGATCGTGTTGATCTCGCCGTTGTGCGCCATATAGCGGAACGGCTGCGCGAGGTGCCAGGTCGGAAACGTGTTCGTGGAGTAGCGCTGGTGGAAAAGGGCGAAGGCGGTGCGGTACTCCTTCGACTTGAAATCGAGGAAAAACTTCCGGATTTGCGGGGCGTTGAGCAGGCCTTTGTAGACGACCGTGCGGCAGGAGAAGCTGCAGATGTAGAAGCCGCTGATCTCCGCTTCAAACGCGCGGCGTTCGGCGATCTTTTGCGCGAGGAACAGTTTCCGCTCGAATTCGTCGCTGGAAATGTCGCCGATCCGGGCGACGAGCGCCTGGACGATGAGCGGCCGCGTGGTCTGGGCTTTTTGTCCGAGGCAGCCGGGATCGACCGGCACCTCCCGCCATGCGAGAAAAGCGAGCCCTTCCTGCTTGACCGCTTGCTCGACGATCCGCTTGCCGTGCGCCTGCGCGTAATCGTCTTCCCGAGGAAGGAAAATCATCCCCACGCCGAGATCCTCGTCGTGATAGAGCGGCTTGCGGACGTTCGCCAGGTATTCGCGAAGCAGCTCGACCGGGAGCTGGGTCATGATTCCCGCGCCGTCACCCGTGATCGCGTCCGCGTCGATGGCGCCGCGATGGGCGAGGTTCTTGAGGGCCGTGACGGCGCGATCGAGAATATCGTACGAACGCTCGCCGCTGAGGCGCGCGATGAATCCGACGCCGCAGGCATCGTGTTCGAAATCGGAGCGGTAAAGGGGTGACGGATGAATCGAAGTCATAGTCTGTCCTCGTTTTTCGTGCTATTTGTCGTGAAAATCAGGAATTCGGAGCCAAAAAAAGACCGGTTGGAAAACCGGCCTTCGTCGGAGAGAGATTGGAGCGGACTGTCAGTTTTCGTCTTGTCTCAACCTCTTAGAAGAACCGGATCGTCTTTGCAGCCATCCTAGCGTGTTCCTCATCCGTGCAAGCACGGTCGATCGGAGAGTCCGGGATCGCTTCGTTCGGCTTTACCAGTTCGTTCGCAAGCAGGTATTTCTCGACTTCCTCGCCGCTGACGTCCGCCAGCATGATGCCGTCGATCTCCACGCACGGAGACAGTGACTGACCTGACTTCCGCACCATTTCCTGATAGTTCTCGGGCTCGTTGATGATGTCGATGTCCTCGTACGGCAGCTCGTACTTGCGGAGGATGGCTCGCACGCCATTGCTCCATCCGCATGTCGGTTTCAAGTAGGCTTTAATCTTCATAGGACATGTTTTCTATGACGGTTACCGTTCGTTCGCCGCGTGAAACGGCGGTGCGCCGCAGTAACAAGTAGTGGTTTTCCGAGATTACGCAAACCTCTTTTTGCCGTCCTTAAAAAGGAAGCTCCTTTTTCAGCGCGCAAGAAAAATTTACGCGAGACCGCGGAAAATCGTCAAGAGCCGATCGGATCGTCCCAAATCAACAGCGTGTCCGAGAGCTCGTTCAGCGCCCGCCGCGTCAAACGGAATTGCTCAGCGAGTGTTCCCAGCACCTGTTCGAGATCGTATTGATTCGCCAGCCGGTGGTTCTGGGCGGCTTGAAAATGACCGCGGCCAATCTCCTCGTAGTAGGCAAGACTGGGCGCCGCCCTTCGTTGCGCGCGGTATTCGATGTATTCGGAAAACAGGCCCGAAAGGACAAGCGCGTGATTCCCGAGACGCACGGCCAGGGCAAACCGCGCGGGCTCGTCCGCTTTCCGTATCTCTTGCAGCAGATCGACCAGATAAACGATTTCACGGGGTCCGTGATCCGCAAAACCGCGCGTCCGCCGCTCCGCGGCGAATTCCGCCAGCAGCGCGCCGACGTAGTCCGTAAGTTCGCGATCATCAATCCCCGTGCGCAGCAGCATTTGACGCGCGAGAACGTAAAAGTAAAACTGAGGCGAGATTCCGAGCAGACTTCTTTCTTCCAGCAGCGCGTGAAAGAGCTTTTTCTGATCGAGAATCAGGTCGAGCGCTTCCGGATCCTGGAACAGACGAGCCAACCCGTCCCGCTGACCCGGATCGTCGCCGAGCACGGAGAGGATAAATTCGAAATCAGCTGAAGTGAAGCGGCTTCGACACGCGGGACGAATCACATTCATAGTCACGTAGTCTGATTTCCTGGTTCCCGGACGCCCAAAACACGGCGGTTACCTGTTTTTTTGTATAGCCTAAAATCGGCGTTTTGAAAGTCGAATTTGGCAACCGGATAGACAAGCCAGCCGCAAATTAAGTTCCCGTCTCAGTCTTTGCCGGATGAGCCGGAGACAGCCAGCGGCAGCGTGAAACTGATCCGGAGCCCCGCGCCCGGACGACTGTCCGCCCAGACGCGTCCGCCGTGCAGCTGCACGATGTGTTTCACGATACTCAACCCGAGCCCCGTGCCGCCGCTCTCGCGCGAACGCCCTTTGTCGACCCGGTAAAAACGTTCAAAAATATGCGGCAGGTGCTCGCGGGAAATCCCGATGCCGTTGTCCCCCACCCAGACGCGCAGCATGGCCCCTTCCCGCCGGGTCCCCGCCTCGATTGCAGCGGAATCGCCGGAGTATTTCACCGCGTTTTCAAACAGATTGCCCAGCACCTGCGCGAGCCGGAGAGGATCCGCGATAACTGGTCTCCGCTCGACTTCGAGATCCAGTACGAGCCGCCGGGACGCGTCGCCCCGCGGCCGGTAGTTTTCCGCGAGCTCCTCCAGCAGCGCCTCGACAACGAGCTCTTCTTTGCGAAGGTTCGGATTGCCGCTTTCGAGGCGCGACAGCGCAAGCAGATCCTCGACGAGGCGTTCGAGCCGTCCGGTGTGTTTCGCGATAATGCCGAGAAACCGCCGCCGATCGGACTCGGTCGGGCTCGCTTTTCCCGGCGCATCCTCGCAAAGCGTCTCCACATAGCCTTTAATCAAGCTCAGCGGCGTCCGGAGTTCGTGAGACACGTTGGCCACGAATTCCTTGCGCACGGATTCCAGTTTTCGCAAACGCGTGACGTCATGCACGATCAACAGCGTAGCCTCATCGCCAACCGGCCCCATGCCCGGGACACGCGAGCCGGTAATTTCCGCCCACACCGATTTGTTGTCTCCCGAAAATTCCACCTCCCTCCGGCCCGCCGCCCGCCGTTTCCGGACCGCCTGCAGATGTTCGAGAAACTGCCCGTTCTCCGTCACCGCCGCGATCGCCGCCCGCGGCTCATCATCTTCTCCAAGACCCGAAAAGAGGTCGTAAAATGCTTGGTTCGCAAGAAGCACGCGATCGTCGTCGGCCACCAGCAGCACCGCCTCCTGCATGTTGGCAAGCATCGCCTTCGTGCGCTCGCGCTCGTCGGCGCGGTGCGCTTCCAAACGCTCGATCTCGCGACGCATAGCATATTCCGTCTCCCGCGACGCACGGAGCCGCCCGCCCGCCTTCCACGCATACGCGAAGAATGCCGCCGCGAGCAGTGCGAGCAGGAGCCACGGGATCATTCTCAGCCTCCTCCCGACATCCGGTACCCCACGCCCCGGATCGTTTCGATCAGCTCTGCCGCCGTGCCGAGTTTGTCGCGCAATCGCCGCACGTGGGTGTCAACGGTCCGCGTCTCCATGTCCTCGTCGTAGTTCCAGACATTGACCAGCAGCTGCTCGCGTGTCTGCACGCGGCCGCGGCGCTCCATCAGCAAACGGAGCAAGCGAAACTCCGTCGCCGTCAGGTCGACCCGCTCGCCGTTGACCCGCACTTCGTGACGGCCTTCATCGAGACGAACCGAACCGACTTCTAAAACGCGCCCGTCTTCCTCTTCGCCCGGTTTTTCACGCCGCCGCAAAAGACGCCGGACCCGAAGCGTCAGCTCCCTCGGACTGAATGGCTTGCAGACGTAATCATCCGCCCCGGTCTCGAATCCCTGGACACGGTCCTCCTCCTCCGCGCGCGCGGTCAGCAGAATAATCGGCACGTCGCGAGTCAGCGGATCGGCCTTGAACATCCGGCAAAGCTGGAGGCCGTCCACACCAGGCATCATGACGTCGAGGACAATCAGATCCGGCGAAAACCGGCGCGAGACTTCAAGGATTCGCGCCGGTTCGGTCAAGGTCTCCACAAGCCATCCATTCGCCTCCATGTGATATGCGACAAGCTCCGTCACATCCTCCTCGTCGTCCACAACCAGGATCTTCGCGGTTTCTTCAGTCATCCCTTGGATTTCGTTATTGGCTGTCTTTGCCCCCGTCGACCGTAAACAAGCATCGTGACGAACGCGTGACAAATGCGTGACGAGTGTCCAAAAAAGAAAGCGCTCCGCTGTTTTCCGCTTATTTTCCGTTTTTAGATTGAACGCCGCCGCATTCGGCATTGCATTGATCACGAAACCCCAATTCCTAATCTCCTTTTTTCTACACGCGCTTATGGCCAGAGAAACAGCAGTCAAACGCGGCGCCGACTCCAACGCCGACCGGGAAAAGAATCTCAATCTCGCGATTTCCGCCATTACCAAGCAATTCGGCGAGGGCAGCGTCATGCGCCTCGGCTCGATGAGCAAGATGAATGTCGCCGCGGTGTCAACCGGCTCGCTCGCCGTCGACCTCGCTCTCGGCATCGGCGGTCTGCCGATGGGCCGCATCGCCGAAATTTACGGACCGGAATCTTCCGGTAAAACCACGCTCGCCCTCAGCCTGATCGCCGAGGTCCAGCGCAACGGCGGCCTGGCGGCTTTCGTCGATGTCGAACACGCGCTCGACCCGCGCTACGCGAAGGTCCTGGGCGTCAACCTCGACGACTTGCTCGTCTCCCAGCCGGATTCCGGCGAAGATGCCCTCAATATAGCCGAAGCGCTGATCCGCTCGAACGCTATCGAGGTCATTGTCATCGACTCCGTTGCCGCCTTGGTTTCGCGCGCCGAACTTGAAGGCCAGATGGGCGACGCGACCGTCGGCTCCCAGGCGCGCCTCATGAGCCAGGCCATGCGCCGGCTGACCGCGATCATCAACAAAACGAAGTGCGTCTGCCTCTTCACCAACCAGATCCGCGAAAAAATCGGCGTCATGTTCGGCAGCCCCGAGACCACGCCAGGGGGCCGCGCGCTCAAGTTCTTCTGCTCCGTCCGGATGGACATCCGCCGCATCGGGCAGATCAAGGACAGCTCCGGCGCCGTCATCGGCAATCGCACCCGTCTCAAGGTCGTCAAAAACAAAGTCGCGCCGCCATTCACCGAATGCGAGTTCGACATCATGTACAACGAGGGCATCTCCAAGACCGGCTCGATCATCGACCTCGGGATCGATCACAAGATCCTCGAGAAAAAAGGCGCTTGGATTTCCTTTGAGGGCAACATGATCGGACAAGGCCGCGAAGCCGCGAAACAGCACCTCGCCGATAACCCGGATGTCGCCGAAACGATCAAGGCAGCCGTCCTCGAAAAGGTGCGGCCGTCAGCGGGCGAAGTTTTAGCAACCGGCGGCGAAAACGGCGCGTCCAACGGCGACACCGCCGAGGCACGAGCCGGCGCTTGAGCGCGACTGCCTCTATAGCAGGAGCTGAAGCCCTCGCTCTTACCCGCGATTCTCCAGGAGCTCGTATGACGAACCGATTCGTTCGCTTCACGCCCTTCGCGACGGCCGCGGCCGCGCTTTTCCTCTTCACGACCGCCGCCGCGGCCGCGCCGGACTTGGAAGTCGACGCGGCCGAAATGGAAACGGTCAAGAGAATCCACGCGCACATCGTCGCCACGCAAAAAGCGGCCGAAGCGGATCCTTCCCAGCCATATTCCGCGGCCATTCCCGGGACCGAAGTCCAATACACGATGGTTCCGATACCGGCCGGCGCCTTCACCATGGGAAGCCCGCCCGACGAAAAGGGCCGCGCCGACGATGAGGGGCCGCAACGCAGGGTGACGGTTTCCGCCTTCTGGATGGGCAGCACCGAGGTGACGTGGGACGCGTTCGAGCTGTTCATGTATCCAGATCGCGACTCCGCCTCCGATCAGCAGGTTGACGCGGTTTCCCGTCCGACGCCGCCCTACGTCGACATGAGCTTCGGGATGGGCAAAGAGGGCTACCCGGCGATCAGCATGACCCACCATGCCGCGAGCAAATACTGCCAGTGGCTCAGCGCCAAAACCGGGCATTTTTACCGTCTCCCGACCGAAGCGGAATGGGAATACGCCGCACGCGCGGGCACCGACACGCCATGGTCGTTTGGCGCTGACGAAGCTGCGATTGACGACTTTGCCTGGCACTCCGGCAACAGCGGCCGAAAGAGCCAGCCCGTCGGCCAGAAGAAGCCGAATCGATGGGGCCTCCACGATATGCACGGCAGTGTCTGGGAATGGACGCTCGATCAATACGATCCCGACGGCTACAAAACGCTTCTCGATCAGATCGTCGACCCCTGGGCAAAACCGACAGCCGAATATCCCCGCGTCGTCCGCGGCGGTTCCTGGAACGACGATCCGACCAAACTTCGCAGCGCCGCTCGCCGCGGATCCGATCGCGACTGGAAAATGATGGATCCGCAGTTTCCGCAAAGCATCTGGTACCACACCAACGCCCTCTGGCTCGGCTTCCGCATCGTCCGTCCAGTCGAAATTCCGTCGCCCGAAGCCATGTATGAGTACTGGAACCGGTGAAGGATTTTAAACTTTAGATTTTTGATTTTAGATCTCGGCCGGAAAGCCGTGAAAGCGTTTCAAACCTTAGCCGCCGCATTCGCGATCGCTCTTTTCGCAAGCTGCCAAACCATTCCGGACCGTCCGGCACCCGAGCGGTTTTCCTATAGCGAGCCGCACATGGGGACCCTCATGCGCATCACCTTGTTCGCGGAAAGCGCAGAGGAGGCTGATGCCGCCGCACGCGCGGCCTTTGACCGTATCGCCGAACTGAATACGATTTTCAGCGACTACGACCGCGAAAGCGAGTTGATGCGTCTCTGCCAAGCCCCGCCGAATACGCCCGTACCGGTCAGCGATGATTTATTCACCGTCCTCGACCGCGCCCAGGAGCTCGCCCGCCAATCCGACGGCGCGTTTGACATCACCATCGGTCCGCTCGTCCGCCTCTGGCGTACCGCTCGGCGCGAACAATCGCTTCCCGCAACTGAGGCGATTGAAGCAGCCAAAAAGCGCGGCGGCTGGCAAAAGCTCCGTCTCGATCGGGATGCGCAAACCGCCACCCTCCTCCAGTCCGACATGCAGCTCGATCTCGGCGGCATCGCCAAGGGCTATGCCGCCGACGAGGCGCTCTCCGCGCTTCGCAAGCGCGGCATCGATCGCGCGCTGGTCGCGGCGGCCGGCGACATCGCCGCCGGCGATCCCCCGCCGCACGCGGCCGGCTGGCGCGTCGCCATCGAATCGGTCGATCCAAGCAATCACGGCCCGGCCGGGATCGTCGTCCTGAAAAACCAAGCGATTTCGACCTCTGGCGACACCGAACAATTCCTCGAAGCCGACGGCGTTCGTTATTCGCATATCGTCCATCCCGAAACCGGTCTCGGCCTGACCCGGCGGCTGGGCGTCACCGTAATCGCACCCGATGCGACCACCACCGACAGCCTCGCCACCCTAGTCAGTGTCCTCGGACCCGAACGCGGCCTCCCATTCATTGAATCCCTTCCCGACACCGAAGCCTTCATCGTCGAGTCCACGTCCAACGGCCGCATTCCGTACCGCTCCAGCAAGTTTCCGATCAACAACCCGTAGCTCGCCTCTCCGAAGTTGAGGACCGAACGGTATTGGTTCGATGGTTATTTCGGTTCGCGAACGGTCACCTCCAGCTGAAGAAACCCGCGCGCGGCGGTTCGGTGCGGACGCGGGTGTCGGTAAATGACTTCCTCCCCGCCTCCTTCTGCCGGACTCGCCCGCACTTTCTCGGCAGCCATGGCGGGACTTACCCAATCGTCACCCGCCACAACTCGATACTCAATGTCCTCTAGCTCGGGCCGCCGAATGAAACGCAGGGCCAAATAAAGCTCTCCCTCGATCTCAATGACTTCAACCTCCGGCAGGCCGACGCGGCTCGCGGCCCACGGATCGAGACCCAGCGCGTATTCCATGAGATTCTTTACCCCATCCCCGTCGGGATCCGCAAGCGGGCCGCTAATCTTGGGGTCGTCCCGCACATCCGCGGCAAAAAGCGCGTTTTGCCAGTCCGCGAAAGTCGCGGGCGAAGCCGGAACCGCATCCCACGCCAGGGCGTAACCAGCCTCCAGCAGCGCAAGCCCATCCGTCCGTTCGATGCGCAAAAGGTATTCACCCGCGGGCAGGTCGCGCAGAAAGAGATGCTGGTTGTTGTTGACCATATCGACGCTCGACTGAACTTCTTCCCCCGGCATCCCGTCCGTCGCCTTGAACAGCCGCAGTTCGAAGCGCGGCATCCAGATGTCGACATCGGCAAAATTGAGGTCGTTCGGGATGCCGACAACCCGGTTCCACGCGAGGTGCGCGGTAAACGTTCCTTGGGCGCGTTCGAGCGAGATCGCATACGTTGCTGTTTGATTAGACGCTACTTCGCCCGCGCTCCACCCGGAAGCGGGAAGAGTCCCGCCGCCTTCCGGACCATGCTCGCCCCCGGTCAAGATCCGATAGCTGCCGTCGACCGCGAGACGGCCAGCGCCAAAAACCTCGTCCAGCGGGCGGTCGGCGGCGCGACTCCATTCCGGAAATGGATCCTTGCTCGCTCCAGCCATCAGGATCGCGCGAATCACCCGCGGGTCGTGCCGCGCGTTGGCAAGCGCCGGCGTATGGTCAGCCTCTTCGAGCAAAAGCGCCGCCGCCGAACTCACCACGGGTGCGGAGTAGCTCGTAAAAAGACCTCCCGGCGCCACAAGGTCGGGGCGGTTTCGTCCAGCGCCTTCAAACCAGGTGCCGTCCCGACTGTGGCTGCCGTCCATGCGGCCGACCGTAATGACGTTGTACGCGTGGGCCATCAGCGCCGGAACCTGCCCCGTATCGTTCCGCAGCGCCACCACGGCGAGAAAGCCGTCGCGACCAATCGCGTAGTCCAGCCGCCGCACCGCTTCGATGTTGTATTCAATTTCATCGAACGCGCCGGCCCAGCTATGGTTCTGGATTCGGCTGGTCTCGACCGCCGGAAACGGTTCGCGGTTCACCCGCAGAAAACCTTCCAGGAGCCAGTCGACGGATTCATAGACATCAATGGCGTCGATTTCGCCCGACATCGATGTCGAGTTCCCGAAAAAACGCTGCGCCACCACCGTAGCATGATTCGATACGCCGGCATCAGGCGAAACGATCGTGAAGTTCTTTCCGGCAAAATCAAAATTGTTCACATCGGGTTTATAATTTCCGATAAACGGCGAGGCGGGCGATTCGATCAGCGAAACCTTAATATCCCGGCCGGCGGGAAGATCATCGCCCAGCTCCTCGACAAGCCGGTTCCACCCGACCGCGTCCCGATACGCGCCGTCAACCGGAGCGGCCGCAATGATCAGCCCAATGGAAAGAGAAGCGAACGTTGGGAACACAGCTTTCATCAGGAACGACTCATGCCCGATGGCAGACGCCGAGGCCACGAAAAAGCCCTGCAGCTTATCGCTCCGCGGTTGAGGAGCACGGTCGGCAGCAGGCCGCGATCGCTTGCTCAATGCCTTCAATAAACGGAACTGGCTCGGAGAAGATCACGATTCTGGATACAGGATGACTGGATGTTCTGGATTCAGGATGAACAGAAGGCAGCGAAGGAAATGAAGGGGGCGGGATTTTGGACAGGTTTCTTTTGGATTGAGTCGCTTTTCTGAATAAGACATCACCAAAATTCCGTGGTTGTGCATCCGGACGCGACCGCCCTCCCGGACGAAATCGTTCGGGTCGATCTCGAGTTTCCTGTTTTCGTTTCTATGCCGTTGCTATCTGACGCCTATCTTCACGACGCCGTCGCCTTTAGACGGCAATTGCACGCGCATCCGGAGCTTTCTGGTCAAGAGGCAGCGACGGCAAAGCGGGTTCAACAGGCACTCGCCGTCCACCGTCCGGACCAGATCCACACGGGTGTCGGCGGACACGGTGTGCTGGCGGTCTTCGATAGCGGGAAGCCCGGTCCAACGGTTGTTTTTCGCTGCGAACTCGACGCGCTTCCGATCGATGAACCCAACGAATTCTCCCATCGTTCGACACGACGCGGCATCTCGCACAAGTGCGGACACGATGGTCACAGCGCAACCATGGTCGCCCTCGCGGGAGTGCTGCGGGAGCACGGCGTGCCGCGCGGCAAAGTCGTTTTGCTGTTTCAGCCGGCGGAGGAGACTGGCGAAGGCGCACGCTCGATGCTTGCGGATTCCCGGATTCGCGCGCTCGATCCCAGCTTGATTTTCGCCGTTCACAACCTCCCGAAATTCCCGATGCACCAGGTTATCGTCAAAGATGGCGTCTTCGCCTGCGCATCGGCCGGGATCGCCGTCCGCTTTACTGGATCGAGCACGCACTCGAGTTACCCGGAGCACGGACGTTCTCCTGCGCTCGCTGTCGCGCGGCTGATCGAATCGCTGCCGAGACTGGCCGATACAAAGGCGGACCCGGAGAACTTGACCTTGGTAACGGTGACGCAGGCCACACTCGGAGAAACAGCGCGGAAAATCGAGTTCGGCATCGCTCCGGCGACCGGTTCGGTCATGGCCGTCTTGCGCGCGGCCCGCCAAACGGATCTCGATTCGTTACAGAAACGAGCCGTTGCGCTGGCTGAACGCCTTGCCGCCGAACAAGGTGTCGCTGTCGAAATTGATTGGCACGACGAATTCGCTTCCACGCAAAACGACGCGAGAGCGGTCGCGCTCGTCCGAGAAGCAGCAAGCCGAGCGGGACTCGCGGTCGCCGCGGCAGCCGCGCCGTTTCGCTGGTCGGAAGACTTTGGGCTTTTCCTCGAACATTACCCGGGCGCCATCTTCGGATTGGGCGCCGGCGAGGAATGTCCGCAGCTCCACAACGAGCGCTATGATTTCCCCGACGAATTGATCCCGACTGGTGTGGCCGCGTATTGGGCATTGATCGAAGAAATATTGGCCGGCAATCGTTAAGCAAAAGCGTCCGGCACGGTCCGGCCGCAAGCCGTCGTCATGCACCGGGGCGAAGCATCAGAGGGACTCGTTTTGATCTCCCCGGCGTCTCGGCGTCTTGAGCGCGCCTCGCGCCAAGAACCCAGCACCAAGCACCAAGCACCAAGCACCAAGCACCAAGCACATCCCCGCAGGGGATTCATCAATTTTCTGTCGAAACCGGGGGCGTTTTTTGCATCGTCATTCGGGGAAACCACTAAAACCCGCACCCTCCCGCCCTGCTGTATGGAAGCTCTGGATACATTTCTCACCCGCGCAAACGCCGTACTCTGGCACGATGCGGTACTGTTCATCCTGCTTGGAATTGGCACCTTATTCACCATCTGGAGCGGCTTTTCCCAATACCGGGCGCTCACCCACGGGGTGGCCGCGGTCCGCGGGCGATACGACGAGAAGGACGACCCCGGTGCCATCACCCACTTCCAGGCGCTGTCGGCCGCTCTTTCCGCGACGGTCGGGCTGGGAAACATTGGCGGGGTGGCGATCGCGATCGCCTTGGGCGGCCCCGGCGCGGTTTTCTGGATGTGGGTCGTCGGATTTATCGGCATGGCCCTGAAAACGACCGAGGTTACGATGGCGCTGCTGCACCGGAACCTCGACGATCCGGCAAATCCGAGCGGCGGACCGATGTGGGTGGCCGGCCGCGGTCTCGCGAAGATGCATCCGTCTCTCGCCAAACTTGGGGGCGCGATAGCCATTATTTTCTGCATCACGCTGCTGATTTCGACCGCCACCAGCGGCAATATGTTTCAGGCCTGGAATGTCGGCGTACTGACCGAAGGCTATTTCGGCGTGCCCTCGCAGGCCACCGGAATCGTCCTCGCGGTCTTGGTCGGCTTGGTAATTATCGGCGGCATCCAGCGGATCGGGTCAGTCGCCGGACGTCTCGTGCCGATAATGTGCCTGCTCTACCTGTTGTCCGCCGGCTATGTCCTGGTCGTGCGCGCGGGGGATTTGCCGGGTGTTTTCAAACTGATCCTCACATCCGCGTTCAGTCCGGCGGAAGCGCAAGGCGCCTTTGTCGGCGGGACGGCGGCGATGGCTTTCATGTTTGGGATGAAGCGGGCCTTCTTTTCCAACGAGGCCGGCTTGGGTTCCGCGCCGATCGCGCACTCGGCGGCCCGGACAAAAGAGCCCGTCCGCGAAGGCATCGTTGCCGGCCTCGAGCCGTTTATCGATACCATCGTTGTCTGCACCCTCACCGCGCTTGTCATCTTGGCGAGCGGCGCGTGGAATCGCGACGCGCAAGCCATCTTCGCGGAAGCCCCGGAATTGGTGGAGGCGGCACCGGGCAAATGGACGCTCGAAACCGGCCCGATTCCAGGTAAAACCCGGGAAGAGCAAAGGATCAGCGGGTCTTGGCAACCCGGCGAAAGCGTTTTTGTCGTCGTTCAGACATTGATGAACGGCGAGGGATCGCTCACACGGCTCTCCGGCAAAGTTTTCCTTACTTATGACGACGAGCTAAACGTCAGCTGGGGCAGCGTTGCCAGTGACGCGGCGCCTTCGCTGCGCGATCCGGGTATTTACGCGAATTATCCTGGCGCGATGCTGGCGGGCTATTCCTTTGATCGCGTGCTGCCCGGGCTGGGGCGCTACATCCTCCCTCTCGTGGTGTGGCTGTTCGCAATTTCGACGATGATCACCTGGTCGTATTATGGTGAACAAGCCGTTGTGTATATCGCCGGAAAACGCTGCGTACTCCCCTATCGGATTCTCTATTGCCTCCTGATTATCGTAGCCTGTTCCGGGTGGATCACCACGAACACCCAGCTCGACAATTTGACCGGGTTCGGCACAGGCGTGATGCTTTTCGCCAACATACCGATCATGCTGATTTTTGGAAAGCAGGCTATGCGCGCCTACAAAGATTACATCCGCCGCCTCGATGCAGGCGAAATGAAAGCCGGCAAAGCTGCCGCGATGATCGAACTTGTTCACGGCGAGGGAGGAGGCAAGAAATGAGCGGCAAGACCGGACAGGCTGTAATTCATTTTGCCAGCCGGGAAACGCGACGAGGCGAAGCTTTCCCGGGAAGGCTGGCAGGCGGATTTCCGGCTGGCACGTTTCCCGCCAAATTCGTATAACTTTTTCCTGATGCTGGGTCTCTGTTGTGTCTTTTCGTCACTTAAATAAAGGAATCCGATGCTTACGGCGGGACTAAAGAAACTTCGCTCGATTTACTATCGCATAGCCTATATCGGCGATTCTCGGAAATGTCCTGTATGCGACTTTGGTTCGAAACGATTCTTGCCATACGGGGTCAATCCTCGACCCGATGCCATGTGTCCGTTCTGCGGCGCATTGGAACGTCACAGACTCATCTGGCTGTTTCTCGAACGAAAGTGCGATTTTTTCAAGAATCCTCCCCAGTCAGCCCTGCACGTTGCCCCCGAAGCCACCTTGGAGTCCCGGTTTCGACGCGTGTTAGGGGATCGCTATCGGACCGCTGATCTGTTCGCTCCGCACGTCGACGTGAAAATGGACATTACCAATATTCAATTTGGCGAAGGCTCCTTCGATTTTATCTACTGCAGTCACGTTCTGGAGCATGTGCCCGATGACAGAAAGGCGATGAGAGAGTTTAGGCGAGTCCTGACAGACGACGGCATGGCCATCCTTCTTGTCCCTATTACCGCGCAAAAAACGATTGAAGACCCAACGATTGAAGATCCTAAAGAACGGCTGCGATTATTCGGTCAAAAGGATCACGTTCGGCGATACGGTCCAGATTATTTCGATCGACTTCAGGAAGAGGGTTTTAAGGTAGAAAAGGTTTGTCGCGAGGACTTTCTTTCTTCGGAGGAAATCGAAAGAATGGGTATCACCCGTGCATCTGGTGAAATTTTTGTGTGCAGGAAGCAGTAGCGCAAGAGGGGGATCCACTCTATTTGGGTCGCTTTTTAATTGGCTCTCCTCCGAAACTCGATTTGCACTCTTCATTGACTGTTTTTGAGAATCGGCGATCAGCTTCTTTTCAGTCCATGCCTGTGAGGGAACCCTATCCATTTGCTGGCAAATCATGAACGGTTTTGTGAAATCGCTATCTCCGCATTCTCATCCTCTTCGGTTAACGTATCCCATTCCGATAACTGAGCAGAAATGGCCTGAGGGAACTAAACCGTTAGTGAGTATTTGCTGTGCCACCTATAACCACCGCGATTTTATTGCTCAAGCGATTGAGACATTTCTTATGCAGGAAACAACATTTCCGGTGGAAGTGATTATAAGAGATGATGCATCCACCGACGGAACAACGGATATTATTCGTTCATACGAAACTCGGTACCCGCACTTAATATCGGTTATCTATGAAACAGATAACCAATATTCCAGAGGATATCGCGCGACGCCGGCTATGATGCTCAAAGCATCGGGTAAATATATTGCATTATGTGAAGGCGATGATTACTGGATTCGCCGAGACAAGCTCGACCTTCAAGTTAACTGCTTTCAAAACCATCCAGAGACAGCACTTGTCTTTACAGAGCGCGAAGTTATTGGCACGGAGGGTTATCGAGTCACCGGTTACAAAGGATCTGTCTTTTCTGTTAAAGATGTTTCGAAAGGTCTTGTTGCCTTCACCCAAACAATGATGTTTCCGAGTTTCCCGGGATTGCCGGCGTTTCTCGACACCCATCAGGATATTTATGGAGATATGCTTATAAGCTACTATTGCAGCCTACAAGGACCGATCAGGTGCCTTGCGGTTCGAACGGCTTGTTACCGTCAAACTGGATGCGGTATTTGGAGCTCTATGTCCGCCAAACGCCGAGCGGAAGAAAGATTCATGACGTGGTGCCGGTTTCATCGTAAGTTTTACGGGGGGTCATCATCGCTTTTGGCATCAATGCTTGCACCTGAGGCCGCACAGTTAATGTTGAAAAGTACATCGGTGCGGGAAGCTCTACATTGGGCGAGAACCTACATGAAGAAAACTGACGGTGGGCTTTTTCGGCTTTATTTGGGCTTTGTAAGATATTTCGTTTCTCAAATCCGTGATCGCCCGCTTACAAGGAAAATGTGACGAATACTTCTGCGATTGTCCGCAGAACATTTTTGGTGCGCCTGTTTAAGCATCGCGTAATCAGCTTCGAATATGAAGCCCCGGTATCACATCTGCATCCTCGCCTGGAATTTTCCCGTTCGCTCGGAAACCTTTATTCGTGAGCACGCCTTGGGCTTAGCTCAACGCGGACATTTGGTGACCGTCGTAAGTCGCGGTCCGGGCGAAGGGATCCCGGAGGAAGAAACAGCGAATCTTCGCGACGAAGGAATCCGATTGGCAAATGGCGGAGGCCTTCGGCGAGGCGCTTTGGCAAAACCCCTGCACTTCGCAACTTTGCTCGGACGGAAACCATCGCGGCTTCTTTGGCTGTGGACACGGGACTTTCCCGAACGCTACCTGGCTTCGTTCACGAAGGAGACAGTCGAGGCATTGCGTCCTGACATTTTGCATGTTCACTACGGCACCCATGGGAAGGCGCTGCAGCAAGCAGGAGTGAACCTGCCAACAGTCGTGACCTGGCACGGTCATGATGCGAACGTCGTGCCTCGTGAGCGCGGAGCGAATGTTTATTGGGATTTATTCCATCAGCCTTGGCAGCACACAGTGGGATCTGCCTTCATGCGCGAACGCCTTCTCGCGTTGGGTGCAAATGACGAACACCTCTCGCTTATCCCTATGGGAATCGACCTTACGCAATTCTCATGGCGCGATCGCGCTGAACGAAAGGATAAGCCCGTGCGTCTCCTCGCGGTCGGGCGCCTGGACGAGATGAAGGGGCACACCTTCCTTATCGCCGCGACTGCCGGTCTCATACGAGAGGGCTGGAACATCATTCTGCATATTGTCGGTGAAGGTCTTTTGAGGCGGAAACTGGAAGCACAGATTGCTGACACGGGTCTCGGGGAGCGAATCGTTCTCTGTGGCGGCCGATCGTCCAGGGAAGTGGTTCGTGAGATGCACGAAGCCGATATCTTTTGCCTCACTGGGGTGCCTGCCCAAAACGGACGTGTGGAAACACAAGGAGTGGTCTTGGCGGAAGCGCAGGCAACTGGATTACCGGTTATTGCTTCATCGGTCGGCGGTGTGCCAGACAGTCTCGTCGACGGCGTAACCGGACTTCTTTGTCAGCCGGGTGATATCGCCAGTATTCAAAAAGCGATCCGGCACTTTCTCAAACATCCAGATCAGCGGCGCGAATTCGGTCGGCGGGGACGCGCGTACGTAAAGGACCGCTTTTCGCTTGAAACGATGAACGACAGGTTCGAAGCGTTGTATTCTGAGATCACAAGCCGGCACAGGATCAATG
Organism: uncultured Opitutales bacterium; assembly: GCA_964645585.1. Classification (GTDB taxonomy): domain Bacteria; phylum Verrucomicrobiota; class Verrucomicrobiia; order Opitutales; family T3Sed10-336; genus DATGSL01. Next base: position 55,174 of record CAZYAN010000011.1, read on the forward strand.
CAGGGAGCCGAAAGGCGTAAAGATACGGCATAATAATGCTGGAGAAACGGTCCAACCAAACGAAACCCTTGTCATCTGGGGAACGGACACGAGCCATCGGCTATCTTTCCGGCGCGCCCCGCGTTTCGACGCGGCCGGAAGCGCCAGCTGCCGGGCCGCGAGCGCATGTGCTGGGTACGATAGATGCGTATCGAAAGCTGGGATGGGAGGTTAAATCGTACATCCTTGGAGATGAACTTCGGACTTCGGTCGAGGACCCGGGAAGACGGTCTTCAAATATGCTGGGCCACTTTCGCGGACTGGCTGCTGACGGCGGACGGCTGCTGTTCCGGTATGGAACACCCCGGTTGGCTTTGCAGCGAATAGGCACGGATGTCGATTACGTGTATGAACGGTTCGCATCCATGCAGTCATTGGGGCGAGTTTATCAGAAGCGTGGCATCCCCTGGGTCCTGGAAGCGAACGGGCCTTTTTTTTATGAGGCGAAAGTCGAGCGAAACAGCATGGTGCTGACGAATCTCGCGCGATCCCTTGAAATTAAAGCTTACCGGCAGTGTGATGTTTTGGTCTGTGTCAGTGACGAATTAAAGCGCATTTTGATCGAGGAATGCCAAATCGCGTCGGAAAAGATTATTGTCGTCCCCAACGGGGTGGATTCGGTGCGCTTTAACCCAAAGCGAGCCGAACGGAGACGCTTCAGTGATCAGTTGACAATAGGCTTCGTCGGTTCCATTCAGCGCTGGCAAGGACTGGACCTTCTTCTGACGGCTCTGGCGAAGGTGCGAGCCGAAGGGTTGATCATCAGTGCAGTCGTCGTCGGAGACGGGCCCGAGAAGATTGCTCTCGAACAACTCGCAAGGGATTTAGGGATTGCGGACCATACACATTTTACCGGTCATGTTTCGTGGGAAGAAATCCCAGACTATCTCGCTGGGTTCGATCTGGGATATTCTGGGCAGATCACGATGGAAATTGGGTCGATGTATCATTCACCGCTGAAGTTGTACGAATATATGGCGATGGGATTGCCCGTTGTTGCTTCGCGCTTTTCCGATGCGAGTGATCTGGATAAGGCGGGTGGCCATGCTTTTCTTTTTGAGCCGAACAGTGCCGAAAACCTTGCCGATGCGCTTCGCACTGCTTGGACCCGCCAACGCGAATTCAACGCATGGAAGACACCGATTCGGTCGGCAGCATTGAAGCATTTTACGTGGGAGGTGCGCGTGGGGACGATGGTCGAGGAAATTCAAAAACGGCTTAAACTGGTGACGGCACGTGGGAATTAACTGCAATTCGGAAGCCCAGCAGTCGTCCAATTCGGAGGTGCGGCTGGCCGACGGGCCGAGCCTGAAGACGCAAGCATTGAATCTTATGGGTATGCCCATGTACGCTCTAACGCTACACGACTGGAACACATGGATAGCTGATGCGATTCACAAGAAACATTCATTATTGATCGCAGGCGCCAATATGCATTTCGCATACGTTGGACGAAAGGACAGCGAGATTCAGGAGATGTGTCGATCAGCGCTCAGTCACATTGACGGGATGGCTTTGATATTTCTTGGGCGTCTCTTGGGATATCCGTTGAAGCGAGAGCATCGGGTTACTTGGGTGGACTGGATGGATCCCCTGATGGGGCGGGCGGCTCGGGAGGGTTGGCGGGTGTTTTTTCTTGGGGGGAAACCAGGGGTAGGCGAGGTTGCTGCCGAACGGCTTAGGCAAGCCCAGCCCGGGTTGCGAATTCAGGTGCATCATGGGTTCTTTGATCAGCGAGCCGGGAGCGAGGGGAACGAACGGGTTTTGACGGAGATCACGGAAGCGGAACCGGACCTGTTGCTGGTCGGGTTAGGAATGCCTCGTCAGGAGCATTGGATTTGGCGAAACCGGGCTCGCCTTCCGGCTACTGTCATCATCACCTGCGGGGCCGCAATGGATTACGTTGCCGGAGAGATCCCTACACCGCCGCGGTGGATGGGACGTTGGGGGCTGGAGTGGCTGTACCGATTTTTATGCGAACCTCACCGGCTGTTTAAGCGATATTTCGTTGAGCCGTGGTTTTTGATCATTCCTTTCATGAATGATTTAAAACGAGTCTATTGGGATCGGCGGGACAGGAACGGGAAAGAGTGAAGTGCAAGGACGAGCCGTTCGCTGATGGCCGGCAGCGAAAAGCTCCGCTCTCCAAGGCAAAACAAGACGTCCGGACGGTCCGTTGAGGCTTGCTCCAGCGTCCAACCTCGATTCCCTTCGGTGAAGATGATCGCTCGTTGCAACGTCATTTTTCTGCTCGCGATTCTCCTTTTCGGTTTCGCCCAAACCGCGAGCCTTGTCGCGGCGTTCGGCGACCCCCGCGGATTTCTCACCAATGAAACCGTCACCGAGAAGACTCTCCACCCCGGCGTCAAACTTTACCGCGCCGACGGCTTCGAAGGCGGCGCCCCGCAAGTTACGCACGTCGTGTCAGTCGATCTTTCCGTGCCGAACCTGTCCCTGAAATCGCTGACCGGAGAGCGCTTTGTCGGAAGCACCCAGTATTTTCGCCGTTCGTTCCCGAGCCAGCTGCAGGTCGATAACGAGGCACTTGTGGCGATCAACACGTCGTTTTTCGACATCGGCTCCACGCAAACTCCCTCCGGATTGATCGTTCAGGACGGCATCCTGATCCGCGAACCGCAAAGCAGCCGCAATCTCCTCGCCTTCGACACCGGCCGAAAGATGACGGTCCTCAATCTCGGCATGACGGGAGCGGTCGTGCATAACGGACAATCCCATTCCTTCGTCGGCATGAACCGCAACGCGATCGCCAACGGGCAAATCGTCGTGTACCAGCAGCCGTGGAACCGAAGTCCCGGAAATTCCAGTCCTTTTACGGACGGGCTCGCGATCACCGAGGTCGTCCTGCGGAAAGGCACGTTTCTCCAGTCGACCCGGAGCAACGTTCCGTCGCGGCTTTTTGCTGAGGTTCTGTCGATTCGCAACAACCAGGGCCCCGTCACCATTGGCGGTGATCAATTCGTTCTGACCGCCGCCGGGAACGCGCGCTCTTTCCTGCAAGCGATGCAGCCTGGCAATACCCTGGAGGTACGCTGGACTTTAACCGGCGGTCCCCCCTCCTTTGACTGGAGTTCTGCCACGCAGATCGTGGCCGGATCCAATCGACTGATCACCAACGGCGTCCGCAACAGCGGAAATACGGCTCACTGGAATAATCGCCACCCGAGGAGCGCCGCGGGAATTTCGGCAGACGGCACCCAATTGATCCTTCTTCAAGTCGAGGGACGGCAGGCAGGCCGCGCCGAGGGAATGAGTCTGCACGCGATTGCCCGCTACCTCCAGCACATGGGCGCCATCCAAGCGGTCGAATTCGACGGCGGCGGTTCATCCGGACTCGCCGCGCGGGTTGATGGACTGAATCAATTGGTCAGCACGCCGTCCGACGGAGGCGAACGGTACGTCCCGGCTGGACTCGGTATCATCGCCGAGTCCGAAGATCCCCACCCGTTTTTCGGCAACATCAGAATCACGCCCGGCGCGGGTGCCGCCGTCGTTTCCTGGACCACGCTCGCACCCGCGGTGTCCCACGTCATTTTTGGATCCCACACCTACGATCGCCAATCGCGGCCGCCACCTCGCCCTGCGACTCGGCACAGTGCGCTTCTGACCGGTTTGGAAAAAGTTGGGACGACCTTCCTTCGGCTCGTCGCGGAAACGCCCGGCAGCGGCACGCTCACCTCACACGGCTTGGAGGTCACGCTCGGGACGCTCACAATGGACGATTCGGAGGCCGCTTATACCGGTTCCTGGCTAACTGGCGCGTATCCCAGCCCCTGGGGTCCGGATTACCACCACGCCGTCACAGTAACCGGTGCGGCTTCGCATACGGCTACCTTTTATCCCGACATCACCACCTCGGGGAACTACGACATTTACGTCTGGTTCGTCCACGGAGGTAACCGCCCGCCGGACGCTCAATACCGCATTCGCCACGATGGCGGGATCACCTCGCGAACGCTGAATCAGACATCAGGCGGCAGCCAATGGCGTCTCCTCGCGAGTAATCTCGCCTTCACGGCCGGAGAAGAACGGTATATCCAAATCCTCAATACAAGCAGTATTGCCGGAAGGCACGTGATGGTCGACGGGCTTCGGATGGATCTTCAACAACCGGCCCCGGCACCGGCGGAGACGCCGCCACTCTGGTGGACCAAGCACTACTTCGACTCCAAAATCCCGGATCCATCCGCCGATAACGATGGCGACGGCGTGTCGCTCTGGGAAGAATACCTGTGGGCAACCGACCCGACGAATCCCGGCTCGCGTCCTGAAGTGGAGCTGCGTGCCGCGGAATCCGGCGCGTGGATGCTCAGCTTTTCCCCGTTTCACGAAGGCCGCTCGTACCAGGTGCTCGCGCGCGAAAGCCTGACCGAGGAGTCCGGGTGGACCTCCGTCAGGCTGGCGGACCCCATACTCGCGGAGGACGGACGCGGGGTTTTCACGATCTCCAGCAATCTTCCTTACCGGTTCTTCCGTCTCGAAGTGTCGGAACCGTAATCGTAAATCAAACGATTGCTTACATTCACATCAGCGAGCGCTGGCGAGATCGATTTCCACGATCGGCAGACTGTAGGTCCGCGCGTCAGGGCGTGACAGCCAGCGAAGGGAAAAGTCAAGCGGGCGCATCCGTACCTGTTGAAGCTCGCCGTCGCTGCCGTATTGGATCGTTTCGAATTCGTTTCCCTGGATGCCGTAAATCAAAATCACTTCGGCGGGCGCCGCCTCATAGTTCTGCGGCGCCACAACAACAAATCCGCTCTCCAGGGTGCGGCGGATGATTTCAACGCCGTCCCGCCGGGCGAACAAGCGGGTCTGTCCCTGCTGGTTCCGAAGATCGCCGCGGTTGACATCGCGATACTCCGCTCGCATTTGCAGCTCGTGAAATCGGGCCGGCAATGTCTGCAAAGCGTCCGGCGCCGTCCCCTTTAAAACAGCGGAGATGGTCCGCAAAGTTTCGCGATGTTCGGATGGGTCGGGAACTCCACCGCCGCCGGAACGAGGCGGGGGCAGGGGCACCAAGGCGTTGATCAAAATGTCCTCGAGCTCGCGGTAGTCGAGGCGCTCCGGCTTACTGCGAGGGCTGCCGGGGTCCATCACCCAAAACGCTTTTCGGCGATCGTCATAACCGACGACTGCCACGGCGTGCGCGTTCGTTGGCGTTCGGTAGGCCATCAACGCGGGATATCCCTGATCGATGGCCGTTCGAATTCCGTTCATCAAGTTTCCCAGCATGGCCGGCCGGTCATAGGCATAAGGCAGGATCACGCTGTCGATGCGCAGATTTCGCAAAGCCTGCTGCAAGTCGGAGAAATTCGTCCCCCCGCTTTTTGCCGAATTTTTGGAGGTCAATTCAGCGATATCGTCTTGATCGTAAGTAAACCCGTGAAACCGCAGCGCCATTTCGGCCGACGCGGGCACGCAGAAGTTCTCGCGCTGCAATACATGCCGCACACCTCGAATTTCCGCCTTCTCCGGCAACCCGCTGCCGTCGAAAACTCCGCTCCGAAAAAACGTCAGCCGCTCCTCGTGCTGACGCAGCTGGGATTCGTGCAGATACTGCTGATCAACGGCGGATAATTCGGCTGGTTTCAAGGTAACCCTCCGCCCGTCCGCGCCTTGGAGCACTACCTCATTCGGGTCAAACCGCTCGAGATGCCCGACGAACGTGCTGCCGGCTTGACTTGTCCACGTGCGAATCTCGCTCGGAGCGGCCAAACCCGTCGCGCCGCCGCAAGCCGCCGATGCGGCCATCGCCAGAAAACACCAGACCGGTCGGAGGGCCTGCCGAAGTGGCCGCTTCGACCGCGGATCGAAAAACTCTTCCCGCCGACGCAGCGATCCCATGCCTTCGTCAGGCCGGAAAGGTCCGGTTGAGCTGCGTTTCTCCGGGGCTGGCCACAGGAAATTCCGGTACGGTGGTGATGCTGAAATCCTTCGGGAAGAGATCCATATCAGCGTTCAGCACTTCGTCCCACGTCAGTTCCTTGCCGGTGTAAGCCGCCTCGCGGCCGAGGATGCCGGTCAGCGTGCTTTCCGCCACCGAGAGCGCTTCGTTGAGCGGCTTCTTTTCCTGGATGCTTTTGACGAGGTCGATGTGTGTCTGCACGTACGGATTGTTTCCGCGCTCGTTCATTTCGAACAGAACGGTTCCGTCGTGCGAGACGATCTTGGAGTTGCCCGGATTGATTTCCGCGACACCGCGCGTGCCAATCACACGATTGGAATTGCGGTTGGCCGTGCCGCGCATCTGCCGGCAGGTCGCCTGCACCCGCGCCCCGTTGCCGTATTCATACTCAACGCTGAAGTGATCGTAAATGTGGCCAAACTCCGGGCCGGTCCGAACCTGCCGGCCGCCGGTCGCGATCGCCCGCACCGGGTGACCTTGGAAAATCCAGTCGAAGGTATCGAGATTGTGGACGAACTGCTCGACGATATGGTCGCCGGAAAGCCACGTGTAGTAATACCAGTTGAGGCATTGCCACTCGAGCTCCGTCATTCCCGCCGCCCGCTGGCGGCTCCAGATGGGACCGGTCATATAATATTCCTGGCCGCCCACAAGCTCGCCGATAGCGCCGTCATGGATTGCTTTTACCGCCTCAACGAAGCTTGGCTGCCGCCGATACTGGGTGCCCGCAACGATCGAAAGTCCTTTCTTTCGCCCCTCCTCGCCAGCCTTCAGGACGGCTCGGACGCCGGCTGAATCAACAGCGATCGGCTTCTCCATGAAAATGTTCAATCCATGGTCAACAGCGGCTTGGACGTGCTGCGGCCGGAAGCCGGGAGGCGTCGCGAGAATGACATAATCAACACCGCTGTTCATGACGCCGAGGTAGGCGTCAAAGCCGCTAAAACGCCGGCTCGCCGGGACGTTGATCCGGTCGCCGGCTTCCTTGACAAGCGCCGCGTGCGAATGCTCCAGCCGATCGGCGAACAAGTCGCCCATCGCGTAAATTTCGACGTTCGGGTTGCCGGTAAGCGAGTTGTTTGCGGCGCCTGTTCCGCGGCCGCCGCAGCCGATCAGACCGATGCGGATTTTATCCGAACCGGCCGCATAGGCGAAATTGCCGGTGGCAAGCAGCCCGGCGCTGATTCCGGCGATGCCTTTGGCGGTTTGTTTCACAAAATCTCTCCGGCTTAAGCCAGAGCGGGGTCGTTCACTCTTCATCATGCGGATACCATGACTGCAAAAGTCCCGCCAGACAATCCGAAACCGGGGGAGGAATTTTGAATTTCTTAGTTACCAATGGTCATGTTTCATTTTGTCAATCGACGGGTCGCGGTACCGCAAGCTCGGAGGCTTACGCCGCATGGATCTTACGAGCCGGCATTCAGGAGCCGCGGCACCCGGCGAAGCTCCGCTCTCCAGATACTTTGCAACTGCTGAAAATCTTCCGACTTCGAGCCGCTGCGGATACAGTAATCATATTCGACCCAATGCCGCATTTCCTCTTCCGCGCGGCGAAGCCTCCGTTCAATCGCCCCGTCGTCCTCCGTCCCCCGCGCCCGCAGTCGCTCGCGCAGAACGTCGAGATTCGGCGGCAGAACAAATACCGAAACCATCCGGCCCCGCACCACCGGGTCTTGCTCCGCTAATCCGCGGATCGTCGCGGCCCCTTGCACGTCGATATTCAACGCGACGCTCTGCGAACGCGCGAGTTTCTCATGAATCTCGCGCTTCAACGTTCCATAACGCGCGCCATGCACACCGGCGTATTCAAGGAATTCCCCCGACTCGACCGACCGCTCGAATTCCTCCTCGCTCAGGAAGTAGTAGTCCTGCCCGTCAACTTCGGCGGTCCGCGGCGCGCGCGTCGTGCAGGTGATCGCGCGCCGCACGGACGGCTCGCTCGCAACAAGGCGCTCGCAAAGCGTCGTCTTTCCAGAACCGGCCGGCCCGGAGACGATTAACAGCAGCGACGGATCGGTCGTGGGAAAACGAAATGGCATCGGAAGGCGATCAGGATCCGTAGGTGAATGCGACAATGTTCAGCAGCAGGCCGTAGGCGACCAGCAGTCCGCCAAAAACCCGCGGACGCCGATCGGTCGCGAAAAGCCAGTTGAAAAAGTCCCGCAGCCGGAACGGCGAAACCCCGAGATAAATGGCAACCACAATCGCCGCGTAAACCAAGCTCACCAAAAACAAACGCGTCGCGGGCTCCTGCAAAAAAGCGGGCGTCAAGAGAACCCAGGCAATCAGCAGAACCAGGATCGAAAGGCCGCGCACCGCGAGAAATTCTTTCACATGGACGAACGACAGCCCCGCGATCGCCGCGAAGCCGACAAAAAGGTAGCCGCGATACGCGCCAAAATCGGCCTCGCCAAGCTGCAAGACCCGGTAAAGAAACCAGATCGACCCGAGCCCCATCGTTACGTACGCCGCCAAACGCGAACGCGGAAACGCCTTGGCGTAAAGGGCGGCGGTCTTCGCGTCCCACAACAGAAACGCGCCGGCGAACAACAAGACCAGACCGGTCAGAAAGGTGGCGAGGAAAAGCGACATGTGTGGAATCTGGAAAAGCGGATTCTCTGCCCGCGAGACTCATCGGCCCCCGACTCCTTCTTGTAGCAGGTCGGACAGAAAGGGGAGAATTTTGATCACTCCAGCGCCGATGGCAAGGCCGCACGCTTCATCCTGGACCTAATTTTACCAGAGAGAATACAGAAAGCACAAAGAAGAGCATGCACTCTCCGGATCCTGAGCACCAAGAATCCAAATCCGGACGCAGCGACTTTGCGTGAGTTTTCTTTACCCGATCGCGGACGCTTCGACGCCGGCGAGCACGAGCGATCCGTAAAGCGAACTCGCGGTCACCCGCTCAATTCGCACAGGAACGAGTTCACCGACCAGCCGGTCACTCGCTTCAAAATGCACGATTCGATTGCCGCGGTTCCGCCCCATGTAGCGCGTCCCTTTCCGGCTCAACCCCTCAACCAGCACTTCCTGCTCCGTCCCCAGCAGGCTCTGGTTTCGCCGCAGCGAGCTTTCGCGCAGCATGCTGAGGAGTGCCTGGTTCCGCTCCTCCTTGACCTCCTCCGGCACCTGACCAGGCATCGTCGCGGCAGGCGTTCCGCTGCGGATGCTGTACTTGAAAACGTACGCCATGTCGTAGCCGACTTGCGAAAAAATCTCCCGCGTCTGCTCAAAATCCTCGTCGGTCTCGCCAGGGAAGCCGACGATGATGTCGGTCGAAAAATACATGCCGGGAACCGCCTCCCGCAAACGGTCGACGATATCCATGTATTTCTCGCGCGAATACGGCCGGTTCATCGCCTTGAGAATCCGGTTCGAACCGGATTGCAGGGGCAAGTGAACGCACTCGCAAAGTTTCGGAAGGTCGCGGAACGCATCGGCAAGGTCCGCATTGAAACCGCGCGGGTGCGGCGACGTGAAACGAATCCGCTCGAGTCCGTCGATCTCGTGCAGCCGCTCGATCAGTTGCACGAACCCGCCCTTTCCGTTCACCGGCGGTATCATCCCGCGGCCGTAACTGGTCACGATCTGTCCGAGCAGCGTCACTTCGCGCGTGCCGCCGGCAACCAGCTCTTCGACCTCGCGGGCAATTTCTTCAATCGGACGCGACCGCTCCTGCCCCCGGGTTTTTGGAACGATGCAAAAGGTGCAGCTCATGTTGCACCCTTGCATGATCGACACGAACGCGGCCACGCGCCGTTCGCCGTCCAGTTGATGGTGATCGCGAATCGTGTTCTGGGAATCCGCTTCCTCCTCGAGATCGACAATTGACGAAGCCCGCGGCGCGCCGCCCTCGATCCCGCTCAGGAGGCGATCGAGGTATTCCGGCACGTGATGGAAACGCTGCGTCCCGACAACCAAATCGAGATCCGGAAGCCGGTCGAGCAGCTCCGCCCCGCGGTTTTGCGCCATGCAGCCCATGATCCCGAGGATGAAGCGCGGGTTCTTCTTTTTGCGCTTCGCCAGATAGCGCCCCTTGCCGATCGCCTTCTGCTCCGCGAGATCGCGCACACTGCACGTGTTCAGCAAAACGATGTCCGCGTCTTCCTCGCTGCCGATAATCTCGTACCCGCGGTCGCGCAGCATCGCCGCGACCGCTTCGGAATCACGAACGTTCATTTGGCAGCCGTAGGTTTTAATGTAGACCCGGTTCATTTCATCGAGGGAAGCCAAAACCTTACGAAACCGCCCCGACGCGTCAAAAGGGATTTTAGATTTCGGATTGCGGATTTTGGATTGACTCCATGAGCGGCGAACAATCAGCACCAAGCACCAAGCACCAAGCACCAAGCACCAAGCACCAAGCACCAAGCACCAAGCACATCCCAACGGGATTCCCCCCGGATATTCGCTTTGCCTCAGTCAGCCACTTGCGTTACAAATGGGCGATTATGGCATCTGTCGCTGATCTGCGCCGGGAATACGGCCGTTACGGGCTTGTGGAGGAGTCCATGGAGAAATCGCCGGTCGACCAGTTTCGAATCTGGTTCGAGCAAGCCCTGTCGGCAAATGTGGTCGAACCGAACGCCATGACGCTCGCCACCGCCGATGTCACGGGGCAGCCATCCGCGCGAATCGTCCTGCTCAAAGGCTTCGATGAAAGCGGCTTTGTCTTTTTTACCAATTACCAGAGCGCAAAAGGGCGCGAACTCCTGGAAAATCCTCTTGCAGCCCTTGTCTTCTTTTGGGCGGAACTCGAGCGACAAGTGCGGATAAACGGCGAAGTCGAAAAAACCAGTGACGATGAATCCGAAGCTTACTTCCGGACGCGCCCGCGCCTGAGTCAGCTCGGCGCCCATGTCTCCCGGCAAGGCAGAGTGATCGCCAATCGCGCTGAACTCGAACAGCGAATGGCGGCCGTTAGCCAGGAATTCGAAGGGATGGACGTCCCGCGCCCGGAGAACTGGGGCGGTTTCCGCGTAGCGCCGCGCACCGTCGAGTTTTGGCAGGGCCGCCCCGGCCGCCTGCACGACCGAATTCGCTACGTGCGTCAGGACGGCAGCTGGAGGCTGGAACGCCTGGCGCCGTGAATTCTTGAGTCCCTGTCTTCGCGTTGGCGGTCTTCACCATTGTCCACCGGCTTACGCCGGCTGCTGCTGCAAAATTTCCGCAGCGGCGCTTGTGAGAGTGGGGGTCGATTGCGGCAAGCCGCGTGTTCAGGTCCAATCCGCAAGTTGTAAAAAAATTCTCTTTTTGCCCTTCCCATCCGCCGCCAGCGCGGTCGCGGCTTGTCAATCAATCGAAAATCAGGCAGATTTCGCCACCATGAAAGCGCTCCACTGGCGTCAAATCCGCGTCATCGCCGCGTCATGCCTCCTCGCGGGCGCTATGACCGCGGCTAAGGCTGAAGCGGAGGAAGACAGTGAAAAGGGTGCGTGGATCGACCGCGCGGACGGCGGGAAATTGCACCTCGTCATCGAAAACCGAAACTTCGAGCTGCATTTCTACAACGGCGCCGGCGAGGCCGTGAAGCCGGACGCCGCCCAGGCGATTCTTCACTACACCTCCCGCACCGTCCGCTCCCGTGAGACGCTGGCTCTGTTTCCGATCGAGAAAGACGACAAAGTGATCCTTTCCTCGCAGCGAGTCATTCGGCCGCCCTACCGTTACGACATTTTGCTGGTGCTCAACTTCGACGAAGAAGACCGCAACACGGAGAGCCATCACTTGGTCTTTCAGCAAAAAGGCGACAGCGACGACGACGGTTGATCTCGCTTTCCCTCGAAATTCCCCGGATGGAAGCCACTGCCGCTTTCGTTAGCGGCCTCCTTGGATCCACGGAAGCCGGTCGAGATCAACGTTGCCCCCGGTGAGAATGATGCCAGTTGGGCCGCGAAGGGCGATTTTTCCTTCCAGAATAGCTGCCCACGGCACGGCCGACGACGGCTCGACAATCACACGCAACTCCTCCCAAAGCTGACGCATCGCGCGGACGATACTTTCTTCTGACACCGTGACGACTCCATCCAATCGATCACGCAAAATCGGAAAAGTGTTCTCTCCGATAGAAGCGCGCAGCCCGTCGGCAATGGTCCGCGGATTCACCAGCGGCATCCGCCTGCCCGCCCGCATCGATTCCCACGTGTCGGCGGCTCCTTCCGGCTCAACGGCGATCACGCGCATCTGAGGCGATACTTCTTTTGCCGCCGCAATGGTTCCCGCGGCCAAGCCGCCGCCGCTGACAGGAATCAGCAACAATTCCAGATCTCTTGCCTGTTCGATAAATGCAAGCGCCGCCGTCCCCTGCCCGGCCATCACCTCGCAATCGTCGTAGGGATGAATAAATCGCGATCCGGTCTTTCCGAGCACCTCGCGCGCCGCCTCTTCGCGCGCTTCCATGGTCGGTTCGCAAAGAATAATCTCCGCGCCGGTTTCTTCGACAACCCGTTTTTTTGGACGGGCAACCGTCCGCGGCATCACAATCCAAGCCCGGATCCCGCGGCTTTTCGCCGCCAGCGCAACCGCAGCCGCATGATTGCCCGACGAATGCGTGGTCACCCCTCGAACAGCAGCGGCGTCCGACAGCGAATACACCGCGTTGAAGGCGCCCCGGGCTTTGAACGCCCCGCCCACCTGGAGATTTTCGCATTTGAAATACAGCGGGTGCCGAGCGATCCGGTCGAGCGCCGGAGCGCGCAAAACCGGGGTCTCGCGGACAAACGGAGCGATGCGTGCCCGCGCTTCGCG
>CAZYAN010000011.1:67988-69485 GCA_964645585.1 uncultured Opitutales bacterium
TCACAGACGCGCCGCGTTCGAGCGGGCTTCCTCAAGAAAACTTTGGTAGGTTCGTTCGATCCCCTCGCGCAACGAAATTTTGGCCTTCCAGCCTAACCGGTCCATCACCGACACATCCAGCAGCTTGCGCGGCGTGCCGTCCGGTTTCGACGGATCGAAGGTCAGCTCCCCCGCGAATCCGGTGACGTCCCGAACCATTTCGGCCAGCTCCCGGATGGTGACATCGGTCCCGGTGCCGACATTGACCCAATCCGGCGGATCGCTGATGCCGGCAAGATGGAAACAGGCATCCGCAAGATCGTCGACATGGAGAAACTCCCGCCGCGGCTTGCCGCTGCCCCAGATGGTCACCTCCGCCGCCCCGGCTTCCTTTGCCTCGTGGAACCGCCGTATAAGCGCCGGGAGGACGTGCGAATTCTCGGGATGATAATTGTCGCCCGGCCCGTAAAGATTCGTCGGCATCGCCGAGTGAAACAGCACGCCGTACTGACGCCGATAGAATTCACAAAGTTTCAGCCCTGCGATTTTCGCGACCGCGTACGCCTCGTTGGTCGGCTCAAGAGCGCCGGTCAAAAGGCACGATTCCGGCATCGGCTGCGGCGCGTGCTTTGGATAAATGCACGAACTGCCAAGGAAAAGGAGCCGTTTGACTCCGTGTCGCCACGCGGCGTGGATCGTGTTGGAAGCGATCGCGAGGTTTTCGTAGAGGAATTCGGCCGGGTACGTGTTGTTCGCGTGAATGCCGCCGACCTTTGCCGCCGCGACAACCACAAACTCCGGCTTCTCGGCGGCGAAGAACGCGTCAACTGCCTCTTGGGAAAGCAGATCGAGCTCCTCGCGCCCGCGCAGCAAGAGATTGTCACTGCACCCCGCCGCGCGAAAGCGGCGAACCAAAGCCGACCCGACCATTCCCCGGTGGCCGGCAATAAAAATTGTAGCGTCTGCCAGACTCATAGCTCGTTGTCAGGACTCCTCTTTTGACGCCCGCGCTCCCTTTCCGCAAGCCGAAGATCAGCGAGAGGCAAAAGACTCGGGACAAAGGACCAAAGACTTCTTCCTAAATGTGCCGCGAATCCGAGTGATCCTTGTCGGTGTAGCCGTTTTCCTGCCGCTTGTGGTTGACCTGATTCTTCTTCTCGTAGGCCTCAAAAACATCGTCGGCGGTCATGCCGAGCGCCTGGGCGAGCGAGACCAAAAAATGGAAAAGGTCGACGACCTCAACGCGGGCGTTTTGCTTGTCGAACTTCTGGTATTTCGCCCACCATTTCCACGGAACCGAATCAACCAGCTCGGCCAGCTCCTGCTGCATGGCGCGGGTGTAATTCAGCACCCACTTCGTCTGCTCTTCCTCGGACGCCTCCGAAAGATGTACGCCGATGCGCGCGTTCAGAGCCGCTTGCAATTCGAAGATCCGTTCGAGCTTATCCATAAAAAAAGCCTCTTACGCCGCTCCCGCCCTTGACGCAAGCTCGAAGCCAATATGCCGCGGTTTCCGAC
>CAZYAN010000011.1:69585-77319 GCA_964645585.1 uncultured Opitutales bacterium
GGGAGTTTCGCGCGGCAGCGGGTTTTTGGTTGTAATTCAAGCCCGGGTGATTTGAATATTGCGCGATTGACCGCTAGGTTAATACGTTTTCGCGGCATTTCCTTGAAGCTGCGCGGCCATTTGAGGCCGGCGTGTTTCCGGTTTCTCAACTCGACGTTGCTGCCGGCAGAAGCCGCGAAACGGGCAAATGATGGCAAGGGCGACTCCGCTGTTCCGCCCCGAGCGATTGGCACGGAACAGATTGGCAATCAAAGGAGTCGGAGAACGTGCGGGATGTGCAACACCCCCCTTCTGAAAATCCCTCGATCCATCCCAACAGTCGGTCCGTGCCCGGACCAAATACACACACAGTAAATGGAAGATACCAACAAAAACAGAGACCAAGAATCCGCGAGGACAGATCCCGGCGCCACTTCCGAATCAAACGCAGCCGACGCCTCCTCCGCGACTAGTCAAAGCCGGCCGTTTAAGCGCCGGCGCCCGCCCCGGAGCAACCCGCCCCTCCCGCATGAGCGATCCGCGGCGACAGCCGGTCAGCCGGCGCCCGCTCCTTTGGCCTTGCAGCCAGAGCAGAATCGTTCGGCCGAATCCGCCAATGGCATTTCCGCCGAGCGGGAAGAGACGCCGCACCGGAAACCGGAAGCGGCTGAAGCAGGCTCAAACGCCACGGAAGTCGCTCCGAAACGGAGCGGCCGGCGGCGCGGCGGCCGCGGACGAAATCGTTCGGCCAGGACCGCTCAGGACGAGCAGCAAGAACAGAAGCAGGAGACAAGCGAAACTCCGGCAGCCGCCGCTGACGAACGGCCGCACGCGGCTGCCCGCCAGGCCGAATCGGCTCAGGGTCAGTCCGAAGGCGCCTCGGAAAGCAGCGAGGGCGGCCAGCCAAAACGCCGGCGCCGCAGACGGCGCGGAGGCGCTGGACGCGGCGCAGGCGCAGGTGCGGAAGCACAAAGCGGAGCGTCACGTTCGCGCAATGGCACTGCCGAGGGCCAGCCACGAGCTAGCAGCCGTCAGCAGGGGCAGCGAAGCGAAGGCCGTTCGCGCGGCAGCGCCAACCGGAACCGTTCCGGCCAGCAGCAGCAGCAGCAACGGCGACCGCGTAGCGATCGCCAGCGTCAGGAGCCGAGCAAACCGGAGCGGATCTACCACGCGCCGAAGCCTGAGACACCAGTCAAGCGTGTTGTCAGTTGGGTAAAGGGGCTTTTCTCCTCTGAACCGGCTGAGCAGGCGCGTGCATCGAGCTCCAAACCAAAAGCGGAAGCCAACCGGCGCGGTGCCGGGGGCGGCCGTTCCGGCCAGCAGCGACGCCAGCGTCAGCCGCGTTCACGCGGACCTCGCGAGCATGCGGAATCAGCGCAACGGCATACGCCGGCCAACGGCGACGAATGGCGCCCGGGCGATTGATTCGCGGAATCAAAAACAGGAAAAAATGTTCAAGCCAACCCTCTTCCGGGCCTCCGGAAGAGGGTTTTTTCGTTCCTAAGACCCCCTCCGCCGCAAGCTCGGGAAGTTTTTCCCATTGTCGGAACTCGTGCTTCCAGCTATCGAGAAGGCCGTCATGACCGATCCCGCTGAACCTCGAACGATCGTAATCACCGGCGCGAGCCAAGGAATCGGCGCCGCGATCGCCCGGGCGTTTGCCGAACGCGGCCCTGTCAAACTTGCGCTCCTCGCACGGCGGACCGCCCCGCTCGAGCAGACAGCCGAAGAATGTCGAGCTTACACGGATGCTGAGGCGCAACCGTTTCCGTGCGATGTGACCGACCCGGCATCAGTCAGCGAAACCGCCGCGGCGGTCGAACGTGCATTCGGCTCGATCCATGTGCTGATCAACAACGCCGGCAGCTTCGCCGGAGGTTCCTTTCTCGATTTCGCCCTTGAGGAATTTGACCGGTTGCTCGCCGTCAACCTGCGCGGCGTCTTGTTGGTTTCACAAGCGTTCCTCCCCCGCATGGTCGCCAGAAAAAGCGGCCAGATTATCAATATCGGGTCGATTGCCGGTGTGCAGGCGCATCCTGACGGCACCGGGTATTGCGCGGCCAAAGCCGGTTTGCTTGGCATGACCCGGGTCATGCGCGAGGAACTGAAACAGCACGGCATTCGAGTCACCATCGTTCAGCCCGGCGCCACCTGGACACCTTCGTGGGAAGGATCGGGGGTGGATCCCGAGCAACTGATACCAGCCGCGGACGTCGCCCGGGCGGTCGTCGACTTGACGGCCCTCTCGGACCGAACCGTCGTCGAAGAGATCGTTCTGCGTCCGCTCCAAGGCGACCGGTGAGGAAAAAGAAGTAGATTGGGAGAGAGCGTGGTCAAGAGTCCCAGGAAAAGAACTCGCCGAGGCAGTAAGCCATTCGTAGGCTCGGCCCGATGAAACTCCCCGTTTTCTTTCGCCTGAATACCCGTTTTATTGGCGCGCGAACCTGGCGTCTGCTTGCGACCCTTCTTCTGGGCGGGCCTGCTTTATCGGGTTCGGCGGAAACGATCGTTATTCGCAACGGGACCGTCGTCGACGGGACGGGCGCTCCGGGGCGCTCGGCCGATCTATGGATTTCCGACGGCAAGATTGCCGCGATAGGCGAAGCCCCCGGAAGGAATGCGGACCGAGAAATCGACGCGACTGGCATGATCGTCGCACCCGGCTTCATCGACACGCACGCGCATGGAAATCCCGCGCGGACGCCGGACTTTGAAAACTTTCTTCGGATGGGTGCGACGACGCTTTGCCTCGGCCAAGACGGCGGAAGCGCCTTTAGCGACAATCTCGCGCGGTGGCGGAGCGAAATCGAAGCCTCCGGCGTGGCGCCCAATATCGCGCCCTTCGCGGGTCATGGAAGCATTCGCCGGCAAAGCGGGGTCGGGATCGCGCCGAATCCTTCGAAGGACGGCATTGCCAAAATGGTCGCCTTGGTGGAAAAAGCGATGGACGACGGCGCGTTTGGGATGACGACCGGACTCGAGTATCAGCCAGGCATCTTCGCCACCATGGACGAACTCGCGGCGGTCGCCCGACCCGTGGCGGCGCGAGGCGGAGTTGTCATGAGTCACGTTCGCAACGAGGACGACGGCGCGGTTCTGGAATCCGTTGCGGAGTTGATCGAGCAAGGCCGGAGATCGGGTGCGCGGGTGCATGTTTCTCATATCAAAACCGTCTACGGCCGGGGGTCCGAAACCGCTGAAAAGCTTCTCGCCGCGCTCGATCGTGGCCGCGGGGACGGTGTCGAGATTACCGCGGATCTTTACCCGTATATTGCCAGTTATACCGGCATCGGCATTGTCTTTCCGGACTGGGCGAAGCCGCCTTATGATTACAGCGAAGTGGTTCGAGCGAAACGCGAAAAGCTCGCTTCCTACTTGCGGGACAGGGTCAATCGGCGCAACGGCCCCGAAGCGACGCTGATCGGCACCGGCCAGTGGCGCGGCAAGACGCTGGCGGAGATCTCGTCCGAAACCGGCAAGCCGTTTGAGGAGGTGTTGATCGATATGGGGCCAAACGGCGCTTCCGGCGCCTACTTTGTGATGGACGCGGCGGTGATGGAACGCTTCCTCGTCGATCCTCATGTGATGATTTGCACCGATGGCAGCCCGGGAATGCTCCACCCGCGCGCCTACGGATCGTTCGCGAAGATCCTCGCTCGCTACGTGCGCGATCAGGAACGCCTGCCGCTGGAAGAAGCCATTCGAAAGATGACCGGCCTGCCCGCCGCGACGATTGGCCTCGACCGCGACGATCTCAAGCGAGGGATTCTCCCGCGCGGCAACCTCGATATCGGCTGGGCCGCGGACCTCGTGATCTTTTCACTTAAGGACGTGCGCGATCGGGCGACTTTCGAAGAACCGGGCCTTATGTCGCAAGGTTTTGAATACGTAATCGTCAACGGCGAACTTGTGATCGCCCAAGGCAAAATGCGAGCAGCCCGGCCCGGAAAAGTGCTCCGATTCGCGGGGCGTTAGCAGGCGGGTTCAAACGCCGCCTGCGCGTGAATGGCACTGGAATCAACCTGAGTTCGATGCGTGGAAGCGGTATCTTGCCGCTTGATTATGGGGGTCAGCGGCTAGAAGCCGCCGCTCTTCGTAATGGCAGCACCATTCCTGCCTCGAACGACAACGCGCCGCGGGCCGATCGGGCGCTCGCCGTTTGCGCTTGCGCGGGTGCCGACGCTGCCGCTTTTCTTATTCCATGAAGTTGCTGAGTCATCTTTTCGATCAGAACAGGGCCTGGTCTCAGGAAGTGCGGACTGTGGATCCGACATTTTTCCAGCGACTCTGCAAAGTTCAACGGCCGCACTATATGTGGATCGGCTGCTCGGACAGCCGCGTATCCGCCGACCGGCTTCTCGGTCTGCTGCCCGGCGAGCTGTTTGTTCATAGAAACGTTGCGAACCTCGCGATTCACACGGATATGAACCTCCTCTCGGTTCTGCAATACGCGGTCGAGGTCTTACAGGTCGAACATATCATTGTCTGCGGCCACTATAATTGCGGAGGAATCCGGGCGGTCATCGATGGGCAGAAACTCGGACTGATCGACAATTGGCTGCGTCACGTCAAAGACATTTACAACAAGCACAAAGCCGAGGTTGAAGCTGCTGGAGACGCGGAGCAGCGCACGAACCTTCTTTGCGAATTAAACGTGCGCGCCCAAGTGCGAAATGTCGCGCACACCAACATTGTTCAGGACGCTTGGCGCGCGGGGCGCAACCTTTCGGTCCACGGCTGGATTTATTCGCTCGAGGACGGACTGCTTCACGACCTGGACGTCTGCATCGACTGCCGCGCGGCAATTGACGCGGAGTATCGAGTCTGAGGTGTAACGAGCGTTGCGGAGACGCGCAGAGAAATGGGGAACCGCACCCAACAGCAGTTCCCCATTTCCTGCAGACGGGCCCGCCGTGGATCACCACATCCCAACGACGGGGGAGATCGCCTGATCATCTAGGGGTCACCCTTTCTCCTCCCCTATTCGCCGTGAAGGCGTTTTCCCCTTCCTGGCCATCCATCCCAAATTCATTTCGGCCCCGTTCCATTGTTTAAAGCTGATCCGAATTCCTGCTTCTTGCCGTCGCCCCGGCATTCGCCAAACGCTTCAGCTCTTCCCGCAGCTCCCTTTCCCGTTCAACCGCAGCCTGCGCGAGGCCAGGGTCAGTCGTCAGCGAAAGCGCTCGAACAGTCTTCAGTTCAATTTCCAGGATTTGCACACGGGGGTTCATGGGGAAGATTTTTGAACATTGGAAAGATTATCAACATGTTGCAAGAAAAAAGTTGCTTCTTTCTTCACGTTTTATGTTGTCGCACTATGAGCTACTTTTCCGCGGCCCTGGAGCGGACGCTCGAGACCCTCTCGATGTCACGAAGCGATCTGGTCAAAGCGACCGGCATTCATCGCACAAGCATGAGCGGATACGTTCGCGGCACGACCCCGGTCGGGCCGCGGACGCTGCGCACGATTTGCGCCGCCGTTCCCGAGGCTCACCAACCCGTGCTTGTTCGCGCCTGGCTGCTCGATCAGGTTCCTCGCGAAATGCAAAACATGGTTGAGATCACCGCGCGCACCGATGCGCTTCGCGAGGATGCCGTTCCGCCCTTGCCGAGCTGCTCCGACGACATTCGCCGGGGGCTCGAACTTCTCGCGCGGAAGTCGGTCCATCCGCCAGTTCGCGACCTGATACTCGACCTTTCGCGTCTGCTCGACGGGCCCCAAGAGGCAACCTGACCGAATGCGGAATTCGGCGGAGGCGACCGCCAATTATCGTATCCATCCTCCGCGAACAAGCTGCGCCTGTTCGTGCGCCCCGCCGGCGCGCGTGAATTCTCCTTTTGCGTTTCTATCGAATGCTCGTGCCCAGCGAGACGCACGAACAGGAGCAGCTAAGAACCTGATTTCTTTTATCACTAATCGGCCGGAATTTCTCTGGGTGAGAAAATCGGCGGCGAATCAGGTTCCGCTGCTTTGCCGCGGATTAACCGGGGCTTGCAAAAGAAAAATTCTTTGGTCCGAAAGTCGCCGCCAAATCTCCCGATTTGGCGGCGCACGTTAGCGGACTTTATGCTTCGACCTGCGGACGATCCTTCTCGGGCCAGTCGAGGTGGAAGAATTTGCCGCGCGGCTGGTCGACGCGTTCATAGGTATGGGCGCCGAAGTAGTCACGCTGCGACTGCAGGAGATTGGCCGGCAGGCGCTCGGATCGATAGGCGTCAAAATAGGCCAGCGACGAGTAGAAGGTCGGAATTGAAACACCGTGGGCGGCACCGGTCGCCACCACTTTTCTCCAATTCGCCTCCGCCTTTTCAATCGCTTCCTTGAAATACGGGTCGAGAAGCAGATTCGGAAGATCCGCGTCGCGTTCGTAGGCTTCCGTGATTTTTTGGAGGAAGGCCGCGCGAATGATGCAGCCTCCGCGGAAAATTTGCGCGATCTCGCCGAAGTTGAGCTTCCAGTTGTATTCGCCCTGGGCGGCCCGCATCAATTGGAAGCCTTGGGCATAGGAGCAGATCTTCGAACAGTACAAAGCGTCGCGGATCGCATCGATAAATTCTTTCCTGTCCCCTGTGAACGGCCGCGGCTCACGTGCGAGGATCTTCGAGGCGTGGACGCGCTCCTCCTTGACGGCGCTTATCAGGCGGGCGAATACCGCTTCGGCGATCGTCGGCGCGGGCACACCCATATCGAGGGCGCTGACAGAGGTCCATTTTCCGGTTCCCTTTTGTCCGGCCGTATCGAGCACAATGTCGACGAACGGCTTTCCGGTCACCGGATCTTTCTGCTTCAGAATGTCGGCCGTGATTTCGATCAGGAAGGAGTCGAGATTGCCGCGATTCCATTCCCCGAAGACGTCGCCCATCTCGTCCGGCGTCATGCCGAGAACGTCTTTCATCAAGGCGTACGCCTCGCAAATCATCTGCATGTCGCCGTATTCGATCCCGTTGTGGACCATTTTTACATAATGGCCGGCGCCATCGGGTCCGATGTAAGCAGTGCAGGGCACGCCGCCTTCAACCGGTTTGCCCGGCGCGGCGCCTTCGAGCGGCTTGCCGGTTTTCGGATCGACCTTGGCGGCGATCGCCTTCCAGATCGGTTCGATTTCCTTCCAGGCCTCAAATTCGCCGCCCGGCATCAGCGAGGGACCGAATCGCGCGCCCTCCTCGCCTCCGGAGACGCCGGAACCGATAAACCGGATTCCCTTCTCCTTCAGTTCGCGCTCGCGCCGAATCGTATCGGTCCACTGCGCGTTGCCGCCATCGATGATGATGTCGCCTTTGTCGAGAAGCGGAATGAGACTTTCAATAACGGCGTCGGTCGGTCTTCCGGCCTTGACGAGAATGATGATCCGCCGCGGCGAAGCGAGGGAAGCCACAAAATCCTCCAGCTTGGCAAAGCCGGCGAGTCCGCCCGGCGTGTCTGGATTCTCGCTGACGAACTTCTCCATGGTGGAAGTCGTCCGATTATAGACGGAAATACGAAAACCATGGTCGGCCACGTTCAAAGCCAGGTTCTGGCCCATCACCGCCAGGCCGATCAATCCGATATCTGATTGTTTCTCTGCCATAAATCCGGTCCTTTTCATACGAGGTAAAAACCCCGCGGCTCGCGCCGTCTGAAAAAGCTTCCTTTCTACCGGGTTTCCACGCGCTGTGGCGACAAGAAAAGATGGCAAAAAAACGCGTGAATCGTCCGACTCTTCAGGAGCGACGGTATCGTGCCAGACGCGGTTCGACGGTAAGATTCCGCCGCGC
>CAZYAN010000012.1:0-76047 GCA_964645585.1 uncultured Opitutales bacterium
CGGAACCGGCGTTGGAGGCCAGGACGATCTTGGGACTGTCCGACCGGTAGCTGACGGAATAGCGTCCGACTTTTGCCGGCGTGTAAAAATCGGCAAACTCTGGCGATGGTGCCGCGACCCGCTGAAACCACCAGATGGTGAGCGTATTCTCGTCACCGGGAAGCGCGTTGACCGGGATGATTGCGCCCGCTTCCGCGGCAGTGATTCCGACACTAAACGGATTTTTGTACGCACTGACTGAATACGATGTTCCAGACGCGACATACCCCGCGAGGCTGAAATCGCCGGGCGGCGGATTGATCCGTTCGCCGACATAAGCGGTTCCGGCAAGGGGTGCTTCGCCGTCGCCTTCGAGGAAACCATCTCGGCCGTCGGCCTGGGTCATCAGGCGGACATACCAGACACCGCCGTTGTCGCCGGTGAATTTGAGCAGCGTGCGATTGAGCTGATCGCCGCCGAGCGAAACAAGCAGTCTTTGCGTCAGCGGGTCGAGGACGGCCTCCTCCTGACTGCCATCGTCTTGAAAGATGAGATCAGGGATCTTGCCGTTTTCGAACTTCAAGCCGGTGCCGGTCTCCATGGAACTTCCGCCTTCGGCGACCGTGTAGTGCGCGAATTGAGAAACATCGTCGGGCCAGACCTGAAGGTATTTGTGCAGATACTTGGGCCAGTCGATTTCCAGCCCTGGAGCCAAACCCGAGTCGGGAGGGACGGCGGCATCGAGCCGTTCCATCCAGTAAAAAACAACGCGATCTTCCAGTGCATTCTCGCGCTCTGCGTAATAGGCGAGCGAACCATCGGCGCGCACGGCGGTGCCGTAATAGGAGACAGAATCACCGGAACCGCCGGAGTCGACCGGGAGGGCGATGAGCGAGCGGTCTTCGATCGCCGGACGAATTTCTTCGCCGAGGGCGACCGTGAGTGTCGTCGGGAGCGCAGCCTGAGAAACCTCGACCACGTCGGCGCCGAGGAACTTATGAGAGCCGTCGTCTTGAAGCGCGCCGAGGTACTCGATGAAGATTCGGCCAGAAACATTATAGGCGTGCAGCTCGCCGATGCCGCTGTTCTTTTCAAACCAGACAGTGCGCAGTTCCTCCGCGGGTTGCGCGTCGGGGTCGGCGGGAGGCGTGCTGCCCGTCGCGCTGTATTCCGTTTCCACTTTGGCGGGAAAGCTGTTGCTGTAAACGGGGTTAACGGTGACGATGCGTCCGCTGGGAATTGTTACGCGCGGGCCGTTAAAACTTTTTTCCGTCCAATAGAGCGACCGGACAGGGCTCGTGGTCGCCGATGAGACCGAAAACCTCTCCCGGACGAGCACGTAATTTCCATCGGCGTCCGGCAAGCGCGATCGCCACCAGATCGTCACTTGGCCGGGTTGATAGGCAAAGACGCTTTTGGCATGGGGGCTGTAATAATAGTCCTCAAGAAGCCCGTCCTCCAGAGTCGGAATGATCACACCGCCGCTGTTGGGGATCGAATTTCCGGCCGCGTCCGTCAGCGGGCCGCCGCTCGGGTTGACAACGATTTCGCCAGGGCGAACCGGCTCGGCTCTCCAGAAGTTTGCGGGCACGGAAACCTGGGAGTTGTCGGCGGCGAGGTAGCTTGCGGGCGGACGAATCCGGTCGCCCAGAAAATACCGCGGAACGCCCGAGGCGAAAGCATTGCCCAGGCTTGCGCGCTGCAGGAGCACTGAGCCGGATGAGGGGAACCGCGCGCGAATATCCTCGGAAGTCGAGATTGGGCCGACGGTTGACGAGGTTTCGGCGACATTGGAAAACTGCGGCGTGATCGCCGGATCGCCGGTCGGTTCTCCATCCGGTCCGGCAGGGATTCCGCCAGGCCGGTAGCTGAGGTGATTGGAAACGCTCCCGTGAATTTCGTATTGCGCGTGCAGCGGCGCCGCGATCAGAAGCAGAAGCGCTCCCGCGAGCGCGGAAAGTCGGTGTTCGAAGAGGAGCCTCATGAGGAACGGAGCGGTTGGCGGTGAAGTTCTGCGGACACGGGCGGTGCGCGATCAGTATTTAATGATGTAGTTCACACTGACGTTTTTCGGACGCGTCTCGCTGCCTCCGGTGTATCCAGTTCCTGGATTGAAAGAGTAGTTTTCGTCGGAACCTTTGGATTCGACGAGAGAGTTTTGATTCGTCTCTTTGTAATTTCCGTTGACGTCGTAGTCCGTCGAATCATTGGGAACCGAGTGCCGGTGGGAGCCGAGCATGTCGCTCTGGTAGCTTCCTACACGATCGCCGGTGGCTCCTCCGTTCAGTGAGGTCCGGCTGTTCCGATCGGGATCGCGGCCGGCGCCGGCGTCACGTCCCCGGAGGAAAACGCCGCGAAGATCGGGGGTGCGGAAGTTGTCGCCTCCGGTCGATCCGAAGCGGGTGCCGATGACGGCGAAAAGGTCGGCGTAGGTCGTGCGGTTGAGCACGGTGCCGTGGCAGAGAATCCAGCCGGGAGGCGCGGTGTCTCCTGCGAACGGAACGATGGTTCCGACCGGAACGAGCGTTTGCTGCACGGCGGCGGCAAGTTTGGCGTAGTCGATCGCGCCGTTAGCGATTTTTGCACTGGTGACGGCGGCATTAGCCAGATCGACGGTGGCAACCTGCCCGTCGCCGATGTCCGCGCTGGTAATCGTATTGTCGGCGATATCGGCGCTGACGATCGTCCCGTTTTGAATCTTCTCTCCGGTGACCGATCCATTCGCCAAAATCGCGTTGGTTACGGAGCCGCTGGCCAGTTTGGCTGTTGTGACCGCTCCATCGGCGATTTTTGCCGTCGTCACGTTGGAATCGAGGATCTTGATGGTCGTGATGTTGCCGTCGGCGATCTTGGCCGCGGTCACTTGCCCTCCGCCGATCTTGTTGGTGGTGACAGCCGCGTCTGCGAGCATCGACGTGCTGAGCGCGCCATCGACGAGCCCTTCCGCGAGCTGCGCGCGAAGGGCGAACGCTCCGGAAACGATCTGCTGCCGGGGCCCGATTTCGGCATCCTCCGCGGCCGTGCCGTCATCGACGGTGATGCCGAGGTAAAGGGGGCCCTCCATGATGGACGGCAACGTGATATAGGGCGTCGCCGCCGGTGCACTTGGACCGGGCAAGCCGGGGACGCCGGTGCCGTTTCCGAGCAGTACACTGAACGCGCCGCCGGATATCGTGACGGTTTGTTCCTCAGCGTAGAGCGGTACGCCGTCGGTACTTGTCGAATAAAACCGGAACGTCATGGTGCGGTTCACCGGCGTGTCGTTGCCGATCGGAGTGCCGGAGACGTCGGTGACGTGTCCCTGATAACTCATAAGCGGGGGGACGCTCGAGGTCTGGGCGGACGCGAGGGTCGCGCAGGCAAGGAAGAGGAAGACGAGAAGCGATGTTTTCATGTCTGGCAGTATTAAAAGGGATTAATCGAGGACGATTTCGGCTATTTCGGAGACGCGTCGCAGAACAAATGTGCCGCTGACGTGCAGAGGCTCCTTGTGCAGCCCGGAAAGGGATTCAGAATAACGTCCGCCGAAAACGGAAGTACCCCAGCCCGTGGCGGATTTGCCGGAAGGCGGTTCGGCGGTGAAGACAAACGCGCAATCGCGAACGATGTTGTAGCTTTCGACGCCGGCCGGAAGCGGATTGAGACGGGCGTCGCGATTGTCATGGTCTGGATGATACGTGTGGAGGAACGGGTTGGTTGGATCGTCGAATGGAATGGTGATCGTGTGCGCAAGCGTCTGGCCAACAGCGAACGCACCGGTTCCCTCAATGACCCGGTCGAGTGGCATTTGGCTGGAGACGATACGAAGAGCGGCGGCTTTTTCTTCCGGGGCGAGGGCGTCTTCGCTTGTGGAAATACCTTGGAGACCGGTGTCATTCAGCGTTCCGACAAAAGCCTGGGAAAGCAGGCGCGCAACGCCATCGGCGTCCACATGGAAAATCACGCGCAGCGGGAACGATCGGCTGGTGGTGGCGCCGGGGCTCCGCGGGACGGTGCTTACGACACTGTCCACCGAAACCTCGCCAATCCAGAGTCCGGCGGGCGACGTGACTTGGGCGGTGACGGGAAGATAAACGTCACTCAAACCGGCGGAGTCGGTAATCCGCAACAGGGACGCATACAAATCGGTTGACGACGTTCCGAGCTGGGAGCGATCGATACCGAATTGGATATCGAGCCGCCCGGACGGTTCAATCGCGACTGCGATTGCGCCCTCAATTGGGGTTTCGGTGTAGGTGTTCGTCGCACTGTCGAAAACGCGACGCGTCAGCGGCACGGACCCTGAAATCTGCGGCTGGCCAGCGGGCGCGGGCTCGGAGGCTTCCGGGCGGATGGTGAGTGTGATCGCGCTCGTGGTCCGGTTCATGACGCCCATCGTGAGAATCGAGCCGGTCCGGCCGAAGGCGAGCCCGTCGCTGCCGGGGAGTTCATACTCGACCGGGGCGGTGAAATTGCTGACGGCGGCGGTTTCGAACCAATAGGCGGTGTTGCGGTCGAGCCGTTCCATGGAAGCGGAAATCTGGAGCGGATTGGTGTCGTTCAGGTCGCCGCCGATGTATTTGAAAACTTTGGACGGGGATGCGATCGCTTGCGGGAAACTGCCGAAGTACGACGTCATTAACGGCGTCGACGCGGCGGCTGGAAAGCCCAGGAAATTGGCGCCGCTGATCAACCAGGTGGCGGAAGGCGGAACGGGACGTTGGGAGATCGGGACGTTGATTACCGTGTTCGCGTCGCCGGCGCAGCGGACGAGATACGCGGACTGGCCGATGAGCGCGGTCAAGGTTTGTTCGTCCGGATCGTCGCGTTTCCAGACGGTCCACTCGCTGCTGGGTTCGGACGGAATCGCCGGCGAGGAGTTGAATTGCACCTGATTCGGATTGGGATTCCATCGCCAGACTTCGAGGACTTCCGGATAATCCGCGAAAAGTTCGGCGGGAGTTTGGTGGGTGGCATCGCCGTGGAGGTAGATGCCGTTCCATCCGCCGCGGAGGGCGTAGGTTTCGGTTTTCCACTGGGCGCGGAGCGGAACGCCGGCGGCGAAGGCGATTGCGAGGGCAGTAAGTGACAGAAAAATTCTCATCGGACTTTCAACCGGTAGAAGGTGTGTTTCGGGTCAACGAGGTCGGCATAGATGTCGAGAATCCCGGTGGTGGCGGCTTGATAAAACGCACGTGGAATAACCGGAGGAATTTCCAATTGGTCGATCTCCCACGGTTCTCCTTCGATTTCCAGATCCGGGTTTTCCAGGTAAAGCGGAACCGCCGTCCAGGTTTTCAAGTCGGGAGATGATTCCACAGAATAGATTTTCCCGATGATGGAAACGAAGCGGAGGCGGGCGGTGGTGGCCTGAATTTCGGCTAGGTGCAGCCGCAGGTAATCCTCAGCGTCGGTTGCATAGGTTCCCGCGATATATTCCGCCCGGTTCGAGAATCCGTCCTTGTCGAAGTCACCGTCCGGATCGATAAGGTCGTAACGCCAGCCGTTCTCGTCGGGATAAATGCCGGCCGCGTACAGCTGGCTTTGCTCCCAGGCGTCCGGGAGACCGTCGCCATCCGAATCGACGCCGAGTGTGAGGTCGATACGCACTCGCTCGCCCGGTTGACCGATCTCCGCGGTGGTTTCGACGGTCATCTCGATCGGGTGGTACAGGACGTCGTTGATCAAAACAGCGAGGGTGAAATGTTCTCCCGGATTTTGCGCGAGTTCGTGGTAGCGGGCGGTTCCGGCTCGTTCCATGTCCATGGGCAGGCGAAACCGGTAGTTCTGGTTGAGCGATGGGCTCATCCGAATTTCACGCCGAAGAATTTCGACGCCGTCACGGGAAAAAATGACGGAGGCGCCGGCGATATTGAGCTGCTGTCCATACTCGTCACGCACGGTGCCGTAAACGGTATAGTGAGGAGCGGGAGGGAAGGCGTACGCGCCGTCGGGAGTGAGCAGAAACGCCGCGACGAGGAACAGCGCGATGGCGGGTGGTGAAATACGGTGAATCGACATGGGAAAAATGGGCGGCGAGAAATTTCGCGAAGCTGGTTGTCGGGAAATCTTTTGGCTGTCGCGTATCCAGTTTGGCGATTTTTTCTCGGCGAACCGGACGATTTTTTAAGCGAACCGGGCAAACCGGCGTGAAGTGAGGTGACCCTTTCCGGCTGACCATGCGCGGACGCTGCCGGCGACGACGGGCGCTGGTTCCGCTGGTTTAAAATACTTCTCTCCCCTGTGGCTTTGGGTGTAACATCGGCGCATCAACCAAGATAAACCATGTCCGCAAAGCCCGTATCCCGACGAAATTTTCTCAAAACCTCGGCCGTCGCGGCCGCCATCCCGTTTCTTCTTTCAGGACGTCTTCGCGGCGCGGACGTCTCGGCCAATGAACGGATTGCTGTCGGCATAATCGGCGTCGGCAAGATGGGCGGGCTGCATCTCCGCCGGCTGCTCGAGAACGAATCGGTTCAGATTGTGGCGGTTTGCGACGTCGACACCGTTCGCCGGGAGCATCATCGGGAAGCGGTCAACAGTCATTACGCGGCACAGGCCGGGCGGCAACGTTACGCGGGCTGCTCTTCGTATTCGGATTTCCGTGACCTGCTCGCGCGGGACGACATCGACGCGGTAGTCATTGCGACGCCGGATCACTGGCACGCGCTGATCGCGATCGCGGCGGCGCGCGCGGGGAAAGATATCTATTGCGAAAAGCCGCTTTGCCAATCGATCGAGGAGGCGCGGGCGATTGTGGAGGCGGTGCGAGCGGAGAATTGTGTTTTTCAAACCGGCAGTCAGCAGCGTTCGACCGGACCGTTTCGCGAGGCGTGTGAACTGGTCCGGAACGGCGCGATTGGGGAAATCCGGCGGATCACGGTCGCGCTTCCGCCGGGCCTCGCCGTGCCATGCGATCTGCCGGAGTCGGACCCGACGGCCGGGCTGGACTGGGACCTTTGGCTGGGACCGGCGCCGTTCCGCGGCTGGAATGAAGTTCTGAGTCCGGTCGGCGTCCATGACCATTATCCGGAATGGCGTCATTACCGGGAATATGGCGGCGGCATGATCACCGACTGGGGCGCCCATCACTTCGATATTGTGCAGTGGGCGATGGATCAGGACGAGAGCGGGCCGGTGGAGGTGATTCCGCCCGCGGTGCCCGGTTCGTCCTCGGGGGCGCGCTTTTATTACCGGAACGGGGTCGAGGTGACCCATCTGGAGGGGAACGGGATCACGTTTTTCGGGACGGATGGCGAAATTTTCGTCAACCGACGGACAATCGAAGTCAAGCCGGCGACGCTGGAGCGCGAGGCGTTTCTGGCGGAGGCGAAGATCCGGTTGCCCGCGACCGGGAGTCATGAGCGGAACTGGATCGATTGCATCCGGTCGCGGCGGAAGCCGGTGTGTCATGAGGAGATCGGTGCGCGGAGCGTGACGGTTTGCCACTTGGTGAATTTGGCGTACTGGCACAACGCGCGGTTCGGGTGGGATCCGCGGGCGAATCAGTTTTTAACCGGGAGCGGGAATCCGGACTGGCTTCGGGTGGAAAACGGTTATCGGGATCCGTGGAAACTGGCGTGAACGAAAGGGTCTTATTCGGGGTCGGGGCCCCGACCGAGGTCTTGGCGATCATGGGTTCTCTTCCCGGAGCCGCTTCGACCAATTTGGATAAACAATTGACATCATTTTGACAATCGTCTTTACCCTTGCGGGGATTTTTGGCGAAACCCTCGAAAACAAGAACCCTATGAAAAGAAAACTTACGCAAGGCTTTCTCTCCGCGATGTTCGCGTTTTTCGTTTCCAGTGCCTCGGTTTCGGGCGCTCTGCTTTTGGATGAGTTCCTTGCGGGTGACGGAACGGGCGGCACGTATGTAATTGATCGGGTGGATAATCAGAGCGGGGGATTCGGCTGGGCGCCGGGATCCTCGTGGCTGATGAATGGCTCCGGTATTCTGATGGATGTGACGGAAGGAAATTATGTTTCCGTCACGAGGAACATGGGTAACACCACCGGATCCTCCCGCGGAATGCGGCGCGAGTTTGCCGATCCCGGAATCGCAAATTTTGAGATTCGGACGAGGATCGAGTTCGCGGACCTGGCCGGGTTCGATTTGTTGAATCCGGAGGGCGCTCCGAGCACGGGCGGCGGGGGAAATATCACGGACGACGACTATTTTGCCATCTCGCCGAGAGACACCGCCGGCGGCCTCGCGAGCACGATCCACTGGTATGTTGAGGCCGTGGGCGGTTTTTGGTACGCGATGCCGGGCAGCGGGAGCAGTTACGGCACGCCGATGCCGGTCGCGCCGCTGATCGAGGGGGAAACGTATGATTTGAGCATCCGGTTCTCCGGTGAAGACACGTGGGCCTTGTCCGTTTATCTGCACGGCGAGGATGAAACGTATGAAACCGGCTGGCTGTCTTACATCAATCCGAATAACAACACGGACGACAACATGAGCCACTGGCTGCATTACCGGTTTTACAATCAGCCGCCGGAGAGCAATTACGATATTCGAATCCACGAGATTTCAATCATCCCGGAACCGTCGGCGTATGCGCTCGGTTTCGGCGGGATTGCGCTGCTTGTCGCGGCGGTTTGGCGCTGCCGGCGGAAAGCCGCCTGACTTTGGCGGGTTCGGATCGCGGTGGAGGCGTTAAGAGCGTCATCCGCTGGTGAGCTTTCGGTATTTCCGGTGTTACTCCGCTGTTGCGGAGTTTCGCTGTTCTAGTTTTCAGTTAGGTTTCATGCATATGAACGAAAGCAGACATTTTTTGAAAGGGAGTTCGAAGACCGCGTTCACCCTCATTGAGCTGCTCACGGTGATCGCGATTATCGGGATTTTGGCGGCGATCTTGATTCCGGTTGTCGGAGCGGCGCGAGACAGTGCGCGCGCTTCGCGCTGCGTCGGCAATCTGCGGGATCTGACCCTGGCGCTGAATCTGTCCCTGGAGGAGAACGACGGCCGCTTTCACGTGCACAGTGCCAGCGGGGACGGTTCCGAGCAACTGCGGCACTGGGCGGACAAATTGGAATACGAAGGAATTTTGGACAATCGCGACGTCACGATCTGCCCCTCGGCGCACCCGTATGACTGGGACACTATGCGCAGCACGCAGCCGGGACGGCGGAACTTCCGCGTTTACGGGATGAATATGATTACCAAGCGGTCGCCGATCGTGGAAACCCCGGACTACGAAAGGGCGGGATCGGTTTACGGCGGGGGCTTTTTGCTGAATTCGCATTTGGTCGAGGAGCACTCCCGTTACTTCGTTTTCGCCGACAGCGTTTTTCCCGGAACCTACGATCCGGAGAATTCTCCCGGAATGGGAAGCCAGCGTTACCAGATTACCGACTGGCTGCCGACGAGCCAGAACGGGATTCAAACGCGCCACAACAATCGGGCGAATCTGGCTTTTCTGGACGGCAGTGTGCGGGCGATGAGTCCCCAAGATCTTCGGCAGCTCGGCTTTTTCGGGTATGTCGATGCCGATATGAACAATCTTTTGACACCCAACTGATCCAGGAATCTTGTCTGACTCTCCATGATGAACGCAAAACTCCCTTTCTCCGTTCTGGCCTCGTCGATTTTGGTGCTGCTGATTACCGCGCTTTCCGCGGGCGCGGTTTCCGTGACCACGGCCTTTGATGACGATCTTCCGGATCAGGTTTTGCTTTATGAAACCGATTTCAGCAGCAGCGCGGGCTGGGATCTGGGCAGCTCGGGCTATATGCTGAGCGGCCAGTTGGGGATTTTTACCGATCCTCCCGAGGGAGCCTGGCGGGGGGTCTACGCCCGATTTGCCAATGAGTCGATCGTTGGCGTGCCCGTGGAACTGGAGGTCGCCGAGGAAACGACCACCGTCGTGTATTTCAGCGAGCGTTTCGGCGGCACCGGCGAGCAGAATCAGACGACTTTTCGGCTTCAGGCGGTCGGGGACGGCGCGATGCCCAATCTGGGGGTGCGGATCGGGTCCGCCGAAGCGGAACCGATGCTCGGGATTTCGGAGAGTGTGAATATTCTGGGCGAAGGCGATTTCCTTGCCGGTTTGCCGGACATTGCACTGAGCAGCCAGACCTTTTTGCATTACCGCCTCGTCCTGCACGTGGTTTCGGCGACCGAAACGCTCACGGTTCGTTTCGATCAATACGATCACGGATCAAGTTCGTGGAATGAGGTTGGATCGGTGGAAATTCCGGACTACCGCGATCCCTCGCGACTCGGGAGCAGCCAGCTCGACCGCGTCAGCGTGCTCTTCCGAAGCGCGGGCGAGGCGGTGGGCGATCTCGCGATCACGCAAACCGCGCCTCCGGGGCCGCCGCTTTTCGCGACGTGGCGGGAAAAGCATTTTACGGAGGCGGAACTCGCGGATGAATCGATCAGCGGGCCGTACGCCGATCCGGATGGCGACGGTCTTGCGAATCTTGTTGAATATGCGCTGGACGGAGATCCGCGGACGCCGGATTTGGACATCGCTCCCCGGCCGGGAATCTTTTCCGGCGATGAAGGCGATTTCCTGACGCTCGGTTTCGTGCCGGCTACGCCGTTGCCGAGCGATCTCCAGTACATCGTCGAAACGTCCGGAGATCTGATCACCTGGGCTGAAGAGGCGGAACTATTCGGTTTTCTCTTCGACAGCTTCGAAGCGGGGGATGGGACTGGGGGCACGTATGAAACAGGTTCTCTGGACAACAAAACTGGCGGGTTTGGATGGGTGCCGGGATCTTCCTGGCTGATGAACGGCGCCGGGATCGGATTCAACGTGAATCCGAACCACTACGTTTCCATCAACAGGAATTTGTCGAACACGACCTCAAGCACCCGCGGTGCGCGGCGCGAGTATGCGGATCCGCTGATTTCGAATTACGAGATCCGCATCTGTGTTGAGCTGGCGGATCTGGCGGGAATCGACCTGCTGAATCCGGAGGGCGCCCCGAGCACGGGCGGCGGGGGAAATATCACGGATGACGACTATTTTGCGATCTCGCCGAGAAGCACCGCCGGCGGCCTCGGGAGCACGTTCCACTGGTATGTCGAGGCCGTGGGCGGCTTTTGGTACGCGATGCCGGGCAGCGGATCGTCTTACGGCACGCCTTTGCAAGTGGCGCCGCTGATTGAGGGAGAAACCTATGATCTGACGATCGCGTTTTCCGGCGAAAACACGTGGTCGCTGAAGGTCTATCTTCAGGATGCGGATGAAACGTATGAGTCGGGCTGGCTTCCGTACATCAATCCGAACAATAACACCGACGAAAATCTGGCCCGCTGGGTTCATTTCCGGGTGCAGAATCGGCCGCCGGAGGTCAATTTTGATATCCGCTTGCACCATGTGTTTATCCCGGATCCATCCGATTCCGCCGATGCGCCGGAGGGCCTGGTGAGATTTCGTGACACGGTATCGAGCGAGGCAGAGGGGCGCCGGTTTATGAGGCTTCGGGTGGAACTGGACGAGCAAGGTTTGTGAGTCGCGCGAGAACCGGGTGACTCGGGTCCCGAAGGTTTGGCTTTCGGAAACGGGCTGCCCGTTTCCTCTTCTTTAGAGTCTCTATGAGTTTGAGCGGATTCGGGGGCCGCGCGTGTGCGGCGGGCCTTTTTCTTTCGGCGCTGTGCAGCGCGGGAAATTTGAGCGGCCAGGCGGGCGGCGGATTCGTGACGATTTCTCCGGGCGTCCGAATCGTGCTTCCAGCGAATTTGCCCGCTCCGGTCGTTCGGGCGACGGAGGATTTGCGGCGGGACTTGGCGAAGGTGCTCGGGGGAGAGTCGCCGGTGGCGGCGAAGGAAGGTTTCCCGTTTTCCGAAGAGACGGCGCTGATCGTGGCCGGGCCGGAGACCGACTGGCCAGAGCTGGAGTTGTCGGATGAAGTGACCGGGCGGGAAGCGCACGCGGTGTACGTGAGGAAAATCGGTGGAATGCCGCATGTCATTCTCCACGGGAGCGACATGCGCGGCATGATTTACGCGATCTACACCTTTTCGGAAGACGTGCTTGGCGTTCCTCCCTTGTGGCTTTGGGCTTCGTGGGAGCCGGAGGTGAGCGGATCCCTTGAACTGCCGGCTGATTTTCACCGCCATTTTCCCTCTCCGCAAGTTCGGTGGCGCGGCTGGTATCCGAATGGGCAAACGATGCTCAGTCCGTGGAGATCCCGTTCGCCGGAGCATCACGACGCGTACGCGGAAACGATGCTTCGTTTGAAGCTGAATCTCCTCGATACGCTTTCGATTCTCGACGGCGGATTTCGCGACCCGTACAAGCTGCACCCGAACGCCGACATGGCGAAACGTTACGGGCTCGTGCTGACGACCACGCACACCGCGCCGCTTGGCGCCCATCCGGAGGAGACGCGCTGGAAGAATTTTTGGCGGCGGGTCAAGGAAACCGACCCGCCGCCGCGTTCGATTTATGATCTCGAATCGCTGCGGACCTACTGGGCGTATCATATTGAAGCGGCGATGCATCACGGACTGGAGATGATCTGGCCGATCGGGTTCCGGGGATCGGGAGACATTCCGTTTTGGGAGGATGCTTACGAGGATCCGGGGACGGATGAAGAGCGCGCGGCGGTGATCGAGAGAATGCTGACGGCCCAGGTGGAACTGCTGCGGACGCTGACCGGGGAGGAGGCGCCGGATATGCGGATCACGCTTTACAACGAGAAATCGGATTTCGTGGCGGCGGGGCTTCTCGACCTTCCTGATGAGCCGGGGCTGGTTTACAATTTCGTCGCGGCGCGCCGGGATCACTATCCGCCGCCCGATCTGCTCGGATTTGATTTCGAACCGCGGCATCTCGCGGGTTATTATTTCAATTACTCCTTCGTTTCAACCGGATCGTTCATTGCCCAGGGAGAGGGGCCGTGGAAAATGGAGTGGAACTTCCGGACGGCCGACGAGGCGAGTCCGAACGGGCTCGTTCTAGCTGTCGTCAACGCCGGGAACATCCGGGAACATGTCATGGAGCTGGCCGCGAATGCGGCGATGATGCGGGATTTCGGCGCTTACGACAGCGACGCGTTTCTCCTGAAGTTTTGCGAGACGTACTTTGGGGAAGAACAAGCGGAGGAGATCGCACGATTGTATCGAGATTTTTACGACGGCTATTGGGTACAGCGGGAACCGGATCTGGACGGCTTTGCGAGACAGTATCTGTTTCAAGACCTGCGGCTTCATCGGGCGATGCGGATTCTCATTCCCTTGCTGCGGTCGCGGACTCCCGATATGAATCCGTTTTGGGAAGGCGACTGGTTCCGGATCGATCCGGCGGCGAGCGGGACGGATAACGAAATCGCGGCGGTGATGGCCGGGATGGAGAAGGCGATCGCCACGTTGGAATCCGTTGTGGAAAAGGCCGACGCGCTGCTGCCGGGAATCGATCCGTCGAAGCGGGCGTTTTTCAACGACAACCTCCGCGTTCAGGCGTATTTCCTGAAATACGCGAGCGAAGTCGTTTATCATTTGAGCCAGGCGATGCGGGCGCTGCACGATGGGGACGACCTTTGGCCGCCGGTCGATCGGGCGGACCGGGCGGCGGCGGCAATGATCGCCATACTTGCGGAGACCGAACACGGCATTTTTGACGACTGGTATGCCCCCGACACGCATTTCCACTTCCACGACCGGAAGGCCGAGATCGCGGAGCTTCTCGCGGGGATCGCGCCGGCCGGTTTCAACGATTTCTCGCGGTGGCAGCGAACGCATTTCACTGCGGAGCAGCTTTTGAAAGAAGAAGTGGGCGGGCCGCTTGCGGATCCGGATGGTGATGGCCTGGCGAATCTGCTCGAATATGCATTGGGCGGAAATCCGGGGGCACCCGATGCCGAAGTTTTATCGCGGTTTTCGGGCGCCGGCGCCGGGGAGAACCGGTTTTTGACGCTCGGTTTCACGCCTCCCGCGCCGCTCCCGGGAGATGTTCGCTACGTGGTGGAGACCTCGGACGATCTGGTCGGCTGGACTGCTGACGCTAAACAGCTGGCCGCTGTTCTGGACGATTTCCGAGCAGGTGGCGGAGGCGGCGCATCCTATTCGACCGGCGATATCAACGGCCAGCGGGGCGGCACGGGCTGGGCGGAAGGTTCCGAGTGGAGTCTTTCCGGATCCGGCGGGAACCGGCGGCATATCGCGCCCGGAGGCTGGCTGGAGTTCAGCAAGTTCAACACCGCCCACGAAAACAATCTGATCAATCTCGCCCGCGAGTATCCGGCCGCGGCCGACGCTTCGCTCGAGATTCAGATCGAGGTCGAACTCGTCAACCTCGCCGGCATTCGTCTTCTCGAAGGCGGTCCGACCCGCTCGGGCGCGGATCACGCGACGGATCTTTTTGCGATTTTCGACGGAGGCGGGAGGAAAGGCGCGGTCGGGAGCGACGTCCCTTGGTACGTCGAGGCCGCGGGCGGTTTCTGGCACGCCTTGCCCGGCTCGGCGGGTGGCGGCAATTACGGGGAGCCTGTTCGCTTGGCGCCGCTAGTCGAAGGGGAAACGTATCGGATCACGGTGGCGATGCTCGAGGATGAGCGATGGGAGGTTACGATCCGGGTGATGAATTCTGGAGAAATTCACAAGTCAGGCCCGCTGCCTTTTATCGGCGAAAACCGGGGCGTGAAAAACTGGATCAACATCCGCGCCGGGTACTCTGACACGGCTGGAAGCGATTACGAGATTCGCCTTCACCGAATCGCGGTGGTCAAGCCGTTTGCCTTTGCGGACCGACTGGCACCGGGAGAACCGGTGCTGTTTCGCGACAGATCTCCGATTCGCGACGGGGCACGGCGATTTATGCGCCTGCGTATTGAAAGGAATTCTTCTTAACGACGAATGAACACGAATCGAGACGAATTGCTGATGACGAAGCTTGCCGCGGCGACCTGCGCGGTGTTCCTGATGCTGAGCACCGCGGCTAGCGGTGGAACCTTTTTGGAGGAATGGACGGGAGGCGCGGATACGGAGAATCTGGTCGTTCTGGTGGCGGACGGTCAGCCGGCGGCGACCGTTGTTTTGCCGGAAAATCCGACGGGAGAGCACGAACGTGCGGCGAACTTGCTCGTCGATTCCGTTGAGCAAATGAGCGGCGCCCGGCTTTCCGTTGTTTCCGATCCCGGTTTGGTGGAAACAGGAAACCGGATCTGGATCGGTCTGCGCCCGGAGTTGACGCAGTATTTTCCGGAGGCGGATCTCGGGTTCACAAAGCCGGAGGAGCTGGTTATGATCGCGAAACCGCGTGAGCTGCTGCTGGCGGGCCGCGACGAGACGGTCGACGGCGCTCCGGTTCAGGCGGGAACGCTGCTTTCGGTTTTGACGTTTTTGCAGGATCGGCTCGGTGTACGCTGGCTCTGGCCAGGTGAGAACGGTACGGATTATCTCACGTCGGAAAACATCGCGTTCGCGCCGTTCGAATACCGGTATCATCCGCCGCTGACGCACCGGAATCTTCGCGGAGTGAATTTCGCGAATCGCTGGAACGCCGTCTTGCGCGAGGAGGACCGGCGGAAAGCGCCGAACAAAGAGGCGTTGATCGAAAAATACGCCGGCGGTTACGACGCGATGCCGGATTTAATGCGGGAAAAAGACCGGGAAGCGCAGGCGTGGTTTAACAAGCAGCGGGTTGGCGCCCAGAACGCCCGGGTACTCGGCGATTCGTTCAATCAGGCGGCGCGGGGAAGTCTGCCGTATGAGGCGCAGCATTCGTTCGGCGACTGGTATGACCGGTTCGCCAAGGATCATCCGGAGTGGTTTGCGCTGCAGCCGGACGGAACCCGGGTCAGCGAGCAGGAGGAGCCGTATCCGCAAAAAGATCGCGTAAAGCTCTGCATTTCGAATCCGGAAGTCGCCGCCCAATGGCTGGACGATGCGGAGGCGTATTTTTCGGCGAATCCGAACGCGACGATGATCAGCGCCTCGCCGAACGACGGCGGCTGGCAAGGGTATTGCGTTTGCGAAGTCTGCAAAAGCTGGGACGCGCCGGATGCGCCGATGCTGCCGCGCACGCTGCTTTGGCGCGGGCACCAGGAGGAGCATCGCGCGCTCACGGATCGTTATGTGAAATTTTGGAATATCCTGGCCCGCGGGCTGAAGGAGCGTTTTCCGGATCGGGATTTGAAGATCGGGGTTTGGGCGTATTGCGCCTATGAGCCGGCGCCGGTTCGGGAAATGCTGGAGGATAATATCATCCCCGGCTATGTCGGGATTCGGAATCTCGAAGTCGGTCAAAATTCCCGGGAACGGATCGAGAACAACGTCGCCGCCTGGCGCGGCTGGGCGGAGCACGGGGCATCGGGAATCGTCTGGCGGCCGAATACATTGAAGCGGAACGCGGGTTTGCCTTATGTCTACATGCACCGGCACGGCGATGTCTGGAATGAACTGGCGAAAAACAAGATCGTCGGATTCGATGTCGACAGCATCCACCATCACTGGTCGACGCAGGCGCCGCAGTTTTACGTGATGGCGCAGCTCGCGTGGGATCCGACGCGGAAGGCGCGGGAGATCCTGGACGACTTTTACCGGCGTGCCTTCGGGGAGGCGGCGGCTCGGTATGTGGACGCCTACTTTTCGGTTTTCGAGCAGCTTTATTACAAGATCGATGAAACGCACCAGGACTGGGGCAATCCCGCGTGGCACTTTTATTCAGGGCTTCCGCGCGCGTATCGCGAGATGAAACTTGCGCCGACGCTGGGACGGTCGATGGCGGATCACGCGTGGGGCGATTACCTGTGGGAAAAACCGGACGCGACGTTTACCGCCGAGGAGCTGGCCGCGGAATATCTGCGGCGGGCGGAAGCGGCGGTTGCAGACGGACCGGAGATCTACCGAAAGCGCGTGGCGTTCTTGCGCACGGGTTTTGAGTTGATCGATCCGCAGCTCGATATGATTGAGGTGATGAATGAAATCCGCGCCGGGACGGACGACATGGATGCGGTGATGAGCCAAGCGTATTCGGCGGCCGAACGCCGGGAAAAGGTGCTCATCGAAAATATCCGCAATTTCGCTTTCGGTTATCCGCAGCTGCTGATGCATTACCGCTACATCATGCCGCAGCGCCTCGGGCCGCCGGAGAACCTCGAATCCGCGGCACCTCGCGGTTTCGGTTCGTGGCAGGCGGAGCATTTCAGTCCGGCGGAGCTGGCGGATGAATCGGTCAGCGGCCCGTATGCCGATCCCGATGGTGACGGGCTGGCCAATCTGCTCGAATACGCTCTCGGCGGAGATCCGCGATCGGCTTCTCCGGAAATTGCCCCGCGGACGGCGCTTGCGGAGGCGGAGGGAGGGCGTTTTCTGGTGTCGGGTTTTACTCGCCCGCATCCTTTTCCGACCGACATCGACTACCGTGTCGAGACTTCGGACGACCTGGTTACATGGTTGGAAGAAGCCGAAGAAATGTCCGTGCTGATCGACGGATTCACGGCTGGCGACGGCAGCGGGGGCAGTTACTCCGCTGGTGATATTCATGGCCAAGCGGGCGGTTTCGGTTGGGCGCCTGACTCTGTCTGGACCATGTCCGGGCCGGGCGGGCATCGGCGGCACATCGTACCCGGAGGCGGCCTGGAGTTTTCGAAGTTTTCCCTGAGCGGGCAAAACAATCTCATCAATCTCGCGCGCGAGCACCGGGCGGCGCACGACCCGCCGTTTGAGGTGCGGATCGATGTTGAACTTCTCGATCTCACCGGGATCCGGCTTTTGGAAGGTGAGCCGTCGCGCTCCGGCGCGAATCACGCAGACGATCTTTTTGCGATCTTTGACGGGGGAGGAAAGCTCGGCCCGGTCACTTCGGATTCTCGGTGGTATTTGGAGGCTGCCGCCGGTCACTGGCACGCGTTGCCCGGATCGGAAGCCGGCGGCAACTACGGAGAGCCGGTTCCGCTCGCGCCGCTGCTTGAGAACGAACGTTACGAGATCGCGGTTTCGATTCTGCCGGAGGCGAAGTGGCGGGTCTCCATTTTCATGGTGAACGCTGGACAGACCTACAAGTCGGGACCTATGCCGCTGATCGGGCGGAACGAAACCGTCTCGAACTGGTTCAACCTGCGCGTCGGCGTTACGGATACGGCGGGCTCCGATTACAGGATTCGCCTGAATCGGCTCACGATCGGAAATCCGTTTGACTCAGCGGAGGGTTTCTTTGCTGGCGAACCCCGGTTTTTTCGGGACCGTCTGACGGATGGCGAGTCGGATCGGCGGTTTATGCGGCTTCGCGTCGAGCGGTCTGGAGGATAAAGAAATCCGAAACGAAGCGGCTGCTGCGTCATCTCCGTTTGACGGAAGACGCGTTCTTCCGCGCGCAGCGGGGTGACGCGGAGATCAGAGGGGTTCGGATTCGGATCGTGGGTCAGGATTTGCTGCATCGCCTTGGTTTGCCTTTCTCTCGGAATTTTCGATCAGTGAAGCCGTGTCGGTTTTTGCACTGATTCTGTTTTCCTTGCTGTTGCTGAACTTCCTTTGGTGGTGGCGTGCGGATTTTGCACTGAGGAAAAGCGGCTTCCGGTGGCGCGCGCGGATTTGTCCGCTGCTTTGGGCGCTGGCGATGGCGGGTTTTTTGCTCGTTCTGATATTGGCGAGAGACGCGTCGGCGCCGATCCGCGAGGCGGTTCCCGTTCCGGTGATCGCGGCGGTCTATCTCTGGCATCTGCTCATTTTGCCCGTCTGGCTTTTTTTGCTGCCGGTCATCGAGTTCAGCCGCTTGGCCGGATGGTGGAAACGAAAACGCCGCCCGCCGATCGCTGCCGGCGATGTGCGCTGGAGCCGACGCCAATTTCTCACTTGGATCACCGCGATTCTGCCGCCGGTCTTTCTGACTGGTGTCACCGCGATTTCTCTGCCGCGGCTCAATCACTTTCGGATTCGGCGGTTCACGTTACCGATTCCGGGTCTGCCCGAAGAACTCGATGGCTTGACGATCGCTCAGCTGGCGGATGTCCATGTCGGCTCGTTCACCCACGGAAAAACGCTGGCGGCAATTGCGGAAACAACGAATTCCCTGCGGCCTGATCTCGT
The DNA here is from genome assembly GCA_964645585.1 of uncultured Opitutales bacterium. Classification (GTDB taxonomy): domain Bacteria; phylum Verrucomicrobiota; class Verrucomicrobiia; order Opitutales; family T3Sed10-336; genus DATGSL01. Next base: position 18,947 of record CAZYAN010000012.1, read on the forward strand.
CGTGCTTCCGGGCGATTTGATCAATAACGACATCAAGGACCTCCCCGAAGCAATTGAGATGGTCAAATCTCTCAAGGCGCCGCACGGCGTCTTTCTTTGCGAGGGGAATCACGATTTGATTCCTGGCCGCGAGCTGTTCGAAAAGCAAACCAAGGCCGCTGGGCTCCAGCTGCTCGTCAATGAAGCGCGGACGATCGGCATCAACGGCGCGCGTGTCCAGATTCTGGGTCTTCGCTGGGGCGGTCCGCTGAATCCGCTGGAGCGCCCCGACGATTATTCCGAAGATGCGATTGCGGCATCGATGGAGGAGTTGCTGCGCTTGAGAGATCCGGACGCGTTTCCGATTCTGCTGGCGCACCACCCGCACGCGTTCGATCCGGCGGCGGACGCGGGGCTGCCGCTTGTTTTCGCCGGCCACACGCATGGCGGCCAGCTGATGGTGAACGCGAATTTCGGTTTCGGCCCGGCGATGTTTCGCTATTGGAGCGGCATTTACCGGAAGGAGAACAGCACGCTCGCTGTGTCGAACGGTGTCGGGAACTGGTTTCCGCTCCGCACCGCCGCGCCCGCTGAGATCCTGCATCTTACGCTGCGGCGTGAAGGCTGAGCGCGCCGCGGAACAGTTCGTCGGACAGCAGCAGGTTCGGATGTTCGCCGCTGTCGATCTCGCCGCCGTCATGAAACCATGAATACGTGAACCGCGAGGTTCCTCCCGGCGTCAGGTGATGTTGAAAAGCGCGACGTGCTCCTGCTCGCGCTGGAGTTGTTTCGCGATTTTTCGATTGATTACACCGAAGCCTGTCTGGCCGCGGAGGCGCGGCTGACCGGTCATGCCGTCGCAAGTTTCGACACAGATTTTGAAAAGGTCCCGAAGCTGACGGGAAGCGTCCTTAGCCTGCGCCCTTGCCGGATGATTCGCGGACGAGGTGTTTTTTCGCGCGGGCGATCGCGGCTCGGCCGAGGTGAATCGGATGTTTGTAGCCGTCGACTTCAAGATCAGCATGGTCACGGTCGTGTATTTGAAATTGCGCGACACGTTTGAGATTGATCAAGACGGAGCGGTCGAGGCGGACGAATTCCGTTCCTTTGAGTATCTTTTTCCATTCCTTGAGCGAGCGCAGAATCAAAACGTTTCCGCCGTCGCTGGTGAGGACCCGGGTGTAGGTATCCTCAGCGAGAATGGCGGCGATTTCGTCAACGGGGACTCGCCGCAAGTGGCTGCGATCTCCGAGAAAAATGAAACCGCCGGAATCGCCCGCCGCGGAGGACTCGCGAAGCTGGCGCCGGCATTTTTCGACCGACCGCGCGAGCCGTTCCTCGCGCACCGGCTTAACAAGATAATCGAGCGCTTCCTCCTCGAAGGCTTGCACGGCGAAATCGGCGTGGGCTGTGACGAAGACCACCGAGGTCTCGGGCGAAATATCGGGCAGAAGATCGAAGCCGTTTCTCGGAGACAGCTGGACATCGAGAAACAGGAGATCGATCGGATTCGCCGCAAGGCTGGACCGCGCCTCCTCCAGGCTTCCGGCTTCGGCCACGACTCGGGTGGCCTCCATCTTTTCGATCATTGCGCGTAAACGGCGACGGGCGAGGCGTTCATCATCGACGATCATGACGTCGAGATAACAATCGGATTTAGACGGGTCGCCCGGCATGGGATAAATGTTGGGCAGCTGGAAAATGAATGGCAACTGTAACCCATCCGCTGGCGGAGGGGGATTCGGGAAAATCGATCGTTCCTCCAAAATGAGCGACGGCTTTTTTCAGGTTGGCGAGGCCGATACCCAGGCCGGGTTCGTCGCTCGCCCGCACCCATGTACCCGTGTTCCGGACTTCGAGGCGGATTGCGTCTCCGTCGCGACATCCGGCAATCTCGATCTGGAGCGGACGCGGACTGGTTCGCTGGCCGTATTTGACCGCGTTTTCGACGGGAAAAAGAAGCATTCCCGCCGGAATGAGCGAAGGGAGAAGTTCGTCGACGACATCGATTCGATACGTCAAATCCTCCTCAAAGCGGTACTTTTCCAGCTGGAGGTAATTCTTTACAGCGGTCAGTTCGGATTCGAGCGTATTCTCGCGCTGGGTACGGTGCAGCGAAAATTGCAGATGATCGGACAGTGCCATCGTCATCGCCGTCACGGTTTCCGGTCTGTCGGCGGCGGCAAGGATCGTATTGAGAACGTTGAAGAGAAAATGCGGATCGACCTGCGCTCGCAACAGCGCGAGTTCGGTCTGGACCATCGCCGCTTCCGCCTGCGCCAGCCGCAAAGCCGTGTCCCGCGAATTTTGCCATTCGCACAAAAGCCAGTACAGGATCGCCCAGGTGCCGAACAGCGGCCAGCGAAGCAGCGCGGAGATTCCCAGGAAGTAATTCTTAACGTCCGGTATTTCGGAAAGAATCGCAATGTGGTAACTGACGACGCCATCGAGAGCACTGGCGATCGCGGCAAACGAAAAGAGATAAAGGGTCATCCGAATGGCGGGCGTGTCCCGGCGCATGAGCCATTGGACGAGCGGTCGAAAGACGAAGCTCGTCATGAGAAAACCGGTAGAAGCGCGCAGCGTGGCGAAAAAGAAAGCGGAGGCCGGTTCGAGCTGCCAATTAATTGCCAGGAACATTCCGACCAAAACCGCGAATGACCAGATCAGCCCTTGGATGATCCAAAAAATAAAGGCCGCCGGCAGATTGATTCGGGAGTGCGGTGCGTTCATTCCGGCATGGTTTTAAACCGGGCCACCCGCGGTCGAGCGAGCCGAAAAACCGGGCGGCCATTTCGAATCCGCGGCGTAGCTTGGCGTTCCGGGGCTGCTGCCTGCTCCACCGGCTGACGCCGTGTGGCCGCGCTTGTGCAAGCGCCGTCCGCCGCCCTACAGTTGCGTCAGGGCGATCAAATTTTGATAACGGCCGTCGATGATCGAGCGGGATGCTGATTCGAGCTGGGTGGAGCCGAACGCTTCAACCGTCAAACTCGCGGTGGCGGTCGCATAAGCGATCGCATGCTTGAGAGCGGGAAGGTCCGTTCGGTTTTCCGCCGCGAGATGGCCAACGAGGGCGCCGAGGTAGGAATCGCCGGCACCGGTCGGATCTTCCAGATCGGTGACGGGGAAGGCGGGGAACGCGAAGAGTCCGTCTGGATGGAAAAGGAGGGAGCCGTGCTGACCCTTTTTGATGACAACCATTCTCGGGCCGAGATTGAGAAGGCGGGCCCCAGCTTTGATCAGGTTCGTTTCCAGCGTCAGCATCAGCGCCTCCTCGTCATTGAGAACCAGCATGTCGAGGCGCGGGAGCAGTTGAAGGAGTTCGGCCCGTGCTGTTTCGATCCAGAGATCGCGCGTGTCGGCCGCGACAAACGGCTTGCTTTTGACCTGGTCGAGCACGTGCAGTTGCAAGCCGGGCTGGATGTTGCCGAGCACGACGAAAGGTGTGTCTTGGTACGCGTTAGGCAAATGGGGTTTAAAGCGCTCGAAAACATTCAGTTCGATTTCGAGCGTTGTGCAGGTGCTGAAGTTGTCGGCATAACGGCCTTCCCAGAAAAACGTTTTCCCGCTCGGATCGCGTTGCAGACCCTCCATGCAGATCCCGCGCTCCGAGAAGCGTGCAATATATTCCGGACCAAAATCGCTGCCGACGACCCCGATAATCCGCGTCGGAGCGAAGTAGCTCGAGGCGATGGCGGCGTAGGAAGCCGATCCGCCCAGAAGCATCGCCATGCGGTTGCTCGGCGTGTGAATATTGTCGAACGCGATGGAACCGACAACGACTACGGATGGTGCGGACGTGTCGGGCGTTTTGCTGTTAGCCATACGTTCCGTAGAGAACGGAAGGATGCGGGGAATGCAAACGAAACTTGAGAACGTGGCCGCCGCCGGCGTTCAGGCGTTGACGGGAAGGCTCGTGACCAGGATCGGTTCGTCGTCGATCTCGATGGTGATGCTGTAGTCGCCCGGCTGGTCGAAGCGGAGGTTGCGAATTTCGTTGATCAGGTTGATGCGCTGGACAGGGCTTTGGGATTCGAAGTTTCGCGCGACGATCTCCTTGGGATTCTCGAGATTCAGGCCGAAAAGGATTCGGATGCGGTGCATGCCGACCGAGACGTCGGTCAGCGTCAGAAACCAGATCATGCGCGGATGGGTGACCGGAAAGTGCCTTGCTTTGATATTGGAGAAGACGCCGAGGAGCGTGTGTTTGCCTGAGCCCGGGTCGATATGGACGCCATCGCAGGTGATCCACGCGAGGATTTGCGGTTTTGCTTGCACCGGAGCACCTTGCGAGTGAGCGTTGCGCGAAGCAATCCTTATCGGGCGGCGGGGCGGGAAGCTTGGCGGCGAACCGTTCAGCGCGTACGGCCGCACTTTTTCTTGTCATTTGGTTCCGATTCTCCTGATTACGTAGCATGAAGTACATTTTCCTGACCGGCGGCGTGGTTTCCTCTCTCGGGAAAGGATTGACCGCCGCGGCGCTCGGCGCACTGCTCGAACACCGCGGTCTCACGGTAAAGATTCAAAAGTTCGATCCGTATTTGAACGTCGATCCCGGGACGATGAACCCGTTTCAGCACGGCGAGGTGTATGTGCTCGACGATGGCGCTGAGACCGACCTTGACCTCGGTCACTACGAGCGGTTTACGTCCGGAAAACTGACGCGTTTCAACAACTTGACCTCCGGGCAGATTTACGAGTCGGTGATCCAGAAAGAGCGGCGGGGCGATTATCTCGGCGCGACGGTTCAGGTCATTCCGCACGTCACCAACGAGATCAAAGACCGGATTTACGAGTCGGGCAAAGACGTCGACGTGCTGATCACGGAGATCGGCGGAACGACCGGCGACATCGAAGGCCTGCCGTTTCTGGAGGCGATGAGGCAGTTCGCGCTGGAAGTGGGTCATCGCGACACGCTGTTTATCCACGTGACACTCGTTCCGTATCTGCGGGCTGCTGGCGAGCTGAAGACGAAACCGAGTCAGCAGAGCGTGGCGAAGCTGCGCGAGATCGGGATTCAGCCGGACATCCTGATTTGCCGCTGCGAGCATCCGCTGACGGACGAGCTGCGGCGAAAGTTGAGCTTGTTTTGCAATATTCCCGTCAAATCGGTGATCGAAGAACGGGATGTCGAGTTTTCGATTTACGAGCTGCCGGTCGTTTTACAACAGGAGGGGCTCGACGACCTGGTGGTGGAGCATCTGGAGCTCGACGCGCCGTTCCGTCCGCTGGACGACTGGCTCGACGTCCTCCGCCGTATCCGCGAGCCGGCGCACGAGGTGAAAATCGGTGTCGTCGGGAAATACATCGAGCTGCAGGACGCGTACAAATCAATTTACGAATCGCTCACGCATGGCGGCATTGCCAACGACTGCAAGGTGGAGGTTATTCGGATCGACGCGGAAACCGTGGAGAGTGAGGGCGCCGAAGCGAAACTGCACGGCCTCGACGGAATCCTTGTCCCTGGCGGGTTCGGCGACCGCGGCGCGGAAGGAAAGATCCTGACCGCGCAATACGCGCGCGAAAACAAGATCCCTTACTTCGGGCTTTGCCTTGGCATGCAAATCGCGGTGATCGAGTTCGCCCGCAATGTGCTCGGCTGGAGCGACGCGAACAGCCGTGAGTTTGATGAAAACACCGCGAAGCCGGTCATCGACCTGATGGAGGATCAGAAGAATCTGGCGGATAAAGGCGCTACGATGCGGCTTGGCACCTACCGCTGTCGTGTAAAACCGAATACGCGGGCGGCCGAGGCTTATCAGCGGGAGGAGGTGAGCGAGCGTCACCGTCATCGCTACGAATTCAATAACGCCTATATGCGTGATTTCGAGGAAAAGGGCATGGTGTTTTCGGGAATCAACCCGGAGCGGAACCTCGTTGAAATCGTCGAGGTTTCGGAGCATCCGTGGTTCGTCGGCGTGCAGTCTCATCCGGAGTTTCAGTCCAAACCGAACAAGGCTCACCCGCTGTTTGCCGCTTTCATCCGCGCGGCGATGGAGCAGCGGAAGAAAGGGGTCTCGTGATTTTTTCGGCAGACAAACTTCTGCTGATCGCCGGACCGTGTTCGCTGGAGAATGAAGCCACCTGCCGTTCCGTCGCGGAAGTCCTTGCCGGCCTGCGAGAGCGTTTCGCGGATCTGACGATCGTCTTCAAAGGCTCGTTCGACAAAGCCAACCGCACATCGCTGAGCAGCGAACGCGGAACGGGAATGGATGCGGGGCTGGAGCTGCTCGGGATGATTCGGCGAGATTATGAATTTCCGGTGCTTACCGACATTCATGAGCGCGGGCAGGCGCAACCGGTCGCGGAAGTTTGCGACGTGTTGCAAATCCCGGCCTTTTTGTGCCGGCAGACCGACCTTTTGCTGGCCGCGGCCGCGACCGGGCGCGTGGTGAACGTAAAAAAAGGTCAGTTTCTGGCGCCGGGCGACATGCGTTACGTCGTTGCGAAGCTCAAACAGGCTGGTGCGCGGGAAATCTGGCAGACCGAGCGCGGAACGACTTTTGGCTACCAGAATCTCGTCGTCGACATGCGCGGTTTTTCGATCATGAAAAGCTTCGGCCATCCGGTCATTTTCGACGCGACGCACAGCGTCCAGCTGCCCGGCGGAGGCGGCGGCAAGAGCGCGGGTCAGCGGGAGTTCGTGCCGCCGCTCGCGCGCGCCGCGCTGGCCGCGGGCGCGGACGGTTTGTTCGTGGAAACGCATCCCGATCCCGCCAATGCCATATCTGACGGGCCGAATATGGTGCCGTTGTCTGACCTTTCCGAACTGGTCGAGCAAAGCCTGGCGGTATGGAGGCTGCGGGGGCGATGAGCTTGGAACCTGCGGGCATCTTGCGGCTTTGTTATGCCGATCAGCCGCTTGCGCATGGCCGCCTTCATCGCGCTGCTTTTTGGCCTTTTCATTTCTGACGGCGGTGGACTAGGCTATTGGTTGCGCGCGTCGGTAATTTGACCTGCACGCAGCGGTTAACTTCCTCAAAATTTGATTCACTACCCGTTTGCCATGCGATTCCTCCGATTCGGCTCATACTTCTTTGCGATCGGTCTGGCGGCCGCGGCCGTTGCCGAGGAGCCGGAGATTTATTTCTCCGATAATTTCGATACCGATACATCCGGCAATTGGACGATTCTTTCCGCAAAGCCTGCCGGCGATGACTGGAGCGCCGTATTCAGCTATGATTACAGTGCCGATGGAATTCCGCCCGCGCCCAACGCATCCGGCGGCACGACCAGCGGCGTCAAGCTGAGCCTCAATCACCAGTCCGGCGACACCTACGGCGTGCATCTTGTGCCGGCTGGGCAGCATTTCTCCGGCGATTATGTCCTGAAGCTCGATCTCTGGATCAACTACCCGGGCCCGCTCAGCACCGGCGGCCCCGGATCGACCGAGTTCGCCGGTTTCGGTATCGGGGTTAACGGGACGAATCTCAGCCTGTTCGGGAATCCCGGCGCCGATGGAGCCTGGTTCGCCGTCGATGGCGACGGCGGAAACGGCCAGGATTACCGGGCGTACAAGGGACACGAATACGAACATCCCTCGAGCGGACAGTATGCCGCCGGCACGACCTCCAGCGCGCGCGGCGCGAGTCACAGTTATTATGAAAACGCCTTTCCCGGAGGCCAGACCGCGCCGCCGCTCCAGCAATCGCTTTATCCTTCGCAGACTGGAAGCACCCGTGCCGGAAGGATCGGTTTTGCGTGGCGCGAAGTGGAAATCCAAGTCCGCGGAGGAACGGTCCGCTGGCTGATCGACGGAGTTTTGATCGCACAGCTCGCCCAAGATCGCGGCTCCGGAAGTTTCCAGACGGCCGGAAATATTGCCCTGAGTTACGTGGATCATAATCCGTCGATTTCCGACCCGGACGTCGGCTATGTGCTGTTCGACAACGTGCGGGTGGAGGAGTTGCTGCCGGAACCGGTGCCGGGGAACATTCCGCTCGTTGGCCATATCAACGCGTTTGGTCAGCAATACGGCGGGGTCGGCGGCGACGGCGATATCGCGGTGACCGGGACTTTTCTGAACAACAACACGAACGGTGTTGGCATTTACGATATTTCCGATCCCGCGAACCCCGTCCTGGCGGCCGATTATAATCCGCTCGGCGGAGAAACGCGATTCGAGGATGTCTGGGTTCGCGACGGAATCGGCTACTTCGGATGCTGGCGCGTGAGCGGCGGGGGCGGTCAGAACGGTGTCCATATTGTCGATCTTTCCGACCCGTACAACCCTGTTTGGCGCGCGAGTATCGATCCCTCAATCAACGGCCACCCGCAGGTGCATACGCTCTTTCTGGACGGTGATTATTTATACACGGCTGCACATCGCCCATCGGTGATTGGCCGGACGGTGAAGGTGTTTAATATCAGCGATCCGTACCATCCGGTCTTCGTGCGCGACATTCCGACGACTGAGACCGACAAGGTGCACCAGATTACCGTGAAGAACGGCCGGCTGTTTACCTCCGGTTGGAGCGGACGAACCGATATTTTTGATGTGAGCGATGTGGAGAATGCGGCGGTTTATCTCGGCACGGCGGAGTCGGGTCCGAACTCGCACAGCAGCTGGCCGACGGAGGACGGCAACGTCCTCATCGTCTGCCGCGAGATCGCCGGGGGCGACGTCCGTTTCTTCGACATCAGCGATCCGTCGAATCCGCGGCTGATGCTGATTCTCGATGACACAAACGTCGGGATCGGCGATTTTATTCCCCACAACCCGGTCGTGGTCGGGGATCTGCTGTTTATTTCCTGGTATGAAAATGGGCTGCAGGTGTTCGATATCAGCGATCCGATGCGGCCGGTGCGTGTTGGTTATTATGCAACCGGCGGCTCCGGACTGACCTGGGACGGCAATTGGGGCGTGTATCCATTAAATGGACTCGACCGGGTATTGCTGAGCGATATGTCGGAGGGACTATTCATCGTCGACGCGTCTAACGTGCTGGAAGATACGGACAACTATCCGCCGCTGCTTGTCGAAATGCCTGTAGATCAGGAGCTCGCTGAAGGTTCGAATGCTGTTTTCTCGGTCACCGTGACTGGTTCGGAGCCCATGACCTATCAGTGGCGCCGCAACGGGTCGCCGATGCCCGGTGCGACAAGCGCTGTTCTGGAAATAACCGATATTGGTCTGTCCGATGGCGGCAATTATTCTGTGACCGTGAGCAATGCGGCCGGGCAAATCACGTCGACCGCCGGATCCTTGACCGTGATTCCCGCGGGCGAGGCGACGCCGCCGCAAATTCACTCGGAGCCGCAAAGCCAGGTGGCCACACCAGGTCAGATCGTGCAGTTCTCGGTCACGGCGAGCGGCACGCCGCAATTGCGCTACCAATGGTATTACAACGGGGAAGTGATCGAAGGCGCGGAGGCGAGTTCGCTGTCGGTCGGACCGGTGCTGCTGACGCATGAGGGAAATTATTCGGTGCGAATTTCCAACAGTGCCGGCGAAGTGCTCAGCGCGGAGGCGGAACTGACAATCGACGACTCTCTCTTCTTTTACGACATCCGCGTGGCGGCCGGTGCCTACAGTGCCGTGGTCAGCTGGAAAAGCCGCGTGCCGGCGACCGGTGTCATTGAGCACGGGGCGCCCCACCATTTTGAGACCGAGACGGCCATTGTGCCGATGCATGCCGAATTTGACTTTACGGCGCCGGCGACCTCGCGCGTCACGGCGGTTCATTCGACGATGATCGGCGGGCTGCCGCCGGCGTCTGTCTGGAGTTTTCGGATTGTCGGCTATACCGATAACGGCAATACCCGGCACGAGTCGCCGGAGTTTCTCTTCTGGACGGAACCGAGTGCAAAAGGTGACGAGGCCGAGCTGCCGGACTGGTGGCTGGAGCATTTTTTTGAGGACGCTGGTGAAATCGATCCGGAGGTCGATCACGATGGCGACGGCTGGAGCGTTTGGGCGGAATTTCTAAGCGGAACCTCGCCGATCGACCCCGCGTCAGGTCCGCAATTTTCGGTGGAAGCAGGGGTGCAGGAAGGTGAATTTCTGCTGCGGTTCTGGCCGATCTACGCGCGGCGGAGTTACTTCCTTGAAAGCAGCAGTCAACTCGGGTCTGGCTGGTCGCCGCAAACGGCAACGGAAACGACCACCGACGAGGGCATTCGCGAGTTTCGCGTGAATTTACCAGCCGGTGAGCAGCGATTTTTCCGTCTGTTGATCGAACCGCTAGTCGAGTGATTCTTCGCACGACGAACGAATCAGGGGCTTAGGCACTGAGGGCTGAGCTATTACGAGCGGACGCAAACGGATCCCTGTTCCCGTTCTAATTGGAGTCGCTTTACGGCGAAGGATTGACCGGCTGATGGGCATCGGCTAGAACGGCGATTTTCTATGGCAGGCCAGAGAGCAGGAGACGCATGAAATCCTTCGTCATCGACATTCCCGTGCCTTCAATGGGGGCCACCGTCAATGAACTCACGCTGATCGACATTTTTGTTGAACCGGGTGCCAAAATGACTAAGGGGGAGCGAGTTGCCGAGTTCGAGAGCGATAAATCCGTTTTCGATTTCGAAGCTCCGTGCGACGGAGAGGTTCAGGCTGTTTTTTGCCGCGCCGGAGATGTTGTCGCTGCCGACGGGCCGTTTCTGCGGGTCGGAACGGCCGACGAGAGTTTGCGGCACCTCGAGGTTAAAGAAGAGACATCCGCGGAGACCGTTGTGGCGCAGGGAAAATCATCCGATGAAAAGGTCCTGATGAAAACTGCAGCGGCCCCGTCCGATCGCTCCGGAAGCCGCCCTTCCATTGCCAGCCGCCCGCGGCCGCCATCTCCTTCAGGCGGCGGGCGGCCTTCCCTCTGGACTCCGCGCGCGACGAAGATCGCCCGGGAAAACGGCATCGACCCGGGAACTGTCGAGATAACGGGAACCGGTCCCGGTGGTCGCGTATCGGGAGAGGATGTTTTGCGGTTTCTTGAGTCTCGCGCGTCGGCTTCGGTTGAGGCGCAGCCAGAATCTGGAGGGGCTGGCCAGACAGAGACGGTTTGCGTGGCTGGAATCGGTTACGCCATCCCGAAGAATATCAGGTCCAACAAAGAGATTCTCAAAGCGTTTCCCGACATGACTGAGGAGGAGATCCTCCGCATCACCGGGATCGAGCAGCGGTATTACGCTGGTGAAGACGAATCGGCGACGAGTCTCGCGAAAGTCGCGGTTACGCACGCGCTGGCGCAGGCCGGCATGGATGTTCGCGAAATCGACGGGATTATCATGGCGACCATTTTGCCGGATCAGCCGGTTCCCAGCGCGGCGAGCGCGCTCGCTCGTGAGCTCGGCGTCCCGGCCGCGCTGGCCTTCGACCTCAATGCGGCCTGCTCTGGCTGGCTTTACGCGCTCGAACTTGGGCGTGCGCTGATCCGAGGAGGAAGCGCGCAAAAGGTGCTTGTCGTCACGGCTGAGCTGCTGTCGCGCATCACAAATCCCAAAGACCATGCGACGGCATTTCTTTTTGGCGACGGTGCCGGGGCTGCCATCTTGACGAGCGACGGCGGCGGGCACCGGTTACACCGGATGGCGCTGAGCGGTGATGCGGAGTATTTTGACGCGATCCAGCGTCCCGGAGGCGGGGCGCGGATGCTGCTGCCAAACCCGAAGAATATCGAGCAGTTTTACCTGTTCATGAACGGGCCGGTCGTTTTTAAACGAGCCGTAATCGCGTTTGCAGATATCATTGAGCAAACGCTGATCCGTCAAAAGATGTCGCCCGACGATGTTTCCTGGATCGTGCCGCACCAAGCGAACGAGCGCATCCTCCGAGCGGTGAGCAAGCGGATCGGGATACCGTTTGAAAAGTTTGTTGTGACGATCGGCAAATACGGGAATACATCGGCCGCTTCGGTCTCAATGGCACTCGGCTGGGCCTCCGAAGAGGAAATTTTTGAGCCGGGCGACCGAATCATCTTCTGTTCGGTCGGCGCTGGCTTCACCTTTGCGGGCGGTTTGCTCGTTTGGTAGCGACGAGAAGCTGCCGCTGCTTCTAAGAAAAGACGAAGAGCCAGTGGCGCTATCCGTTCCGCAGGGCGTTGACCAATTGCTCCTTGTTCATGTGGCTTCGGCCCTGAATGCCTTTTTCTTTCGCTCGATTGTAAAGCTCGTCACGGGTTCGCTCTTCGAGTGATCGGTTGGGATTGCCGGTGCCCTGGGATGTTTTTTGGGGAGTCCGGCCTTCGGTGCGCCGGCGCTTGTTTACCGTGCGTGCCGCGATTTCTTTAGCTCGTTTTTCCCGCACCCCGCGATCCTTGCTGCTCTCCTTGATGTGCTCGTACTGCCGTTCATCTTTGCGTGTCCATTTTGGCATCACGTGATCTTCCTTCCTTATGCACAAGATAGGAACGGAGCCTTCCGGCGCAAACCGGGCGCGCATTCAGAGTGCGGATCTCTCCGCTATCGGAACTCGTGAAACTCGCGAGGCGCATCCGCGTTATTGGATGTGCCCGCGGATCCGTCATCCAGCTCCAGCGGGTAGTGGAGGTGGAAAACTGTCCCGGTTTCGTCGGAACGAACGAGCGCGAGATCGGCCTCAAGGTTCTTTGCTAGACGCTGGCTGATCGCGAGCCCGAGCCCGCTGCCGCCGCTGCGGCCGCTTCTTCCGGCGGTGAAGAGATGAGGCCGGATCTCTTCCGGGATTCCCGGGCCCTCGTCGCCGATTTCAAAAGCGATCTCCGTCGGGCGGCGCATGATGTGGACCCAGATCCGTTTTCCAGCGGGCGTCAGAGCAACGGCGTTGTCGATCAGATTGACGAGGATCAGGAGGAGGATGTTTGCCGCGTGTCCCGGAAGGAGGGCTTCGCCGCTCCGTTTCTGTTCAAGATGGAGGCCGGCGGCTGTCGCTTTTGGACGGAGCTTTTCGGCAAGCACGGCTTCGAGTTCCTCGAGGGTGAGTTGAAACGAAGTGGTCGCGTCCTGTTCTCGGAGAACCTCGACGACGTCATCAACGAGGGTCCGGATTTTGTTGGTCGCATCAGCGAGCTGCTTCCAGCTTTCCGGAGACGGTCCGCGAGTCAGCTCGGCATCGCGCGTTTGCAGAAATAGATCCAAGCTTGTAAGCGGATTGCGGATACCATGAATCAGATGGGACGTCACAGCGCCGACCGCTGATGTGCGCGCGGTGAGGGAAAGGTCCTGATTGGCCTTGATCAGGCGCCGGGTTTGCGCCATCAGGGCGCGGTGGGAGCGGGTGAGACGGATGAAGGCAAGGGCGGCCACTGTGATGATTGCGGTGACACCGATTCCGAACGCTGTTCCGGCCTGGATAAGGAGGGTGCGGTCGAGTTGGGCAAATTCGTCATGCACCTGGCTGCCATCGATGATGTATTGGATCATGGCGATGATCTGGCCGGTCGTCTGGTCGTGAAGAGGAATGACAATTTCTTCTAACGGAACCTGTTCGGTGACCTGCTCGCTCGGCGGTTCCTCAAAGAATGTTTGCAGGTCGGAGTGCGGGTCGAATTCGGCAATCGGCTCCCCGCGTATAAGCTGGGCCCGCTCCTGTGCCGACAGGACATCTTCCGGAACGTTGTAGGGGAACGAGAGGAGAAAGTCGCCGTGGAGATCGAAGAGGCGCACCGCGAGCACGCCGCGGAGTTTAGATGTTTGCAGGGCAATGCTTAGTTCGTCGAGCGGGGCCGCTTCATCGGTGATTTGCAGCATCCTCGCCACGGCCGCGAGAACGTGCGCGTCGCGGTCGAGAATCTGTTGGCGGATTTCACGGCGACTTTGCAGCGCAAGCACGAGGACGACCGCGGCAAATACCGCGGAAACGCTCCCAATCGCAAAGGACCAGGTTTTCCAAGAGGGCGCTTTTTCGACGGCTCCGCTCATCGTTGCCCCTATTTCGATCACATTTTTTTCACAATTGCCATCCCAGACCGACGGTCCAAGTGTCGACGGAGTATTCCTCGGGAGCATCCCGGGATTCGACAAAATCCCGCGAATACGTGAGAAACACCTCGATCTGTTCGCCCAGTGCGCGCCGCACCTCAAACGTCAGTCCCGCATTCTCGCGCCGTCGGCGCGAACCTTCCTGTTCAACTCGCTGAACGCCATACCGGTATTGTGAGAAACGCGCGGTTGCTTCGACCAACCAAAGCTTGTTATCCCAAGCAATTCCTTGGCGAAGTGAGAACCGATCGTAGGAATAGTAATTGGAAATCGCATCGCGAACCAGATCGATTCCGGCGACGGTCGAACTGCTCCAGTGCCCGGATTCCCCCCAAACCTGCCGAATCCCGAACTCCCAGGCATACTGGTGCTGCCTCGCCTTCTTGTTATTGATCACGCTGGCGTCGTCGCGGAACGCACGGCGATCGTCATCGCTTCTGTATGTGTAGTCAAATCCGGCGGTGAACTTGGTTTGCCCAGGTTCCCAGCTGATTTTGACCCCGGCGCCGGTCTCCCAGAAGGCACTGACATTTTTGTCCCGGGGCAGATGGCGACTGACAATCGGGCCTGTTTCGAGGGACAAGTTGTCGCGCCGCAGCAGGCGAAGAACCGGCCGGAAACCGGCACCGATGGCGCGCAAACGCAGGCGCTCGCGTTCTCCGTCCGTCATTTCAACTTCGAGGACTTGGTCGAGGTAATAGACCTGAAGCGGAACCGAGATCGCGTAGAGGGCCGAAGGCGATCGGTCGTAACGGACCACCAGTGCCACAAATGTGTCATTGGGCAGGCCGGATTCGAACTCGAGATGTTGCGAACTCACCAGCAGCGAGAGTGAATCCAAGCTTCCGAGCCGGATCAGGGAAGCATCGAATCCGCCCAGGAGGAACGCGCCGCCTTCTTCACCGGAGGGTGCGAGAAAAACATTGTCACGATAACCGGCGCCGGCGGAGAGGCTTACCGATTTGTCCCAGATTATTTCAAAGGCTGGCTGCAAGAGCGCATCCAGGTCGAGCGTTCCGAGGTCATCACCGCGCAGCCAGCCTTCAAGAAAGTCATCGCCGGCTGAGGGTGCGGCATCGTTCGGTTGTGGTTCGGCGGCGAGAGATTGGGAAGCGCGGCAGATCGGCGGAGAGGTGAGCAGGACGAACCAGAGGAGGTTGAGCGCGAGCCGTTTCATACAGCCTGGCTGGATGCAGTCACAGGCGGGTGATGAGCAGTCGGAAGAATCCGCGGTCTTTTCCTGGAGGCGCGTCACTCCGCCAAGTTTGGACGGCGGCCGGTTGTCCGATCAGTTCGTGATCAACGTCGATCCAGGTGACCAGATCTTCCGAGAATTGCGGCCGCCATTGAAGATCGCCTTTTCGCAGGTCCGCGAAAAATTGAAAGGCTTCACCGAAAACCGTCATCTCGAGTTCAGGGAGGAGCTGGAGATCGGAGGAGTCGAGGGTCCCGCTGAAGGCGTACGCCAAAAGATTTGGAATGCCGGTTCCCGAAGGATCCGCAAGCGGCTCTTGTTCAGGAAGAGCGAGGTCGGGAAAGCTTGCGATCCAATCGTGATAATATCTTTCGGACAAACCGTCACGGTTTCTCCCGGAACCGAATGCCGGCCAGGTGGAAACGGCGAGCCCGCTGGTCGTCTCAAAGGCATAGAGATTGCCATCGCGGCTCCCGATATAGACAATGCCGTTTGGCGCCAGCATCGGTGAGGAATCACTTGGCCCTCCTATAGCGATCCTCCAATTGAGCGTTCCGTCGGATCGCACCGAATACAGGTATCCATCGCGGGACGCAAAAAATACATCGCCATCCGCGCTCACTGCCGGTGAGGAATAGACCGGTCCATCGGCCGCATAAGGGGGCCATTTCAACGTGCCGTTCGCCGGATCGAACGCGTAGAGATGATTGTCGCCGGAGCCGACGTAGACCGTGTCATCCGGGCCGATGGCGGGAGAGGAATCGACGAGACCGCCGGTCGTGTATTCCCAGATCAAGAATCCACCTGTTGAAAGCGCCAGAAGGCGGTCGCCCGCGCCGATGAAAATGATGCCCTCCTGTCCGATCGCCGGCGAGGAGAAGACGATGTCTTCCGCATAATAATTCCAGAGCAAGGTTCCGCTCGAATCGACGGCATAGATGTACCCATCCCAAGAGCCAAAATAAATCGCGTCTTCAGATTCCGAATACGCAGGAGAGGAATCGATCCACCCGTCGGTAGGAAAGGACCAAACCATCCCGCCGTCGGGCGCAATCGCATAAACGGAAAAATCTCCTGAGCCGACGTACACCGTTCCATCCGGGGCAATGGTCGGCGAGGAAAAGATGAAATTCGCGGTGGGAAACGGTGAAGACCAAACGGGGGTCCCCTCAAAGTCGAAAGCGTGGAGATTAAAATCCCAATCGCCGATATAAACGGTGCCGTCTGGATCGACGGCTGGCGTGGAATCGATCGAGAACGCGGGGCTCGACGGTGCTGTCCAGCGCTGGGAGCCGTCCGGGTTGATCGCATGAAGGAACCCGTCGTCGGATCCGACATAGAGGGTGCCGTCCCAAGCGAGTGCAGGGGATGAATCGATTTTTCCACCCGCTTCGGTGTAGGTCCACACGGAGGCCGGATCCGCGCGGAGCGGAAAGGGCCGTCCGGCCGCGGCGAGCACGATAGCGGCGATTGTGACAAGACAGAGAAAACGCGCGGACGGGTGACCGACCATGCTGGGGATGTTTGGGATGTTGGGGAAACGCCGCAAGTTCAAATGGGCATCCCGGGCATTCCAAGCGAGAACCCTCCGCGCCGAGGCACCGGATCCAGAGGAAGAATCTTTGTTCTTCTCTGGACGGCGGTCCCGGCGCGGAGGGCTTGCAACCGAATCACTATGAAAAAGATCCCGTAAAAAAAGCGATGGGTCCGCGCGGCCTAGTCCTTGTCGCGGCGCGTCTCCCGGTCTTGGATCACCGTATCGCGAATGGCCCGGGCCTGTTCGCGCTGCTGGGCGATAAACTGTTCGCGGAGGGCCGCGAGGGCGTCCTTGATTTCCTGTCCGGTCTTTCCTTCGCCAAGGAGGGTGTCGCGGAGTTGACGCATCTGGTCGAGGTGGCTGTTTCGCGCGTTCCGGAAATTTTCGAGATGTTCGCGAATTGCCTGGGAGGGAGGCTCAGCCCGGGGACGGTTTGGATCGGGCGCGATATTTGGAATCGGAAGATCGCCGGGAATAACCAGTTCCGCGGCGGACTCCCGAATATCCTCACTGAGCTCGCGGAGATTGCGGATCGCCTGGAGGTTCGCCGGGTTTCCTTCAAATTCTCGGATCTTCGCGCGCCGCTGGTCGGGCGTCAGATCGCGCAGTGTCTTCGCGAATTCCTGCCGGCTCGAGAGTAGTTCCGCTCGCTGGCTTTGGTATTCTTCGATCTGGAGCTGAAGGTCGAGCGGGATAACATCGAGGATGTCGTCGAGGAGCCCTCCCAGTAAACCGGTTGCTTCCGGCTCCGTCTGAGCGCGCACCGGCAAAGCGGCGACGGCAAAGAGGATGCTCGCGCTGGCAAAGACGGACAAAGTTGGGATCCGTGTTTTCATCAGTAGCTCTATCGCTGTAGCAGAGGTCGTGCCAATTTCACGGAATATTGTAAGATGTTTATGCAGGCTAGGTTATAATTTCACACGCGAGCCTCGATCAAACGCTTTGTGGGAAGTGTTTCCCAGGTTAGAGGTGCTGTTGGGTAAAAATCCCCAATTTCGGCTCGGTGGTCGGAACCGACAAAAACCGTTTTTTGAAATCGTTGTGTTCGGCGGGTTCATTTCCGAAAACTGTTTCGCACAATCGCGCTAACAGTTCAAGCTAGGGTTTTTACCTTACGATGATGCCTGTCCGGATTTCTTCTTCAGTCGGTAGCGGATGTAATCGCGCGGCACGGAGAGAAGGCGGGCGGCGGCCGAGACATTCTGCTGGGTTTGCGCGAGGGCGTGATGAATCAGCCGGTTGATAGCTTCGTTCAAGTCGAACCCATGTTCAGGAAAAACAAACGCGGTGTTGAACCATTCGTTGGTCGCGCCGTTGCCGTTTCCTCCTGGTGCCGCGGCCGCAAGTTGTTCGAGATCGAGGGGATCCGTCTCTTCAAAGACGACGGCCCGTTCGAGGACATGCTCGAGTTCGCGGACATTGCCCGGCCATGGGTGGGCTTTTAGCCGCGCGGTACCTAATTGGGAAACCCGGATCGTTTCGAGCCGGTAGCGGCGCGCGATTTGCCGGAGCAGGTGATCAGCGAGTCGCGGAAGGTCCTCAGGCCGCTGGCGCAGCGGCGGGAGGCGGAGGCGGTA
Organism: uncultured Opitutales bacterium; assembly: GCA_964645585.1. Lineage (GTDB taxonomy): Bacteria > Verrucomicrobiota > Verrucomicrobiia > Opitutales > T3Sed10-336 > DATGSL01. Next base: position 37,128 of record CAZYAN010000012.1, read on the forward strand.
AAGGTCGAGGCGGTGGTAAAGGTCTTCGCGGAAGACACCGGCTCGCAGCGCCTCGCGCAGATCGACATTGGCCGCGGCGATGACGCGCACGTCGGCTTCGATCGTTTTGCTTCCACCGACGCGACGGATCCTCCTGTCTTCGATCGCGGTCAGCACTTTGGCCTGCAACGGAAGGGACAGGCTCGAAATTTCGTCGAGAAAAAGCGTTCCGCCGTCAGCCGCCTCAAACAGACCGATTCTTTCTTTCCTGGCGTCGGTGAACGCGCCGCGTTCATGGCCGAAAAGTTCCGATTCTGCCAACGATTCGGGGAGGGTGGAGCAATTTACCTCAACCAGCGGTCCCTCTTTCCGCGGGCCGTGATAATGAATCCAGCGCGCGATCGAACTCTTGCCGGTCCCCGTCTCGCCTTCGATTAAAACGGGAGGGAGGGCGGCGCGGAGGCGCTCGTCGGCAGTGAGGATTTTTTCCACCCGCTCCCGCACCGCTTTCAGTCCCGGACTGAATAGAAACTTTTCGGGCGCGACCGCCTCCTGTTCCCGCCGAAACTCTTCGAGGCGGCGAGCTTGGCGGTGTTGCCGGATTCGGTGGAGCGTGAGCGGAATTTCCCCCGCTTCAAACGGCTTTGCGACAAAATCGGCCGCGCCGAGCCGCATGGCTTCCACTGCCGTTTCGACACCGTTGCTGGCCGTCATCACGATGACGGAGGTATTGTCGGAGAAGGCGCCATCGCGCAGCAGATCGAGCCCGTTTCCATCCGGCAGATTGACGTCGAGCAGGACGAAATCGAACGGCATTTGGCTTAAAAGCTCGCGCGCCTGCTCGCAGTTCGCGGCAGCGGTTACCGATGCTTGGCGATTCTCTAAAAACGCGCACAGGCGGCGGCGAAGAAGGGTTTCATCTTCCACCACCAGAATCTCCGCGTTTTTCAGCGTTTCCATGATCGAGGGCCTGCCGCGCGCAAAATGCCGCGTCACTGAAGCACTCCCATTCATGGGCTGGTGCTGGCGCATTTTGCAATATTTTTCGGGACCCGTCTGAAGTTCGAATTCCGAATTCCGGCTCCCGCGTTTACCTTTCCGCTTTCCCCTTTCCGCTTTCCTATTTTCCTCTCCCGGCACAATGCCAGTAACACGCACGGAAGACCTCTCGCATGTTTCCCCCGTTTTGGTGGAACGCCCCTTCCGCGACCGCGGCCAAGGCGTCGTTCCAGCCGTCTCCAGCGAGGCGTGCGGCCAAATCGAGGGCGAGGCTGAGATTCGGAGCGGTCGTGTGGAGGACGGGGAGGCCGCATGGACGGTGGACGGTCGCCACGAGTCCGCTGCCGTTGCGGCGAGCCCGCCGGATCAGGCGCAACCAATGGAATCTTCCGAGGGCTTCGCCTCCGTCGATTAAACACACTTGTCCGGCTCGCAACGAGCCCGCTCGGTCAACTGCATCCTTCCGTTCGATTTCTGTTGAGCTGCTGTTGAGAAAAGCCCGAACAACCTCCACTCTTTCTTCTTCGAGAGCGCGGCCGAGGTCTTCGAGCAGAACGGACTTTCCGGTCCCGTGCGGTCCGAGAATGCAGCCGTGCCAGTTTTCGATTCGAAGATGATTGAGCAGCAGCCGCTGTTGTTTCGCTGAAATGCGAAAGCGGATCTCAGCGATCGCGGAGGATCGAAAAGGATTTTCGTTCGCCCTCATCAATTCGCGGCAAGAGGACCGGTTCGCCGGACGGCGAGACCACGATCGGTTCGGTGACAAATTTTTCGTGGCGGTGTTCGCGCAGTTCCAGCATCCATTGGAGAGAGATCAATGTCCCGGAAAATGAATACGGCGCGAGCGGAAGTTGCACGGTAAAACTCTCTTCACCTGCCGAGGCATCCGTGTTCCACTCCACCGTCGCCTCAATTCGAAAATCCTTTGTGCCGCGGCCCTCCGTCCACCAGCCGGCGGTGAGTTCCAGCTTCTTCGGGGAATGATCAAGCGCCCACAAGATTCTGCCCGTAATCGTTTCGCCCGGTGCATAGGCGGTTTTGGGCAGATCGATGTAAAGTTCGGGTGCGTTTGCCGGATCGCTCATCACGTCACGCTCATCAGAAAGAGGTTCCGCGGACAGTCCGTAAAGATTCCGCTGACAGGGGCCGGACCGCGAGCGGATAGGTTTCGTACAAATCGGGCCAGCGCGGAATAGTGCCATGGACCCGAACGCGCCACTCGATGCTATTGTTTTCCCCGCGGAAGGTTGGTACCAAGTTTATGGGTACGGAAAACACGATCTCTCCATCTCGTCTTGCAAATGGCTGATCGGTCTCCGCGAGGGTTTCCCGATGAAAGAGACTGTCATCGCTTGCCAGACGAAAATGCTCACGATGCCGTTCCAGATCAGCGCAAAGACGAATGTGCCGAGCAGCTTTCCAATCGGGCCGACCGACGGTTCCAGTTCGGCCGGACCGGTGCTGCCGCCGGCGAGGCGTTCGTGACGGGAATGCCGGGGCGACGCGCGTGAAGCGAGAAGCCCGGATCCCGCCAGCATGATCCCGGCGCCCAGAAAAATGAAGAGGGCGCAGAAGGGGCCCATGAGGTAAACCAGCATGGGAATTTTCCGTGACAGCACGGCTTCCGTCGGATCGTCGGGATTCACCCAGCAAACAGACTCCATTCCAACCGGATACCGGGCTACAACTTTGGCTTTTCCTTTCTGTCCGCTGGAAGCGGCATCGTTGAAGTCGTATCGATTGCTTTGATACAGCTTGCCGTCGACTGCGTATGTGTAGGTGATCGCGATTTTATACGTTACGCCCTCGCTGCTGTGGCGGCTTTTCACCTCGCTGCCGCGAATGGTGCAGGGGACTTTGACCCACGAGCGGCTTTCGAACGATTTCACGACCGGCGAGATGACGCCGAGCCAGCAGAGGAAAGCGCCAATCGAAAAGAAGGAGAAACCGAAGAGGATGAGAAACACGCTCTTGCCTCGGCTCTTTGCAGGCCGAAATCCCGGTTCGACTGTACTCGGGAAAGCGGGACGCATCGTGGAAATCAATAGCCGGAAGACGGAATGAAGAGGTCTCAGAATGCAACATTCGGGTTGGGACGCGAGCAGAAGATTACCGTAACAGAAAGCGGCAGCGGCTTTCAGCCGCCGCCGTGAGCCGGTGGACCTCGTATCGGATCAAGCTGCCCGCCGAATAGCGCTTCGTTGATCGAGCTTACGCCCGCGTCATCGAAGTCCGCTACCCTTGCGGCGCGACTGCTGGAGTGCCGATCTTTTCGGATTCTCCAGTCGGGAGTTCCACGGGTTTGTAACCGCCGCGTGCCCGGAAGTAGGCGATCAGGATGAGGTACGACGCGAGCATGATCACCGGGAAAATAACGACTTTCGCCAGCGCGCCTTGTTTCGCGCTCGTGACGACGGCCTGAACGTCTTCGCTGCTTTCAAGCTCGCCAACCTTCTTCATGTCGACAGCGGTATAGCTGCCGAGCACGTAATGATTTTCATAGGCGACTTCCTCATAGACTCCCGGCATTTGTTCTTCCAGTGCCCGTTGGGCCGAAATCTCCTGCATGTGGCCGATCAGCGGGCCGCCGACAACGCCGACGGTCAGCATGCCGATGCCGGCGATCGCATTGAGAGTGAGCGCGCCGCCTTTTGGCGACTGTTCGGCGACGACTCCGAGCATGGTTGGCCAGAAGTACGTTTTACCGACCCCGTAAATCGTAGCCGCGACGAAGATCGCGAAAGCTGCTTCGACCATCGAGAGGAGGAAGAGTCCGACAATGGCCAAACTTGCGCAGACGGCGAGCAGTCCGAGCGGGCCGAAGAAGTTGACAACGGGACCGACCCGGAAGCGCAGGACCATCATGATGAACGAAGTGTAAACAAGCACCCATGCCGGATCCGCGCCGATCGCCCGCATGGGCTTTTCCATCAGGCCGGTAATCGCGCCATCGGTCCCGAGCTCGGTGGTCGCGAGCGGCATCATGATCAGGCAGAGGAGGAAAATCAGCGGGCGGCCAAATGAGCGGCAGTATGCGGCATAGGCTCCGACGACGATCGCGACGATCAGGAAGGTAATCCCAAGAGACCACTGGAAGACTTCGCCAAGCTGCGCGACGACTAGAAAACTCGCGAGGGCCGCGCCGAGGATCCCGAACTCAGCGAGCATCTCGCGATAGGTCGTTCCGGAAGCGACGCGTTCATTAACCGGGAACTTCGCCTTGGCAAGCATCACGAGGTAAATGATCGCGGGGATGGCAACAAGGTAGATGATCACGCGCCAGTCATTGGCAACTTGCTCGCCGAGCAGGATCATCGCAACTCCGCCCAGGATCAGGCCGCCCGGCCAGCCGGCGTGGAGGATATTGAGCCATTTGGTCTTTTCGCGGCTGAACAATGTGGCGACGACCGGATTGACGAACGCTTCGACCGTGCCGTTCCCCAAGGAGAGGATAATGCTGCCCCAGTACAGGACACTAAAGGCTTTTTCTTGCGCCTCCGTTAGCGCTGCTCCCTCGAGACCCGCTGCATTTACGATCCCGTAAGCCCAGAGTGCCATCGCGCCGAAAGCCGCGTAGCAGGCGAAGCTGAAAAACATCGAGACGCGGTAGCCGATTTTATCGATAAACAAGCTGAACAGGATGATGCTGATTGCGAACGGCCAGATGCCGGCGCCGAACAGAACCTGCGCCTTTACGGCGTCGAGCCCGAACTGTTCGGGCCAGGTTGTGCTGACGAGAATGGCCCGGGTAATGAACGCCATCGACGTCGTGATCATTGCGACAAAGCAGCCCCAGAACATGAATTGGGACGTGCGGGAGGGGGTGGGGGAGGTTGAAGTCATAAAGTGAAATTCGGAAGTAGGTAGTAGTAGACGTAAGAAGTAACGGCGGAGCTTAAGGTGAGGGGCTCTAAAATTCTAGCACTTTTTTTGCGGGGCCAAAACGGGAAATTTCCGGGTGACATGGCAAAAAGTTTGTCTAACCCCAGTCGTCGGCGCTAAGGGTCGGATCATGAACACGAAATTCCGGCTTGCTCGCTTTGGCGCCATTCTTCTCTCCAGCTTTTTCGCTGCAGCCGTTTGGGCAGCGGACGGTCCGATTGCTGTCTGGGAATTTAGCGAAAGCGCGAACCGCGGCCTCAACCAAACGACGAGTTCCGTCGGCGGTGTTGCATTCGACGGTGGCGCGACCGGAATTCGCACGGATGGAAACGGCGCTTTGGAAGTCCGTCGCCCCCTTGGCACGGCGATGGTACGCAACGCGGCAATCGGTCCGATTGATTCGGGGCGCGTCTGGCTTGCGATCGATTTTGCCGGCTGGAATATCACCGGCGCGCCGACCGAGGAACTCCGTTTCGGGTTCGCGGGGGCGGAGGGTCTCGAGGAGCCGGTCGCGGTGCTTGAGTGGAAGCGTTTGACTGACTCAAAAATCTGGATACACGCCACGGCGCAAGGTGACGGCGCAACCGATGCCGCCGTCGATGAACTGCTGCCGGCACGCCATCTCAAAACGATCCGCTATGTGCTCGAATGCGATCTCGACCGCTATACGTACGAGATCATCAAACAGGTCGAGGGCGGTCCATGGACAACGGTTGGCCGGGGTGCGGTCGCGCAGGGATCGGTGATCCAGTACCTCGGGGTTTCCTTTGCCAGTCATTTCAGCGATACCGCCGACGAAGGCTTGAAGATCGATCGCCTTGCTGTCACCCGCGAAGACCCTGTCGATCGCGCAAATTGGACTCCACTCGCCGAACACCCGTTCGTCACCGCTTGGTCGTGGGCTGTGGGCGACGCGAGGACGGGCGAGGTGATTGCGGGACACAATGTCGATGTTCCTCGCAAATCGGCGAGCGTCACCAAGGCGATGACCACCTATCTCGCTTGCGAACTCGCGAAGGAGGATCCGTCGATTCTCGATGAGATGGTGCACTTTTCGGAGCTCGCGCTGACGGCGCGGGGATCGACAGCAAATATTGAGGCTGGAGAAAGTCTGCCGCTGCGCGATGCACTCTACGCGTTCATGCTTCCTTCGGGGAACGCTGTCGGCAACGCGATTGCCGAGCACTTTCGCGACCGGCTTCCGCGGCCAGACGGTGCCGCTCCTGATGAAAAGCTCGATCCGCGCGCCAACTTTATCGGCGAAATGAACCGCGTGGCCGCACGCCTCGGCATGACGCAAACCATCTACCGCTCGGCCTTCGGTGACGGCGGCAATTCGACCGATGACCGCACGACGACCGCCCGCGACTTAATCCGGCTCGCTCACGCCGCGATGCAAAACGACTTGTTCCGAGAAGTGGTCGGCACAAAAGAATATTCCGCGAAAGTCACGCGGCCGGATGGTTCGACCCGGATCGCCTCGTGGACGAACACGAACCAGTTCTTGGGCGAGGAAGGGTACAACGGTATCAAAACTGGCACCACTAACACCGCCCGCGCTTGCCTTCTTACGAGTGCGACCCTGAATGAACGTCCGCTTTATGCGATCGTTCTCGGCAGCAGTCATTCGAGCCGCCGATATGTCGACAGCCGCAACCTTCTCGAATGGGTCGCTGCGCGCGATCCGGGGGCGCACGCGCGAATCACTTCAGATCGTTCGCGGCTCGGGGGTAACGAATGAGGTGAGAAAAAGTCCGACGAGAAAGCCGCCGATGTGCGCGCCGTAGGCGATCCCGGCATCGGTCTGACTCATCAGTCCGCTTACATCGAACGCGATCCCGAAAACCGCCAGCAGCACGAGGTTTGACGGCGGAACTGGCCGAGCCATCGGCCAGATGTGCGGATTGGGGAGTCGCCAGCGGACCGCCAGCCCGAGATAGGCGCCTTCAAATCCCATGACGGCCCCCGAGGCGCCCAGCATCGGGACGGGATCGCCGGCATTCAGAAGCGCGTGGCAGAGGGACCCGCCGATCGCGCTCAGCGCGAAGATTCCGAACATCCAGCGGTCACCGAGCAGCTCCGCGACAAGCGCCGCGAAAATCCAAAGGAACAGCATATTCACCAAGAGATGGTTCGGGCTGCCGTGGAGAAACGCGCTGGTCAGCAGCGTGGCGAAAGGCATGAGCTCAGCAGCGCCAATTTCGCCTCGGCGCAAGCTTTGCCAGCTCGCCTCCAGTTCGCTGGGAACCAGCGGAAAATGCCGGAACGCCTCACCCCCGAGGAGAAGCTGAAGCAGATAGATCGCGGAAATAACGCCGATCAGGATCAGCAAAGGCTTTTGACGGCGAATAACCGTTCGTGCATGAACATCGAGCATAGCAGGGAACCCCCGGACACCGGGGCTCCAGATGCAAGAATGACGTGTCAACCGTGATCGGGCAATACTGTCGGCGAAACATCCGTTGGACACTTCCGCGGTTCCAACGGAGCATTGACCTTAGCGTGGGGGTGGCGTATTCTTTACTCACAAACCCAAAGAGGGAAGTGATTTATGAGCCAACAAGACATCGTTAAGGAACTGATAACCGCCTACTGCATGGAGCTGGAGACTGTGCAGAATTACCTCGCCGCTTCGGTGAATCTCGACGGGGTGCGGGCAGAAATTATCAAGGAGGAATTAGCGGCTGACATTCCGACGGAACTCGGGCACGCGCAAAAGATCGCCGCCCGGATCAAGATCCTCGGCGGGACTGTTCCCGGTTCGCTCGATCTGGAACGGTCGCAGCGCTCGTTGCAGCCGCCGGAGGATTCGACGGATCTGGTCGCAGTAATCAAAGGCGTGATCGAGGCGGAGGAGAGCGCGATTGAGCAATACACCAAGATCATTCGGATGTGCGACGGGAAGGATTTCGTCACCCAAGATCTTGCGATCGCTCTACTCGGCGAAGAGGAAGAGCATCGGCGCGATTTCATCGGCTTCCTGAAGGAGGTCGAGGCATCGAAGGCGGAGGAGAAAATCCGACGCACGGCGTGAGTCAGGACGCGCGGTGCATGGCACCATGTGCCGTCGGTGTCCCGCGCCCCGGGAATGAACCCGTGGAGAAGACGCGGCACTGCCGAAAATATCGTAATCGCGAATGGCACGAATAACAGGAAAGACTCGTGTTCGTTCGTGAAATTCGCGGTCGATATTTTCGCGGGCGAAACGTTCGCGCTACTTTCGCAGCCAGCCGAAGAGCTTCCTCAACGCGTCGCCGCGGTGGCTGAGCTGATCTTTGACGGCCGGATCGACTTCGGCGAAGGTCTGCTCGAAGCCGTCGGGCACGAATAGCGGATCGTAACCGAAACCGCCCTTGCCGCGTTCGGCGCGGGTGATCCGTCCGCGGCAAACTCCCTCAAAAATTTGTTCGCGGCCGTCCGGGCCGATCAGCGCGAGAATGCACACGAATCTCGCTGACCGGTTTTCCGCGGCGTGCTTCTCAAGTTCCCGGAGAAGTTTTGCCCGGTTTTCGGCGTCTGTGGCATTGGCGCCCGCGTAGCGTGCCGAGTGGATACCCGGTTCGCCGCCGAGCGCTGCGACTTCCAGACCGCTGTCGTCGGCAAGCACCCAGGTGCCGGCCGGAGCGCGTTCGTGCAAGGCGCGCGCCTTGATGCGTGCATTGCCGGCGAACGTTGGCGCGTTTTCCTCGACGTCCGGCATGCCGCCCGCCTCCGACGCGGGCCGCACTTGCGCTTCGATTCCCGCTTCCGCAAAAAGCCGGGCGAACTCCTCGACTTTGTGCGGATTAGCCGTGGCTAAAAGCAACTTCATCGACACTCATTTTTTCGGGATATTGCACGGTGCCTCGCATTAGCTGATCGTCGCCCAGAAAAGCGTGGTGAACGCCGGTCAGCCGGATCGCCTGGTTGATCTTCTCCGTGCGCAGGCCGCGGAGGGCCGGCTTCGCTTTGTCGTCCGCGAAAAGCATCGGCGCGCGGTAACAGAAAAGGTAATCGATCTCTCGCGTCTGCAGCATTTCACTCAGTAAAAGCGAGCCGCCTTCAAAATAGACCCCGACGATCTTCTCCTCGCGGCAGCGCTCCCGAAACAGGCCGAACGGAACCCGCGGCAGTTTTGAAGGAAGGGACCAGACTTCGATGCCCTCGGTTTTCAGCCGTCGGACATAACCGGTTCCGGCGTGTTCCGTGGTCACGACGATCGTCCGGTCTCGGAAATCGTCCGTGTAAAGGGAAGGCAATTCCTTCTGGTGGACCGTCCGAAGAAGCCCGTCGAATACGAAGCGAACGGGGCACCATTCCTCCTCGTTCTCGATTCGGCTCGTCAGCCGCGGCTGATCGGTAATGACCGTGTTGGCACCGACGCCGATTGCCGGAAACAGCCGTCGCCAGCGCATGACATCCTGGCGGGCGGTTTCGCTGGTGATCCATTTGGATTCGCCGGTTCGGCAAGCGATTTTCCCGTCGATCGTCACTGCGGTTTTGGCCGCGAAAAATGGCCGGTTCCTGTGTATCCAGTGATTGAACACGATATTAAGGTCACTGCACTCATCACCGAGTACGCCCTCCTCGACTCGCACGCCGTTTTCGCGCAGGAAATCGAGCCCTTTGCCGTTGTGCGCGGGATTCGGATCGCGGGCGCCGACGACGATGTGGCGGATGCCGGCGGCGAGAATCGCTTCGGCGCAGGAGCCGGTGGTCCCTTGGGTTGAACAAGGTTCCAGCGTGACGACGAGTGTGGCACCCGCGGCGGGAGGACGGCCGAGATTTTTCAGCGCGACGATCTCGGCGTGATCCGCGCCCGCTTCTTCGTGAAAGCCTTCCGCGGCGATCCTGCCCTCTTCGACGATGACCGCGCCGACCATCGGATTCGGGTGCGTCCGCCCCCAAGCTTTGCGCGCGAGCTCCAAAGCGCGGCGCATGAAGGCTTCGTTCTGTGAATCGTGTGAAGAATCCGAATGCATCGGCAGTTATTCCCGAACAAAAGGATTGGTTTTCTTTTCGGTTCCAACGCTCGTTTCGGGACCATGTCCCGGGTAGAGCCGTGTGGAATCCGGAAGTGTGTAGATTCGCGTGCGGATCGATTTTTCGAGCTGTTCAAAACTGCACCCGGGAAAATCGTGACGACCGATGCTTCCGGCGAAGATCGCGTCTCCAACAAACGCGGCGCTGGCGTGGGGAAAGTAATAAAGAACGTTTCCCGGACAGTGGCCCGGAACGTGACGAACCTCGATCTTCTTGCCGTCCCACCATTCGAGGGTGTCGCCGTCATTCACCGGCACGTCGATTCGCGCTGGCTCTACTTTGAAGTTGTCTGGCATGAGTGCGGCCATCACTTCGGGACGTTCGATCAGCGGCTGGTCGGCAGGGTGGGCGTAAACCCGCGCGCCGTCGCGCTGGAAAGCGGCGAGGTCGACGGTGTGGTCCCAGTGCCCATGCGTCAGCAGGATCGCCTTCACTTTTGCCTCCGTTCCGTCCAATGCCCTTGTCACCGCTTCCCGCGCCCCTTCCGGGCAATCGACGAGGAGCGCCTCGGGACTGTTCGGATCCGTCAGCAAGTAGGCGTTGGTCTCGAGAAGCCCGGTCGTCAGCCTGCGAATCAGCATCCTGGCAGGATGGAATCCGAACCTCGCGTTAGCAAGCCGCGGATTCATTTTCGATGGCGAGGTTTTATTTGTCACTTACTATTTGTCATTTACGTGACTGGTCGGGCCGTCTAGCGTCGTCGCAACCTTGACTGATGTTTGCGGACGCGCGCGTTTCGAGCCCGCCCGGGCCGACAGGAATGCTCGCTCTCGTTTGGTTCGAGCAAAAAGCTTTTTTTCGAAAGACCTCTATGAACTGGAATGGTTGTCAAACAAGGCAGTTTCGCCTCTTACGGCGGATGGTGTTGTCGATGGCGAGTCTTGCTTTGCTGGTCGCGGTCGATGGGCGGGCGGAGGAGGTTTTCATCCGAGCGAGTCAGGTGCCGTATGAGGTTGGGGATCCGAAAATTGCCGTGGCGTTTTCGCAAGCGCCATTGCCGCGGAATTTTCGCATGGTTGCGCTGAGAGACGACGGAGATGAGCAGGAGGTTTTTGAAGGTACAATGGTACCAATCAGCGATGCGGCTTGGGGATCGTTCGAACATCATGCCGAACTCGATTTCTCGGCTGTCCAGTATACGGGACGTTATCTGCTGAAAGTCGGGGATGCGGTTTCGCTGCCGATTGAGATCGGGCGCGGCTCCTACGGGGAGCTTGCAACGCAATGTCTGGAGTTTATGCGGCAGCAGCGCTGCGGATTCAATCCGTGGGTCAACGCGGAATGTCACCAGCACGACGGCCGGACAGTCGGAGGACCATTGCCGGATGGAACAGCGATCGACGCAACCGGCGGCTGGCACGACGCCGGCGACATGTTGCAGTATCTGCTGACCTCCGGAAACGCGACTGCGCAGCTGCTTCTCGCTTACGAACTGGGGACGGCATCGAGAAATGGCGAACCGGGTGAAGGTGACCGGCCGTCGCGATTGACGGCTGATGAGTTTGACGCGCGCGGTCTGCCCGGGGCGAACGGAATTCCAGACCTGCTCGATGAAGCACGGTGGGGACTTGATTGGATGCTGAAAATGCACCCGGCACCGGATCAATTGTATCATCAGATCGCGGACGATCGCGATCATGCTGGCTGGCGCTTGCCGCAGGATGAGTTTGTCGATTACGGCTGGGGGGCAGGGGGCGCCCGTCCGGTATACTTTGCGACTGGCGAGCCGCAGGGACTGCAGCAGTACAAGAGCGAGTCGGACGGGGTAGCCAATCTGGCCGGCCGCTACGCCGCGGCGATGGCGTTGGCTTATCAGGTTTGGAAGGACGATCCCGAGCAGCGGGAGTTTGCCTTGCGCTGCTTGAAAGCCGGACGCGAAGCGTACGAGCTCGGGCGAGAGAAGGAAGGCGTGCAGCAAGGGAACTCGTACCGCGCGCCCTACCGTTACGAAGAGAAGAGCTGGGCCGATGACATGGAATGGGGTGCTGCCGAACTGTATCGGGCGACTGGTGACCGCGGTTACCTGAAAGATGCCAAGCGTTACGCGCGATTGGCGGCGGATGACGGCTGGATGGGCAGGATCGAGGCGCGCCATTATGAATTTTATCCATTCATGAATGCCGGTCATTTTCGCTCGTACGATCTCGTCGAGCCGGAATTTCAGGAAACGCTTGCCGGTTACTATCGCGCCGGAATCGAGCGGTGCGTTGCCGCTGCCCGCGAGAATCCGTACCGGCTCGGTGCGCCGTTTATCTGGTGTTCGAACAATCTGGTCGCGGCGCTGGCGACGCAATGTTTGCTGTATGAGCGCATGACTGGCGACGCGCGGTATCGAGCGTTTGCCGCTCGGCAAAGCCAATGGCTCCTCGGGCGAAATCCATGGGGGACAACGATGCTTACTGGGATTGGTCAGGAGAATCCTGAGGACGTCCATCTTTGGACGGTGCAACTGCTTCAGCGTCCGGTGCGAGGCGGGCTGGTGGACGGACCGGTTTACCGGCGCATTTTTGAATCGTTGAAAGGGGTGCATATTACGCCGCCTGATCCGTTCGCTCCGTTTCAAGGCCTCGCGGTCTATCACGATGACGTGAACGACTATTCGACGAACGAACCGACGATGGACGGCACCGCGTCCGCGATCCTGCTGTTTGCCTTGCTGGAGTCGGTGGGCGACTGATCCAACGCTCAATGTTCGGCGTTCGGCGTTCAAAATTTGAAGCGCAACGTTTGAAGGGCGGGCGGCGATTGGCGAAGATTGAAATTTGACATGTTCCAGCGCGTCGCAAGGCTCGTCTGGATGAAAAAGCTTCCTCTGTCGCGACCCCGTTCTGCTGTCCTGCTGCCCTTTTCGGTCGCCTTTTTGGCTGTCGCTCTTCTCGCAAATGCGCGACAGGAGAGGCCGAATATTCTTTTTATTTTTTCGGACGATCATGCGTTGAACGCGATTGGCGCGTATGGATCGACGATCAATGAGACGCCGAACATCGACCGGCTTGCCGACGAAGGCGCGGTCTTTGCGAATTCCTTTTGCGGAAACTCGATTTGCGGCCCTTCGCGCGCAACCATTCTCACCGGGAAGCACAGCCATCTGAATGGATTCATGCGAAACGGTGACCGGTTTGACGGGAGCCAGATGACCTTTCCGAAGCTGCTGCGAGAAGCCGGCTATCAGACGGCTTTGATTGGCAAATGGCATCTGAGCAGCAATCCGACCGGATTCGATTATTGGAAGATCCTTCCCGGGCAGGGCGCCTATTACAATCCGGACTTTCTTTTGATGGACGGCACCCGCAAGCGATACGAAGGCTATGTGACGGACCTTATTACAGACGAGGCGATCGAATGGCTTGAGAGCGGACGGGATCAGGATAAGCCGTTTCTGCTGATGGCCCAGCACAAGGCGCCGCACCGAAACTGGATGCCTGCGCCGCGGCATTTGAGTTTATATAAGGATGAAGAGATCCCGGCGCCCGCGACCTTGTTCGATACCTATGAAGGACGCAGCCGGCTCCTCCAGGAAAATGAAATGACGATTCGTAATCATTTCTACTGGGGCTACGACATGAAACTCGACGGGGAAAACCCGTTCCCGGAGCATTTCATGTCGCGCGACAATTACGAATATCGACGCATGAATAACGAGCAGCGTGCGGCCTGGGACGCTGCTTACGGGCTGGAGAATGAGGAGTTTCTAAAGAAAATGCAGGCCGGCGAACTATCCGAAGAGGAGATCGTAAAGTGGAAATACCAGCGCTACATCAAAGATTATTTGCGCACCGTCGCCGCAGTCGATGAGAGCATCGGACGCATCCTCAACTACCTTGATGAAAGCGGACAGGCGGAGAATACGATCGTCATCTACAGCTCAGACCAGGGTTTTTATCTAGGCGAGCACGGCTGGTACGACAAACGGTGGATGTTTGAGGAATCGTTTAAGATGCCGTTCCTCGTTCGCTGGCCCGGAGTCATTGAACCCGGATCGCGGCCGGACGCGCTGATTCAGAACATCGATTATGCGCCGACGTTTCTTGATGCGGCCGGTGTCGAAGTTCCAGGGGAAATGCAGGGGAGGAGCTTGCTGCCGATCTTTCGCGATGCAGCTGGCGAAGCGCCGGCCGATTGGCGGGATGCGGTTTATTATTCGTACTACGAAAACGATGCGGTCCATGAGGTACCGATTCACGACGGTATCCGGACCGATCGCTACAAGCTGATGTTTTTCCCGCGCACCCTCGAGTGGCAGCTGTTCGACTTGCAGAAGGATCCGCAAGAGCTCCAAAGTCTGCACGCCGATCCCGCATACGCGGACATCCTGAAGGCCATGCAGAAGCGTTACCGGGATCTTCGCGCTTTCTATCAGGTTAATTCGGCGACCATTCCGCAATCGAGAGGGGACGTTGCCTGGTGGAAGGAACGCCAGCAGGAAAAAGATGCCCTTGCTGAGAAAGGCGACATTGATTTGGTGCTGATCGGCGACTCGATCACCCATGGTTGGGAGCGGCCGGCCGGCGCGGAAGTGTGGCCGGAGTATTTTGGGGATGTCAAAGCGCTCAACCTTGGATTCGGCGGCGATCGCACCGAGAACGTCATATGGCGTCTGACGCGTGGAAATTTGAAAAATGTGGATCCCAAAGCGGTCGTTCTGATGATCGGGACCAATAATACGGGACATAAAATGCAGGATCCCCAAGAAACCGCGGCTGGAATCAGACGGATTTTGGAAATTCTCGAAGAACGGATGCCGAACGCGAAGATTTTGCTCCTCGGGATCTTTCCTCGCGGTGAGTCTCCGCTGGATGAAATGCGCCTCAACAATGTCGCGATTAACCAGATCATCCGGAGATACGCCGACGGAGAGCGTATCCACTACCTGGATATTGGGAATCTCTTTCTCGATCCTGACGGCACGCTTCCAAAAGAGATTATGCCCGATTTGCTCCATCTGTCACCGGACGGCTACCGCATCTGGGCCGAAGCAATCAATCCGATCCTGCGCGGTTGGGGAGTGTAGGAGGATTTTAGATTTTAAATTGATGATTTTAGATTTGGCACCAGGTACCAGGAACTAAGAACTAAGAACCAAGCACCAGGCACCAAGCACATCCGCTCCGCGGATACCCTACACGTCGCAGAGGGTGATTGCTTCGTGGAGGCCGGTGAATACGTCGCGGGTGGGGAGAAACTCTTGACCGATGTAGCCGGTGTATCCGATGTCGACAAGGGCCTGCATGACTGCGCGATAGTTGATCTCCTGCGTATCATCGATTTCATGGCGGCCCGGATTGCCGGCGATGTGAACATGTCCGATGTAGTCCCGGTGGCGATGAATTCTTCGGATGATGTCGCCGCCCATGACCTGCGCGTGGTAGATGTCGAACAGCAGTTTTAGGCGCGTCGAGCCGACGCCTTTGATGATGTCGATGCAGTAGTCGACATCGTCGCCCTGGTAGCCGGGATGCCCGCGCATCGGATGCGTGTCGTCCCGTGTATTCAGATGTTCAAGACAAAGCGTCACCTTTTGTTTCTCGGCATACCCGACGATCTTCTTGAAGCCCGCGATACAATTTTTGGCACCCTCGTCCCGGCTGATTTCGGGACTTTTAGGATCGTAGGGGTTGAGTGCGGAGAAGCCGGTGAAGCAAATAACGTTTGGCACGTTATGGGCGACAGCCGCATCGATTGTCTTTTGAGTGACGTCGATCAATTCAGGCCAGAAGGCGGGGTTGTTGAAGCCGCGAACGAATGGCAGATCGGGACTCATGTCGATTTGGCCGAGTCCGCAAATCAATTCGAAGTCCTTCAGAACAGGCAGCTGGTCCGGTGTGAGTAATTCCACGCTTTTGACGCCGAGTTCGTTGGCCGCGCGGCAGGTCTGTTCCAGCGTCCATTGCTCGTCGGACTGCTCCAAGCACCAATGCACGAGCGACTGCTTCAGCCGTCCGTTGACGACGGCTTTCCCTTGAGGTGCGCGATCTGTCGGCGAGCTTTTCATGCTACGGTCGCGCGGTCGCGCTCGTGAGAGCGCGGTATGCGGTCGTTTGTAGCGGATACTGTGAAAACCCGATGCTGGACCGTATAATACATCACTGAAACCATGACTGATTAAGGTTCTTGTATCTGGCCGCGCCGCGTGGATCCGATCAGGCAATCAGAGTGCCCGTGTCTTGCCGGGCGTTGGCACTTCGTAATAACCATTTTCATCCGGCACGGCCGGCGGCATTGCATCCCAGGCAAGGGTTGCCGGCGAATAGTCGAGGTCGGAGGCGAGTGCTTGATCGAACGAAATCACTTGATTTGAGTAGGTGCACATGCGGCCGAGGATGGCCGTCAAGGTGCTTTTTGCGCCGTAGTCGGTTTCATCATACGGGCGATCCTTGCGAATCGCGTCGAAGAGGTCGTCGTGCTCGCGCTGGTACGGATTGGGGTTGGCTCCGCTGTAGGTCCATTTTTGCGAGCCTTCGATCTGGTAGGCGCTGACATCGGCGCGGCCGCGCGTTCCCTGGACGTGTTCGGAAACGCTGTTCCAGCCGGGCTGGTGGCGGCACTGGCTGTAGAGACGGGTGCCGTCGGCGTATTCGAACTCGACGAAATGGTGATCGAAGATCTGGCCGTACTTCTTATCGGTGCGGATGAGTCGTCCGCCTTGGCCTTGGGCGCGCACGGGAAAGCTGCCTTTGATCCAATTGATGACATCGATATTATGGACGTGCTGTTCGACGATGTGATCGCCGCAGAGCCAGTTGAAGTAGTACCAGTTGCGCATCTGGTACTCCATCTCGGTCCATTCCGGCTGGCGCTCCTTTACCCAGACGCCGCCGCTGTTCCAGTAGCAGCGCATCGAAACGATGTCGCCGATGGCGCCGTCTTGGAGGCGTTTGACTGTTTCGACATAACCAGGCTGGTGGCGGCGCTGGAAACCGACCCCGACTTTCAAGTTCTTGCTGCGGGCGATCGCGGCGGCATCCAGAACCCGGCGGATTCCGGGAGCGTCGACCGCGACCGGCTTTTCCATGAAAACATGCTTTCCGGCCCGAACGGCTTCCTCGAAATGAACCGGCCGAAACCCGGGTGGAGTTGCGAGAATGACGACATCGGCCTCGGCGATCGCTTTCTTGTAGGCGTCGAACCCGACGAACTGGCGCTCGGGAGGAACATCGACCTGATCCGGATGAGCTTTTTTCAGAT
The DNA here is from genome assembly GCA_964645585.1 of uncultured Opitutales bacterium. Lineage (GTDB taxonomy): Bacteria > Verrucomicrobiota > Verrucomicrobiia > Opitutales > T3Sed10-336 > DATGSL01. Next base: position 54,195 of record CAZYAN010000012.1, read on the forward strand.
TGTTGAGGCTTTTTTGAAGCTCGTCAGCAAAGGCGTCGGCCATAGCGACGAGGCGAACGTCTTTGCCGGTGTTGAGCGCCTGGTTTGCCGCGCCGGTGCCGCGGCCGCCGCATCCGATTACCGCGAGGCGAAGAATGTTTCCGGCGTCGCCAGCCGATTGTTGCGCGCGGCTGATAGCAGGAAACCCGCCCGTGAGAATGCCGCCCGCGACCGCCGCGGAGGCGGTCTTGATAAAGGAGCGGCGGGTGACGGCGGAGATCTGGGGAGATTGAGGGTGCTTTTTCACGATGGGAAAGGCTAGGTAAACGGAAGGAAGTTAGTCGAGATGATTTTCCAGGTCGGCGGCCGAGACGCTCGATTCGATTCCATCTGGCGGAACCTCGAGACCGGTAATCCAAACGAGGGCGTTCAGCGCGAGTTTGCGGAGATTGTCGTCGCCCCAGTTCACATGGGTGTGCCCGCCTGTAAAGCCGAAGCCGCGGCCGCCGTTCGGCCGTTCAAACGCCCAGGCGACCGTCTCGACGCGGCCCTTGCCGGCGACGATATGCTCATATGGGCCCTTCGGATTGACGTACGGGCCGTCGCGAGTTTCATCGGGCGGCGTCGCCTGCAAAATCGGTGTAATTCCGGCACCGTCCTCGCGCAGCCGAATGTTGAAATACCATTCATCGCGGACGGAAAAAGGTTCCACGCCGCGAGTGATCGGGTGGTTGGGGAGGTTGCTGAATTCCGGCGTCCAGATCGGGTTGACGGAAAAGCCGGTTTCGTAATAGCCCCCAACCCATTCGAGAAACTCAGGCCCGCCGCGATCGGCGGGAACTTCGGTGGCGTAGTGAAAAAGAGCCAGGCCGACACCGCGATTCATCAGCCGCTGGAGGAGCGCGAGACGATCCTCTTGGATGGCCGGATGCCTGCCGCCGCCGTCCATAAAAAAGAGGATGCCGTCGGCGGTTTCCAAAACGGACGGATCGTTGGGCCAGCCATTGCGGACCGTTACGACCTCGAGTCCCGGAACCGATGCTAAGGCTTGAGCAAAAAGCTGGACGCCGGCGTTGTGCTCATGGGCGCCGCGTGCGTGACTCGGCCGGCCGGCGACGAGGACGAGGCGTTTTGCTTCGGCCGCTGAGGCAAATCCCGGGGCCGGAGATCCGTCGGCGGTGAGCTTTTGGGCGGTCCAGAGCAGACCGCGGGTGACGAGATCAAGGTATTCCTCTGTGGCGATTGTTTCGTTGTGGTGTCCGATGGTCGTTCCGAAAACACGGCCTTTACCGTAGGTGTTCGTCCAAGCCGTCAGATGGTACGCCTGCGTGTCGACGCCGAAGCTTCGTGCAAGAGGAGTCACGCGCGGTCCGGTTTCTTCGATGACATAGAGCTCGCCTTGCGGGGTATCCCACGACTCACCGGCTCGAAGCATGATTGGATGATCCGGCGCCAGGTTTTCGACGGCAAACGGGCGTTTGGCCTCGTGGCGCACCGTTCGGACGCCGAGTAGATCGCGCCACGTGTCAATTTCGGCGTCTCGAAACGTATGCATGGTGCAATGAAGGGCCACGGCCCCGACCCCCGCGCGGTGCGCCTTGGCGATGTTCTCGATGTAGGCGGCGTCGGTGATCCCGCTGAAGCAGACGTTGTAGACAACAACGTCGAATCCCGCGGCCCAGTCCGGCTGTTCGAGACGGGCGATCCGGTGGCGACCCCGCTCTTCCGTCGAGCCCTCGACGCCTTCCAAGACAATGGTCCAGTCGACATTGGCCCGCGCGGAAATCCCCTCGGCGAGCAGATCCTTCTGTGTGACGTAGTCGTGCCAGCCGCCGCCGGTCAGGAGTAGCGCCCGGATCGGTTCGGGCGGCTCGGATTGGGCGGACGCCCCGCGAGGTAAGAGCGCGACGGCGCTGGCGACGACGGCTAAGAAAAGCGAAGGTAAAGTGAGGTGTTTCGTCATGGGCTGCAAGGGAGTTAGAGCAAAACTGAATCGAAGAGCAGAGGCAACGATTTATGGCTTCGGAGTAAGAGTCGGGACTTCAGCCCCATTTCTTTAGGTGCGAAAGCAACCACGCTGACCTCACTTGACAGGATGCCTCATTCTCGGCTGGTCGGCAGACGCGGTTCGGCGAAGTCGGTTTCCATGTCGTAGGGTAATTCCCAATACCGCAGGCCGGACGAGTCGCCGAAGTACAGTTTGGAGATGCTCGGTTTGGACGAATCACCATCCGCCCAGAAAAAGAAAAACGGATCGGCCGCGTTGAGCGGTCGCCGGACATAGGTGTGATTGCGCACGCTGTTGACCGTGACCTGTCGAATCTTTTTCCACGTTTTGCCCTCGTCGCGGCTTTCCCAGAATTCGATCTCGCCGCCGGTGTGCCAGGCTTGCGGTCCCACGCCGGTGGGTCCGACGATCAGCCAGCGGTCGTCCTCGATGTAGAGACCGCCGAGATCGTAATTGTGGTCCGACCGGCAGACGATGCTGGTTTCCCATTCCGTGCCGTTCCAGCGGGTGATGCGCCAGAAGCGTGGTTCGTTCATCGGTCCCGGTTCATGTCCTTGGGAGGTTAAATAAAGCAGGACCGGGTTGCCATTGCGGTCCCAGTTCAGATCGATGGTGTATTGAAAAAGACCTTGGTCGGCATAATTGATGACACGCGCGGGATTGTCGGGCTCAGAGAGCGGAAGGTCGAGGACGTGTCCGTCGACCGTCGTCCACGTAGTGCCCATATCGGTCGTCTGGACGTAGTAAAGATCGGTTCGACCGTCGGGCCGGCCGTTGATGTGACGATTGAAAAAGCTGCCGATTTTGCCGTTGTGATGTGAGCTCACCTGATAGTGCCCTTCGATACCGGCGAGTTTATGATCCTCGCTCCACGTGATGCCATCCGGACTCGTTTCCCAATAAAGTTCTCGACCGCGAGTGTACTTGGTGAATAAATGAATAAATCCTTTGCCAGGCACCCACCACGGCTGCGGGTAGGTGAGCTCCTCTTCAGAAATCAATTCAAAATCGTCAGTGCTGTACGGTTCGGCGCTGCGATATTTAAAGCCGGGGCGGGCCCGGCCTCGACCGCTAATGAAGACCCAAATATAACCGTCTCCGTCAATGGAAATGCTCGGGTTATCGTGTGGATCGCGGACGCCTTGCTTGTCGTGTACAATTGTTGGACGCGGGACGCGGTGTGCTTTGTGATCATAGTACGACGCCATGATGAGAAGATGATTCTCGCCGCGCTTTGTCCCGCCATAGACAAAGAAAGTTTTGTCCGCTTCTTCGGCGTAGATCGCTATCGGAATATGATTTGCTGTATACGTGCCGAGCCCGCCTGCATACTTGTCGCCGTACACGCCAGAATATTGTCCGAGTGTAAACCAAATGCCGCGATAGCCGTCGTCCTGGGGCGAAGCGTTCACGAGCCCGGCACTCGTGAAATACAGGACAAACAACAGGTGGCAGACGCGGTACAAGGAGGAGTTCAGCCGTTCCATATTCGTCGAGTGTGGTCGCGGAGGCTGGAATGTTCCAGAGAAAAAGGGCATCCGTCGAGCTGATCGCGTTCCGGATTTTTTCCGGCAGACGACTAAGCGGGCATGGGGGCGAGCGGGAAGTTCAAGATTGCGGCTGCCTCCCTCATGCGGCGATCTCCAGTCACCAGAGGCCAATCTTGCGCCTGGTCACAAGCCGCAAGGTGAAGAGCATCCAGCGAGCGCAATGCGATGTCTGGATGGCAGGTTTCGAGGATTCGACGGGCGCGCTTTAAGACCGGCAATCCGAGCGGATGCAATTGAATTGCCTGATACGCAACCTGCCGTTCAAAGGCGGCCCACGCGCGGAGGCGCTGGGACGGAGTGATTGCGTTCAAGCGTTCCTTGGTCAACAGTGCTGAGCAAAACTCCGAACAGGCCAGCACCGAGGAAGAGACCTCTTCGCCGTCGGCCAGCGTTCCGTAAAACTCGCTGTCGGGCTCTCTGATGAAGAGTTTGACGAGAATCGACGTATCCAAATACATGATTCAGTCGCGCTCGTCCCGATTTTTCCGGATCAATTCATCGGCCGACGGTGCCGATTCTCGCAACGGCATCGAAGCCAGCAGATCCCAATCCACCTTGAATGCCCGGCGGGGCGAATCCACGGGAACGAGCTTGGCTTTCGGGCGGCCATCGCTCGTGATGATAACCTCGTTGCCTTGCGCCGCCTGATCGAGCAGGCGGGACAAACCATCGCGCGCCGCGCGCACATTGACTACCGCGGGCGCGTCCGCTGTCGCCGATTCCCGGACCTCCAGCGACTTGCCCGGCTTCTTCCGGTATTTGGGCGTCTTCTTCGTCATATGAAGAAGTGTGGCGACAGGTAGCCACAATGTCAACTCCGGAATCAAACGCGCGTGGCACGGATCGCCCGTGATCGCTAACCGGTTTCTTGGAGATCTCGAACAGCTACGCCGTTTTGCGCGTTTGCTCTTGTGAGGCGGGGCTCAGATCGTTTATAGCGGGGCCGGTGAGAACTTTCCCATGGGGGTCGAAGCGCGATCCGTGGCAGGGGCAGTCCCACGATTTTGTCTCGGCGTTCCAAGCGACAATGCAACCGAGGTGCGTGCAGGCTGCGGAATGTTGGTGAAAGGCTCCGGATTCGTCACGGTAGACGGCGATCTTCTTCGATCCACTCCGTACAATGGCTCCTGATCCCGGGCTGATCTCGTATTTCGAGCTTACTTCGCCGGAGCTGGCATAGGCGGTGTATTGCTTAGCGACGTTAAGGTTTTCTTGTACAAAATGGGTTAATGCCCGCACCGGCTTCCGGGATGGATTATATAGCGCCTCCCAAGGATTCGAGCGGCCGAGAATCAGGTCCGAAATCAAGATTCCCGCGATCGTTCCGTGCGTCATACCCATGCCGGAATCGCCGGTTGCGATGAAGATATTCTCCGGGCCGCGGGGGTTTCGTCCGATATAGGCGAGACCGTCGAGTGTTTCGAGAACCTGTCCGCTCCACCGAAACGCGACCTCCTCGATCGCTGGAAACCGATGCCGCGCCCAAGCTTCGAGGCGAGCATAACGTTCCCCCGCGTCCGACGCTTGTCCGGTTTTGTGATCTTCTCCGCCGATGATCAACAGCTCTCGGCTGCTGTCCTCGGGATCGGCTTGCAGGCGCACGTAGTGATAGCTGTCGAGTGTATCCCAGCACAAGGCGTGGCTGAATGCGCCAGCTGGAACTCGTGCCGCAATGACGTAAGTCCGGTACGGATACAATTTCGTGTGCATCTTGTAACGATCGTTGACCGGCGAATTCGTTGCAACAACCACCGCCCGCGTCCGAATTTCGCAGCCTTGCTTCGTGCGGACGGAGGCGACTGCACCGCCGCTAAACTCGACGGCTGGCGTTCGGGCAAAGAAGTGAACACCGCGAGCAGCGGACCGTTCGACTAAAGCATGCAGGTAGCGGAGCGGATGAAAGTGAGCCTGATTCGGAAACCGTAAGCAGGGGCCTGAAAGAAAACCGCGCACGGGGGCCTGGGTCAGTTGTTCCACCGACTCCAGGCCCGCCCGGTGCGCGGCCCCCATTTCCTCCTCCAGCAGGCGTTCGGTTTCGCCGTCCGCCAAAAATAGATATCCGTCGAGCCGCTCAAAGTCGCAATCGATAGTCTGCTCGCGGACGGTTTCAGCGATAAAGTCGATCGCGCGCGAATGACTTTGAGCAGCGAGAACCGCGCCGTCAGTTCCGTGAAGGCGTTCGACTTCTGTGTACCCGTCGTCGATGGCGTTGGAGAGGTGAGCCGTGGTATGGCTGGTCTCGCCGGCGAGGAGCGGGCCGCGATCGATAAGCGCTACCGATTGGCCCTCACCGGCAAGAACAAATGCGGTGGTCACGCCGGCAATTCCGCCGCCGACAATGCAGACGTCGACGGCGATGTCGCGCTGGAGCGATGCCGGTTCCGGAGACGCCGAGGGCGCGCGCCAGAGGGATTCATGCTTCAAAGGTGACTGGTGCGCGGTCATGGGATCGGGTATGGCTGGTGCTTCATCAGTTTCGTTGAGTTTAGCCGTTAACGACCGTTCCTCCATTCGGATGCAGCACTTGCCCGGTCATATAGGAAGCGTCCTCGGAGGCGAGGAAGACGTAGGACGGTGCAACCTCTTCGGGCTGTCCGACCCGTCCGAGCGGCGCGCTCTTCCCGAATCCCTCGACCTCTTTCGCGTCGAAGCTCGACGGAATCAGCGGTGTCCAGATCGGTCCTGGTGCGACGGCGTTGACCCGGATGTTCTTTGCGGCGAGTGCCTGGGACAAAGACCGTGTGAAGGCGACAATCGCGCCTTTGGTCGCTGAGTAGTCGATCAGATTGGGTTTTCCTTTGTAGGCGGTGATCGACGTCGTGTTGATGATCGAACTGCCCTCTGTCAGATGAGGGAGGGCTGCTTTCGTCAGGAAGAAGTGGGCGAAGATATTTGTTCGAAACGTCTTCACCAGTTGTTCCTCGCTGATGTCCATCAGGCTCGCTTGCGGGTATTGCACGGCGGCGTTATTGACGAGGATATCGAGGCGACCGAACTCCTCGATGGTTTTGGCTACAAGATCGCGGCAATGCTTCTCGTTTCCGACATCGCCGGGAATGATCACGCACCGGCGGTTCTCGTTGGTGACGGCCTTTTCGGTTGCATGGGCATCTGTGTGTTCTTCGAGATAAGAAATGATAACGTCGGCACCCTCCCGGGCGAAGGCGATCGCAACCGCCCGTCCGATTCCGCTGTCGCCCCCGGTGATCAGCGCAACCTTGCCGCGTAATTTGCCTGCGGCGGGAGCGCCGGCCTCGCTGGTCTTCGGCTCGGGCGTCATCTTTTCCTGTCTCCCTGGCTGGTGCTCCTGCTGCTGTTTCGGCGGCTGTTCCATTCGATTTTCGGAAAGGGAAGCAGCGAACGTGCCAGCCTGGCGGACAGGAGGCGCGGCGGGTGAGGTTTGTCGGCGTCAATGCGAGCTTGGGGGAGCGAACGAGTGGGTTTGGTTGCGTTCTGCACGCGGGCGAAGCGGCGGGGTTGCGCATTGCAAAACGCGGTTTCTCGTGGACTGGCGAAACGTGGAAGGGAGTCAGGACATGCCTGCGGCAGTGAAGTCCAGCCGGGGCGCATCCAGTCGACGAATCGGAGAGTTTCGATTTTTGTTCGATCCCGCGCTTGTCGCGGATATCGTTTCCGGTGGAACAGTGTGATGAAAGCGATAATCGGTACGGATCCTCAGATTGATTTTTGTCCGGGCGGTGCGTTGGCCGTGGCGGACGGAGACGCGGTGATTGAGCCAATCAACCGGATGTTTGAAGTGTTTCGCTGTCGTGTGCTGACGCAGGACAACCATCCTCCAGGCCACCTTTCGTTCGCTTCGTCCCATGAAGCAAAGCGTCCCTATGACCTTCTGCAGGTTGCGTACGGCGAGCAAATTCTCTGGCCGGACCATTGTGTGCAAGGCTCCCGCGGCGCGGAATTCCATCCGGACGTTGCCGTGGAGCGCGCCGATGTCATTATTCGCAAGGGGTTTCATCGCGAAATTGATTCGTATTCGGCCTTCTTTGAAAACGATCACAAGACGTCGACCGGTCTTGCGGGATACCTGCGCGAGCGAGGAGTCACGACGGTTTATATCGCGGGACTGGCGTTTGATTTCTGTGTCGGCTGGTCAGCGCTTGACGCGCGCAAGCTCGGGTTTGATGCGGTAGTTGTCGAGGAGGCATGCCGCGCGATCGATGTCAACGACTCGGCGGCGAAGATGGCGCGCGATTTGAAGGAAGCCGGCTGCCGCGTCTGCACGGTTGAGGAAGCGCTGCGGGAAGCGCGGCAGGCGTAGGCAGCGGGGACGGCTTGTCGCCTCCGCTGGCGCAGTCGCTAATCGCCGGCCGTCCCATGGACAGGCGGCTTCACTCACTTTACCCGTTGGAAACAGGTACGCCGGGCGATCTGCCGTGGTAGGTAACGATGGTGTGGAGGCGCCGTCCGATCGTTTCGGCGAGAGCGATCAATTCCTCGGCTTCCGGGGTGTTTAGATGGATACGGCAGTTTCGCCGCCACAGGTCGAGCCAGGCATCAAAATGTTTTTGACCGAGCTGCAACGGAAGGTGTTTCAGCGGCATCGCGCCCCGATAAGTTGGCGGGCCACCGGTCGCCGTGCCCCAGAAATCGGCGATATTTGCGATGTGCGCCGGCCAGTCGGAAACTGTCGCGTTAAAGATCGGCCCGATCGTGTTATGCTGCCGCACATCGGCGTAAAAGTGATGCAGTAACGGAAGGATCCGTTCGCGTCCGCCGATCCGGTCAAAGAGGCTTTTTCGATCGGCAGGCACCGGATGACTGGCGTGTGGAGGTTCATTCATCACGCGCAAGGATACGATATCTTACGCGATTTTCCAGCGTTCAAACGAACGCGGACAGATTTGCATCGGGCGGATGGGCACTGGGGTGAACCGTTCAACCGCCGCTGAATTGCGCGATTCAGCGACGGGTTTGGCTGGGTTCTCCCGGCTCTTGTTATTTTAAGCGCAAACCAACCCTCCAGAAGTTGCGATCGAATCCTTCCGACGGAACCAGGACTTCAAACATTCCGGGCAGAGGGCTGGTGATCTCCTGAACAGCGGGTGTCCAGTCGCCGCTGAGACCGGGGTTTTCGTAGAGTTCAAACTCAAGGTAGTTCGCGTACAGTGCCGGAAACTCGAAGGAGATCAGCGTGTGGTCGGGACCGGCCGGCTCGATCAAGAGGACGGGCAGGGTGAGGGCCGCTGCCGGAACCGTCGAATAGCTCGGAAAGAGAAACGGATCTTTTCCGGCGATGTATTTTTGAAGATTGGAATACCCGTCGTTGTTGATGTCGGCCCACGGGTTGTTGCCAGTGTCGCCGAAGAAGGCTTTTTCCCACTCATCGCCGAGGAGGTTGCCGTCGGTATCCTCGCCGGTGCCGGATGGGAGCAGAACGACCTCCGCGTCCGGGCGTCCACCGACATTAATCACTTCGACAGCGGCTCCCGCGCAGGCGGCAAATGGCGCGTCGGTGAAGACTCGTGCCTGAAGCTGCGTTCCCGGCAAAATGCTGAAATTGCCGGGAAGCCGGAACGCTTGGCCATCGCGATTGAACAGGCTGTACAAGATCGCCGGGAAATTGACTTCGTTGAGGACGAGGCATCCGGGATAAGCCAGCGAGTCGGGCCGGAACTCGAGCGTGAGGACTTGCACCGGCCGGGGATCCGGAGCACCCAAGGCCGCGTCCAGGCCGTTGAGGGCGCTGGTGTAATTCGCTGGGGTGAGGGCGGAAAACGGAGCGCCGGCAAGATCGCTGAAGTCGGCGCGGTACGGGGCAGGAATCTCACCGGTTGCAAGAAACGCGCGCAGAACATCGATTGGAGGATCGAAGGCGCCGGGGAAGGTGTTGCCGTGCGCGGCGCTGATTCGGAAGATCTCGACAGCCAGATTCCTCAGCGCTTCCATGTCGGGATCGGCAGATGTTCGAACCGTGTCGCGAATCGCGGCCGCGGCGTCAGTGAGCCGATAGGATGGATGCAGCGGCTGCCAGGTTTCCAGCGCTTGCAGTGCCTCCTTGGTCGGTGCCAGCGCTCCTTCGGTCGCCTCGCCCATCGATGAAACGGTCTCGACCGAACGGAAGCCGGACAACGAAAGAAAGTTTGGATTCGGCGCCGGCGGATTGTTTGCATCGGCCGCCGGCGGGGTGAAGGAGCCGGGAAGAAGATTTCGTTCGATGAAACGGAGCAGCAGCCATCGCTCGAAAACCAGCGCGGCGATCACGTCAACCGAGTCGATGGTCTCGGCCGCGACAGGCGGAGGTTCGCCTGCATAGAAAGCCGCGGCGCCCGCTATCCATTCACCGGCCTCGAGACCGTGGGTGCCTCCGGTATAGGCGCGCGTGTATTGCGGAAATGCGGGAGCCGCCATCGGCAGCAGACCGAACAATTGCCGCCCGCGATAGCTCGACTCGATGGCGGGCGGGAGAGGACCTTCGAGCGGAAAGGAAGGGCGGGTCGCCGCGAGATAAACTGTCGCTCCGGCGCCGCCGATATTCGGGAGGAAGGCTGACGGCTCGCTGAAGGGCGGATTGTGGAGGCCAAGACCTTCGTTTCGGCTGGAGGTTGCGGGAATCGGATCAGCACCTTGCCCAATGAAGGATCCATCGAGTGAATACACGAAAACCTGGTTCCCGGTGTATTCGGTTCCGTCGGGAAGGACCTCGGCCGGATTGGTTGCCAGTCGGCTTCCGGTCGCCGGATTCGCCCCGCCGTCGTGCGACAGCGGGCGGACGTACAGGTCGACGGCGGTGCCCGCGAGCCAGCGCGGATCGATACCGGAACCGTCCAAAACGTGCTGCAAAGCGGTTGAGAGACCGCTCGACGCGTCTCCATCCGGCAAGTGGAACGGGTTGAGGCCCAAACCGAGCTTCACGTAATCGGGAACGTTGTCGCCAAGGGAACTGAGTGTATCGGGCGGTGCGGTGAACTGATAATGCGCCCGGCGGATCGGGGTGCGCTGGCCGGAGCCGTTCTCGCCGTAGTACTCGATCGTTGTTTCCTCGAAGCGCACAAGCCGGACGAATTTGTCAAACCATATTGCGTAGCCCGGGTCGCTCTCGGCCGGTTCCGGTCCGGGATCGACGTAGGTCTGCCAAGTGCCGCCAGCGTCTCGGAAATAGATTGTGAGGCCGGCAGGCATCGAGCTGAAACTGAGTTGAACCGCCTGGGAAAATACACCCGGGCGCGGGGAAATCGCGATCTGGCCAGTCTGTCTTCCACCGGCACGCGCGAGGGTGAAAACGGAGATGCCGTCATGGTACTGATTCAGCAGCGAGTGGCTGGCACCGGCTGGAAAGCTGCCGAGGTTTGCCGGCACGGGATCTCCGAGTCCGTCGAATTCGCCGAGGAAGGATTCCGCGACTACATCGATTGAACCGGGGGCCACGGGCGCCGTTCCGGACGTCCAGTCACGGGCATTGCGCAGCATCACCGGACGCGCGGCCGGATCGACGAACGGCTCGGCAGTCAGCAGCACGATGTTGCCGGAGCCGGCGCGCGGGGCGATTTCTCCGAAATACTGCAGCGGCTCCGCAGTGTATTGGCCGGTGCCGGGATCCCAAGTGTGCGCGCGGGCGGAAGCGGTGCCACGACCCGCTCCGTCCGAGTAGAGGGCGACGAATCCGCCGGCGTTTCCGAGGGCGACAAAGCCGGACAAGGGAAGCGCTGGCGACGGAGCTTCAATAACCTGAATGAGCGATCCGAGCGCATTGCCGCCGGTGTATTCAAAGATGGATACTTCGGAATAGTCATCTCGCATAACGGCCAAATGAATTTCACCGCCGCCGTCGATTGCCGAGATGGACGCTGCCGGATAGGGAAGAGAAACCGATTCCGGCGCGCCGGGTGTGTAAACATTCGCGGGATCTTCGGTAATCGAAATCCGCGTCATCAGGTCCTCGCCCGGAAGATAGGCGAGCAAGGTTCCATGGGTGTTTCCATTAAACGGGACGAGAAGGTAGCGCGAGTCGACTGGCAGATCGGTGACAGTCAGGCGAACCGGCGATCCCGGTTCATTGAGAGAAACCACTCGCAGGATCGCGCTGGCCTCCGACCGTTCCATATAAGCGACTGTCGAGTCGAGGCCGGTCTTCAGCACGACGCGGCTAACGTCGTCAAGGGTGCGGGGCGTGGAAGCAGCGGTCCCGTGCAGCGTCAGCGTGCCTGCCGGCTGATTCGTGTACCGTCCGGCGCGATAGGGATTGGGGGCGCTGTTGAGGGACGAGGTGAGGAAGAGATCTTCCAGCGAGGTTGTTCCAGCAATCTGCCCGGAAGCGATCGAAAGCGGACCAAGAGCGCCGGCGATATCGTTGGCAACCGGACCAGCGGCCGGGTGCAGCGGATCGACGAAGTTCACCCGGTTGGCGTCCGGTGCTGTGACGGCTAAGGAGTAGCGGGCGAGGTCCAGGAAAATGCCTCCTGTGGCTGCGGTCACTTCCGCGATGCCGGATGCTTCGGGCTCCTGCCAAACAAAACTTCCCGGCACGACCTGACGCCCGAGCCGATAGGCGCCGGAAGTTCTATCGACGATCACGGTGTCGACGAGCCCGTCGCCCGTGAAGTCCGCCGCCACATGCACCTCCAGCTCGGTATCGGCCACGGTAACCGGCGGCAGCGCGGCCGCGGCGGGGAGCGCCCAGGCGGCGAACAAGGCGGTCGACAGAACAGCAGGCGTCGCGAGCGCCTTGGCGGCGCGCGACACGGATTGCCGTCCCGGTGAAATTTCCCTTGCGGGAATCTGGGTCCGGACTTGTGCCCGGCGCCGTTTACAGTTGTTTTCCCATTTCATCGAAGAGCACTCCTTGTATTCAGGGAATGGTTACGGTTCCCGCCGGGATAATTTTGAAGATCTCCTTGGAGATCGGATCGAAGAGCACCAGCAGATAATAGTACGTTGCCCCGATGACCTGGGGCTGTGTGTCGAGCAGATAAATATCGGCCTTGCTTTGATTGATGTAGGAGTGGCCGACGTGAATGAACGGATCTTGGATGTATTGGCCTTCCACTGTCTCCTCGGCGACGATGGTCTCCATCAACGGCGAAACCTGTACGATATCGCCGGGCACCTGCGAATAGAGGGTGCCGTCGGGCACTTGCGTCCGGTAGAGGGCCGCCGGGAGAATTGTGCGCTCCCCGGCCGGCGCGGCAAAATTCGCCTTGAACAGCCAGACATCCACATCGTGCGGCATTTGGATAACGAAGGTTGGGTACCCTTCTTTCTCGCTAACCGGGCGGAAGTATCCATCCACTTGGCCGATGCGAACACCGACCATCGAACGTTCGTCGATGTAGACAGCGCCGAGGTGCGGACTGAAAGAGTCAGCCGTGTCGACGCCCGGCAGCGGGCGCGCGGGCCACGGGACGTCGGGTCCGCTGCCTTCCTCCTCGGGCTTCCATTCAAACTCCTCGACATTGCTCCATGGACCGACCTCGCCGCTGGCGGTTACGGCCGCTACTTTCACGCGCAGCCGTGTACCCGGAAGAACCGGAACGTCGAGCGAAAACATCGCGCCGTCGCCGAACAGCGGTCCAACCAGTTCGGTATTGAACGAAGCGTAGTCGAAATTTTCCATGACCCCGTTTCCGACATCCTCGGACACGATGTTCGGTGACGGGGTGTCGGGGTCGTCGTAGAGTAAGTCCGAGGAGGCGGCCGAAATCACGCTCGGTGTCGCGGCGATCCAGAGGCGGAACCGTTCGACGCCGTGGGGCGGGCAGAACCAGCGGATGCCCGCGTTGGGAACGATGCCGTCGACCTTCGACTCGATTGGTGCCAGCATCGGCTTGGGAATCGGCTGCGTGCCCTGCACAGGAAGGCACCCGAGGCGCGTCATTCTGCTGGGGTTTCCGTTGAGGTCAAAGACTTGCAGGAAGAAGCAAAGCTCCGATTCGGTTGCCGGAAGCAGCTCCACGGCGACAAAAACCGGGATCAGCGGGTTAAATTCGCCGGAATCTTCATGCACGAGCGTGAGCGGACCATCGTCGATTCGGGCGTAGAGCTTGTATTGAACCGTGCCTTCGGGAGGCAGAAACTCGACGGTGATTCCCGGATGTTCATCCGGCGGGATGAATTCGGGCGGCGGGATGAGATGGGTTTGGCAATAGCGCGAGCCTTGTCCGGGAACTTCGATTTGATCAACGCGCTGATACTCCCCCCAGACCGCCCACGGAACTTCGGTCGCGGTATCCGCCGTCGGCACAAGCGGAACGTCGATCGTGCTCCAGCCGGACACCTCGCCGTGAATCGTCACGGCGCGGGCTTGGAAGTTCCAGAGCTTTTGATCCTGGTTCATTCGAACCTCGCGGTAGGGGAGGGTGAGCTTTCTTGCATTGTCAGCAAAGGTCACGCGGCCGAGGTCGTGGAAAATCCCTCCCGCTTCGACGCGGCGGAAATCGACCGCGACAATATTCGGTTCATTTTCGGGGCGTTCAGCGGTGAGGTAAAAAGTAAGATAGTCGGGATCCGGGCGTTCAATCGGGCGTCGCGCCGGCGATTTTCCTTCAATTTTTGGAACAACGCACCAAGTTTGAATGGTGCCGTCGGGCCGTGCCGGACCCACGCGGTCCCGCAAGACACCAGGAGCCGGCGCGCTGTGCCCGGAGAGATTGTAAAAGGGGGGATCCGCGCAAACCGCCGCGCCGGGAGGAGAGAGCATGCCGTCGTCCACGGCGCGGATCGTGTACCATACGGTGTTGTCGAAAATAAGGCCGGTGGACATATCGTAGGGCCCGGGATCCTCCCAGGAGGTTTGCGTATACGGAAGCGGGATCGGTGTAACGAGGTTGACGCTCGGGTCGCCTCCGAGCTGATAGACTTCGTCGGAACGGCTCCATCGGTAAATGAGGTAACCGGTGGTCTTCTTATCTCCGCTGTTGTCGGGGGCGTCCCAGTGGAGGCGGAGCACTTGCTCTTCGGCGCCGCCGTTGTAGGTGAACTCGTTGGTGACCTTTAAGCCTCGAGGCGTGCGCGGCGGCATCGTGTCGCAAAAAGTGCCGAGCGTGCCCGGTGAGGTTCCGCTGTGAATATCGCGTCCAAGGATGTCGCGCACCGTGACAAAATAATAAAACTGGTCGCCATGTTTCGGCGCGGTGTGTGTGTCGGGAAAACCTGGAAATCTCGTTTCCTCGTCGATATAGAAAAAGACCTCGTGATCCGCGGTCGTCACTTCCGGAGCGGTCAGCATCTGGTCCGGCGTAATGGGTGCTTGGTTCACGCGATCGACGCCCGATCCCGGCATTTCGCTCAGTGCGGAGATAATTTCGCCGGATGGCGGTGAACCGGGCCAGCCGTCACCTTCCGCAAAAGTCTTGTCCACCCGGTAAAGGTTGAAGCCTTGTGTCAGCAATTGCACGCGGCGCAAGGCGTCGGGTGTATCCCAGCGAAGTTTAATGTTCAGGTTGCTGAAGCCTGTTTGCGGGTTCATGGGCGCCGCCGCGACCGCGGTTGGCGGCGGCAGCAGCACCGGCGCGGCGTGATTGACCGTGACGCGCCCCACAACACCGAGATCCGCGTTTCGGGCCGAGTCATGTTCGCGGATCTCAAACGTCATGTCCCCCGCGGGCGGAATCGGCAGGGCGACCGCTTGGCCGAGCGCCATATTCAGGGCCGGGTGGCGGCGGGCGGCAAGAAGGAGGTTCTCGACATGGCGATCTTCAGTGAGGGCGCCGAGGATGACGCCGGAGATTTTTTCCGGCAGGCCGATGGACCCGGTGGCGAGATCCTCGAAGAGATTGGTGATGGTATTCTCGAGAGCGACCGGATCTTCGCCGAGGGCGTGAACCGCGCGATCGACCAAGGCGGAGATGGCGAGCGGATCGACTTGCAAATTGACCACGGCCGCCCGCGTATAGGGGCCGAGCGCGTTCGCGGCGCCCTCCTTGACCCAGATGCTGTAGCTGGTGCCGGGCAGCAGCTCGGGCGCGTTGCTTTGCCAGATCAGGTACGCCCACGTCTGGCCGCCGCCTTCCGCGGTGACGCCGGCGGTGAAAATCGACTCTTGTACGGGGAGAGCGTCCTGGGCGGAAGCCGACGCGGCGGAGAGCAGAAGCGCTGTTCCCAAGAGGAGAGAGCGAAGAGACGTTCTCCGCGCGGGAAGCCGAGAAAGGAATGTTTTCATGGCGATAGATAGTCTGATCATACTCCCCCGGCCCCGCTCATGGAGCCGTCCGAGCCGATTTCGGTTTCGATCGTGGCGGATTTGCTGAATTTGATGCAGAAGGCGCACGGACCAATTTCGCCGCTCACCTTTCCTGTGCCTTTCAGGCGTGTCGTCGATCCGGCCCGCAAGCCGATCATGTCGATGCGGCCTTTGATGGAAACGAGGCAGAGGACCTCGCCGCCGACACCGAGGGCCGCGCGGGCGCCGTAGGTCGGTCCTTCGATGAAATAGAAGAAGCCGAAACCGGCATCGGCTGTGATCTGGAAGAAGCATGACGCCGGGATGCCGAGAATCGCTTCCGACACCGGGATGTGCGCCTCACCGTAGACGTAGGCGCCGGTGAAGGACGGATTTGGCTCGCCCAGCGCGCTCGCGGCAAACGGATCCCAGAGCTCGATCGGATCCAAGGTGCAGGTTCGTCCAAAGAAGACGCCGCCTTTCGCGCCCCAGGAACCGATCTGCATCCCGAGGGCGGCGGTGACGTAGTTTTCGGTAGCGCCGAACATTACGCCGCACGCGAAGTCCGTCAGGGTAAATGCCTCGAAACTGACCTCTCCGCTCGCGAGGGCGAAGCTGCCGCCCATGCCGTTCGGCCGGAGCGTCCAAGCGTCGCCGGTGCTCATCATGCTGAATTTCGCGGTGATATTGACCCGGATCTCGCCAAGGAAGTTGGCGCCGACATCGAGCGCGCCGATTTCGACTTCGGTCAAGGCCTCGCCGGGCTCGAGCACGATACAGCCCGGCGGCTGGTCGGCGGAGGTATATTGATTGATTTCCAAGAACGCCTTGATCGAGATCTCGGTCGGGATTTGCATCTCGAACTTGCCGTCGATGCGGACCTTTCGCAGCGCGTCGCCATTGAAGATTGCGTAGCCTTGCAGGGAAGCGGAACCCATGCGGTCTGAGAACTCGCCGAGGACCCCGTTCATCGAATCATCAAGATTCGTGAGGAAGCTGCTGAGTGCTTCTTTGACGAGGGTGTTGACCTGGGCGAACGCACTGTCGAGACCTTGGCGAATCGCGTGTTCGACATCGTAGAGACGCTGCTTGATCGCGACCTGCGACTGTTCGACGAACGCGGTGTCGAGCAGGCGGTCATAGACGGCGTTGCGAATGAGCGTCTTGATCTCTTCCGGATCGCGAGCGAGGAAGTTTTTGTTCGGTCCGAATTGCTCAAGCTGCTGCCTCACGTAGAGCTCAGCCTCGATTCGCAGATCTTGAAACTCCGGAGCGGCACCGGTGAAAATGCCTTCAAGGTGATCGCTGAAGTCGGTATTAACCACCCCGTCGAGCGTTCCGCGGATTTGGCCGACGACATCGGCGAGCTGCGCGACCACGTCATGGAGCTGGGCGACGGTGGGTTTGACGTCTTCCAGCAGCGGATCGAGCAGATCGCTCAGCTTCTGGTCGACGCCGGCGGCGCTGAGGATCGACGCCAGCGTCCCGTCGACCTCGGTCGAGAGCACCTTGATCAGTTCACGGGTCAGGCTCTTGATCGCGAGGAGCTGCTGGGTGTTGGGATCGGTGGCGAGGAAGTCGTCCCGGATCGTCACGAGGCTGTCTTCGACCACAGTCAGAATGCGCGTCAGCTCGCCAAGGATGCCGAGGGCGTCGCCGATCGCAGGATTGAGCTGGGAGAATACGTTATTCTGCAAATGGTTTTGAAACTGGGTATTCAATGACGGGACGATGCCATTGCTGGCCCAAGTGCTTCCGGGCGTTGTCCATTCCGTTTGCAGGTAGGCGTAGGTGTTGTCGATAAAGGTATCGAGCGGCTCGTCGAGAATTTGGCCGTAGAAGCCGCGGAGGTTGTCGTTGAGCGCGCGGGCGAGATCTTCAATCGCGCTGTCGAGCGAGTCGAACAGGAGATCGAGCCCGGCGTCGGTGACCGCTTTGAAAACGCCGGTGGCCTCATCGAGCTGATTGACGACGAAATTGGCGAGGTTGATCGTCGGCAGGCCGTCGTATTCGATGCCGAACGCCAGCTCCGCGCGTTCGGCGCTGAGGTAGGTCAGACGATGGTCGACCTGCACGACCACAAAGTCCCGGGTATCGGCCGGCGAGTAGCCGTCGCCGGCGTCGAGCGACTCGGCCGCGTCAAGCGATACGAAGCTCCGGGTGCTGCTGTTCCACTGAACCTTGTATTTCAGGACGATTGAGCCGCCGAGCCAGGTTTGCTGGACGAAGGGGTAGAAGGCCGGACTTGTGCGGTAGGTTTCCAGTGATTCTCCCGTGCCGCCGGCACCGTTCGGATAGGGGAGGCCGCGGTTCCAAGTATCGTGGTATCCGCTTCCAAAATACGCGCTGTCGGCACCGCCGATTTTCCATTTGCCATTGGCCACGTGGAGGACGGCGGTCCCCCACGTGCCGGGCGGATCATTTCCTTCGGGCGGGCGATTGGAACTGGTTTGAAGGTGGGCCGGCATCGCTTCGAAGAAGGCAACTTTCAGGCGGCCCGCGATATTGATGAATCCGGTTCCGACCGGATGTTGAGCTTGGGTAACCTTCCAGTTGTCGCCGGGCTGGCCGGGATTGTTGAAGTAGGCATCGACCGCCGGAGTAAGGTGGTATTCTTCGTCGCCGCCCTGGGTCGTTTGGCGTTTAGGTCCGCGGATGATCGTCTTGGTCGGCATTTTCAGCCGGGAGTCGATACCCGACAGTCCAAACTCTTTTGGAATCAGGTTTCCATGATTGAAGACGCCGAGCGTTCCGTGCAGCGGCTCCTTGATGTGGGAGGAATAGCCGGTGACACCGAGCGCGAGGAAGCCTTCTTTCGGATCGCACGCGTTGTCCGTGACGAACTCCATCGTGTGGAGATCGATCGGGGCGAGCCAGTAGGACAGTGTTTGTTCCCCGCTGTCCTCCCCGACCTTTGCTTTGTCGAGGCTGCCATTGCAATGGAAGGTCAATTCGTCAAACGCAATGTCGATGTCGGACGGATACGGGAGGTAGATGTCGCCATTGGTGCGGGAATCGACGTTGATGTTGCTCAAGAAGGCGAGTCCAAAATTGGTCAGCGTAACGTCGTATCCATAAAGATCCACGGCGTCCGGCGAGCCGAAGACTTTGTCGTGAATGCCGCTGACGCCGCTGGCACGGATGTAATATTTCGAACGATTTTTCAGGGCGTACGGGCCGTATTCTTTGCCCGCGAGGAGGCTGAGTCCGTCGAATCCAGACGGATCAGCGTCGGGCGGGCCGAGGCGGAGATTCAGTCCCGGATAATCGGCGAACCCTTGTTGATAAGGGGTACCGGCAAACTCCAGGAGCGGCCGCTCAGTGAGAACTCCGTTTTCATCAACGCCAGAGAGCAGGACGGCGCCCGGACCGTAGATCTGGCCGAGTCCGAGCCCCATCGTGTCCGCGCCGTGCGTGAAGTGTCCGGCGATGGCTACTCGGGCTTCGGTGAAGGGTGTCAGCACCCTGTGCGCATAATCGCCCAGGGCGGGGATGTAGCCCCATTTCAGATCCAGCTTGTCGGCGAACACTCCCGCGGCGAAAAGGCCGCCATCCCGAGAGATACGAAGACGCTTGTGTCCGGTTCCATCATCCAGGATCTGCAGGGTTGCATAATCGAGGTCGTCTTCGCTGATCGGTTCGCAGGAGGGAAGGGAGCAGCCGGAGAACCACGGTACGCTCACTTCCGGATCGGCAAGATCAAGATAGCTGTCTTGCGGATCGATCCGATCGTTTTCGATGGCGATTTGCCCGCCGGAAATCGAGAAGGTCGCGTTCCAGGGAAAGTGGGTTTGCACTTTCTGCGGTTTCCCGGCACCAAAAATCAGTGAAGGATCGAGTTTGAATTTCGCCGACATTTCGGCACCTCCGTTGTGGCCGGTACGGACGATGACATCCGAATCAACACCCACGGTTGACCGGTAATAGAGCTCGTTTGATCGCTTGATTTTCTCGTCCGCGGGCAAGGTGACGTTGTCGAGAGCTTGCATCTCGGCATACCGGATGTAAACCGCGGTGCTTGCGGCGATCGGCTGGGCGATGAACCTGCCGAGTCCGACCTCCCAGACGACCTTGTTGACGGCGACCGCGATCGGTTTGCTTTCTTCGACGGCGTACCGTGTTCCGGGGAAGGCGACGGTCGGGTCGACGAGGGGGTTCAAGTCCTGCCCCAGCGGAATCGGATCGACGTACAGCCGCGGGTCGAGGCGTTTCGATGTGTCGGTTTGCGCCAGGCCGAACCCGGCGGGCAGAATGACGGCGACAGGGCCGGACGCGCCGCTGGCGGACAGTGTGATGCCCTGCCGGTCGAAACTGACGCCTTGAACAGTGCCGCGGTCGGGCATTGACGGCGGAACCAGGGCGATGGCTGACGGAGCGCGGCAGAACGCGGCGCCGGACGAATCGACCGAGACATCGATGTTTCCGGGACCGTATGTGTGGCCGCCGCCGTCCAGAACACCGTGCGCGCCTTGGATGGCGGTCAGGTTCATTCCGTTGGAAATTACCCCGGGCGCGTTGACCGAAACGAGGTCGGTCAAAGTCGTCTGAATCGACCCGAAGCGAAGGGAGCCGTTGAGGTGAAGAAAGCGGGAGGCAAACGTGTCAATGGAGTTGCTGGTGACGATTGCCCCCGGCGGCGTCTCGATGTGGGCCACCGTCACGCGGACGAAGTAATTGCCGTTGACCGGATCGAGCTGGACCGCCGGCTCGAAATTGATCTCGAAATTGCGAGAAACCGCCGACGGCACGCGCACGCCGGAGCTGTTAAGCGTCCGCGAAACGGCCACGTTTTCCGTGTAGAGAGATTGCGTGAGCGCGATCGGTGTCCCCGGATCCGCGGCATCGAACAGCTGCGCCGTCAGGCGAACGGCGATGGAATCCGCTGTGGCGCTGGCTGTGTGCGGTTCATCGTAGCGGTAGAGCGTGTAATTGATGTTAGTGGCAAACCGCGCGCGCGCCGGTACATTTTTCAATGCATAGCGGCGGACGAAGCTGTGTGAATTGCCGCGGGCGATCACGTTTCGCGCGGCGTCTGTTCCCCACGGGCCCTTGAAGTGGACAAAATTGCGGGCAGTCACTGCGTCGTGCGGGTTGCCGACATTCGTCCAGACAAGAAGGAACAAGCCGTCGAAGAAGACGATATCGCGGCGCTGCAACTGCGCCCGCACACGGTAGAAACGGTTTGGGTCGAGCTGAACGTTAGGATCGATGACCAGATTGGCGGTAAACTGGGCGGAACCGTTCCCGCTGATCGATTCCGCCGCGCTGTAGAGGATCGTGGTTGTTTGTTCGGTTGCGACGTTTTGGAGGTCGACGAGTTCTCCCGTCGAGGTATCCACCAGGCTGAAAGCCATCCGGAGAGTTCGCGTGGGGCCGCCCGGATCGGCGCCAACTGTGCCCGTGGCCTGAACGGGTAGATACCACCGTTTGTAGTTGGGGTGGGTGAACGGTTGCGAGTCATACGCGTAATCAATCGCGCGGTCGGAATCGATCACGTATCCAGGTGACACATACCCGGAGAAGGTCGTCGCGGAAGTGGTATAGGTTTCGGCGGTTGCCAGGCTGGGTGCCAGGCCAATCAGCACAGTGATGCCGATCATGCGAATCAGAGCCAAAAACACGGAACTCGGAAAACCGCCCGCGCGAGTGCGGAAAAGGAGAGAGAGAGGCATAGAAGGAGTTGTTAAACGAGGACGGAAAGAATGTCGGCGTATCAGGCGGCGACAATGACTTCAGGAAAAACAACAGGCCGCGGCTTCGCGAAGGGAAACACTGGAGAGACAGCTGACATTTTCAGATGGTGACATCGATACGAAGGAACCCATGGAATGCGCGCGGAACGGATACACGAACCTGCTTCCCGGAAAGTTTGTTAATCCGAAGCGCTTCATCAGAGGGGGTCGGTAATAACAATTACCTAAGCGTGCCGCGAGAAAATTTTTGAGGTAAAGCAACTTTTACGAATAATTCAACCCTGTGTAAAACAGTCCGCGATCAGTTCGAACGAACGCAGTCGCGCGGCATGATCGTAAATATCGGAAACAACAATCAGCTCGTCTGCGCTCGTTTCTTCGATCAATGCTTTCATTCCGTCGCGCACTGTCAATGATGTCCCGATGATCGATCGCGTCAGCATTTGAGCTGCTTGTGCCTTCTCCAGCGGCGACCAGTAGGTTTCAATGTCATCGATCGGCGGACGCG